>JBQDAV010000023.1:0-37687 GCA_052090405.1 Luteimonas sp.
GCAGCCGAGCCCCGCCGTGGCCGGGAGGCCTTTGCGCGTAAGTAAAGGAGGAGGCTGCCGCCGAAGGCGGGGGCCGGGGGACATGGAGCGCAAAGGCCTCCCGGCCACGGCGGGGCCTCTCAGGTCACCGCGAGGAAAAGCGAAAAAGCAGCACCGAGTTGGGGGGAAGAACCACAAAAAAAGCCCGCCGTAGGGCGGGCTTTCCATCACGCGTGCGGCGCGGTCACTCCTTGGCGACGGTCTTCTTCGCCACGACCTTCTTCGTCGGCCGGACCACCTTGCCGGCGGCGGGCGCCTGCGCGGCGGCTGCGGTGCGCAGACGGTGTGGACGGCTGTTGCCGTAGCTGGAGTTGTAGCGCTTGCCCTTGAGGGTCTTGCGGTCGCCCTTGCCCATTGAATGCTCCTGATCTGCTGATATCCGGCGCGCGCCGGGAGCGGCACGCGAACCGTGAAATGCTAGCACGCCCGGGCCTGCGATCAGCGAGTCAGGGCGTGGGTCAGGCGCAGGTTGAGCAGGTGCGCGGCCGCCAGCAGCAGCCCACCGATGGTCATGATCCCGGCGTGGGCAAGGGTGTGGTCGTGCAGGTGGGTGAAGGAACCGGCCCACACCAGCGCCAGGCCCGGTACCAGCAGGGCCCAGGCCCGGAAAGCGCGGTGGCGGCGGTAGCCGACGGTCAGCGTGGTCAGCCCCAGCAGCGTGGCGAAGACCACAAACCCTTGGTCGATGTCCACCCAGCCACCGAACTTCAGGCCCAGCGCCGGCAGCAGTCCCAGCACGACCGGAAGCAGCGCGCAGTGGATCGCGCACAGGAACGACGCCGCAAAGCCGATGCGGTCGGCGCTTCTCAAGGTGCTCGATGCGGAGGACACGGGGGATGAGGGCATGGGGGATGGGGACACGGCGTCTCGTCTCCTGACGATATGTGATTATATAACACAACGGGTCAGACGGGCTCGGCAACGACGATATAGTCGTGGCCGCAGCGCAGTCCGCCCTCGCGGGCAATGTGCGCCAACGCCCGGTTACGCAAATCTGCGATGTGTGCCAACAGCGGCGCGGCCAGCGCACGATCGCGCAGCCGGTCCACCGATTGCCTGCACAGATCCAGCTGGCTGTGCACGAAGCGCTCGCGGTAGAAGATCGGCACCGTTTGCGCGTCCGCGATCCGGAAGCCGGCCTGCTCCAAGTGGCGCAGCGACCAGTCCAGCGGGTATTCCCGGTACGGCTGCTGGCCAGACATCAGCAGGCAGCCATCGCGCAGCCGGCCGATCTCGTTCACCAGCCGCGCGGCCGGGTCGTCCGGCACCCCGTGCACGTACGGGTCCAGGCCGATCACGTACAGCCGCCTGCCCACCAGCGGACGCAGCCGGGCAAACAGCCGGTCCTGCCAGTACGGCGCGAAGCCTTCGATCGCACCAAGCAGGTAATCGGCCAGCACCACGTCATAGTGCTCGCCGGCCAGCAGTTCCGGGTCGACCCAGTTGCCGACCAGCAGTCGGTCCTGCTCGCGCATCCTCTCGCCGATTTCAGCCCGGGTCTGCTCGGCCATGGGTACGGCGCCGGTCACCGCGGTCCAGCGCGCGGTTTCAAGCCCCAGCAGCCAACGCATCGAGGAACGCCCGGTACCGGCATCAAGCACCGCGCCCCACGGCCGATGGCCGTGGAGTCGGGTGACGCGCTCGTACAGCGTCATCTGCAGTGTCCTCAGAACCGGTAGCTGATGCCGAAGGTCAGGTTGCGCCCGGGCAGCGGAACGGTGTCGGCCAGGAACGAAGTGTGGTTCCAGACCTGCTCGTCGAGCAGGTTGGCGCCCCGCACGAACAGCCGGGTGTTGCCGTCTGCCAGGTGGTAGTGCGCCGACAGGTTCAGCATGTCGTGGCCCGGCGTGCGGGTCTCCTCGTCGGCGATATCGTCCTGGGCGCTGGCCCGGTAATACTCCAGCTCGCCGCCAAATGCGCCAATCTCCGCGTTCAGGCGCATGCCCAGGCGCGAGGGCGGGATACGCGGCACGTTGCCGCTGCCGTCGGCGAATTTCGCCCGGACCCGGTCGCCGAACAGGCTGGCCGAGAACACCTCGCTGAAGCGGTAGCCCACCTCGCCCTCGAAACCACGGAATTCCGCGTCGCGCTGGGTGTACTTGATCAGACGGAAATCCTCGTGCTGGTCGAGCGTGCGGGCATAGATGTAGCCGTCGAAGTCGTTGGCAAAGGCGCCAATGTTGAAGGTCAGGTCGCCTTCGGTCTTGCGCAGGGCAAGTTCGTAGTTCTTCGACGACTCTTTGCCGTAGTCGGCGTTGTTCTCCAGCCCGCCACAGGTCAGCGGATCCTCGACCAGGCCGCACTCATACGTGTTGGTGGCCAGATGGACGCCACGTGCGTACAGCTCCTGCGCGTGCGGCGCGCGCTCCGAGCGGGAGGCGGAGACGGCCAGCGACAGATCAGGGTGGAAATTCCATACCGCCGCGCCGGAGAACGAAGTGGCGCTGCCGCTGTAGGCAGGGCGGCCGCGCTCGTCGCCGATCGGGTCGTGCCTGACCCTTTCATAGCGCGCGCCAAGCTCGAAGTGCCACTGCTCGCTGGGGTCCAGGTGCTCGACAATGAACAGGCCGGTGGTGCGGGTGTCCACATCCGGCATGAATGCCTCCAGGCCGTCGGCGCCAAAACGGGTGTCGGCGTGCTGGATGCCGAACACGCCCGTCCAGTCGCCCAGCGGCGCGTGCTCGAACTCGACCCGCGAGTCATGGCCCTTGTTGCTGAAGGTGGTAGCGACCTGGCCGTCATCCAGCTCGTCATGGCTGTAGTCGGTGTAGCTGGAGCGCAGGCGGATGCGCGACATGCCGGTGAAGGGGTCGCGGTACTCGCCACGCAGGTCCCAGCGCTTGCTCTCCATGTCGACCACGGCCAGATGTGCGTGATCGTGGCCATGATCATGGTCGTGTCCGTGGTCGTGCCCGTGACCGCCGCAGTGCAGGCTGCTGCCATGTGGATGACAATCCTCGTACTCATGGCTGTGCCCCGGCAGGCCGTATTCCTCGTCCCGGTAGGAATAGGCGAGACCCAGGTAACCGTCGTCACCGATCCAGGAGAGCCCCACGCTGCTGTTGCGCGAATCGCTGAAGGTCGCGTCCACGCGGGATTCATCCAGCCCCGGCGCGCGGTAATCGCCGGTATCGCGGCGGGAGGTTTCCACGTGCAGGACCAGATTCGAGGCCACCTGCGCCGACACCGCGGCGCCGAAGGCCTTCTCGTCAGCGACGGTGTTGCCCCGCAGCACGAATCGGCCTTCCAGCCCGTCGTACGGCAGTTCGGTCGGGATCTTGTTGTCGAGTACGTTCACTACCCCGCCGATCGCGCCGCCGCCATACAGCAGCGTGGCCGGGCCGCGCAGTACTTCGATCTGCTCGCCCAGCAGCGGATCCACGGTCACCGCGTGGTCGGGGGAAATGTCCGACGCGTCCAGGATCGACGCACTGTCGGACAGCACCTTCACCCTCGGGCCGACCTGGCCTCGGATCACCGGCCGACTGCTACCGGCGCCGAAGGTGTCGGCGTGCACGCCCGGCTGCCCGGCCAACGCTTCACCCAGGGTTCCCGCGCCACTGGCCACTACGTCTTCCCCGGAAATCACGCTATGGGGAGAGGCGATCCGGTTCGGGTCTTCGGCAATGCCGGTCACCTGGATCGGACGCAAATTGGTGATATGCGGGTCGTCGGCAACTTGCGGGTCGGCATCATCGGCCGCCATGACGGGAGAGGCGCACAGGGCGGCGCCCATCAGAGCGCAGCGGATCGCGGCGCCCAGTGGTTTGGGGTTATTGATCATGCAAGGTCCAGGGTGGTCGGGGATTTGGCGGGCGACGGCCGGGGCCGCCGAATACGTAATGATATATTATTACATACTTGCTGCGAAGCAAATACCCGGATGCCGTCGAAGGATGGCCCTGCTTTGCATGCTTTTGCCGAGGACGGCTGCCTGTCGGGCTCAGTCTGCGGCGCCGCGCGCGCAAGCCGCACACAGGCCGTGCACTTCCAGCGTCTGCGCCTGCGGGATGAAGCCAAGCGCACGGGCGCGGACATCGAGGGACTCAACGATGCGCTCGTCCTCCAGCTCGGTGGCATCCTGGCAGTTGTCGCAGATCAGAAACGGCACCGAGTGCGGACGGCTGCTGGGATGATGGCAGGCGACGAAGGCGTTGATCGATTCCAGCCGGTGGATGAAGCCGTTGCCGAGCAGGAAGTCCAGCGCGCGGTACACGGTGGGCGGCGCGGCCGAGCCGGGGCCGCCGCCTTCGCGCACCCGGTCAAGCAGGTCGTAGGCCTTGAGCGGGCGATCGGCCTCGGCGATCAGTCCCAGCACGTAGCTGCGGATCGGCGTCAGGCGCAGCCCGCGCTCCTTGCACGCGGCCTCGACCGCGGCCACGAAGCCGGCCGCGTCGTGAACGTGGTGGTGCGGGTCTGTGCAGGCGTTGGCCATGGCTTCATGATGGTGGCGAACGCCGCCCTACTCAAGCCGCGGGAATCTTCTCCATGGCCGCGTCAATGCGACGCAGCGCCTCCTCGCGACCCGCCAGGTACACCGTATGGCCGATATCCGGGCTCACCTGGGTACCGGTGATGGCCACCCGCATCGGCTGCGCCACCTTGCCCATGCCCACGCCCTGCGCCTCGGACACCGCCTGCAGCGCCGCGGTGATCGCCTCCGGCGTCCACTCGGCCAGCGCTTCCAGGCGCGCGCGCGCATCGCCCAGCACCGCTTCCGCGCCCGGCTTGAGATGCTTGGCGACGGCCTTGTCGTCGTACGCGGCCAGCGGGCGGTACCAGACGGCGGCGCGCTCGGCCATCTCGGCCAGGGTCTGGACCCGGTCGCGCAGCGCGACGACCACGTCGGCCGGCGCCGGCCCGTTCGCAAGCTCCAGCCCGGCGCTGCGCAGATGCCACTGCAGGTGCGTTGCCACGTCTTCGGGCGCATCGTCCTTCAGGTACTGCTGGTTGAGCCAGCCGAGCTTGGCCGGATCCAGCCGCGCCGCCTTGGCGTTGACGTCGGCCAGGTCGAACAGCCGCTGCATCTCCTGGATCGAGAACACTTCCTGGTCGCCGTGCGACCAGCCCAGCCGCACCAGGTAGTTGAGCAGCGCGTGCGGCAGGTAGCCCGCGTCGCGGTACTGCATGACGTCGGCGGCGCCGGTGCGCTTGGACAGCTTGGCGCCCTGCTCGTCCAGGATCATCGGCAGGTGCGAGAACGCCGGCACCGGCGCCCCCAGCGCCTGGTAGATGTTGATCTGGCGCGGGGTGTTGTTGACGTGGTCGTCGCCGCGCACCACGTCGGTGATGCCCATGTCGATATCGTCCACCACCACCGCGAAGTTGTAGGTGGCATGGCCATCCGGGCGGAAGATCACCAGGTCGTCCAGCTCGCTGTTGGCGATCTCGATCAAGCCCTTGACCTTGTCGTTCCAGGCAACCGTGCCTTCAAGCGGGTTTTTCAGGCGGATGACGCGGTTGGGGTCGTCGCGGCGCGACTCGTGCAGCGCGGCCTCGCCGCCGCGCTCGCGCCAGGCGCCGTTGTAGCGGGGCTTTTCCCCCTTCTCCATCGCCGCCGCGCGCATGGCGTCGAGCTCCTCGCGCGTCTCGTAGGCGCAGTACGCCTTGCCTTCGGCGAGCAGCTGCTCGGCCACTTCCCGATACCGGTCCAGGCGATGGGTCTGGTAGACCGGCCCCTCGTCGTAGTCCAGGCCCAGCCAGTCCATCGCCTCCAGGATCGCGTCGATCGCCTCCTTCGTGCTGCGCTCGCGGTCGGTGTCCTCGATCCGCAGCACGAACTGGCCGCCGGCGCGGCGCGCGGCCAGCCAGCAGTACAGCGCGGTGCGGGCACCGCCGATATGCAGGTAGCCGGTGGGACTGGGGGCGAAGCGGGTGCGGACGGTCATGGCGGGGATTGCTGGCGGAATGGACTGCACATTGTAGGGCGACCCGCATCCGCCGTTATCATGTCGCGATGACCACGCTGTTCATCGCCGACCTGCACCTGGACCCCGAGCGCCCGGGGATCACCCGCCTGTTCGGCGACTTCCTCGACGCCGAAGCACCCGGAGCCGACGCCTTGTACATCCTCGGCGACCTGTTCGAGTCCTGGGTTGGCGACGACGACCCCTCCGAGGCCGGCGCCTTCGTTGCCGAAAAACTCCGGACGCTGGCGGACAGCGGGGTCCCGCTCTACTTCATGCACGGCAACCGCGACTTCATGCTGGGCCGCGATTACGCCGCGCGCGCCGGGATGCGGATCCTGCCCGACCCGGGCGTGATCGAGCTCTACGACCGGCCGGTGCTGCTGATGCACGGCGACCTGCTGTGCACCGACGACGTCGAATACCAGAAGATCCGCGCCCAGACCCGCAGCCCGGACTGGCAGGCCCACATGCTGGCCCAGCCGCTGCAGGCCCGGCTGGCCTTCGCCCAGCAGGCCCGCGCCGCCAGCCAGGCGCGCCAGGGGGCGATGAAGGACGACGGGACCATGGAGACCATCACCGATGCCTCCCCGGCCACGGTGGAAGAAACCCTGCGCCGCTTCGGCATCGACACCCTGATCCACGGCCACACCCACCGGCCGGCGATCCACGAACTGGACATCGACGGCCGCCCGCACCGGCGCATCGTGCTGGGCGATTGGTACGAACAGGGCTCCGTCCTGCGCGCCCATCCCGACGGCCGCTTCGACCTCTCCACGCTGGGCGCGTCGGCCGCGTAGGGTCGACCTACACACCACCGCGATACATGAGGGGCACCGCACCGGCCCGCCCGCGAATCAAGACAGTTCGCGCAGGGCGGCGAGTTCGTCTTCGCTGAAGCCGGCCGCGGCCCGCGCGTCGACGTTGAAGGGTGCACGCAGCACCGCCCGGGCGTATTCGGCCAGAAGATCGCGGAACTTGGGCTCGGGCGCGATGCCGGCCCGCTCGCAGTGCCAGCGGAACCAGCGGCTTCCGGCGGCGACGTGGCTGACCTCCTCCTCCAGGATCACCTCCAGCACCCCGGCGGTCGCCTCGTCGCCCACGGACCGCAGCTTCACGATCATCCCCGGCGTCACGTCCAGCCCGCGCGCCTCCAGCACCCGCGGCACCAGCGCCATCCGCGCCATCGCATCGTGGGCGGTCTTCTCGCACATTTCCCACAGGCCATTGTGGGCGTCGAAGTCGCCGTAGTCGTGGCCCAGCGCGCGCAGCCGCCCGCGCAGCATCAGGAAGTGCCGGGCTTCGTCGTCGGCAATCCGCACCCAGTCGGCGTAGTACTCGGCCGGCATGCCGCGGAACCTGTACACCGCGTCCCAGGCCAGGTCCACCGCGTTGAGCTCGATGTGGGCAATGGCGTGTATGAAGGCCGCGCGACCTTCAACGCTGCCCAGCCCGCGCCGCGGCAGGTCGCGCGGATGCACCATGCGCGGCTTCGGAGGACGGCCGGGCATGCGAATCGGCTCGGGCGGCGGCGCTTCATCCGCGACCGGCAGCGTGCCGGCCGCGAACGCGGCGGCGTAGCGTCGGGTCAGCGTGATCTTGTCGTCAACATCGACCGCATCCAGGCAGGCACGCGCGGCCTCGAACAGCGTGGCCGTCTCCGGCCCGCTCACAGCGCCAGTCGGCGCTGCCGCTTCGCCTCGTCCGAACGCGCCTGCTTCAGGTCGTCGAAATAGGTTGGCTCCACCCCGGTGACGTATTCGCCGCTGAAGCAGGAGCTGTCGAACTTCATGCCCGGGAACTTCGGCCCGGCCACCGCGCTCTCCAGGTCGGCCAGGTCCTGGTAGACCAGCCAGTCGCAGCCGATCATGCGCTCGATCTCCGCCTCGCTGCGCTCATTGGCGATCAGCTCATCGGGCGTGGGCATGTCGATGCCGTAGATGTTCGGATACCGCACCGGAGGCGCCGCCGAAGCCAGGTAGACCTTGCGCGCGCCGGCATCGCGCGCCATCTGCACAATCTGGTGCGAAGTGGTGCCGCGCACGATCGAATCATCCACCAGCAGCACCACCCGGTTGCGGAACTCCAGCGGGATCGCGTTGAGCTTGCGGCGCACCGATTTCTTCCGCTCGCCCTGCCCCGGCATGATGAAGGTGCGGCCGACGTAGCGGTTCTTGATGAAGCCCTCGCGGTACTTCACGCCCAGCACCTGGGCCAGCTCCAGCGCCGAATCGCGCGAGGTGTCGGGGATCGGGATCACCACGTCGATGTCGTGGTCCGGCCGCTCGCGCTGGATCTTCTCGCCCAGGGTCACGCCCATGCGCATGCGCGCCTTGTGCACCGAGATGTTCTCGATCATCGAGTCCGGGCGGGCGAAGTACACGTATTCGAAAAGGCACGGCGTCAGCGTGCCCGGCTCCACGCACTGGCGGTGATGCAGCTCGCCGCGGACGGTGACCACGATGCCCTCGCCCGGGGCCACGTCGCGCATGCGCTCGAAGCCCAGGATGTCCAGCGCAACCGACTCGGAGGCCACCGCGTACTCGGTGCCGGCCTCGGTCACCTTGCGCCCCAGCACCAGCGGGCGGATGCCGTGCGGATCGCGAAACGCCACCAGGCCCAGGCCCAGCACCGTCGCCACCGCGGCGTAGCCGCCCTTGGCGCGGCGGTGCACGCCTTCGATGGCCCGGAACGCGGACTCCGGCGCCAGCGCGCGCTCGCGGTCCAGCTCGTGCGCGAACACGTTCAGCAGCACTTCCGAATCGGACTGGGTGTTGATGTTGCGGCGATCCTGCTCGAACACCTCGCGGCGCAGCGCATCGGTATTGATCAGGTTGCCGTTGTGGGCCAGGGCGATGCCGAACGGCGAGTTGACGTAGAACGGCTGGGCCTCGTCATGGCCTTCGCTGCCGGCGGTGGGATAGCGGCAGTGGCCGATGCCCATGCGCCCCTGCAGCACGCGCATGTTGCGGTCGTCGAACACGTCGCGGACCAGCCCGTTGCCCTTGTGCACGCGCAGGTTGGTACCGGCGGCGGTGGCGATGCCGGCCGCGTCCTGGCCGCGATGCTGCAGCACGGTGAGGCCGTCGTACAACGCTGGTGCGACTTCAGTGGTTCCGACGATGCCGATGATGCCGCACATGGATTACCTGCCCGGGTGCTGGGGAATTGGGTGGAACGACGGGTGTTCAGGGGTGCGAGCGCACCATCCCGTCGACCTGGGTCCTGTCGTTGATCTGCGACTTGAGCCGCTCGGCCTCGGCGCGGCTGACCACCGGCCCGGCCTTGACCCGGGTCAGCACGCCGCGCTCGGTATCGACGGTGTCGGTGAAGGCGGAGAAGCCCAGCTGGCGCATGCGGTCGCGCAGCGCGTTGGCATCGGTGGCGTTGGCGAAGGCGCCAAGCTGGACCACGAAACCGACGTCGGGCGCCGCGGCGGGAGTCGCCGCGGCCGGTTCAGGCGCAGTCGCAGCGGCGTCGGCCTGCTGCTCTTCACTGCGCGGCTGCGCCGGCGCCACGTCCAGCGCGACCACGCGGGCGTCGTTGGTGCCGACCGTCGCCGCGCGCACCCGCACCGCTTCGGCCTGGGCGCGGCTGGCGTAGGGGCCGATGTGTACGCGCCACACGCTGCGCCCGGCCACTTCGGCCCGGGTGCTGCCGGCCGGCAATCCGGCCTCGCGCAGGCGGTTGACCACGGTGTCGGCGTTGACGCTGCTGCCGTAGCTGCCAAAGCGCACGGCGTAGTCGCCGCCGGCGGTGGTGGCCGGCAGCGCCGGCTCGGGGTCGGGTTCCGGCGCGGCTTCAGGCTCCTCCGACGATGCACCCGGTGCATCGCCCGGCTCGCCGGTACCGGCCACCGGGTCGGCCGGGCCAGGTTCCTGTTCGGGCTGCTCGCTGGCAAGCCGGGCCGCATCCGGATGCGGCGCGTCGGCGGTATCGACCGTCGGCAGCGTGCCGTCGACCGGTCCACTGCCGTCGCGCGCACGGGCGCCGAGCCCCAGCGCACCTTCATCGCCCGATCGCGGGCGCGGTGCCACCAGCGGCAGGTCACGGGTCACGGTATCTGCCGATTGCGGCCGGTCGGGCAGGTCAAGCGACAGGTCCGAGACGCCGCTGTCCGGCGCCGGGCCCTTGACCAGCATGGGCAGGAAAATCACCGCCAGCGCGACCAGCACGGCCGCGCCGACCAGGCGTTGTTTGAGTCGGGAATCCATCGGCGTCGTCAACGGCGGAGGCCCGGCGATTATACGCCCCGCCCCGGCCCGGCATTCTTAATGCCGACCCTGCAGCAGCGACAGCGCCGCCGCGGCGGTGTGGAACGAGCCCAGGACCAGGATCCGGTCGCCCGGCGCGGCGTCCGCGCGCGCCGCGGCGAGTGCGGCGGCAACGTCGGCATGCCGGGCGGCGGAAGCCGCGGCGGTAGCGGCCAGGCGTTCGGACAACTCCCCTGCACCCAGCCCACGCGGCACCTGCTCCAGTCCGGCCAGGTGCCACGCCTGCACGGCATCGGCCAGCGCCCCCACCACCCCGGCGGCATCCTTGTCGGCCAGGGCCGCGTACACAGCCAGGGTCCGGCCCGCAGCCGGCTGCGCGCGCAGCCATGCAGCGACCCCAGCCGCGGCCTGCGGGTTGTGCCCCACGTCCACCGCGACTTCCACGCCGTCCAAGTCGAGCGACTGCAGCCGGCCGGGCAGCCGCGCCGCGACGATTCCGCGGGCGATCGCCTCGTCCGTCACCTCCACGTCCAGCGCGCGCAGGGCGGCGATGGCGGTGGCGGCGTTGCGCACCTGCGCCTCGCCCTGCAACGTCGGGCGCGGCAACCCAATCGCATGGCCCACCTCGCGCCAGCGCCAGCGGCCCTCATCGGCCGGCTCGAACAGGAAGTCGCAGCCGGCGCGGATTGCCGAAGCGCCAATGGCGTAGGCATGGCGGAGCACGCTGGCCGGCGGGTCGTCCTCGCCCAGCACCAGCGGCTTCCAGGCGCGGGCGATTCCCGCCTTCTCCCGGCCGATCGCCTCGCGGTCATCGCCCAGCCATTCCCGATGGTCCAGGTCGATGGTGGTGATCACGGCCACGTCGGCATCGACGATGTTGGTGGCGTCCAGGCGCCCGCCCAGGCCAACCTCCAGGATCGCCAGGTCCAGCGGCTCGCGCGCGAACAACCACAGCGCGGCCAGCGTCCCGTATTCGAAATAGGTCAGCGATACCGCGTCATCCGCGGACCGCGCGGCCTCGACCGCCTCGAAGGCTTCCACCAGCGACTCATCCGCCACCTGTCGCCCGTCGATGCGCACGCGCTCGGCGTATTCAAACAGGTGCGGCGAGGTGTAAGCACCGGTGCGCCACCCCTGCTCGCGCGCGATCGCCTCGATGAAGGCGACGGTGGAACCCTTGCCGTTGGTGCCCGCCACGGTGAACACGCGGCGCGCGGGGCGGCCCAGCTCCATGCGCGCGGCCACCTCGCGTACGCGCTCCAGGCCCATGTCGATGGCCTTCGGATGCCGGCCCTCGATCCAGGCCAGCCATTGGGGAAGGGTCCGTTTCACAGCGCCCGGTGCACGGCCTCGCCGAACAGCGGGGTGTGGTGGGCGCAGTCGTTCAGCCGCACCACTTCCAGCTGCTCCACGCTTTCACCCTCCAGCAGGTTGAGCGTGGTCGGCGCCTGGCGGAAGGTCCACAGGCGCGAAAACGGGATGCCCAGCACCCGGCACAGGATCACCCGGTTGACCGCGTCGTGGGCGACCACCAGCAGCGTGTCGTTTTCGCCCAGGCCTTCGGCGGCGCGCGCGAATGCGGGCCAGGCGCGGTCGAACACCTGCTGCAGGGATTCGCCGCCGTCGGGCATGAGCACGCTGTCGGGCGCCTCGCGCCAGGCGCGCAGGCGCTCCGGGTCGCGTTCATGGATCTCGGCGGCCAGCAGGCCTTCCCAGCTGCCGTGGGCGATTTCCAACAGGCCCGGATCCAGCTGCAGCAGCGACTCCCGCACCGGCCCCAGCGCCAGCTCGGCGGTACGCCGTGCGCGCGCCAGCGGCGATGACACGGCGCGATCGATCCGCAGTCCTTCCAGGCGCCGCCCCAGGGACGTCGCCTGCGCCTCGCCCACCGGCGAAAGCGGGATGTCTTCCTGGCCCTGGTAGCGGCCTTCGGCGTTCCAGGGGGTTTCGCCATGGCGGGCGAGCAGGATCCTCATGTCATTCGCATCCGGGTCAGCGCCGCATCCGCGGCAGGTCCAGTTCTTCCAGCAGCTCCGGCGCGGGGAACGCTTCCTGCATCACCCAGCGCATGTAGCGCTGGTCGACGGAGATGGTGCGGGTCATCCCGGCGTCGAACACCCAGTTCGAGCTCACCGACTCCCAGTTCATGTCGAACAGCAGTCCCACCAGCCGGCCGTCGGCGTCGAGCACCGGCGAGCCCGAGTTGCCGCCGGTCACGTCCAGGTCGGACAGGAAGTTCACCGGCACCGAACGCAGCTTGCGATCGGCCAGGCCGCCGTCGCGATCGTCTTCGATCGCGTCCAGCAGCGGCTGCGGTGCGTTGAATGGCTCCTCGCCGGTGGCCTTGTCGGCCACCTCCTCCAGCCGGGTGAACGGCCGGTGGCGGGTGCCGTCCAGCCCCCTGTAACCCGTGACGTTGCCGAAGGTGATGCGCAGCGAGGAGTTGGCGTCCGGATAGACATGCCCGCCTTGGCTGCGGCGGAAATCCGCCACCGCCTGCAGGTACGCCGGCCGCGCCTGCAGGATCCGTCCCGCGCGCGCCTTGTGCGCCATCTCCTGCTCGATCACCACCGGGGTGATCGCCGCCGCGTAGGCAATCGCCGGGTCGCTGCTGTCCTCGAACGCGTCGCGGTCGGCGGACAGCCACGCCATGCGCTCGGCGGGGTTGGCCAGGCCGGTATCGGCCAGCCGGTCCAGCGCGGCCTCGACCGCCGCTTCGTCCAGGCCTCCCAGCCACGCGTCGATCGCAGCGACCCGCTGCTCCTCCGGCAGGGCCACGTACTGCTGCAGCCAGTAGCGCTGCAGGATCCGGCCCATGTCCGGATGGTAGCGGCGGTCCATCTGCGCCACCGCGCCGGCAATCTGCGGCTGGTCACGCTCCTGGTAGCCCGGCTCGCGGTCCGGGTCCGGCCGGGTGCGCTCGATGGCGTTGCGGTACAGCCGCATCGCCAGGCCCACCGTGCCCAGGCGGTGGAACTGGCCCAGGATCAGGTCGCGTTCGCGGGTGGCCGCTGCCTCCCCGGCAATCTCCACCAGTTCAGCATAGGCATCCAGCGCCTGCTGGCCCGATTCGCCCTGTGCATTGAGCCATTCGAGCACCGCGGCTTCCTCCGCGCTCTTGCGTGCCGCGGCATCGATGCGGGCGAAGCCCTCCAGCTGGCCGTCGTAGTTCTTCGAAGTGTTGCGCCAGCCGCCCATGGTGGCGGCATAGCGGACCGCGATCTCCGGATTTTCGCGCCCCTGCTCTTCCACCAGGTCGATCAGCGCCTTGTAGTGACGGCTGATGATCGGATACGTCCACTGCTCGGTCTGCTCGAACTCGGCCACCAGCGCGTAGCGGTTGGTGCGCCCCGGATAGCCGGCGGCCATCACGAAATCGCCGTCTCGCAGCGGCCGGTCGGAGAAGCGCAGCCAATGGCGCGGCTCGTACGGCACGTTTTCTTCGGCATGGTCGGCCGGCTTGCCGTCCGGCCCGACATAGGCGCGATAGAAAGCGAAATCGCCGGTGTGCCGCGGCCACATCCAGTTGTCGACCTCACCGCCGAAGTTGCCGATCCCGCCCGGCGGTGCGTACACCAGCCGCACGTCGCGGATCTCCACGTTGCGGAACAGCCGGTACTCGTTGCCGCCGGAAAAGCTGTACAGGCGGCAGCGGTAACCCTCCTCGTGCTCGCAGTCGGCAACCAGGCGCTTTTCGATGAACTCCAGCGCGCGCGCGCGGCCGATCGCGTCCGGCGCGGCGGCGATCGCGTTCTGCACCTGGAGGGTGACGTCGCGGATCGTATCGAGCACGAAGATGCGCGCATTGGCTCCGGCGCTGAGTTCGGCGCCCTGCTCCGGCGCGTAGAAGCCGGCTTGCATCAGGTTGTTTTCCGGCGTCGAATTGAGCTGGATCGCGCCGTAGGCACAGTGGTGGTTGGTCGCCACCAGGCCGCCGGGCGAGACAAAGCTGGCGGTGCATCCACCCAGCGACACCACCGCGCCCATGGGATCGCCGGTCAGGTCGGCAAGCTGCTCCGGCGCCAGCCGCAGTCCCGCATCGCGCAGCGGCCCGGCAATCTCCGGAAGCTGCTGTGGCACCCACATGCCCTCTCCGGCGGAGGCGGGAGCGGCCGTCAGGGCCAGGGTGGTCAGCAGGGCGGCGATCGGGGCGATACGCATGTGGCGGTCTCAAACGTGGCGACGACCGCCAAGTCTACCGCCGCCGCCCACGTATAATTGCGGTTTCCCCGCAACGATGGATGCCACCCGATGGGCCAGCCCAGCCAGATCCCCACCACCATGCGCGCGCTGGTCAAGCGTGAAGCCACCAAGGGCATGTGGATGGAAGAGGTCCCGGTGCCCGCGCCGGGGCCGAACGAGGTCCTGATCCGGGTGGAAAAGGCCGCGATCTGCGGCACCGACCTGCACATCTACCTGTGGGACGAATGGAGCCAGCGCACGATCACCCCGGGACTCGTGGTCGGCCACGAATTCGTCGGCCGCATCGCCGCGCTGGGCCCGGGCGTGGGCGGTTACGAGATCGGCCAGCGGGTCTCGGCCGAAGGCCACCTGGTCTGCGGCCACTGTCGCAACTGCCGCGCCGGCAAGCAGCACCTGTGCCCCAACACGGTGGGCATCGGCGTTGCCCGCGACGGCGCCTTCGCCGACTACGTGGTGATGCCGGCAAGCAACCTGTGGCCGATCCCGGACCAGATCCCGTCCGAGCTGGCCGCCTTCTTCGACCCCTACGGCAACGCGGCCCACTGCGCATTGGAGTTCGACGTGGTCGGCGAGGACGTGCTGATCACCGGCGCCGGCCCGATCGGGGTCATGGCGGCCGGCATCTGCAAGCACATCGGCGCGCGCAACGTGGTGGTCACCGACGTCAACGACTACCGCCTCAAGCTGGCCGCCGACATGGGCGCCACCCGGGTGGTCAACGTCGCCAACACCTCGGTCAGGGAGGTGATGGCCGACCTGCACCTGGAAGGCTTCGACGTGGGCCTGGAGATGAGCGGCAACCCGCGCGCCTTCAACGACATGCTCGACTGTATGTACCACGGCGGCAAGGTCGCCCTGCTCGGCATCCTGCCCAAGGGCGCGGGCATCGACTGGGACCGGATCATCTTCAAGGGCCTGACCGTGCAGGGCATCTATGGCCGGCGCATGTACGAGACCTGGTACAAGATGACCCAGCTGGTGATCGGCGGCTTCCCGCTGCACAAGGTGCTCAGCCACCAGCTGCCGGCCGACGAGTTCCAGAAGGGCTTTGACCTGATGGAATCGGGCAAGTCCGGCAAGGTGGTATTGAATTGGAGTTGATGAAGCCATGTCACTGACCGAACGCTACAACGAAACCCTCGACGAGATCCGCGACGCCGGACTGTTCAAGGCCGAGCGCATCATCACCGGCCCGCAGTCGGCCGAGATCACGCTTGAAGACGGCCGCACGGTGCTGAACTTCTGCGCCAACAACTACCTGGGCCTGGCCGACCACCCCGACATCATCGCCACCGCACGCGAAGCGCTGGACACGCACGGCTTCGGCCTGGCGTCGGTGCGCTTCATCTGCGGCACCCAGGACCTGCACAAGGAACTGGAGCGGACCATCTCCGGATTCTTCGGCAAGGAGGACACGATCCTCTACGCCGCCTGTTTCGACGCCAACGGCGGCCTGTTCGAGCCGCTGCTGGGGCCGGAGGACGCGATCGTCTCCGATTCGCTCAACCACGCCTCGATCATCGACGGCGTGCGCCTGTGCAAGGCCAAGCGCTACCGCTACGCCAACTGCGACATGGCGGAGCTGGAGGCGCAGCTCAAGCAGGCCCGTGAGGACGGCGCGCGCACCATCATGATCACCACCGACGGCGTGTTCTCGATGGACGGCTTCGTCGCCCCGCTGGACGAGATCACCGCGCTGGCGGAGAAGTACGACGCGCTGGTGCATATCGACGAGTGCCACGCCACCGGCTTCATCGGCGCCACCGGCCGCGGTTCGGCCGAGGTCAAGGGCGTGCTCGGGAAGATCGACGTCATCACCGGCACCCTGGGCAAGGCCATGGGTGGCGCGATCGGCGGCTTCACCACCGCCAGGGCCGAGGTGATCGAACTGCTGCGCCAGCGCTCGCGCCCCTACCTGTTCTCCAACTCGCTGCCGCCGCACGTGGTGGCCGCGGGCACCAAGGCGTTCCAGATGCTGGACGCGGCCGGCGAGCTGCGCGAGCGGCTGCGCGAGAACACCGCCTACTTCCGCGAGCGCATGACCGCCGCCGGCTTCGACCTCAAGCCGGGCGATCACCCCATCGTGCCGGTGATGCTCTACGACGCACCGCTGGCGCAGCGCTTCGCCGAGCGCCTGCTCGACGAGGGCATCTACGCGATCGGCTTCTTCTTCCCGGTGGTGCCCAAAGAGCAGGCAAGGATCCGAACCCAGCTCTCGGCCGCGCACACGCGCGAACACCTGGATCGCGCCATCGACGCGTTCACCCGCATCGGCCGCGAACTGGGCGTGATCGGCGCCTGAGCGGGCGTCCTATTCCTCGGTGGATACCGCAGGGACCTCGGAGACCGGCAGCGCATCGGTCAGGTCCGGCGTGGCCGGCGCGTTTGGATCGACGCGTCGGCCTGCGCTGTAGCCGTTGGCCTGCAGCCAGGCATCGAAATCGTCGGCGGTCATGCGCTTGCCGCCCTGGGTCATGTTGAAGCGGTACGGCGTGTTGTCGAACTCGGTCTGCTTGACGTAGGCCCCCGGGTCAACCGTGCCGGCCATCCCCGGCTGCGGCATGGCCATGGCCATGTTGCAGCCCTCGACCCTCAGCCGCAGCAGCACCTGGTCAAGCGACTGCGCCTCGCCGTAACCGCGTGAAAGCACGCCGCCGTGGGCGCCGAGCCGGTAGTCGGGCGCCACCAGCTCCGGCGCAACCGGGGCCAACAGCGTCGGTGAGGTCGACACCATCGTGCTGGTTGCCGCCCGCGAACAGTTCGAGGCGTGGGAAAGGGTTGGCGCTGCGGCGAGCAGCAGGGCGACAGCGGTGGCCTTGTACATGCTGGGATCCCGGTGGAAGCGCGAAGCAGTGTATTCGCCTTAAATGTCCACCGCAAACCATTGTTTACAAAAAGGCGCGTTCATAAAAACAGGAAGCCCGGCACTGGGCCGGGCTTCCTGGTGTTACGCGAGCTTGGCGTCCGTCAGTTCTGGACGTTCAGCTCGGTGCGGCGGTTGCGCGCGCGACCTTCCGGATTGTCGGTGCCATCCGGGTTGGTGTTCGGCGCGATCGGGCGGCTCTCGCCGTAACCGGTCGGACCCTGCAGCCTGCTGGCATCGATGCCATTGCTGGTCAGGTAGTCGTACACCGCCTGGGCGCGACGCTCGGACAGGCCCTGGTTGTACTGCTCGGCACCGACCGAGTCGGTGTGACCAGCAACCTCGACGCCCAGATCCGGGTAACGGCTCAGGATCTCGATCGCCTCGTTCAGGATCTGCACCGCATCCGGACGCAGGGTCGAACGGTCGAAGTCGAAGTTCACGCCCGTCAGGTCGATGGTGATCGGCGCGGGCGGCGGCGGCTCAGCCGGCGGCGGCGGCGGCGGCGGCGGGGGCGGCGGCGGGGCCACCGGAGCGGTCGGCTCCGGACCCAGCGGGATCACCACGCCAATCTGGGCCACCAGGTCGACGAACTGGCTGTCTTCCTGATTGTGCGGGTAGCCACTCCAGTCACGCGCGCCATTGGCCGCGTAGCTGTTGTCGTCGAAGTCGCCGCGCGCGAAGACTTCGGCACGAACCGCGGCACGGTTGGTGAAGGTACCCTGGAGACCGGCACCAATCTTGGCGGAGAAGTTGCCGTCCTCGCGCTCACCCGGGGAATTCGGGTTCGGGAAGGCGTCGTACTCCTCCTCGCTGCGCTGGTAGCCCACGCCGAACAGCGCGTACGGGTTCCAGGCACGGCCTTCGGAGATGAAGTGGCGGCGGAAGTCGAACGAAACGCCGTACTGGCTCCAGCGCAGGTCGTCATTCGCACCTTCGATACCGGAGTCGAAACCGGGGTTCTGGTAGTTCAGCTCACCGTCGATCGACCAGACCGGGCTGATGAACTTGCCCAGGCCCAGCGAAAACTGGGGGGCGTTGTCGGTACGGCGGTCGCCGTCCTGGAAGTTGAAGCCAGCGCCTGCGGTCAGGTACCAGCGGTCGTCGAACTCCTGCGCGTTGGCGACTGAGGCCAAGCCCAGGCCGCCGGCAAGCGCGGCACAGAGGAGTTTCATTTTCATCCGTCATGCTCCTTGATCAAGGGGGATAAAGCGTCATTGCAAGTTTTCGATCTTTCGCAAGGTCTTGCTCTTTCAGGCCGCGCAGGCCCAAACCTTCGGGGCACAGCCTAGGGTCAGCGGTGTGAAGGCGGCGTTAACAGTAACATAACAGTTATGCCTTCCGCGACTGAATTGGCGTCTGTTCAGTTTTGGTAGAGGTCCACGAAGTCCTGGATCGGCATCCGGTCCAGGGCAGTGGCATCGCCAGCCAGCTCCATCAAACGGTTGGCCCGGGCGGGTGGCAGGTGTCCCCGCAGGGCTTCTTCGCACTTGGCCAACAGCAGGGGCATCCCTTCCTCGCGGCGACGGCGGTGGCCGACCGGATAGTCCACCGACACCTTGGGCGTGGACGAGCCGTCCTGGAAGAACACCTGCACCGAATTGCCGATGTAGCGCTTGTCCGGGTCGAAATAGTCGCGGGTGAAACGCGGATCCTCACGCACCTGCATCCGCTCGCGCAGCGCGTCGATCCTGGGATCGGCGGCCACCTCGTCGCCGTAGTCGGCCGCGGTCAGTCGACCGAATATCAGCGGCACCGCCACCATGTACTGCAGGCAGTGGTCGCGATCTGCGTAGTTGTGCAGCGGCCCGGTCTTGTCGATGATCCGCGCCCCGGCCTCCTGGGTCTGGATGTCCACCCGCTCGATCTCCTCGATCCGGTCCCGTACCAGCTCGTGCAGCTGCATCGCGCACTCCACGGCGGTCTGGGCGTGGAACTCGGCCGGCCAGCTGATCTTGAACAGGATGTTTTCCATCACGTAGCTGCCGAACGGCCGTTCGAACTCGAACTCGCGCCCGCCGAATGCAACGTCCTCGAATCCCCAGGTCTTCGCGCTCAGCGCGCTCGGATAACCCACCACCTTCCGGTCCACGGCATTGAGGGCGTGGATCACCGCCCGGCGACAGGCGTCGCCCGCTGCCCAGCTCTTGCGCGGGCCCGTGTTGGGCGCGTGGCGATAGGTCCTGAGCACGCCGTTGTCGATCCAGGAGTGCGAGACGGCGGTGATCACCTCCTCCTTGCCACCGCCCAGCATCGCCGTGGCCACGGCGGTGGAAGCCAGGCGCACCAGGATCACGTGGTCCAGCCCGACCCGGTTGAAGGCGTTGCGCAGGGCGTAGACCCCCTGGATCTCATGGGCCTTGATCGCCCAGCCAAGCACGTCGCGCACCGTGATCGTTTTTCCTGCCCTGCGCGCCTGCCAGTCGGCCACTGCCAGGATCGTGCCCAGGTTGTCGGACGGATGGCCCCACTCGGCCGCCAGCCAGGTGTCGTTGAAGTCCAGCCAGCGCACCAGGGTGCCGATGTTGAAGGCGGCCTGGGCCGGATCCAGCTCGAAGGCGGTACCGGGCACCCGCGCCCCGCCGGGAATCCCGCCGCCCGGAACCAGCGGGCCCAGGTGCTTGACGCACTCATCGAACTTCATCGCCAGCATCGCGCAGGCCAGTGAGTCGAGCAGCATGTAGCGCGCGGTGTCGTAGGCCTCGGTTGAATCAATGCGGCCGTCGATGACGTAGTCGGCGATCTCGACCATCGACCGGTCCGGATCAGGCCGCGCGGCGGAACGGATATCGGGCTGCGGCATCGGCCAACCTCCCTGGGACGGATTCCACGGCATGCTGCCAGAGCCCACGTTAGCGCTGCGCCCACATCTCGGAATCGACGCCATCGGCCGGGCGGGCGGCGGCTAGAATGGACGGCAGGCCGCGGCCGGTCGCCGCGCCCTCCCCCTCCGGAGCCAATGGATGCGTCACCTGCTCGCCGAACGCGCGGCGCGGCTGCTGCTGGGCCTGTTCCTGTACGGCATCGGCATTGCCATGATGGTGCGGGCCGGCATTGGCCTGGCGCCCTGGGACGTGCTGACCCAGGGCATTTCAATGCGCACCGGGCTCTCGTTCGGGCTGGTCACCGTGCTGATCGGCGTGGGCGTGCTGGCGCTGTGGCTGCCGCTGCGGGAGAAGTTCGGCATCGGCACCGTGCTCAACGCATTGCTGATAGGGCCCAGCGCCGAGCTTGGCCTGTGGGCGATTCCCGACGCCCATGGCGTGCTTGCCCAGTCGGCACTGTTCGGCGCCGGCCTGGTGCTGCTGGCCGCCGCGACCGGGCTGTACATCGGCGCGCGCTTTGGCTCCGGGCCCCGCGACGGCTTGATGACCGGCCTGCATGCGCGCACCGGCTGGCCGATCTGGACGGTGCGCACCCTGGTCGAGGCCTCCGTGCTGGTCACCGGCTGGTGGCTGGGCGGGACGGTCGGCTGGGGCACGCTGGCGTTCGCCTGCCTGGTGGGACCGCTGTGCGGGATCTTCCTGCCAATGTTCGCCATGGAAGGCCCGCCACAGCCGGCGGCCTGCGCCGACCCAGGGACCCCGGCCGGGCCGTAGCCCCCCGGCTTGCCGGCCGCAGCGTTTCCCGGCACCCTGCCGGATCCATACGCCAGCGTATCCCTCATGCCGCCAGCCCCCGGCCAGCCCGCATCCGCGCCGCCGCCCTACCCGCACCTGTTCGCGCCGCTGGACCTGGGCTTCACGGTCCTGCGCAACCGGGTGCTGATGGGATCGATGCACACCGGGCTGGAGGATCGCCGGCGCGACTTCCCGAAGCTGGCGGCCTACTTCGCCGAACGCGCTGCCGGCGGCGTGGGACTGATCGTCACCGGTGGTTTTTCGCCCAACGTCGAAGGCTGGCTGAAACCGTTCGCCAGCCGCCTGGGCTGGCCGTGGGAAGTGGGCAAGCACCGCCAGGTCACCAGGGCGGTGCACGACCACGGGGCGAAGATCTGCCTGCAGCTGCTGCACGCCGGCCGCTATGCCTTCCATCCACTGTCGGTGGCGCCGTCGCGGGACAAATCACCGATCACCCCGTTCACCCCGCGCGCCCTGTCCACGCGTGGGGTGGAGCGCACCATCGACGCCTACGTCAACGCCGCGCGGCTCGCGCGCGAAGCCGGCTACGACGGGGTCGAGATCATGGGATCGGAAGGCTACCTGATCAACGAATTCGCCAGCGCGCGCACCAACCGGCGCCACGACCGCTGGGGCGGGTCGCTCGAACACCGCATGCGCTTCGCCACCGAGATCGTGCGCCGCGTGCGCGAGGCCTGCGGTGACGATTTCATCCTGATCTACCGGCTGTCGATGGCCGAACTGGTGCCGGAGGGCTCGGACTGGGAGCAGATCGTGGCCCAGGCGAAGGCGATCGAGGCCGCCGGCGCCACCCTCCTCAACACCGGCATCGGCTGGCACGAATCGCGGGTGCCGACGATCTCCACCTCGGTGCCGCGCGGCGTCTTTGCCGGGGTCACCGCCAGGATGCGCGCCCACGTGAAGCAGCCGCTGGTGGCCAGCAACCGCATCAACATGCCCGACGTGGCCGAGGGCGTGCTGGCCTCTGGCGGCGCAGACCTGGTATCGATGGCCCGCCCGCTGCTGGCCGACCCGGAATGGGCGGACAAGGCCCGCACCGGGCGCGTCCATGCAATCAATACCTGCATCGCCTGCAACCAGGCCTGCCTGGACCACGTGTTCCAGAACCGTCGGGCCAGCTGCCTGGTCAATCCGCGCGCCTGTTTCGAGACCGAACTGGTCTACGCCCCGGCGGCCACGCCGCGGCGCATCGCCGTGATCGGCGCCGGGCCGGCCGGGCTGGCCTGCGCCACCGTCGCGGCCGAACGCGGCCACCGGGTCACCCTGTTCGAGGCCGCCGGTGAAGTCGGCGGCCAGTTCAATCTGGCCATGCGCATCCCCGGCAAGGAGGAGTTCGCCGAAACGCTGCGCTGGTTCAGGCACCGGCTTGAAGAGACCGGCGTAGACGTGAGGCTCTCGACCCGCGCCGACGCGCAGGCGCTGGCCGGCTTCGATGAGGTCGTGCTGGCAAGCGGGGTGGAGCCGCGGCGGGTCGACTTTCCGGGCAGCGACCATCCGCGGGTGGTCGGCTACCTGGACGTGCTGGAAGGCCGCGTGGTGCCGGGCAAGCGGGTGGCCATCATCGGTGCCGGCGGCATCGGCTTCGACGTGGCCGAGTTCCTGGTCCATGACGGCCCCTCGCCCACGCTCGACCCGGCGCTGTGGATGCGCGAATGGGGCGTGGACCCGGATTTCGCCGGCCCGGGCGCGCTGGCTGCGCCACGGCCGGAGCCACCGGCCCGCCAGGTCTGGCTGCTGCAGCGCAGTCCCGGCCGACTCGGCCGCCGGTTGGGCAAGACCACCGGCTGGATCCACCGCGCCACCCTGCGAGCCAAGGACGTCACCATGCTCGGCGGCGTTGAATACCTGGGCGTGGACGATTCCGGCCTTCGGATCCGCGCCGACGACAAGGAGCAGGTCCTGCCGGTGGACCACGTGGTCATCTGCGCCGGCCAGGAGCCTCGCCGTGCCCTGTTCGACCCGCTGCAGGCCGCCGGACTGCGCCCGCACCTGATCGGCGGCGCCGACGTTGCCACTGAGCTCGACGCCAAGCGCGCCATCGACCAGGGGTCGCGTCTCGCCGCCAGGCTGTAACTGGGAATGCTGCGCCGCAACAACCCCGCCCGCACGCCGACCGGAAGTCAAGCACCCCCATTCAGGTTGAGTTCGGCCAGCCGTTACTAAGGTGCGCGCAGTCCGGGGCAGGCCCTGCCGCCGCGGATTGATCCGGCCTCCAGCCCTGATCCAGGGCAAGCCCCGGGTCCGGGGCACCAAGGCGCCACAGAATCGCTGCCCTTCTTGTCGCGAACCGTTCGCGAGCGTCCGGCCTGGCCGGGTGCGTCCATTCGCCATGCCGGTCCTGGTCCCCGATGCCATAGCTCCAGATGGAGCAGGCAACCGCGGCCGCGGCGCAACGAAGCAAGGAGTTACAACGATGACGCTGGGCTGGATCCTCTGGTTCGCCACCCTGCTGCCGCAGCCTGCGGCCGATTCCCTTTGCCTGGGCACCACCGTGTACCTGGAGGCGCGCGACCAGTCGCCGCGCGGCCAGCAGGCGGTGGCCGAGGTGGCCCTGCGCCGCCAGGAAAGCGGTTTCTGGGGCCATTCCATGTGTGAAGTGGTGACAGCGCGCAAGCAGTTCGCGCCGGGCATCGTTTCCCACCACGTGCGCCTGACCAACGCCGCGGCCTGGTCGCGCTCAATCGAAGTGGCGGTCTCGGCCAAGCGCAACTGGGCGCTGCCGCCCGACATGCGCGAAGAAGTCGTGCCCGGCGCCAGCCACTTCCTGGCCCACGCCCTCGCCTCGCCGAGCTGGCGGGACGCCCCCCAGGTCGCGGTGATCGACGATCACACCTTCCTGAAGGTGCAGAACCTCACTCCGCGCCGGAGCTGACCGGCACCCGCACCGCGCCCTCCATCAGCACCCGGGCGCTGCGGCTCATCACCGCCTTGGTCACGGCCCACTGGCCGTCCTGCTGACGCACTTCGGCGCCCACGCGCAACGTGCCCGACGGGTGCCCGAAGCGCACCGCATCACGTTCGCCGCCACCCGCGGCCAGGTTCACCAGCGTCCCCGGTACGGCTGCCGCGGCGGCAATGGCAACCGCGCAGGTGCCCATCATGGCGTGGTGCAACTTGCCCATCGACATTGCCCGCACGTTGAGGTCGATGCCGTCGGCATCGACCAGCTTGCCGCTGCTGGCCAGGTAATCCGCCGGCGACGCCACGAACGCCACCTTGGGCGTGTGCTGCCGCGCGGCGGCCTCTTCCGGCGTCCTGATCAGCCCCATGCGCAGCGCACCGGCCACCCGGATCGCCTCCAGCTTCGCCAGCGCCGCCGGGTCTTCGTTGATCGCGGGCTGCAGTTCGGTGCCGGCGTAGCCAATGTCGGCGGCGTTGACGAACACCGTCGGGATCCCGGCGCTGATCATCGTCGCCTGCAGCCTGCCGACGCCGGGCACGTCCAATTCATCGACCACGCTGCCGGTCGGGAACATCGCTCCGCCCTCGCCGTCATCGGACGGATCCATGAATTCCAGCACGATCTCCGCCGCCGGGAAGGTCACCCCATCGAGCTCGAAGTCGCCGGCCTCCTGCACCTGGCCGTCCACGATCGGCACGTGGCAGACGATGGTCTTGCCGATGTTGGCCTGCCACACGCGCACGGCAACGGTGCCGTTCTCCGGCAGGCGTGCCGCATCAATGAACCCGTTGGCGATCGCGAACGGTCCCACCGCGGTGCTGAGGTTGCCGCAGTTGCCCGACCAGTCGACGAAGGCGGTGTCGATCGAGACCTGGCCGTAGAGGTAATCGACGTCGTGCCCGGGCTGCGACGACTTCGAAATGATCACGCACTTGCTGGTGCTCGACGTCGCCCCGCCCATGCCGTCGGTGTGCTTGCCGTAAGGATCGGGCGAGCCGATCACCCGCATCAGCAGCGCGTCGCGCGCCGGGCCGGGCACGCGCGCGGCTTCGGGCAGGTCTTCAAGGCGGAAGAACACGCCCTTGGAGGTGCCGCCGCGCAGGTAGGTGGCGGGGATCCTGAGCTGGGGGGCATGGGAAGGCTTGCGGTCGGTCATGGTGCGGTCCTGCGTAGAGATGCCTGCGCGGCGCCCGGCAGGCCATGTGGAAGAAGGTCAGAACAGGCTGGCCTGCGAGGCCCTGGCAGCGGGAGGACCCAGCGTCCAGCGGCCCAGGGTGGTGTAGCCATAGGGCCGCCCGCCGCCGACCACCAGTTCGAACGCGTCCACGGCCCATTCCACCGGGATCATCGGCTGGCTCCCGGGCAGCTCGCCTTTGAACCCGTAGCTCAGGGTGACATGCGGTGAATGCCCGCCGCCCTCCGGCAAACCCTGCGCCGCGGCGGCTTCGTTGATGGCGTCCACCAGCGTGACCAGCTCGGGACAGGCGCTGCGTTGGCGGGCCTCCACATTGAAGCTGCCGCGCGGGTTCCTGCCCGTCCTGATCTGGTCGAGTTCGATGGTGAAACCGGGCACGCGCACCTGTTCACCCGCAGCCAGCAGGTGCTGCCGGAGTTCAGGCCGGTCGGCATAGCGGTCCGAGACCGACTGGTGCCAGAGTGCGGCCGGGAACAGCTCCGCCCCGAGCGCAGCCTTGACCCCGGCAGACTCAATGGCGCCGTCCAGGGCCGCTGCCGCGGACGGCGCCAGCCTGAGGATG
Source organism: Luteimonas sp. (assembly GCA_052090405.1). Taxonomy (GTDB): domain Bacteria; phylum Pseudomonadota; class Gammaproteobacteria; order Xanthomonadales; family Xanthomonadaceae; genus Luteimonas. The sequence goes on from JBQDAV010000023.1 coordinate 25,526, forward strand.
AAAAGCAGGCGGTTTCCGCGCCGCGGCCACCAGGCATCGTGGCTCGCGGCGTGCGCTTCGGCGCCGCCCGGCAGCCGTTCGAACATCAGGCTGCGGCCGCCGCCAGGAAATCCTGCGCAAACCGCTGCAGCACGCCGCCGGCCGCGTAGACCTCCAGGTCGTCGTTGGAATCCAGGCGGCAGGTCATCGGCACCTCAATGCGCTCGCCATCCCGGCGATTGACCACCAGCGTCAACGTGGCACCGGGCGCGGGCTCGCCGAGCACGTCGAAGGTCTCGGTGCCGTCGATGCCCAGCGTTTGGCGGGTGGTGCCGGGCTGGAACTCCAGCGGCAGCACGCCCATGCCGATCAGGTTGGTGCGATGGATGCGCTCGAAGCCTTCGGCGGCGATCACCTCCACGCCGGCCAGGCGCACGCCCTTGGCGGCCCAGTCGCGGCTTGAACCCTGCCCGTAATCGGCGCCGGCGACGATGATCAGCGGCTGCTTGCGCTCCATGTAGGTCTCGATCGCCTCCCACATGCGGGTGACCTCGCCCTCCGGCTCGATCCGCGCCAGCGAGCCCTGGCGGACCTCGCCGCTTTCATCGCGCACCATCTCGTTGAGCAGCTTGGGATTGGCGAACGTCGCCCGCTGCGCGGTCAGGTGGTCGCCGCGATGGGTGGCGTAGGAGTTGAAGTCCTCCTCGGGCACTTCCATCTTCGCCAGGTATTCGCCGGCGGCGCTGCTGGCCATGATCGCGTTGGAGGGCGAGAGGTGGTCGGTGGTGATGTTGTCGCCCAGCACCGCCAGCGGGCGCATGCCCGTCATGGTGCGCTCGCCGGCCAGCGCGCCTTCCCAGTACGGCGGGCGGCGGATGTAGGTGCTCATCGGGCGCCAGTCGTACAGCGGCTCGACCCGGGCGCGCCTGGCCGCCGCGCGGTCGAACATGGGTTCGTACACGCGCCGGAACTGCTCGGGCTTGACGCTGGCCTTGACCACCGCGTCGATCTCTTCGTCGCTGGGCCAGATGTCCTTCAGCGTCACCGGGTTGCCCTGGGCGTCATGCCCGAGCACGTCCTTCTCGATGTCGAAGCGCACCGTGCCGGCGATGGCGTAGGCGATCACCAGCGGCGGCGAGGCCAGGAAGGCCTGCTTGGCATAGGGGTGGATGCGGCCGTCGAAGTTGCGGTTGCCCGACAGCACCGCCACCGAATACAGGTCGCGGTCGATCACTTCCTTCTGGATCGCCGGATCCAGCGCGCCGGACATGCCGTTGCAGGTGGTGCAGGCGAAGCCGACGATGCCAAAGCCCAGGTCCTCCAGCTCCGGCAGCAGCCCGGCCTCTTCAAGATAAAGCTGTACGGCGCGCGAACCCGGCGCCAGCGAACTCTTCACCCACGGCTTGCGCACCAGCCCGCGCGCGTTGGCGTTGCGCGCCAGCAGGCCGGCGGCGATCACGTTGCGCGGGTTGGAAGTGTTGGTGCACGAGGTGATGGCGGCGATGATCACCGCGCCGTCGGGCAGCAGGCCGTCGGCCTCCTGCGCGCGCGCCGCTTCCAGGTCGCTCGCGATGCCGCGCTCGGCCAGGTCGCTGACCGGCAGGCGGCGGTGCGGGTTGGACGGCCCGGCCATGTTGCGCACCACGCTGGACAGGTCGAAGTGCAGCGTGCGCGCGTACTCGGCGTTGGCCAGGTCGGTGGCCCACAGGCCGGCGGCCTTGGCGTAGTTCTCCACCAGCGCCACCTGCTCGTCTTCGCGGCCGGTCAGGCGCAGGTAGTCCAGGGTGTTGTCGTCGATGAAGAACATCGCCGCGGTCGCGCCGTACTCGGGCGCCATGTTGGAAATCGTGGCGCGGTCGCCGATGGTCAGCGCCGCGGCGCCTTCGCCGCGGAATTCCAGGTACGCGCCGACCACCTTCTGCTGGCGCAGGAACTCGGTCAGCGCCAGCACCACGTCGGTGGCGGTGATGCCCGGCTGCGGCTTGCCACTCAGTTCAACGGCGATCATTTCCGGGGTACGCATCCACGAGGCGCGGCCGAGCATCACGCTCTCCGCCTCCAGCCCGCCCACGCCAATCGCGATCACGCCCAGCGCGTCCACGTGCGGAGTGTGGCTGTCGGTGCCCACGCAGGTATCGGGAAACGCCACGCCGTCGTCGACGTAGACCACCGGCGACATCTTCTCCAGGTTGATCTGGTGCATGATCCCGTTGCCCGGCGGGATCACGTCGACGTTCTCGAATGCCTCGGCCGTCCAGTCGATGAAGTGGAAGCGGTCGGCGTTGCGGCGGTTCTCGATCTCGCGGTTGCGGTTGAAGGCTTCCGGATCGAAGCCGCCGCATTCAACCGCCAGCGAGTGGTCGACGATGAGCTGCACCGGCACCACCGGATTGACCTGGGCCGGATCACCGCCGGCGTCGGCGATGGCATCGCGCAGGCCCGCCAGGTCCACCAGCGCGGTCTGGCCGAGGATGTCGTGGCAGACCACGCGCGCCGGGAACCACGGGAAGTCCAGGTCGCGGCGGCGCTCGATGAGCTGGCCCAGGTAGGCGTCGCGCATGTCCGGATCGGCCCGGCGCACGATGTTCTCGGCGTGCACGCGGGCGGTATACGGCAGCGTGGCCCAGGAGCCGGCCTTGATGGCTTCCACGGCCTCACGGGCGTCGTACCAGTCGAGCTTCGTTCCGGGCAGGGGCTTGCGATACGGGTTGTTCATTCAGCCGCGCTCGTCGATCGGCACGAACTTGCGGTCTTCCGGACCAGTGTAGTTCGCGCTGGGGCGGATGATCTTGCCGTCGATGCGCTGCTCGATCACGTGCGCGCTCCAGCCCGCGGTGCGGGCGATCACGAACAGCGGGGTGAACATGGCAGTCGGCACGCCCATCATGTGGTAGCTGACGGCGCTGAACCAGTCCAGGTTCGGGAACATCTTCTTGATGTCCCACATGGTCGATTCCAGGCGCTCGGCGATGTCGTACATCTTCATGCTGCCCTGCTCTTCCGACAGCTCGCGCGCCACCGCCTTGATCACCTCGTTGCGCGGATCGCTCACCGTGTACACCGGATGGCCGAAGCCGATCACGACTTCCTTGCGCCCCACCCGCTCGCGGATGTCGGCCTCGGCCTCGTCCGGATTTTCGTAGCGCTGCTGCACTTCAAAGGCGACTTCATTCGCGCCGCCGTGCTTGGGCCCGCGCAGCGCGCCGATGCCGCCGGCGACCGAGGAGTACATGTCGCTGCCGGTGCCGGCGATCACCCGGCAGGCGAAGGTGCTGGCGTTGAACTCGTGCTCGGCGTAGAGGATCAGCGAGGTGTGCATCGCCTTCTCCCACGACTCCGGCGCCGGCTCGCCGTGCAACAGGTGCAGGAAGTGGCCGCCGATGGAGTCGTCGTCGGTCTCCACGTCGATGGCACGGCCGTTGTGGCTCCAGTGGTACCAGTACATCAGCATCGAGCCGAGCGAGGCCATCAGCTTATCGGCGATGTCGCGCGCGCCCGGATGGTTGTGGTCGTCCTTCTCGGGCGACACGCAGCCCAGGATCGACACGCCGGTGCGCATCACGTCCATCGGGTGCGCCGACGGCGGCAGCTCTTCCAGCGCGGCCTTGACCGCCGCCGGGATGCCGCGCAGCGCCTTCAGCTTCGCCTTGTAGGCGCGCAACTCGGCCTTGTTGGGCAGGGTGCCGTGGACCAGCAGGTGGGCGATCTCCTCGAACTCGCTGGTCCGGGCCAGGTCCAGGATGTCGTAGCCGCGGTAGTGCAGGTCGTTGCCGCTGCGGCCCACCGAGCACAGCGCGGTGTTGCCGGCGGCGGTGCCGGACAGGGCGACGGACTTCTTGGGCTTGAAGGCGGGGGCCTTGGTGGTCTCGGTCATGTCGGATCTCCGGTCAAAGCGGTGGAGCCACGGGTCGGGAACGACCGGTGGCGGGGAATCATTTCTTCGAGAACAGCGCGTCCAGGCGCTGCTCGAAGGCGTGGTAGCCGATACGCTCGTACAGCTCCTCGCGGGTCTGCATGGCATCGACGACGGACTTCTGGTGGCCGTCGCGGCGGACCGCGGTGTATACGGCCTCGGCGGCCTTGTTGGCGGCGCGGAACGCTGACAGCGGGAACAGCTGGATCGCGACGCCGGCCGAGGCCAGTTCCTCGCGCGAGAACAGCGGCGTGGCGCCGAACTCGGTGATGTTGGCCAGCACCGGCGCCTTCACCGCATCGACGAACTTGCGGTAGGTGTCCAGGTCATACGCCGCTTCGGCGAAGATGCCGTCCGCGCCGGCTTCCACGCAGGCGATCGCGCGCTCGATGGCCGCGTCCACGCCTTCGACCTGGATCGCGTCGGTGCGCGCGATCAGGAAAAAATCCGGATCCGTCTTCGCATCGGCGGCGGCCTTGATCCGGTCCACCATCTCGCCCTGGGACACGATCTCCTTGCCCGGCCGGTGGCCGCAGCGCTTGGCGCCCACCTGGTCCTCGATATGGCAGGCGGCTGCGCCAGCCTTGATCAGCGACTTGACCGTGCGCTCGATGTTGAACGCGCTGGCGCCAAAGCCGGTGTCGATGTCGACCAGCAGCGGCAGCTCGCACACGTCGGTGATCCGCCGCGCGTCGATCAGCACGTCTTCCAGCGTGTTGATGCCCAGGTCCGGCATGCCCAGCGAACCGGCGGCAACGCCGCCGCCGGACAGGTACACGGCGCGGAAACCGGCGCGTTCGGCCAGCAGGGCGTGGTTGGCGTTGATCGCGCCGATCACCTGCAGCGGGGATTCTTCGGCAAGCGCGGCGCGGAAGCGCGCGCCGGGGGAAGCGGTACTCATCGGAGGCTCCTGTGGATGCGGGCGTCCGTCGCCAGTGGCTGGCGCGGACCACGCCGTGGATGCCGACAATCTCGCACCAATCGACCTGTTGATCAATCTTGACCGAATAAATCAATATATCGTCATGAGTGACGAATTCATCCCCGCCGCCCGGGCCTGCGAACTGCTCGGCATCAGCCCGGCCACCCTGTACGCCTACGTCAGCCGGGGGCTGGTGCAGTCGCGCCCGGGCGCCGACCACCGCAGCCGTGTGTACCGCCGCAGCGACGTGGACAAGCTGCTGCAACGCAAGCGCATCGGCCGCGGCGCGGCGCGCGGGGCGGCGCAAAGCCTGGATCGCGGGCTGCCGGTGATGGAGACCCGGATCTCGCTGATCCGCGCGGACGGTCCGTACTATCGCGGCCACTCGGCGGTGGCGCTGGCCCGCGACGGGGCCACGCTGGAAGACACCGCGCGGCTGCTGTGGGGCTGCGGTGACGAGGATCCGTTCGCCCGGCCGCTGCCGCAGCAATGGCCCGACACCGCTCGCGCCGTGGCCGGCGACGCCCGGTTGCCTCCGCTGGAGCGGGCGATGGCAGCAATCCCGCTGCTGGCGCTGGAGGTCCGCCACTCGTTCAGCTCATCGGCCACGGTGCGGCGCGAGATCGCCGCGGTCCTGTTGCGGCAGAACGCGGCCCTGGTGGCCGGCGTCGCGCCGGCCAACGCACCGGTGCACCGGCTGCTGGCGCGGCACTGGAAGCCACGCGATCCGCGCTTCGCGGAGATGGTGCGCGCAGCGCTGGTGCTGTGCGCCGACCACGAACTCAATGTTTCCGCGTTCGCCGCCCGCGTGGTCGCCTCCACTGGCGCGCACCTGCATGCGACGGTGTGCACGGGGCTTTCAGCGCTGTCCGGGCCGCGCCACGGCGGCGCCACCGCGCGCGCCCACGCCCTGATCGGAGAGGCACTCGCGGCGCCCTCCCCAGGCGCCCACGTCACGGCGCGCTGGGAGCGCGGCGACGATCTGCCAGGCTTCGGCCACGCGCTGTACCCGGACGGGGATCCGCGCGCCGCGACCCTGCTGGGCATGCTGCGCGACGCGCGCGGGCGCAACCAGGCGATGCGCGGGCTGGAACAGATCATCAGCGCCGGCGAAGAGGCCAGCGGCCAACGCCCCAACATTGACCTGCTGCTGGCGGCGCTGTGCCATGCCCATGGGCTGCCGGCGGCACCGGCACTCGTCATGTTCGCCGCCGGGCGCCTGGCCGGTTGGCTTGCGCACGCGCTGGAGCAGCAGGCTTCCGGCCGCCTGATCCGGCCGCGTGCACGCTACGTTGGCGACCAGCCACACGCCGCCGCGTCTGCCGGGCCGGATTCACCGGGCCCGGCGGCGGTTGACTGAAGCCGCTCGGTCGCCGGCTCCACCGCGCGCGCCGCATCCGCTACCCTCGACCCGAGCACGGTCGACCGACCTTCGTCCTCCAATCACCCACGGATTCCCGACATGCTTCAAGGCCCCCCGCTGCCGCTGCTGCTGTGCGCGCTATTCCTTGTTTCCGCCTGCAGCACGGACGCGCCCGCACAGACACCCTCGATCGCGCAAGCTTCCGGAGCCACGGCGGCCACTACCGAAGTCCCGGCGCCACCCTCCTGGCTGGGCGAGCTGGAAGCGCAGTACGGCGCCGAACTGCTGGTAGCCGGCCTGGAGGAGCGCACCTTCTCTGCCGAGCACTGGTGGCAGGTGGCCATGCCGCTGCTGGGCAAGGATGCCGGCTTCAGCGTGGAACAGGTTGGGCAAAGCGCCCAGGGCCGGCCGCTGCGCCACGTCCAGTGGGGCGAAGGCAAGACCGCGGTGCTGCTGTGGTCGCAAATGCACGGTGACGAGAGCACGGCGTCAATGGCGCTGGTGGACCTGTTCCACTTGCTGGGCACACACCGCGACCATCCCCTGGTCGCCCGCCTGCATGAGCAGACCACGCTGCACTTCCTGCCGGTCATGAATCCGGACGGCGCGGCGCGCTTCCAGCGCCGCAATGCCCATGGCATCGACATCAACCGCGATGCCCGCGCACTGGCCACGCCGGAAGGCCGGGCACTCAAGGCGCTGCGCGACCGCATCGAGCCGGAATTCGGCTTCAACCTGCACGACCAGCGCCCCGGCTACCGCGCCGGCGACAGCGACCGCGGCGTGGCCATCGCCCTGCTCGCGCCGCCGTTCGACGAAAGCCGCGGCGTCAACGCGGTCCGCGGCCGCGCGATGCACGTGGCGGCGGTGATACGCGCCGCGCTTGAGCCCCACATCGCCGGCCACATGGCGCGCTGGGACGACACCTTCAACCCGCGCGCCTTCGGCGACCTGATGACGACTTGGGGCACCAGCACCATCCTGATCGAATCGGGCGGCATCGAAGGCGACCCGGAGAAGCAAGCGGTGCGCAGGCTGAACTTCATCGCCCTGGCCGCGGCCCTGGATGCCATTGCCGAAGACACCTACGCCGACATGCCGCAATCGCTTTACACCGACCTGCCGGAAAACGGTCGCGTCGCCCCCGACCTGCTGATCCGCGGCGCCACCCTCGCCACCCCGGGGACGGCGCCCGCGCGCGCCGACGTGCTGGTCAATTTCCAGCACGCGCTGGCCGAACGCGGTGGTCGCATCACCGACATCGGCGACCTGGCCGAATCACGGCCCCGGCATGTCGTGGATGCCACCGGCCTGTACATCGTTCCGATCGACGGCGCGGACGGCGCGCGTGGGGACATCGCAACCGGCTCACCCGCACGGTTCCATCTCAGCCGCGACGCCGAAGGCCGCGACATCGTCTGGACGCTGGACGAAGACATCGACCCGCAACACCCGCGCCCGCCCTCCCGACCGTAGGAGCGGATCTCACACGGACTGGCGCGCGTGGCGCGCTCCTGTGTTGATCGTCAGCCTGGTCCGGACGGTCCGATTCCAGCCAATCTGGCACCACCCGGCCGTGATCTTCCGGGTCCGGTGACCCAGACCATCGCACACAGCAGCGGCGCGATGAGATACAGGGCCAGGAAATATCGGCCCTGGATTTCAAACACTGCATGGACGCCCCAGAAGGCGCCAATCCAGGCGAGCGGAACCAGCACCGCCATCAGCCTGCGTGACCGCCCACCACGAACGATGGTCCAGGCGCATGCCAGCAGTATCGCCAACCCAAGCAGCCTGAACACCCGGTCCTCCCACTCGATCGCCAACGCGTAGCCGGCTTCGGCCTTCCCATCCCGCTCCAGCGCCATGCGCATGGCGGCCACGTTGGGTGCATCCTGCAGCCAGTAAAGCGCATAGGCCGGCGGAACGACGATTCTCGGCGCCTTGCAGGCCAGCACGCCCGCCCAGTCGGCCGCCGGGCGTGAGGCAATGCGACGTCCGATGGCTTCGGCAAGCGGAAGGGGCAGGTCCTCACGCGCCGCGTCCGCGGCCCCTGGCGTCCATTGGCCACATCGCTCCGCGCGGGTATCAGCCGACACCAGCAACCCCGCGTACAACGTAACGGCTGAACTGGTCCGTATTTTTTCGGCCTGCCCGCTCGCCTGCCTCAAGCCCATGTCAAGGCCAAAACCCACCACCGAACCCAGCAACAGCCCAATCACCAGGAACCGCAGCCGGCGATCGCTCCATCGCCGCCCCACAAGCCACCCGAACATCAGCAGCACCAGCAGCGCCCACAGCACCAGTGCGTACTGGGGCCGGGTTGAGACTGCAGCAGCCACCGCGAAGACCGCGACCACCATCCGCCACGAACGCTGCCCTTTCGTGGTGCATGCATCCATCAGCAGCCAGAAGCCGGTCGCCAGCAATGCGGCACCGACAAGGTCCAACTGCACGATGCCGAAATACGGCGTGATCAACAGCAGATACGCAACCATCAACTGCGCGAAAAGCCGGAACCGGGTGTGATCGGCCCGGTAGCCAAGCACGCACAGCCACGCTGCCGCGGGCAGATTGAGCGCCAGTGCAGCGGCATGCGGCGCCATACCGAGCGCCTTGGGAACCGCAAGGAACCAGAGCCCCGCCCCGCCCCGTTCATACGCGCCCGGATCGCCCGCGGAGTTCCAGTAAAGCAACCAGTCGCTATGTGGCTCCGGCGCCCAATGGACGGAGAACAGGCTGCCGGCCAAGGTGATGACGAGCACCTGCAGTGCCGCCACCACCAACCATGTGGCAGGACGACGCCTGCGATCGTCCGTGATCATCTATCCGGCAAACAGGCCCGCTCAGCCCAGCAGGTGGGCCACGCCGGCACGCTCTTCCTCCAGCTCGGCCAGGGTCTTGTCGACGTAGGGCTTGCTGAAGTCGTCGATCGGCAGGTCCTTGACCAGGGTGTACTCGCCGTTTTCGGTGGTGACCGGGAAGCCGAAGATCACGTCCTCAGGGATGCCGTAGCTGCCGTCGGAGGGCACGCCCATGGTCACCCACTTGCCGCCCGAACCCAGGATCCAGTCGCGCACGTGGTCGATGGCGGCGTTGGCGGCCGAAGCGGCCGACGACAGGCCGCGGGCCTCGATGATCGCCGCGCCACGCTTGCCGACCGTGGGAATGAAGGTGTTCGCGTTCCATTCCTGGTCGTTGATCGCCTCGGCAATGGAGGCGCCACCGGCGGTGGCGAAGCGGTAGTCTGGATACATGGTCGGGCTGTGGTTGCCCCACACCACCAGCTTCTCGATCCCGCCAACGGGCTTGCCCAGCTTGTTGGCCAGCTGGCTCAGCGCGCGGTTGTGGTCCAGGCGCAGCATGGCGGTGAAGTTCTGCGGCTTCAGGTCCGGCGCCGACTTCATCGCGATGTAGGCGTTGGTGTTGGCCGGGTTGCCGACCACCAGCACCTTGACGTCGCGGCTGGCGACCTTGTTCAGCGCGGCGCCCTGGGCGGTGAAGATCTTGGCGTTCTCCAGCAGCAGGTCCTTGCGCTCCATGCCCGGGCCACGCGGGCGGGCGCCGACCAGCAGGGCGATGTCAGCATCCTTGAACGCCACTTCCGGGTCGTCGGTGCCGACCATGCCGGCCAGCAGCGGGAACGCGCAGTCTTCCAGCTCCATCATCACGCCCTTGAGCGCAGCCTGGGCCTTGTCGATCGGCAGCTCCAGCATCTGCAGGATCACCGGCTGGTCCTTGCCCAGCATCTCGCCGGAAGCGATGCGGAACAGCAGGGCGTAGCCGATCTGGCCGGCGGCGCCGGTGACTGCGACTCGGACGGGCGTCTTCATGGGGAGGTCCTCTTCGTTCGTGGGAGTTGCGGGGGCTGCGCCGCCCCCGCTGTCAGGTCAGTTCGCTGAAGAATTCGCGGATCCGCTGCATGCCCGGCGCCAGCTGCGGCGTGGGGCAGGTGTAGCTGATCCGCATGCTGCGCGGCTCTCCGAACGCGGAGCCGGGCACGCAGGCGACGCCCTTGGCTTCCAGCAGCGCGCTGCACAGGTCGATGTCGTTTTCGATCACCGCGCCGTTGTGCGACTTGCCAAAGGCCACGCTCACGTCCGGGAACACGTAGAACGCGCCCTGCGGCCGCGGGCAGACCACGCCCGGGATCGCCGCCAAGGCTTCCAGCACCTGGTCGCGCTTGGCCTGGAATTCGGCGCGCTTGGCATCGGGCACGTCCTGCGGGCCGGACAGCGCGGCGATCGCTGCGGCGGTGGCAATCTCGGGCAGGCTGGTGATGTGGTTGGAGTTGAGCGTGGTGACGGCCTGCGCCACCGCTTCCGGGCCCGCCATCAGCCCCACCCGCCAGCCGGGCATGCCCCAGGTCTTGGACAGCGAATCGATGAACACCACCCGCTCGCGCAGTTCGGGACGCGCCTGCACGAAGTTGTGGTAGCCGATGCCGTCGAACACCATCCGGTTGTAGATGTCGTCGGTAATGACCCAGGTTTCCGGATGCTTCACCAGAACATCGGCAAGCGCTGCAATCTCGTCCTTCGTATAGACCATGCCGGTCGGATTGGACGGGTTGTTGAACAGGAACACCTTGGGCTTTTGCGCCAGCGCGGCGTCCAGCTGGGCCGGGGTGAGCTTGTAGTCCTGCTCCGGCGGGCAGGGCAGCAATTGCACCTTCGCGCCGACGATTTCGGCGATGTCCGGATAGCTGGTCCAGTACGGGGTCGGGATGGCGATGGTGTCGCCCTCGTCCAGCATCGCCTGGGCCAGGTTGTAGATGAGCTGTTTGGCACCGACGCCGGCAGCGCAGTTGGCCCGGGTGTAGCCGGTCAGGCCGAGCGCTCCGATGTGGCCAAGGAAGGCGTCGAGCAGCGCGTCGGCGCCGCGATTGCTGCCGTACTGGCCGGAGTCATTCTCCACCGCCTGGCGGGCGGCGGCGTAGACATGCTCGCCGGGCAGGAAGTTCGGCACGCCGATGGAGAAATTGATGATGTCCCGCCCTTCCGCCTTCAGCCGATTGGCCTTCTGGGCAACCTGCATGATGGCGCTGGGCCGTGCGCGGCCGATTCGCCGGGCGAGCTGGGGCTTTGCTGACACCTTCGGGGTGCTCCCTGGAGACTGCGACAACAGCAAATTTTACCATGCGGGTCAGCGCCGGCCGGAACCGGCGCGCCCATTCCTGCCTGCGTCGCTCAGGCCGCCAGGATCTTGTTCCACTCGGCCACGCGGTCGGCCTTCGCCGCCAGCACCGCGTCGGCATCGCCCTGGATCTTCACCGACTTGATGGCGTCGCCCTGCTTGATCGCATCCACCACTTCAAGGCCCTCGAGCACCTTGCCGAACACGGTGTGCTTGCCGTCCAGCCAGTCGGTCTTGATGTGGGTGATGAAGAACTGGCTGCCGTTGGTATTGGGCCCGGCGTTGGCCATCGACAGCACGCCGCGCTCGTGCGGCACGCCGTTGTCGGCCTCGTCCTCGAACTTGTAGCCCGGCCCGCCGGTGCCGGTGCCCTGGGGGCAACCGCCCTGGACCATGAAATCGGGAATCACCCGGTGGAAGCCCAGGCCGTCGTAGAAGCCGCGCTTGGCCAGGTTGACGAAGCTGGCGACGGTCAGCGGGGCCTTTTCGGCCAGCAGTTCGACCTTGATCTGGCCGCGGTCGGTATCAAACAGGGCGTGCAGCGACATGGGAATTCCTTGATGAACGGGTTGGATGGAAGGAAATGCGGCCTCCGGGCCGCGTTTCAACCGGTTATAATATCCGGCTGACCCCACTACCCTCCTCGCGCCTGCCTGTCCCTCGGCACCAGGGTGCGGATTTCCCGATGCCAAAATCCAATTCCGTCGAACGCCTGCGCAATATCGCCATCGTCGCCCACGTCGACCACGGCAAGACCACCCTCGTCGACCAGCTGCTCAAGTCGTCCGGCACCCTGGACGCGCGCGCGACCGTCCCCGACCGGGTGATGGACAGCGGCGACATCGAGAA
>JBQDAV010000024.1:0-36971 GCA_052090405.1 Luteimonas sp.
CGCAGGCCGACGCCGGGGGACATGGAGACTAAAGGGCACCCCCACCCGGCGCACCGGCGTTGCACCAGCGCCGCACTTTCCCGCGATGAGGAGAACCCTTGTTTCGGGAACGCACACGACGTTTGGCCCATCCGCGCGTGCAGATGGGCTGCTAACCTGCCGGGCTTTGCATCGTCCGCACGAGTGAACACCCCATGATCCGCATCTCCCGGCTGCTGCCGCTGTCCCTGCTGATGTTCGTCGCCCCCCTCGCCGCCCAGCCGGCGCAGGCCCTGACACTGGACCAGATCATGGCCGATCCGGACTGGATCGGCCCGCCGGTGGAACGGGCCTGGTGGTCGTGGGACGGCAGCCACGCCTACTACAGCGCCAAGCGCGAAGGCAGCCAGATCCGCGACACCTTCACCGTGGACATCGGCGGCGGCCAGGCGCAGCTCGTCGACGGCGCCGAACGCGCCGAGATCGACGGGCTGGTGCCGGTGTACGACGCCACCCGCTCGCGCGCCGCCTTCATCCGCAACGGCGACGTGTTCGTACGCGACCTGAGCAGCGGCGCCCTTGACCAGCTCACCCGCGGCGAGGCCAACGCGGCCTCGCTGCTGTGGGGCATCGACGGCGCGCTGGTGTGGCGCGTGGGCAACGATCGCTGGTACCGCTGGACCGCCGGGCGCGGCGTCACCGAGGCCGCGGTGGTCAAGACCCAGGACAGCCCGGCAAAGCCGCCAAAAGCCGACCACCTGCGCGAGCACCAGATGCGCCTGTTCGAGACCCTGCGCGCCGAGCGCGCCGAGCGCGAGGCGCAGCGTCTGCAGGAGCAGGACTGGCAGCGCGAGGATCCGACCCAGGCCCCGCCGCCGGTCTACCTGGGCAGCGACGTCACCCTGGCCAGCAGCGCGCTTTCGCCCGATGGGCGCTGGCTGCTGGCCGCCACCACCGCCAAGAAGGCCGAGCGCGGCCAGGGCGGCAAGATGCCCAGGTACGTCACCGAATCCGGCTACGAGGAGGCCGAGGACGTGCGCACCCGGGTGGGCCGCAACGACCCGGCGCCGATGACCTTCTGGTTGGTGGACCTGCGCGAGGGTGAGCCGCGCAAGCTCGACCTGGGCACCCTGCCCGGGATCTCCGACGACCCGCTGGCCGCGCTGCGCGAGGCAGCCGGCAAGGAGCCGCTCATCGACGCGCGCCCGGTGCGACTGGAGGGCTTCGGAACCAGCACGGTGCGCTGGAACGCCGACGGCACCCAGGCCGCGCTGATGCTGCACTCGGTCGACAACAAGGACCGCTGGCTGGCCGTGCTCGACCCGACCAGCGCGGACCTGGACGTACGCCACCGCCTCACCGACGAAGCCTGGATCAACTGGGGCTTCAACGAGTTCGACTGGATGCCGGACAACCGCACCCTGTGGTTCCTGTCCGAGGAATCCGGCCATTCCCACCTGTACCTGGCCGGTGACGGGCGCCCGCGCGCGCTCACCTCGGGAAGCTGGGAGGTGTCCGAGCCGGAGCTGTCCGCCGACGGCAGCCGCTTCCTGTTCGTCTGCAACCTCAGCGCGCCGGTGGACTACGAGGTGTGCGAGGTGCCGGTGGCCGGTGGCCAGGCGCGCGCACTGACCGACCTTGACGGCGTCAACGGCTTCGTCGAGTCGCCCGACGGCGCGCGCCTGCTGCTGCTGCATTCATCCGCCTACGTACCGCCGCAGCTTGCGGTGGCCAGCGCCGACGGCAGCGGCCACCGCGCGCTCACCGACACCCGCAGCGAGGCGTTCGGATCCATCGACTGGCTGCAGCCTGAAATCGTGCAGGTGCCTTCCAAGCACGGCGCCGGCACCATCTGGGGCAAGTACTACGGCCCGGCGGAAATGGAGCCCGGCCGCGAGTACCCGATCGTGCTGTTCGTGCACGGCGCCGGCTACCTGCAGAACGTGCACCACCGCTGGCCGCAGTACTTCCGCGAGCAGATGTTCCACAACATGCTGGTGCAGCAGGGCTACATCGTGCTGGACCTGGATTACCGCGCCTCGGCCGGCTACGGCCGCGACTGGCGCACCGACATCTACCGGCAGATGGGCCACCCCGAGCTCGAGGACTACCTGGACGGCATCGACTGGCTGGTCGAACAGCGCCAGGGCAACCGCGAGCGCGTGGGCATCTACGGCGGCAGCTACGGCGGCTTCATGACCTTCATGGCCCTGTTCCGCGAGCCCGGCACGTTCAAGGCCGGCGCCGCGCTGCGCCCGGTCACCGACTGGAACCACTACAACCACAGCTACACCGCCAACATCCTCAACACGCCGGAGATCGATCCGGAGGCGTACCGCAAGTCATCGCCGATCGAATACGCCGAAGGCCTGCAGGACCACCTGCTGATCGCCCATGGCATGATCGACGACAACGTCTTCTACCAGGACTCGGTGCTGCTGGCTCAACGGCTGATCGAACTGCGCAAGGACAAGTGGGAAATGGCCAGCTACCCGCTGGAGCGCCACGCCTACCAGCACGCGGACTCCTGGTACGACCAGTACCGGCGCATCTACGAGTTGTTCGAGCGGGCGCTGAAGTAGGAGCACGCACGGCGCGCCCCTGGATGCGGGCGCGCCGTCAAACGGTACCGAGCATCACCCGCTGCGGGCGGTAGAGATCGCCCTCCACGTGGGTATAGCGCTTCACGTGCTGCAGGTGCTTGCCGTATACGTGCAGCGACACCGTGGGTTCGCCTGTACTGGCGTTGCGGCATTGGTGCAGGTCGTGCGGGGGCAGCAGGCTGATGACGGCGCCTGGCTCCAGCACGTGGCTGCCGGCAGCGTGCAGCTCGGACAGCGCGCGGTGCTGGGCCTTGACCCGGTAGTCGGTGACCTCCAGCCGCCCGCGCATCACCGATTCCACGCCCCAGGTGTCGCCATGGTCGTGGACCACGCTGTCCTGGCCCGGCCCCCATGTGATCGCGATGACCTCGTAGCCGTGCTCGCGTGAACGGTACAGCTCGCGCCGTGCGTGGCCGTCGGGCCGCGTCTCCAGCAGCCAGTCCGGCAGTTCCACTTCACCGGCCAGCAAGCCCTTCAGCCCGCCGGCCAGCGCTGCCACGATCTTCGAAGGTGGCCCCGCGCGCATCGCCGCGTCGGTGAGCACGACCACGTCGTCCAGCAACGGGAAGGGCGGCGGCGTGCGGGCCATACTGCTTTGACTCATATCGGGTTTCTGCTGGAAAAAGTGCCGCCACCATAGCGATGGGATGTTCAACTTCCGGTAAACCCGCATGACAATCGCGTCACGCCGCGGACCGGGCACGCGCGGGTCCGCCTACAATGCGCGGATGGACGACATCAGCACCGTGCGCGACTACCTCACCGGCCTGCAGGACCGCATCTGCAGCGCCATCGAAGCCGCCGACGGCGGCGCCCGGTTCATCGAGGACGCCTGGACCCGCAAGCCCGGCGAAGGCCCGCTGCTGGGCGGTGGCGGTCGCACCCGGATCCTGCGCGACGGCGCGGTGTTCGAGCAGGCCGGCATCGGCTTCTCCGACGTCTCCGGCAACAAATTGCCGCCCTCGGCCACCGCCGCGCGGCCGGAACTCGCCGGCGCAGCCTGGCGCGCGGTCGGCGTGTCGCTGGTGTTCCACCCGCGCAACCCGTACCTGCCAACCACCCACGCCAACGTGCGCCACTTCCGCGCCGAGCGCGATGGCGAAACCGTGGCCTGGTGGTTCGGCGGCGGCTTCGACCTGACCCCGTTCTACCCGTTCGACGAAGACGTACTGCACTGGCACCAGGTGGCCCGCGACCTGTGCGAACCGTACGGCGGCCAGGCACGCTACGACGCGCACAGGAAATGGTGCGACGAATACTTCTTCCTCAAGCACCGCAACGAAACCCGCGGCGTGGGCGGACTGTTCTTCGACGACATGAGCGGCGATTTCGACAGCGAGTTCGGGTACATGCGCGCAGTCGGCGACGGCTTCCTCGACGCATATCTGCCCATCATCGAGCGCCGCAAGAACACGCCATACGGCGAGCGTGAGCGCCAGTTCCAGCTCTACCGGCGCGGGCGCTACGTGGAATTCAACCTGGTCTTCGACCGCGGCACCCATTTCGGCCTGCAGTCGGGCGGGCGCACCGAATCGATCCTGATGAGCCTGCCGCCGCTGGTGCGGTGGGAGTACGGCTACGCGCCGGAGGACGGGAGCGATGAGGCGCGGCTGGCGGAATACCTGAAGCCACGTGATTGGCTGTCCGAACAGGCGGGAGGATAAACATGGCAAAGGGCAATCCGCTCCAGCAGCAGCTGCTGAAGGCCGGCCTGGTCAAGAAATCCAAGGTCGCCGAAGTCGCGCGGGAACAACACAAGGCCCGGCACGGCAAGGGCCCGGCAAAGCCCAGCCAGAGCGCGCTGGAAGCGGAGCGCACGCGCGCCGAAAAGGCCGAACGCGACCGCGCCCTGGCCGCCGAACGCAAGGCCCAGGCGCGCACCGCCGAGCTGCGGGCCCAGGCCCGGCAGATCATCGAGGACAAGAAGCTCCCGCGCGAAGGCGAAAGCGAATACCGCTTCACCGCCGACGGCGCCATCCGCAGCCTGCTGGTCAGCGAAGACCAGCGCGGGAAACTGGCCGCCGGCACCCTGGCGATCGCCCGTCTCCATGATCGCTACGAACTGATCCCCCGCCCGGCCGCCGACAAGGTGCGCGAACGCGATCCCGACATGATCGTGCTTGATCACGGCCAGGATGCGAACACGGAGCCCGCCGCCACCAACGCCGAAGACGACGCCTACTACGCCAGGTTCCAGGTGCCCGACGACCTGGTCTGGTAGCTGCGAGCGCGGATCCAGGACAACGACCGGGCCGGCGGCGACCCAACAACAATCCGGCTCAAGATCCGCCATTGGGCTCTGGCACAATCACGCCGGCTGCAGGTTGGCGTAGGCCAGCACCAGCCACTTGCTGCCGGCGTCGTCGAAGTTGACCTGGACGCGGGCGTGGGCGCCGTTGCCTTCGATGTCGGTGACGATGCCGGCGCCGAACTTGGCGTGGGTGACGCCCTGGCCGATCTGGATGCCGGGGCTGTCGTCAACCACGGCGTGGCCGCGGCTGCGGCGTGGGGCGGACGGGAACGCGGGGCGTGACACCCCCACCCGCGGGCGCACTTCGTGCAGCAGCTCGCCGGGGATCTCGCGCAGGAAGCGCGACGGCATGCCGAACATGTCCTGGCCGTGCAGACGCCGGGATTCGGCGTAGGCCAGCACCAGCTTCTGCCGGGCACGGGTGATGCCGACGTAGGCCAGGCGGCGCTCCTCCTCCAGCCTGCCCTGCTCGTCCACCGAGCGCTGGTTGGGGAACAAACCCTCCTCCATGCCCACCAGGAACACCAGCGGGAATTCCAGGCCCTTGGCGCTGTGCAGGGTCATCAGCTGCACGCCGTCCTCGCCGGCCTGCGCCTGGCCCTCGCCGGCTTCCAGCGCGGCGTAGGCGAGGAAGGCGACCAGTTCGGTGAGGCCTTCGGATTCCTCGTCGTCGCCGCGCACGAAGCGCGAGGCCACCGACACCAGTTCATCCAGGTTGTCTGTGCGTGACTCGGAGTCCAGCACGCCGCGGCTTTCCTTCGCCCAGTATTCGCGCAGGCCGGAGCGGGCCAGGACGTGGTCGATCTTGTCGGCCAGGGGCAGGCTGTCGACCTCGTTGGCGATTTCATCGATCAGGACATGGAAGCCGGCCAATGCGTTGCGGGCCCGGCCGGCCAGGCTGGAGTCCTGGCTGCAGCGCTGCGAGGCGTCCCACAGCGACAGGCTGGCGGCGCGGGCGGTCTGGCGCACCACGTCCAGGGTGCGCCCGCCGATGCCGCGCGCGGGCGTGTTGACCGCGCGTTCGAAGGCGGCGTCGTCATGGCGGTTGGCCACCAGGCGCAGGTAGGCCAGGGTGTCCTTGATCTCGGCGCGCTCGAAGAAACGCACGCCGCCATAGACGCGGTACGGGATCTCCTCGTTCAACAGCTGCTCTTCCAGCGCGCGCGACTGGGCGTTGGAACGGTAGAGGATGGCGCAGTCGCCGTGGCTGCCGCCGTCCCGCACCCACTGGGCAATGCGTTCGACCACGAAGCGGGCCTCGTCGACCTCGTTGTAGGCGGCGTACAGGTCCACCGTTTCGCCCTGCCCGCTGTCGGTCCACAGCCGCTTGCCCAGCCGGTCGGGGTTGTGGGCGATGACGGCGTTGGCGGCGTCCAGGATGTTGGCGCTGGAGCGGTAGTTCTGCTCCAGGCGGATGGTCTGCGCGCCGGGGAAGTCCTTGAGGAAGCGCTGCACGTTCTCGACCTTGGCCCCGCGCCAGCCGTAGATGGCCTGGTCGTCGTCGCCGACCACGAACACCTGGCCAGTCTCGCCGGCGAGCACGCGGATGAAGGCGTACTGGATGGCGTTGGTGTCCTGGAATTCGTCCACCAGGATCTGTCCGAAGCGATGCCGATAGTGGGCCAGCAGCTGCGGGTTGTCGCGCAGCAGCTCGTGGGCGCGCAGCAGCAGCTCGGCGAAATCCACCAGGCCGGCGCGGTCGCAGCGCTCCTGGTAGAGCCCGTAGGCGCGATGCATGGCGTTGGCCCATTCGTCCTGGCCGGCCTGGATGTGCTGCGGGCGGCGGCCTTCGTCCTTCTGGGCGTTGATCCACCAGGCGATCTGGCGCGGCGGGAAGCGGGCTTCGTCCAGCTCCAGCTGCTGGACGACGCGCTTGACCAGGCGCTGCTGGTCGTCCGAATCGAGGATCTGGAAGCCTTCGGGCAGCTTGGCGTCCTGCCAGTGCAGGCGCAGCAGGCGGTGGGCCAGGCCGTGGAAGGTGCCGATCCACATGCCGCGGGTGGTGCCGCCGGCGGGGCTGCCCTCGAGCATGGCGCTGGTACGCTGGCGCATCTCGGCGGCGGCCTTGTTGGTGAAGGTGACCGCGAAGATGCCGTGCGCGGGCGCGCCGTGGACCTCGGTGAGCCAGGCGATGCGGTGGGTCAGCACGCGGGTCTTGCCCGAGCCGGCACCGGCCAGCACCAGGTAATGCCCGGGCGGCGCCGACACGGCCTGCCGCTGGTCGGCGTTGAGGCCATCGATCAGGTGCGAAACATCCATCCGTACAAGTCTACGTGTTCCCCCGGCCGAAACCCCGCTGGCCGGCACGGTTGACAACGCTGTCAATTGGGCGTCACTCTGCCCCCGCAACGGCCGGTGCCGCGGGCGCGGGTCGGCAAAAACAACGACCGCCGGGGCGCCGGTGGACCCTGGGGAGGGAAAATTCATGAACCACCACGTTCCGAGCAAGCGGTTGCTGACGACCGCCCTGTTGCTGGCACTTGCACACCCGGCGGCGGCGCAGGTCGCGCCGGCGGACCAGGCCGACCCACCCGAACCCCGCTCCGAAACCGACCCGGTCACCCTGGATTCCATCGTGGTGACCGGCATCCGCGGCAGCCTGACCTCGTCGATGAACCTCAAGCGCGACGCCCAGGGCGTCGTCGACGGCATCGTCGCCGAGGACATCGGCAAGTTCCCCGACACCAACCTGGCCGAATCGCTGCAGCGGATCAGCGGCGTGTCGATCGACCGCTCGATGGGAGAAGGTTCGCGCGTCACCGTCCGCGGCGTGGGCCCCGACTTCAACCTGGTGCTGCTCAACGGGCGCCAGATGCCGGCCTCGAGCATCGAGGCCACCAACGCCTCCAACTCGCGCGCTTACGATTTCGCCAACCTGGCGTCCGAATCGATCTCCGAGGTCGAGGTGTACAAGACCAGCCGCGCGGCGACGCCCACCGGCGGCATCGGCGCGACGATCAACATCAAGACCGCACGCCCGCTGGACAACCCGGGCCTGCAGGCCAACATCGGGATCAAGGGCGTGCACGACACCAGCGCCCGCAACCTGCCCGACTCGTTGAAGGGCGATTCGGTCACCGGCGAGGTGTCCGGCATCTTCAGCAACACCTCCGCGGACGGCCGCTTCGGGATCGCGCTCAGCGGCAGCTACCAGGACCGCGAATTCGGCTACAGCGAGGCATCGGTGGGCGGCGGCTGGTTCGCCTTCCCGGGTGGGGAAGGCCCGCTGGCGAATCCGGAACCGGCCGCCAACGCGACCAATCCGCCGGGCGCCGGCGACATCTATTCGATCCCGCAGAACCTGATCTACGCGGTCAACGGCGTCCAGCGCCAGCGCACCAACGGCCAGGCCACACTGCAGTGGGCGCCGACCGACCGGATCACCACGACGCTCGACTACACCTACGCCGAGAACAAGATCCAGGCACGCCGGCACGAGCTGTCCACCTGGTTCAACCAGGCGGCTTCGGAAACCGCGTGGACCGACGGCCCGATCGCGGCCCCGACCAGCTATACCGAGTACGCGGGCTGCTACAACCCGGCCACCGACCAGTGGACCGCGAGCGATCCGGCCAACGTCTGCCCGGCAGGCTTCGAGCCGCAGTGGGGCGACCTGGCGATGGCCGGCTCGTTCAACGCGACCCGCAACGAGAACAAGTCTCTGGGCTTCAACGTGGCCTGGGAAGTGACCGACGCGCTGGACCTGGAGTTCGACTACCACAGCTCGAGCGCGGAATCGGGCGCGGACAGCCCGTTCGGCTCCAACAACGTGATCGGCACCGCCGCCTTCGCCCGCGGGGTCACCAACGTGGACTTCAGCGGCGACTTCCCGGTGCTGTCGGTGATGCTGCCGCCGGGCATGTCCGCGGTTGGCCCCGACCAGATGATGGTGACCGGCTCGTCCTTCCGCAACAGCTACATGAAGTCGGAAGTCGACCAGGTCCAGCTGCGCGGCAGCTTCGATTTCGCCAACTATTCGCGCCTGGACTTCGGCGTGGCGTCCACCGAGGTCGAGAACCGGACCGCCTACAACTTCACCCAGCGCGACGACTGGGGCGGCTTTGGCGGCGGCGCGGCGGACTACGCCGATGAGCTGTGGATCCCCGGCGACATCAGCCGCCACTTCGACCAGTTCCCGGGCAGCGGCAACGCCTTTGGCCAGTTCTACCTGTTCGACTTCGCCCAGCTGCGCGAGGCCGCGATCGCGGCGCGTGGCGGCGACGAGGCCGCCTACCTGCCACCACCGGACTTCAGCACCGACCGCCGCACTACGGAGAAGTCCCGCAGCGCGTTCGTGCAGTGGAGCGACACCTTCGACCTGGCCATGCCGCTCAACGTGGCCGTGGGCGTGCGCTACGAGGAAACCGAAGTGATCTCCAGCGCGCTGGTGCCGATCCCGACCGGCCTGGTCTGGGCCGGCAACAACGAGTTCACGGTGCAGTTCGGGCCCGACGACTTCACCACCCTGCGCGGCAAGTACGACTACTGGCTGCCCAGCGTCGACCTGGGGCTGGAGATCACCGAGGACATGATCCTGCGCGCCAGCTACGGCCACAGCATCGGCCGTCCGCAGTGGAACCACATCCAGGGCGGCCAGACCATCGACCAGTTCGCCGGCTACGAGGGCGGCACCGGCTCGCAGGGCGACCCGGGGCTGAAGCCGCTGGAGTCGAGCAATTTCGACCTGTCCTTCGAGTGGTACTACGGCGAAGCCAGCTACGTATCGGTGGGCTACTTCCGCAAGGACATCGACAACTACATCGGCACCGCGCAGCGCGAGATCTCCCCCGGCCTGACCACGCCGGTCGGCGGCGCCTACTTCCAGGAGGCGATCGCCAGCGGCTGCACCGAGGGCGCGATTGATTTCCGCGGCTGCGTGCGCGGGTACATCTTCGACAACTATGCCGGCACGCCGGGAGTGATCCAGACCGGCGTCGGCCAGGATGGGCAGCCGCTGGGCACCATCGCCGGCCTGCCGGGCGATCCGCTGGCGGTGTTCCGGGTCAGCGTGCCGGTGAACAAGGAGTCCTCGCAGCTCGAAGGCTGGGAGCTCAACGTCCAGCACATGTTCGGCGGCACCGGCTTCGGCGTGTCGGCCAACTACACCATCGTCGATTCGGACCTGACCTACGACGATTACAACCTCGGCGACCAGTTCGCGCTGGTGGGCCTGAGCGATTCGGCCAACCTGATCGGCTTCTACGACAAGGGGGCCTGGCAGGTGCGCGCGGCCTACAACTGGCGCGACGAGTTCCTGTCGTCGACCTTCGACAGCTGGCGCCCCAACCCGGTGTACGTGGAATCCTACGGCCAGCTCGACGTCAACGTGAGCTACCAGGTCAACGACCGGCTGTCGCTGCACGCCGAGGCGATCAACATCACCGACGAGACCACCCGCTCGCGCGGGCGCCACGAGCGCCAGGTGTTCTACGCGACGCAGACCGGGCCGCGCTACATGCTCGGCCTGCGCTACCGGTTCTGACGGCCGGGCGGCGGCGCGGGCGGCGGACATGGCGCAGGCGATCGGGGCACTTCCCCGGATTCCGGAAATCGAGGCCGGTGGCCGGCTGGAGGACATCCTGTCGTCCACCCGTCCCTGCGTGATCCGCGGGCTGGTGGCGGACTGGCCGCTGGTGCATGCGGCCAGGACCTCGGACGCGGCCGCGGTGGCCTATCTGCGCACGTTCGCCAACGACGCCACCCCTGCCGTGGCCACCGTCGCCCCGCCGGAGGCCAGCGGGCGCATCTTCTACGACGACGACTTCACCGGCTTCAACTTCCGCCGCGAACAGATCCCGATCAGCGTCGCGCTCAGCACATTGCTCAAGTACGGCGACGACGCGGCCGCGCCGATGATCTACCTGGGCGCGACCACGCTCGACACGTACCTGCCGGGCC
Organism: Luteimonas sp.; assembly: GCA_052090405.1. Taxonomy (GTDB): domain Bacteria; phylum Pseudomonadota; class Gammaproteobacteria; order Xanthomonadales; family Xanthomonadaceae; genus Luteimonas. Next base: position 10,732 of record JBQDAV010000024.1, read on the forward strand.
TGGCCGGGGAGAACAGCGTCGACCTGGGGCCGCGCCAGCCGCTGGCAAGCATCTGGATCGGCAACCGCTCGCGCGTGCCGACCCACCAGGACCTGCCCGACAACCTGGCCTGCGTGGCGGCCGGCCGGCGGCGGGTGATCCTGTTCCCGCCGGAGCAGCTGGCCAACCTGTACATCGGCCCGCTCGACTTCACTCCCGCCGGCCAGCCGGTCAGCCTGGTCGACCCGGTCGCGCCCGATTACGAACGCTTCCCGCGCTTCGCCGAGGCCTGGCGGCACGCGGTGGTCGCCGAACTGGACGCGGGGGATGCGCTCTTCATCCCCAGCATGTGGTGGCACCACATCCAGGCGCTGGAGCCCTTCAACGTGCTGGTCAACTACTGGTGGCGGCGCACGCCGGACTACCTGGACGCGCCGGTCAAGGCGCTGATGGCGGCGATCCTGTGCATCCGCGAACTGCCGCCGGAGCAGCGCGCGACCTGGCAGGAGGTGTTCCGCCACTACGTGTTCGAGTTCGATGCCGAAGCCGTCGCCGGCCACATCCCCGCGCCGGCGCGCCACGCCCTCGCCCCGCTGGACGAAGCCGCCGCGGGACAGCTGCGGGCGCGACTGCTGCAGTTGCTCAATCGCTGAAAGGGGCGACCGCGCCGGATCGCCCAATAGCTGCCAGCGCGCATGGGCGGCATTCCCAATCTCTGATCCGCGACGCCAGCCTCACTTTATTTTTATTAGTCGTAGCCACGCTACGATTAACAGCACTTTTCAAAGTGAAGGCCAAATTTGAAACAAGACTAATTGTCGTAGCTCCGCTACGACTTACCTATATTTTTCAAACATTTTCGCTGTCCGGCCGGCACCGGTGCTGACGGCGGAATCGCGGTCGGCGCCGGGCCGGTACCCGCGCAGCGGCTCGCGCTGGGCGATGAATTCGACCCGAGTCCCGCCCAGCAGCGGCCGCAGCCACTGCGCGCAGTACGCCATGCCCGCCTGCTCCGAGGCCACGTGGCCCAGTACAACCAGCGCTTTCGGCAGTCCCTGCGCGATCTGGTCGGCAACATAAGGCACCAACTCCCATTCGCGGGTTTCACCGACGATCACCAGGTCGACGTCCGACCGTGCCGCGACCGCGCGCAGGCGCTCCAGGTCGGCGTAGCCCCAGGCGGTGGCCACCCGCCGCACCGGCAGCGCCGGATCGCCCATCAGCCGCATCGCCTCCGCGCCCAAGCGCCCGGCCAGGTGGTCGGCAAGGCGTGACAGCGGCGTGGGCGGCAGCGCGAACTCGCCGGACCGGGCCGGATCCGCGTATTCCTGCCAGCCGAGCGCTTGCGCCATGCCCACGCCGATGCCGTCCGGTGCCATGGCGTGCCAGTGATCGTGGAAGCGGAAGACGACCATGTCGTTGGTGGCGATGAAGTCGCGCTTGTGGCGCACGGTGGAGTCTTCACCGAATGCGTCTGGGTCGTCGAAGTGATCGTGGAAGGTGGGCTCGTGGGCGATGATCATGTTCAGCCCGTCGGCTGCGGCGCGCCGCAGCACTTCCAGGCTCGCGCCCATGGTGGTGGCGATGCCCGTCACCGGCGTGCCGGGCGCGCCGGCTACGATCCGGTCGACGGTCTGCGACTGCCAGTCGACACCCACTGCGGCCTTGATCCGCTCCACCACCTGGCCCGCGGTCAGCGTTGGCGGCGTACCCGTGGCCGACAGGCGCAGCGGCGCGGCGGCCAGGGCCGCGATGGCGGCGAGCACGGAGCGGCGCGACATCGGCATGGGCCGAGTCTGGCACGGCCCGGGAGTGATTGACAGCGTTGTCAGTGACGCGTAAAACCGGGCGGCAACCGTCAGGCTGCCACCCTGGGGAGGGGATACACCGCATGACGCTTTCCACGCTCGACGCCGGCATCGTGCTGGTCTACCTGGTCGGCATCTTCGTGCTTGCGCAGTGGGTCTCGCGCGAGAAGGCGGGCCACCGCAAGGACGCCCAGGATTACTTCCTCGCCAGCCGGATGCTTCCGTGGTGGGCGATCGGCGCCTCGCTGATCTCGGCCAACATCTCGGCCGAGCAGATCATCGGCATGTCCGGCTCGGGCTTCGCCCTGGGCCTGGCGATCGCGTCCTACGAGTGGATGGCGGCGATCACCCTGCTGGTGGTGGCCAAGTGGTTCCTGCCGATCTTCCTGCGCAACCGCATCTACACCATGCCGCAGTTCCTGGAGCAGCGCTTCGGCGGCCGCATCCGCACCCTGATGGCGGTGTTCTGGGTCGGGCTGTACGTGTTCGTGAACCTGACCTCGGTGCTGTGGCTGGGTTCGCTGGCGATCGCCTACGTGGCCGGTATCGACCAGACCTGGGCGATGGCCGGGCTGGCGGCCTTTGCCATGGCCTACACCCTCTACGGCGGCCTCAAGGCAGTCGCGCTGACCGACATCGTGCAGGTGGCGCTGCTGGTGCTGGGCGGGCTGCTGCTGGTCGGCATCACCCTCAACCAGATTTCCGACGGCGCCGGCATGATCGCCGGCTTCGAGCGCCTGCGGACCGAGGTGCCCGGCCACTTCCACATGATCCTCTCGCCCGACAACCCCTTCTACAAGGACCTGCCGGGGCTGGGCGTGCTGCTGGGCGGGCTCTGGGTGATGCACTTCAGCTACTGGGGTTTCAACCAGTACATCATCCAGCGCGCGCTGGCGGCCAAGGATATCGGCGAGGCGCAGAAGGGGGTGCTGTTCGCCGCCGGCCTGAAGATCCTGATGCCGGTGATCGTGGTGCTGCCGGGGCTGGCGGCGGTGCTGCTGGCGCCGGACCTGCCGCGCCCGGACGCAGCCTACCCGACGATGATGGGGCTGTTGCCGGTGGGCATCTTGGGCATCGTGTTCGCGGCGCTGATCGCGGCGATCGTGTCGTCGCTGGCGTCGATGACCAACTCGATCTCGACCATCTTCACCCTGGACATCTACAACCGCATGGGCGCGGAGAAGGACCAGGCCAACATCGTGCGCACCGGGCGGATCGTGGCGGTGGTCTCGATGCTGGTGGCGGCGCTGACCGCACGCCCGCTGCTGGCCAGCTTCGACCAGGGCTTCCAGTACATCCAGGATTACACCGGCTTCTTCACCCCGGGCATCGTGGCGATCTTCCTGCTGGGGCTGTTCTGGAAGCGCGCCAACGAGACCGGGGCGCTGGCCGCGGCCGGCGGCTCGTTCGTGCTGTCGATCGCGATGAACTTCCTGCTGCCGGACCTGCCGTTCATCCACCGGGTGGGGATCGTGTTCGTGCTGGCGGTTGCGCTGGGCATGGCGGTGTCGCTGGCGACGGCGCGCGCGGCGGAGGGCAAGGACCTGATCCGCACCGACGACATCAGTTATTCGACCTCGTCGGTGTTCAACGTGGGCGCACTGGGCGTGGTGGCGATCCTGGTGGCGCTGTACGCGATCTTCTGGTGACCCGCCCTGCCCGACGTCCGGGCCTGGCCCGGCGCGTCAGCCGGGTGCGGGGCCGGTGGAGCGGCGGATCTGCAGGGTGTAGGGGACGTCGACCATTTCGCCGGCGTCGCGGCTGCGGATCGCCTTGAGCAGTTCTTCCCCGGCCAGCCGCCCCATCTCGCGGGTGGACTGGCGCACGGTGGTGAGCGCGGGGTAGATGTGGCGCGCGATCGGGGTGTCGTCGAAACCACACACCGACACGTCGCCAGGCACCGACAGGCCGCGCTCGCAGATGGCGCAGATGGCACCGGCGGCCATGTCGTCGTTGGCGGCGAAGATCGCGGTGGGCGGGCGCTTGAGGTCCAGCAGCCGGTTGGTCGCCTGGAAGCCGGACTCGTAGTAGAACTCGCCGTCGACCACCAGCGCCGGATCAAAGCGGATCCCCGCGCGCTTGAGCCCTTCCCGGTAGCCGGCCAGGCGCCAGCCGCTGGCACCGTGCGCGGGATGGCCCTTGATGTGGGCGATGCGGCGGTGCCCGAGCGAGACCAGGTGTTCGATCATCTCGCACACCGCGCTCTGTTCGTCGACGGTGACGCCGATGCGGCGGTTGGCCTCCATCGCCGAGATGCTGGCCCAGGGCAGGTCGAGTTCGTCCAGCCGGCGCAGCAGGGCGGCGTCGTCGGTGATCGGCGGGGTCAGGACCACGCCGTCAAGCCGCGACTGCTCCACCAGGGTTTCGACCTTGGCGACGATGTCGCGCGCGTCGTATTCCAGCGGCGCCAGCATCAGGTTGTAGTGGCGGGCCTGGCAGGCGTCGAGCACGCCCAGCTCCACTTCCATCAGGTAGTTGCTGGAAGGGTTGTCGTAGAGCATCGCGACCAGGTACGAGCGGCGCCCGGCCAGGGTGCGGGCCGACGGGTGCGGGCGATAATCAAGCTTCTCGACCGCGGCTTCGACCCGCTTGCGCGTGGCCTCGGCGACGTTGGGCTCATGGTTGAGCACGCGTGAAACGGTCTTGATCGACACGCCCGCCTCAGCGGCCACGTCCTCGATGCGCGCGCGCATGTTGCCTGCTCCCGGCTCCGGTTTCCCAGGGCGGGATTTTGCCAGATGCAGTTTTGCGCGCATGTCAGCCCCTGTGTCCCGCGCCCGGCGGGCTGAACGGGTGGTTCGTGTGGGTTTCGTTCCGCGTTCCGTGGTGCAGCAAGCATCGCCGGGCGGTTGCAGGTATTCTGCGCCGAATTGACAACGCTGTCATCTTTCCGCCGGAGACCGGCGGGCGGATGCCGGCGGCGCCACAATCGGGGAGGCTGGATGGACGTGATCTGGAGGATGGAACTTCGCACCGGCGCGCTGGCGGCGGCGCTGGCACTGGGACTGGCGGGCTGCGCGGAGCCGGCGGGAGAGACCGACGCCCAGGTGGCACCGGCAACTACGCCGGAGCCGGACCGCGACCCGCCGGTGACCGCCGGCGACTGGCCGGAAGTGGCCAGCCCGTTCCCCGACGACCCGGAGCTGGAGCAGCGCGTGGCCGCGCTGCTGGCGACGATGACGGTCGAGGAGAAGGTGGGCCAGATCGTGCAGGGCGACATCGCCAGCATCACCCCCGAAGACGTGCGCAAGTACCGGCTGGGCTCGATCCTGGCCGGCGGCAACTCCGACCCCGGCGGCCGCTACAACGCCGAGCCGGCCGAGTGGCTGGCGCTGGCCGATGCGTTCTGGGAAGCGTCGATGGAGACCGGCGACGGCGGCAAGGCGATCCCGGTCCTGTTCGGCATCGACGCGGTGCACGGCCAGAGCAACGTGGTCGGGGCAACGGTATTCCCGCACAACATCGGCCTGGGCGCGACCCGCAACGCAGGGCTGATGCGCGAGATCGGCCGGGTGACCGCAATCGAGACCCGCGTCACCGGCATGGAATGGACCTTCGCCCCAACCGTGGCGGTGCCGCGCGACGACCGCTGGGGCCGGGCCTACGAGGGCTATTCGGAGTCACCGGAGGTCGTGGCCGAGTTCGCGCCGGCCGCGGTCGAGGGGCTGCAGGGCAGGCCCGGCGAGCCGGGCTTCCTGGACGACCACCACGTGATGGTGTCGGTCAAGCACTACGTCGGCGACGGCGGCACCGTCGGCGGCAAGGACCAGGGCGACACGGCGGTGAGCGAGGCCGAACTGCGCGACGTGCACGCGGCCGGCTATCCGCCGGCGATCGCCGCAGGCGCGCAGGCGGTGATGGCCTCGTTCAACAGCTTCAACGGCGAGAAGCTGCACGGCCACCGGGGCCTGCTGACCGACGTGCTCAAGGCGCGGATGAACTTCGACGGCTTCGTGGTCGGCGACTGGAACGGCCACGGCCAGGTGCCCGGCTGCACCAACACCGACTGCGCGGCGACCTTCAACGCCGGGCTGGACATGGCGATGGCGCCGGACAGCTGGCGCGGGCTGTACGAGAGCACGCTGGCACACGTGCAGTCCGGGGAGATCCCGATGCAGCGGCTGGACGACGCGGTGCGGCGGGTGCTGCGGGTGAAGTTCCGGATGAAGCTGTTCGACGCACCCCGGCCCTCCGAGCGCGCGCTGGGCGGGAAGTTCGAACTGCTCGGCGCGCCCGAGCATCGCGAGGTGGCCCGGCGCGCGGTGCGCGAATCGCTGGTGCTGCTCAAGAACCAGGGCGGCCTGTTGCCGCTGACGCCCAACCAGCGCGTGCTGGTGGCCGGCGACGGCGCCGACGACCTGGGCAAGCAGTCCGGCGGCTGGACCCTCAACTGGCAGGGCACCGGCACCACCCGCGCCGACTTCCCCAACGCCGACAGCATCTGGGACGGCCTGCAGGCCCAGGTGGAGGCCGCGGGCGGCAGCGTGGAGCTGGCGGTGGACGGCGCTTATGGCGACAAGCCCGACGTGGCGATCGTGGTGTTCGGCGAGGATCCCTACGCCGAGTTCCTCGGCGACCTGCCCAACCTGCTGTACAAGCCCGGCGACGATTCCGACCTTGAGCTGATCCGCGGCCTGAAGGCGGACGGCATCCAGGTGGTAGCGGTGTTCCTCAGCGGCCGGCCGCTGTGGATGAACCGCGAAATCAACGCAGCCGACGCCTTCGTCGCCGCCTGGCTGCCGGGTTCGGAGGGCGCCGGCGTTGCCGACGTGCTGCTGCGCGACGCCGACGGCGCTGTGCAGCACGACTTCAGCGGAACGCTCAGCTTTTCCTGGCCGCGGCGCGCCGACCAGTACCGCAACAACGTCGGCGACGCGGACTACGACCCGCTGTTCGCGTTCGGCCACGGCCTGACCTACGCCGACGACGGCGACCTAGAACCCCTGCCCGAAGATACCGGTGCGGTCGCGGGGACGGATGGAGCCGGGCCGTTCTTCGAGCGCGGCGTGCCCGGACCGGGACTGCGACTGGTGGTGTCCGGCGGCGATGGCCAGGGCGCGGACGTGCTGCACCCGGGGGTTTCCAGCCCGGACGGCCACCTGATCGTGAGCGCGGTCGATCACGAAACCCAGGAAGGCGCGCGGCGGCTGGCCTGGAGTGGCTCGGCTTACGCCGAACTGGTGTCTCCCTCGCCGATCGACCTGGCGCGCGAGACCGAAGACGGCGCGCTGCTGGTGGCCACCGTGCGCGTGCACGCCCTGCCCGGCCAGGGCGCAACGACGCTTGCTGTGCGCTGCGGCGCCGGCTGCGAGGCGGAACTGCCGATCGGCGACTGGCTGGCCTCGCTGCCAGGCGATGAATGGATGCGCGCAGGCGTGCCGCTGGCATGCCTGCAGGCGGCGGGCGCGGACACCGGTCGCCTCGACGTTCCATTCGCGGTCCGCTCGGAGGCGGGGCTGACCCTGGACGTGGCGGACGTGGGCGTCGGCAGCCCGGCCGACCACGTGCTGGACTGCGCCACCGACTGAGCTCCGGAAGCGGCCGTGATGCTACGTTGCACCGGCAAACACGGCCGCTTCCACCGCTGCGATTAGACTCGGGGCAACCCTTCCCGGAGCTGTCGCGATGATCGACTTCTACTACTGGCCCACCCCCAACGGACACAAGGTCACCCTGTTCCTTGAAGAGGCCGGGCTGAAGTACAACGTCAAGCCGGTGAACATCGGCAATGGCGATCAGTTCGAGCCGGCGTTCCTGGCGCTCTCGCCCAACAACAAGATGCCGGCCATCGTCGATCACGAACCCACCGACGACCGCGGCCCGCAAAGCGTGTTCGAGTCGGGCGCGATCCTGCTGTACCTGGCGGAGAAGACCGGGAAATTCCTGCCGGCCGATCCGCGCGGGCGGATCCAGGCGCTGGAGTGGCTGTTCTGGCAGATGGCCGGGCTGGGACCGATGAGCGGCCAGTACGGGCACTTCAACGTGTACGCGCCGGAGAAGATCGATTACGCCGTCGAGCGCTACACCAACGAGGTCAACCGGCTGCTGAAGGTGATGGATACGCGGCTGGACGGGCGCGACTTCCTGGTCGGTTCGGACTACTCCATCGCCGACATGGCCAGCTTCCCCTGGATCAACGCCTACGACAGCGCCCCGATCGACATGGCGCCCTACCCCAACGTGCGCCGCTGGCAGGAGGCCATTGCCGCCCGCCCCGCCACCGAACGCGCGCTCGCCCTGGGCAAGCAGGTCAATCCGGACGCCGGCAAGCCGATGAGCGAAGAGCAGAAGAAAGTGTTGTTCGGCAAGCGGTGACCGGCAGCGCGGGTAGACTTGCGCAACGATGATGACGCACCGCCCGGAGACCCCATGCGCCGACTGCTCGCTGCTGCCACGCTGATGATTGTTTCTGCCGCCGCCGCCAACGCCGCTCCCGACACGCCCACGGCCGAAAGCGGCCGCCTGACCCTGGAAGCCATCACCGGCGATGCCCCGCTGGCGGGGCCAACGCTGCGGCGGCCGCAGGTGGCGCCGGACGGGTCGCGGGTGACCTTCCTGCGCGGGCGCGACGAGGACCGCAACCGGCTGGACCTGTGGGAGTACCACATCGAAAGCGGCCAGACCCGGATGCTGGTGGATTCGTCGGTGGTGCTGCCAGGCGAGGAAGCGCTGAGCGACGAGGAGAAGGCGCGACGGGAACGCCAGCGCATCGCCGGGCTCTCGGGCATCGTCGATTACCAGTGGGCCCCGGATGCGCAGCGGCTGCTGTTCCCGCTGGGCGGTGAGCTGTACCTGTACGACCTGGCCGCTGAAGGCGCCGGCGCGGTACGCCAGCTCACCGACGGCGGCGGCTTCGCCACCGATCCCAAGCTCTCGCCGCAGGGCGGGTACGTCAGCTTCATCCGGGATCGCGACCTGTGGGTGATCGACCTGGCCGACGGCGAAGAGGTCCGCCTGACCCACGACGCCTCCGACGTGATCGGCAACGGCGTGGCCGAGTTCGTGGCCGACGAGGAAATGGGCCGCCACACGGGCTACTGGTGGGCGCCGGATGATTCGGCGATCGCCTTCGCCCGCATCGACGAGTCCCCGGTAACGATCCATCGCCGCCACGAGGTCTATCCCGACCGCACCGAGGTGATCGAGCAGCGCTATCCGTTCGCCGGCGAGCAGAACGTGCTGGTGCAGCTTGGCGTGATCGCGCCGCGCACGAGCGCGCAGCCGCAGTGGATCGACCTGGGCGGCAATACCGACATCTACCTGACGCGGGTGGACTGGCGCGATCCGGAGCGGCTCACATATCAGATCCAGTCACGCGACCAGCAGGCGCTGGAATTGTTCGAGGTGACGCTCGACAGCGGCGCACAGCGGGTGCTGCTCAGTGAGAGCGCGGATACCTGGGTGCCGCTGCACGACAGCCTGCGCTTCCTCAGGGACGGGCGCATCCTGTGGAGTTCGGAGCGCAGCGGCTTCCAGCACCTGTACATCGCCGATGGCGACGGCGGCAACCTGACCCCGCTCACCTCCGGTGACTGGGCGGTGTCCTCGTTGCTGGCGGTGGACGAAGAGGCGGGGCTGGCCTATTTCGCCGCCAGCCCGGATGCACCGCTGGAGATGCACGTGAACGCGGTGCCGCTGGCCGGCGGCGACGTCGTGCAGCTGTCGCAGCAGCCGGGCACCCACGCCGCCAGTTTCGCCCGCAACGCCAGCGTGTACGTGGACAACTGGTCCAGCGTGACCGCACTGCCGCAGGTGGACCTGCGCCGCGCCGACGGCAGCCTGATCGCCACCCTGGTGGAGAACGATCCGGCCGACCCGGAGCATCCCTACGCCGGCTTCATCGACGCGCACCTGCCGACCGAATTCGGCACCATGACGGCCGCCGACGGCCGCACCACCCTGCACTACAGCCTGATCAAGCCGGACGGCTTTGATACGTCGCGGAAGTATCCGGTGGTGGTGCACGTGTACGGCGGCCCGGTCGGTCGTACGGTCACCAACACCTGGCCCAGCCGGGGGGATTCGCTGTTCAACCAGTACCTGGCCCAGCGCGGCTACGTGGTGTTTTCGATCGACAACCGCGGCACCCCGGGGCGCGGCGCGGAGTTCGGCGGCGCGCTGTACCGCAGCCAGGGCACGGTGGAGGTGGAAGACCAGGTGCGCGGCGTGGAATGGCTGCGCCAGCAGCCGTGGGTGGATCCGGCCCGGATCGGCGTGCACGGCTGGTCCAATGGCGGCTACATGACCCTGATGCTGCTGGCCAAGGCGCCCGGCCACTACGCCTGCGGCATCTCCGGCGCCCCGGTGGCCGACTGGGCGCTGTATGACACCCACTACACCGAGCGCTACATGCACCTGCCGCAGGACAATCCGGACGGCTACCGCGAGGCCAGCGTGTTCACGCACGCGGACGACATCCGTTCGGATTCGCTGCTATTGATCCACGGCATGGCCGACGACAACGTGCTGTTCTCCAACTCGACCCAGCTGATGAGCCAGCTGCAGCAGGCCGGCACCGGGTTCGAGCTGATGACCTACCCGGGGGCGAAGCACGGCCTGCGCGGGAAGGACGCGCTGCACCGGTACCGGCTGAGCGAGTCGTTCTTTGATCGCTGCCTCGCGACCGGGAACTGATCGCAAGTACGCCAGGCCGGAAACGCGGATTCAGGTTGCCGGAGGATTGCTCCCGGGAGTAGCCAAGTTTATTCCTAGGGTCTGCCCCAATTGCCGCGCGGGCCGTGATCCGCTGAAATCGCGTGCAGCCGTCACATCCGCGTCGCGGAGTTCCCGGAGGACACATGAGCGGTGGTCTGAACGTCTCCAGTTCCAGCTACATACCCGACAACATCAGCTACACCTCCCGGGCAGAAGCCGATCAGGGCCTGGGGGCCGAAGGGGAACCGGCGCCGGAAGGCACCGTGGCGGTTACGATCGGGGACGGCGACTACATCAGTCTGGCGATGGAGCGCCTGGGCCTGGACTGGACCAATGAAGATCATCGTATCCAGTTCCTGAAGGACAACCCGCAATTCATTACCGACGCGGACTTGGCCGAACACAGCGAACTCGCGCCGTTCGCGGACCAGGCAGGTGGGCGCGACCCGGACCTGGTGTACGAGGACGAGGTCATCTACCTCCGCCCGAGCGAAAGCGACGACCAGCAGGTTACGGAACAGCCATCCCAGGAAGAGGCCGCTGCCACCACCGATGAGGCGGCACAAGCGGTCGAAGATGCGCAGAATGCCGAGTATCCGCCTGGCTTCGAATTTGAACAGGAGTCCGCGGTCCAGCAGGCCAACCAGGACTATTACGAGGCGGTGGAGGCCGAGGTGGATGCGGGCCTGGAAGAGTTTCTTGCCGAAAATCCGGATGCAACCCCGCAGGAAATCCTGACGGAGGCGAATCGGCTGAAGCACCAGATCCAGGGACGGACCGGGTTCTCCGCTAACGCCAACGAGGCCTCGATGGATTTCCGTACCCAGCAGGCCGTCGATTCGGCCACGGCACGGCAGCATGGCGTCGACCTTGACGACTACGCGCCTGGCGCCGTCTCCAATGAGGGTCCTTATACGGAGACCGAGGGGCCGTTCGAACCGGATTCTTCGGTGCAGCTGGCCAATGGCACGTACGTGCGCACGGACGAGAATGGCTGGCCACAAACCGACGCCAACAATGACGGTGTCGCTGACCCAGCGACACCGGAAGAAGCTGCGAATGCAACCAATCAGGCAGCCGAAGACTTGGATAACGCACGCAGCGCGGATTGGGCCCCCGGGCTGGAGGGGGAGCAGCAGAGCGCGATCAGCCATGCCACCACGCGCGCCGGCGACGCGGTCCAACACGAGATCGAACTGGGGCTGCAGCAGTTCATCGAGGAGAACCCGGATGCGTCCCAGGAGGACATCGAGCAGGAGGCGGACCGCCTGATGCACGAGATCCTTGGCCGCGAGGAAGTTGGCGGGATCATCTCCGAAAACCAGGTGCAATTCCGGCGCGACGAGGCGCTTGAATTCGTGACCACGGGCGAGTAATCGCCGACACGCGGGACAAGCCGCCGGGCTTGTCCTGCTTCAACGCCTCAGCTTGCCCGCGATGGCGGGGCGCCCTGCAGCTGGCCGCCGCGGGACATGAGCACGGCGATGGGCCGGGTGCCGCTGAACTCGGAGAGGATGATGGCCAGCACCGAGGTGATCGGCACCGCCAGGAACGCGCCGGGGATGCCCCACAGGCTGCCCCAGATGGTCAGGCTGGCCAGGATCACGAAGGGGCTGAGGTTGAGCGAGTTGCCCATCAGGTAGGGATCCAGGAAGTTGCCGATCACGAACTGCGCGGTCGACAGCAGCACCAGCAGGGTCAGCACCGTACCCACGTCGCCGAACTGCACGATCGCCCAGGCCACCGGGAACAACACGCCCAGGAACGAACCGATGTAGGGCACGTAGTTCAGCACCGTGATCAGCACCGCCCAGAAGCCGGCGAACTCGACTCCGAACGCGGCCATGATCGCCCAGCTGATCACGCCCAGGACCACGCTGACCAGGGTCTTGAGCGCCAGGTACTGGCCGGTGCGCGTGCTGATGCTGTCGAGCACCTGGCGGACCCGGGAGACGTCGTCCGGATCATCCGAAAGGTTCTGCAGCTTCTGCGGGAACACCCGCTTTTCCACCAGCAGGAAGGTCACGTACAGCAACACCACCACCAGGGTCGCCACCACCGCGGTCACCGAGACCACGGTGGAGCCGATCAGGTTCTGCATGCTGATCTGCTCCAGGATCTGCTCGCGCAGCCGGGTCCAGGTGGGGGCCGTCTCGATGTTGAGGAACTCGGCGCCGCGCTGGATCATCTGCAGCAGCGACTGCTCGTAATCCGGCGCCAGCTGCACCACCCGGCCGATGTTGTTGACCACCAGCAGCGCCCCGGCGCCGATCGCCGCCAGGATCGAGGAGATCGACGCCGCGTAGCACAGCCACGGCGGCAGCCAGCGGCCGGCGGTCGGGATACGCCGCAGCGCGCGCGCCAGGCCGATGATGATGTAGGCGACGATGATGCCGAACACCATGGGCACGAATACCGGCCGCCCGATGTAAAGCACCCAGCCGATGATCACCGCCAGCGCGGCGCCGTGCACGACCGGCTGCAGGCGGTCGCGGACCACGGCGCGCCGCTCGTCGGGGCCGGGATCGGGCGGCTGCATGTCGCGGCCGGGGTCGGGGCTGGTCTGGTCCATGCGCCGCATTTTCGCATGGCGGATGTGCATTCACATTGACTGGCCGCGGGCATGGCTAACGTGCGCGGACACCCTTTCCGGGCCCGCCGACCGAAGCGATGACCGAGCTGCCGCGTCACCGCACATTCCGACGCTGCCTGCGCGCCATTCCCGCGGCGGCAGTCGCGCTGCTGGCCTCCGGCTGCACCGGGCCGCGTTCGATGCTCGATCCGGCCGGGCCGTCCGCGCACGCCATCGCCGACATCTGGTGGGCGATGTTCGGCGGCGCGGTGGTGGTCTGGCTGCTGGTGGTGGCATTCCTGCTGGTCGCCCTGTTCCGCGGCAGGAACACGCGCGCGCTGGCGCGCCCGCAGCGGCTGATCGTGGGCGGCGGGCTGGTGCTGCCCACGGTGCTGCTGGGCGCGCTGCTGGTGTGGGGCACGCTGGACAGCGCGCGCCTGACCGGGATCGGCGAGGAGCCCGAAGCGGTGATCGAGGTCACCGGGCGGCAGTGGTCCTGGGAGTTCCGCTACCTGGACGACGGCGGCCAGGCGGTGGCGATGAGCCGCGACGAACTGGCGATGCCGCTGGGCCGGATGGTGGAATTCCGCATCACCAGCGAGGACGTGATCCACAGCTTCTGGATCCCGCGCCTGGGCGGGAAGATGGACGCGGTGCCGGGCCGGGTAAACCGCCTGCGCCTGCGCGCCGACCACGAAGGCGCCGGCACGCCGATCCGCGGCCAGTGCGCGGAGTTCTGCGGGCTGTCGCACGCACACATGCACTTTGGCGTGCAGGTGCTGGACGACGCCGGCTGGGACGACTGGCTACATCAGCACGCGGCTGAAGCCGCGCCGGCGGGGATCCGGCCATGAGCACCGCAGCGCAATCGCCCGGCCCCGTCGATCCGCTCGAAAACGCCGCGCGGCTGGAGGAACTGCACCGGATCTGGGGCAACCAGCCAGGCATTGCCGGCCAGCTCAAGGCGGTCAACCACAGCACGGTGGCGATGCGCTTCATCATCACCGGCTTCGCCTTCCTGCTGGTGGGCGGGATGCTGGGCATGTTCATCCGCCTGCAACTGGCCTGGTTCGACGTCGAGGTATTGGACCCGCGGCGGTTCAACCAGTTCGTGACCATGCACGGCACGACCATGATGTTCCTGTTCGCGGTGCCGATCCTGGAAGGCTTCGCGATGTACCTGCTGCCCAAGATGCTGGGCTCGCGCGACCTGCCGTTCCCGCGGCTGTCGGCGTTCGGCTACTGGTGCTACCTGTTCGGCGGACTGTTCCTGTATTCGAGCTTCCTGTTCGACGCGGCGCCCGAAGGCGGCTGGTTCATGTACGTGCCGCTGACCGACGCCACGTATTCGCCCGGGCTGGGCGCGGACTTCTGGCTGATCGGGGTGACCTTTGCCGAGATCGCGGCGGTGCTGGCGGCGATCGAGCTGATCGTGGCGATCCTCGTCACCCGCGCGCCGGGCATGGACCTGCGGCGGATGCCGCTGTTCGCCTGGGCGATGCTGGTGACGGCGTTCATGATCGCGTTCGGGTTTCCGCCGCTGATCCTGGCGTCGATATTGCTGGAGATCCAGCGCGCGTTCGACTTCGCCTTCTTCGAGGTGGCCCGCGGCGGCGATCCGCTTTTGTGGCAGCACCTGTTCTGGCTGTTCGGGCATCCGGAGGTCTACATCATCTTTCTGCCGGCGGCGGGCATGGTGTCGATGGTGATCTCGACCTTCGCCCGGCGCCCGATCGTGGGCTACACCTGGATCGTGCTGGCGATGGTGTCGGTGGGGTTCCTGAGCTTCGGGCTGTGGGTGCACCACATGTACACGGTGGGCATCCCGCTGCTGGCGCTGGCGTTCTTCAGCGCCGCGAGCATGGCGGTGGCGATCCCGATGGGGATCCAGGTGTTCGCCTGGATCGCCACGCTGTGGTCGGGCAAGCCGTGGATGCGACTGCCGCTGCTGTATCTGCTCGGGTTCTTCCTGATCTTCGTGATCGGCGGGCTGACCGGGGTGATGCTGGCGATGGTGCCGCTGGACTGGCAGGTGCACGACAGCCATTTCGTGGTCGCGCACCTGCACTACGTGCTGATCGGCGGGATGATGTTCCCGCTGTTCGCCGGCCTGTACTACTGGCTGCCGCTGGCGACCGGGCGGATGCCATCCGAGAGTCTCTCGCGAACGGCGTTCTGGATGGTGTTCATCGGCTTCAACCTGACCTTCCTGCCGATGCACCTGACCGGGCTGCTGGGCATGCCGCGGCGGGTGTACACCTACCCGGAGGAGCTGAGCGTGCAGTGGCTGAACCTGCTCTCGACCGCGGCCGGGTTCGTGCTGGCGGTGGGGATGGTGGCGATTGCGCTGGACGTGTTCATCAGCCTGCGCGCGGGCAAGCGCACGGCGCGCAATCCATGGAACGCCGGCACGCTGGAGTGGGCCGTGCCGTTCCCGGTGCCGCAGTTCAACTTCGCCTCGGTGCCGCGGATCCAGGACCGCTATCCGCTGTGGGACCGGCCGGAAACCGACGATGCCACCGACCGCACCGACGGCCTGCTCGGCAACCCGCGCGACGGCCGTCGCGAGCTGCTGGGCACGGGGATCCTGTCGGCGGCGCCAGAGCAGGTGGTGCGAGTGTCCACGTCCACCTGGCTGCCGGTGCTGGCCGCGCTGGCGCTGTCGGCGCTGCTGGCCTGCTTCATCGCCAAGTGGTACCTGGGCGCGGCGCTGATGGTGCTGCCGCTGCTGGCGCTGTTCGCGACGTGGGCGTGGACCACCGGCCACCGCCACGCGCCGGTGCGGCTGGAGGCGGAGCCGGGACTGGTGCTGCCTACCCAGTACGCCTGCCGCAACGCACCCGGCTGGTGGGCGCTGGTGGTGTCGCTGCTGATCGATGGCGCGCTGTTCGCCTCGCTGGTGTTCGCCTATTTCTATCTTTGGCTGGGCACCGCGGCATGGCCGCCGGAGGCCAGCACCTTGGGCGAACCTGGGCTGCCGCTGGCCTCGATGGGGCTGCTGTTGGCCTGCGTCGTGGCCGCGCAATGGGCCTGGCGCTCGCTGGATGCGGGACCGAAGGGCCGGGGCACGGCGGAGGAAACTCCCGATGCCGGCGGCGGTACCACAGGCGCCGGGGGCTTCTGGGCCTGGCTGGTATCGGCGGTGCTTGGCGCAGGCTTCATCACCACCCACTGGCTGGCGCTGGCCGGGCCGGTGGGCGCGCCGCAGGAACACGCCTACGCATCGGTGGTGTGGGTGCTGGCCGGGTTCCACATGGTGCACGTGGCGGTGGCGGCGATGGCGGCGTTGTTCGTCGCTGCGCGGTTGCGCTGCGGCTTCGTCAGCGCCGCGCGCCCGCTGGAGGCGCGCGTGGCCGCCGCGCTGTGGCGCTACACCGTGGCCCAGGGGCTGGTGACCTGGGCGGTGATCCACCTGTTCCCGAGGGTGACCTGATGCTGGAGAAGATCGGCCCCTGGCGACTGACCGGCATGGCCGCGCCGCTGGCGGTATGGGCGGCGCACTTCCTGGCCGTGTACATCATGCAGGGCCTGGCCTGCGGGGAAGGCTGGGAGCGAGAGCGGTTTTCCGGCGCCGAAATGGTGACCTGGTGGCTGCTGCTGGCCACGCTGCTGGCGTTCATCGCGATCACCTGGATGGGCGTACGGGCGTTGCGCGCGCGGCGGCATGCGGCGTTCGAAGTGCGCGCGGCCGGCGATGCCGAACGGCCGCTTGCCTCGGTCGCGCGCCGGCGCCGCTTCACCGCGACCCTGACCGCGCTGGTGGCACTGGTGTCGTTCATTGCCGTGGCGTACACCACCATTCCCGTCCTGCTGCTGCCGCCATGTGCGTGAACCGATGATGGAAGACAAGGACCTCAAGCAGCCCGTCGCCAAAGGCCGCACCCCCGCGGTGGAGAGCGTGATGGCGATCGCCAAGCACCCGATCCACCCGATGCTGGTGGCGTTCCCGATCGCGTTCTTGAGCGTGTCGCCGCTGGCGGACCTGGTGTACCTGTGGCTGGAAGACCTGTTCTGGGCGCGCGTGGGGCTGTGGCTGAACATCGGCGGCCTGGCGCTGGGCGTGGTCGCCGGCATCGTCGGCGCGCTGGACCTGCTGCTGGTGCGGGTCGCGCGCCGGCACGTATCGGCCTGGAGCCACTTCATCGCCGCGGTGATGGTGCTGGGCCTGGCGGCGCTGGGCGTGTGGCTGCGCCTGCCCGACCCCGCCGCCGCGGTGTGGCCGTGGGGGCTGCTGCAGTCGCTGACGATGGCGGGCATGGTGGTGGTGGCCGGCTGGCTCGGCGGCACGCTCAGCTTCCACCACGGCATCGGCGTATACGGCCACACCAAGAAGACCGGCGAGGACATCGACGCCGACGGCCCGCCGGCGGCGTGAGCCTTACACCAGCAAGCGGTTCCAGGCGCCGTAGCGCTGGCTGATGCGGCCGCGCGGGACGCTCAGGGCGATCAGGGCGACGCCGCACGCCAGACTGGACCACATCGATGCCGCCGGCGCGTCATAGACGAACGGCACCACCAGCAACGCCGCGCCCAGCAAGGCGTTCATGAACCGTACCGGCCGCGCCACCTCGGTCATGGCAATCACCGCCACGGTGATCACCAGCGAGCCGATCAGGTGGTCGGCGTTCGCAATCTCGCCTTCCGCCCCGACGGTCAGCCGGGTCAGCATCAGCCAGATGCCGATCGCGATGGATATCAGCAGGTTCCAGGGCGCGTTGACGTTGCCGCCAATGGCATCGCGCAACACCTTGACCGGGCCCTGCTCAAACTCTGTGCGGCCGCGGTCCGGCACGCCGCTGTCTTCGTCCGTGTCGCCGGTGAAGAACACCACCAGCAGGCTCCTGCCCGCGCGCTTGCGTCGGCGCATGAACTGCCCGGTGGCGAGCAGCTCGTCCAGCGAATAGGGGATCTGCAGCAGCATTGCCGCCGCGCCGATCAGGCACAGCGTGCACCAGGTGCCGATGACGATCGGCTGGATGATGATGAAGGTGATCGAGACCACGCCCAGCGGCACGATCATGATGCCGAACGCCACCACCACCCACGGCATGGTGCGCCAGCGGTTCCGGCCGCCGACCAGGCCGGTGATGATCTCCAGCACGTAAACCATGGCGCCCAGCCCGGCGTCGGGCACCGGCCAGGCCTCCGACACCTCGGAGGTGATGATGGATTCGGTGCCGTTCTGGCCGCCGGTGCCGCTGAAGAACGGCTCCCACACCGCGTCGACGTGGCCAAGCTGGTAGGCGGCCATGTAGCGCGACATGATCAGGCCGAGGATGGCCAGCACGATGATCGGCAGGCGCTGGCTCCAGTCCGAGGGCGAGTAATCCCAACCTGGCGGCACCGTCGGCCCGCTGCGGGCGGCCACCGGCGAGATCCCCGGCGTGGGCGGCAGCGCCGCGGCCAGCGCCGTGACCACCGCGCCGACCAGGGTACCGTTGACGTACACCGCCGCGTTGCCGGTCCAGAACACCAGCGGCGCGAACATCACCCAGATGCCGACCAGCGCAGACGCCCAGCGCAGCGGCGCCAGCCGCCATGACAGGCTCGCCAGGCCAAGCATCACCAGCGCCGCGCCGGAGACAACGTCGCTGGCCACCATCGCCGGCGCCACCTCGCCGAAGGTCGGCGGCGCGGCGACCAGCCACGCGCCCAGGCCCGCAGTGAGGAACGGCCCCCACAGGGTGCGCCGGTGGTGGCTGCGGAAATCAGTCTCGGCCTTGGCGCGCAGCGCCTCGGGCGCATCGACGTCCTCTTCTTCTTCAGCCGCCTCCAGCCAGGGTGGCAGGGTGACCCCGTTGGCCTGGTACCAGCCGGCCGGGTCGCGCTTGAGCGCGTCCACCAGCCGCGGCAGCACGTCTTCGACCCGGCGCTCCGGCTCCCAGCCCAGCAGTTCGCGCGCGCGGGAGATGTCCAGCGCATAGTGGTCGCTGGAGATCTCGATCATGAAGGGGCGGATGAAGGGCTTGTTGCCCTGGTCGATCGCATCGGGCACCACCGGCTCGGCGGCGCCCTGCGCCCACGCGCCGGCCTTGGCCACGGGGCCGGGCACGCGCAGGGTCGCCCACTCTTCGCCGTGGATGAGTTCGCCCAGCGCATCCTGCAGCTGCTCGTAGCCCATGGCGTCCGGTTCGCCAACCAGCATCGTCAACGCGTCAGGCAGTTCGCCGCGGCGATCGATGGTGCGCCTGAAGGCGTCGATCATGTCCTCGCGGTGGATCACCGACTGGCCAGCGTCCAGGTCGCCCGAGTACAGGTGCCCCTGCAGGTCGCGCTCGTAGATCCGCGCGATCTGCTGCGACAGCGTCGGCACCGCGGTGTCGTCGTCGTACAGGCCGGCCAGGTGCAGCAGCACGTAGGGAATGTCGCCGTGTTCGTCCCTGATCACCTTTTCCGCGGCGGCCTTGGACTGCGGGTAGGCCCAGCGCGGGCGGATCGGCGCGTCCTCGTCGATGCGCTCGCCCGGCTCGGCGGCCTCGTGCACCAGCATGGTGCCTGAGTAGACGAACTGTTCGACCTGCATACCCTGCAGCGCGCGCAGCAGGCGGCGGGTGCCTTCCACGTTGACCTGCTCGTACTGCGGGCGCTGCTCGCCGCTGAAGTCGAAATAGGCGGCCAGGTGCACCACCGAGGCGATTTGCGTGCCGTGGCGCTCACGGAATTCGCACATGGCGTCTTCGACCGACTCGTCGGAGGTCAGGTCGAACGCGATCGCGTCGGGGTCGTCGTCGGGCTTGGACGTGTCCATGCCGACCACCCGGTAGTGCGGCCGCAGCGCCTCGGCCAGCGAGGAGCCGACGCTGCCCGACGCGCCGGTGATGATGACCAGCGGCTTGTCCCGCCCGGATTGGGTTCGGGTACCTGCCATGCGCCCACCCTCGCGCGCCGGCGGTCAGACGACCGTGAATCCCTCAGCGCGCCTGATGCGGCGGCGGCGGAAGTTCCCCGAAGGTGTCGGGCTTGGCGCCGGTGAGAGCGGCAATCGCGAGCAGCAGAATGAGTGGCAGCCAGCCGATCGCCCGGTAGAACCATGGCCCGTGGCGCGCCTGGCCCTGGCCCAGCTGGTACAGCAACACGCCCAGGTACAGGTGCATCAGCACCGCCAGCGACACCAGCACCAGCTTCACCACCAGCCACGCGCCGCCCGGCCCCCAGGCCATCAGCAACATGCCGAACACGACGGTGGCAACCGCCGCCGGAGTCATCAGGCGGAAGAACAGGGTATTGGCGGCGGGATTGAAATAGCCGCGCTCGTCATCGATTTCGCCGCGATGGCGGGCCACGAACAGCCGCGGCAGGAAGAACAGCCCGGTGAACCAGACCGTCATCGCGGTGATGTGCAGGACCTTGAGCCAGAAGTACATGGGTGCTCCGCAAAGTCGCTGGATGCCCCGGATCCGCCAGGCCCGCGCAGGCGGGAGTGAAGGCGTTCGGGACCCGCCATTGCGACCACCGGGTGAGCCTAGGAGAGAACCGGGAAAGGGAGTGTGCACGCGGCGTTGGCGGCGCTGTGCCTATGTTCCGGTCATGCGCCTGCCCTTCGCCATCGCCTGCCTGCCGCTGTTCGCCCATGCGCCCGCGGCGGACGCACTGCCGCGGATCACCGCAATGGCGTGCTTTTCCGGCGACGCGCCGCCGGCGCTGGCGCAGGCCTGGACGCTGTCGCCGCTGCTGCTGCCTCCGGCGCTGCTGGGGGTGCTCTATCTGCTCGGCGTGGCGCGGCTATGGCGGAAGGCCGGCGCCGGCCACGGCATCTCGATGGCCGAGGCGGGAGCGTTCCTCGCCGGTGCCGCTGTCTTCTTCCTGGCGACCGCCTGGCCGCTGGACGCGTATGGCGCGTGGTCGCTGGCCGCGCACATGGGCCAGCACATGCTGCTGCTGGCGGTGGCGCCGCCGCTGCTGCTGGCCGGGCGGCCGGTGGCGGGCATCGCCCACGCGCTGCCACGGGGATGGGCGCGGGGCCTGCATGCGTGGGTGAAGCCGCTGCACCGCTGGCTGGCCGATCGGCTGGGGATGGCTACGCTGGCGCACGCGGCGGTGCTGGTGCTGTGGCACGTGCCGGCGGCAATCGCCGTGGCGCTGGCCGATCCGCTGCTGCACTTCGCCATGCACCTGGCTTTCATACTGGCCGGTCTGTGGTTCTGGATGGCGGTGTGGCGGCGTGTACGCGAACCGGACACTGGTGCGGGCGCAGGCCTGGTGGCACTGCTGACGGTGACGATGGTGATGGGCTTCACCGGCGCCCTGCTCACCTTCGCCCCGCGCATCCTGTATCCCGCCTACGCGCTGCGCGCCCCGCAGATCGGGCTTGATCCGTTGGCCGACCAGCAGCTCGCAGGCCTGCTGATGTGGGTGCCAAGCTGCCTGCCCTACCTCGCCGGCGGCCTGTGGCTGCTGCTGCACGGTTTCCGCCGCTTGCAGCGCAGCCACGGCGATGCCGAATCCGGCGCTTTCCGGAGTTCACCGTGAGACTTGTCGTCCTGCTGCTTGCCGTTGCCACGCCCATCGTCGCCTGGCTGTCACAGACCGGGGCCTTTGGTCCCGACCAGGGCACCATTTCCGATCGCTACCCGACCCTGCTGGTCGCGGCCGGCTACGCGTTCTCGATCTGGAGCGTGATCTTCGCCCTGGACCTGGTGTACGCGCTGCTGCAGGCCACCGGCACGCGACGACGCAACCCGGTGCTGGCGCGGATCGCGCCGGCGGCCGCAGCCGGCTTTTTCCTCACCGCGATCTGGATGCCGCTGTTCTCGCAGGAAATGTTCTGGCTGTGCCTGGTGGTGATCTTCGGCGCGCTGGCCTGCCTGGCCTGGAGTGCGCTGGTGCTCTCGCGCAGCGGCGGCCACTTCTGGTCCTGGCTGGCGCTGTCGCTGCATGCGGGCTGGCTGTCGCTGGCGGCCTTCCTCAACCTGGCGCAGACGATCGTGGCCTACGGGCTGTTGCCTACTGGCGACATGCTGGGCTGGAGCGCGGCGCTGTTCCTGCTGGCGGCCGCACTACTGCTCGGACTGAACCACGCCATGCGCGGCAACCTGGCCTATGCGGCGGCGGCGCTGTGGGGGCTGGGCGCGGTGTACGTGCGGCAGTCGGGCGGGGAGCTGCCCGGCTCCGGCATCGCGGCCTGGATCGCCGTCGCCATCGCGGTGCTGCTGGCGGTGCAGACGATTTGGCTGCGGATGCGCCGGTCCTGACCTGGGGAACCCGGCGAGCGCGGACCGCCTCAGGTGTCCGGCGCACGCGCCTTGAGCAGGGCGAACGCGTCCAGGGCGGCGCGCCGGCTGTCGGCAAGGTCCACCATCGGCCGGTCGGGATAGTCGCCGATGCCGGCGCGCTCGATGGGCCGGGCTTCCCAGGGCGCATGGCGCAGCGCCGGCGGCAGCGGGCGCAGTTCCGGCACCCAGCGCGCGATGTAGGCGCCCTCGGGGTCGAACCGGCGCGCCTGCAGCACGGGATTGAACACGCGGAAATACGGAGCGGCATCCACGCCGGTGCCGGCCGCCCACTGCCAGCCCAGGGTGTTGTTGGCCAGGTCGGCATCCACCAGCGTGTCCCAGAACCAGCGCACGCCATGGCTCCAGTGCAGGCGCAGGTTCTTGCTGAGGAAGCTGGCCACGATCATGCGCACGCGGTTGTGCATCCAGCCGGTGGCCCACAGCTCGCGCATGCCGGCATCGATGATGGGCACGCCGGTACAGCCCTGCTGCCAGGCCTCCAGCTCTTCCGCCGCGGGTTCGCGCCAGCGGAAATCCTCGAAGCGTTGGTTGAAGTTGCGCTGCGGGGTATCCGGGAAATGATGCAGCACGTGATGGGCAAACTCGCGCCAGCCGATCTCCCGCACGAAGGCCTCCCGCTGTCCGGGCGGGCGCTCGCCGAGCGCGTGGATCACCCGCCAGGGCGCGATGTGCCCGAAGTGCAGGTACGGCGAAAGCCGGGAGGTGAGCTGCTGGCCGGGAAGGTCGCGGCCTTCCACGTAGCCCTGCAGCCCCGAGCTGATGAACGCCTGGAGCGTGGCCTCGGCGCCCGCCTCGCCCGGCGTCCAGCAATCCCAGAACGGGGCGTCCCAACGCGAGGCCGGCTGCAGGCCCAGGCGGTCGAGGGAGACCTCGCCCTCGATGGCGTCGAAGCCGGGTAGCCGCCGCGGCGCGGATACCAGCGGCTGTGGCTTCCACGCCGCCTGCGCCGCCTTCCAGAACGGGGTGAACACGCGGAACGGACCGCCCTGGCGCGTGGCCAGCTGCCAGGGTTCGAACAGCAACGCGCCGTTCCAGGCCTCGGCGCGCACGCCGTTGGCCAGCAGCTCGCGACGGACGCGATCGTCGCGGGCGGCGACGGCCGGTTCGTGGCGGCGGTTCCAGTACACCGCCTGCGCGCCCGCAGCGCACACCACCTTGTGCAGGACGTTGGCACTGTTGCCGGCAAACACGTGCAGGCGCGAGCCGATCGCACGCAGGTCGGCATCCAGCGATACCAGTGCCCGGTGCCGCCACGCATTGGAGGCGGCACCGGGCGCCCAGTCGCCTTCTTCATGGGGGGCGTGGATATAGACCGGCAGCGGCGCCAGCCCTGCGCGCAGGGCGACCTGCAGCGCGGGGTGATCCCGCAGCCGCAGATCGTTGCGGAACCAGACCAGCGCGGCGTCCATGCTCAGGGGCTGGCCTGCGGTGAATCTCCATTGCCGGTCACCGGCGCAGCGGCCATGATCGCCGCCTCCAGCCGCCGCAGGGCCACGGCGTAGGCGGCCTGGCGCAGGGGCACGCCGAGCTCCGTGGCGGTGTCGTCGACCCGGCGCGCGGCATCGCGCATGATGCGCTTCAGGGTTTCGTCCACCCGCTGCCGGGTCCAGGCCTGGCGCTCACGGTTCTGCAGCCATTCGAAGTAGGACACCGTGACGCCGCCGGCGTTGGCCAGGATGTCCGGCACCACGTGCACGCCGCGACGCTGCAGGATCCCGTCGCCCTCGGGCGTGATCGGCCCGTTGGCCAGCTCGATGACCGCCTTCGCGCGCACCTGGTCGGCATTACCGGCGTGGATCTCGTTCTGCAGCGCGGCCAGCACCAGCAGGTCGCAGTCGCCGCCAATCAGCGGGGACGCGCTGCGCAGCTGGCGTACGCCCTCGCGTTCCAGCGCCGCCACGGTACCGTGCTTCTGCTTGGCCTGGCACAGCTCGTCCGCGCCCAACCCCTCCTGCGAGATGACCGCGCCGCTGGAATCTCCGGCGCCGACGATCCGGTAGCCGGCCTGGTCCAGGAACCGGGCCATCGCGCTGCCGACGTTGCCGAAGCCGTAGATCATCACCCGGGTATCCTCGGGCGCCAGCCCAAGCCGCTGCACCATGGCGTCCAGGACCATGAAGCCGCCGCGGCCGGTCGCCTCCTCGCGGCCGGGGATGCCGCCCAGCGCCAGCGGCTTGCCGGTGATCACCGCCGGCTCGGGCCGGCCGATCATGCGCGCGTACTCGTCCGCCATCCAGGCCATGGTGCGGGCGTCGGTGGACACGTCCGGCGCAGGAATGTCCCGGTCCGGCCCGATCATGCGCACGAACGCGTGCACCCAGGCATGCGCCAGCCGCTGCAGCTCGGCATCCGACAGCGTCCTGGGATCAACGCACACCGCGCCCTTGGCGCCACCGAAGGGGATGTCGACCAGCGCGCACTTGAAGGTCATCCACAGCGAAAGCGCCATCACTTCGCGCAGGTTGCTGCCCGGATGGAAACGCACGCCGCCCTTGGTCGGCCCCAGCACGTCCGAGTAACGGCAGCGCCAGGCCTTGTAGGCGGCCAGGCTGCCGTCGTCGCAGCGCAGCAGCACGTTGGCGGCGAGGGTTTCCTTGGGGTAGTGCAGCACCTTGAGCACATCGGGATGGGCACCGATGCACTCGGCGGCTTGGCGCACGCGGGCGAAGGCGTCCTCGAACAAGTCGCCTGAAGTCTCCCCGCGCGCGGCCCCCCCGGTGCTCAATCGCGATCCCTGGTCACGACCTCGGCGGTCGCCGGATCCAGGTACAGGTCGTAGTCCACGCCGCCCTGCTCGGCGTCCGCCTCCCACATGCCATCGTCGAAGCGCACGTCGCGGATGCGCTCGTAGCCGGCCGCGGACAGGCTGGCGCGCACGTCGTCTTCGCTCAGCGAGGTCTGGCCATCGTCGGGATAGACGGTGCCGGTGCGCGGGTCCACCCGCACGTCGATCTTGCGCCCGTCACCGCGGCGGGCGTCGGCATCCCACAGCCCGTCGTCGCGCTCGACGTCCTCGATGTCGGTGTAGCCGGCGGCGGTGAGCGCATCGCGGACGTCGCGCTCGTTCATGCTGCCTTGGCCGGGATCGGCCGCGCACGCCGTGCCGCCGGCGAACGCCAGCGCCGCGGACAGGACGATCAGGCGGTTGGATGCGCTTCTCATGACTCGGCTCCTGCAGTGGATGTGCGCCGAGTGTGCGGAGAAGCACGCCAAGGGGCGGTGAATGCGCCGGCGCGCGGCCGCTGACGCGACGTGGACGCGCCGGGTTGCACACTGGCCATCAAAACGCACCCGGTAACCGACCATGCCACCACGCGCATTCGGACTCAACTGCACGCTCACGCCCTCTCCCGAACCGTCCTCCACCCAGAAGATGCTCGACCAGGTGCTGGAGGCGATCGCGGGATACGGGTTCGAAACTTCCCACGAACGCCTCGTCGACCTGGACATCAAGCCCGGCGTGAAAGCCGACGAAGGGGACGGTGACGACTGGCCTGCCGTGCGCCGCAAGATCCTGGACGCGCGCATCCTGGTGCTGGCCACGCCGATCTGGATGGGGCAGCCGTCAAGCATCACCAAGCGCGTGTTCGAGCGCCTGAACGCGTTCCTGGGCGAGATCGGCGACGACGGCCGCTATCCCACCTTCGGCCGCGTGGCGGTGACGGCGGTGGTGGGCAACGAGGACGGCGCCCACCACGTACATGCGGAAAGCCACCAGGCGCTGGCCGACGTCGGCTTCACCATCCCCGCCGCCGGGCACCCGTACTGGGTTGGCGAGGCGATGGGCAGCGTCGACTTCAAGGATCTGGACAAGACCCCGGACAAGGTGGCCCAGACCATCCGCACCGTGGCTTCCAACGCGGTGCACCTGGCGAAGCTGCTGGAAGAACATCCTTATCCGGCACCGAAGGACTGATACGACAGCGGGGCACCGGGTGGGGGTGCCCTTCAGTCTCCATGTCCCCCGGCGTCGGCCTGCGGCCGCCACCTCCT
>JBQDAV010000025.1:0-36264 GCA_052090405.1 Luteimonas sp.
CATCTTTCACAAAGCTGAAGAAGTCCGCTGGGCTTTTTTCCACCTATTGCCAATGTCGGAGTCGCTTATGCGCGGAACGCAGGAGCCGGGCGGTCTTGTCCTGATCGTCGAGGACAACCGAAACATCTCGGAAATGGTCGGCGAGTACCTGGAGGGGCGCGGGTTCGAGGTCGACTATGCCGCCGATGGCCTGGACGGCTACCGGCTGGCTTCGGAGAACAGCTACGACGTGATCGTGCTCGACCTGATGCTGCCGCGACTGGACGGCATCGAAGTGTGCAGGCGCCTGCGCGAGGAAGCGCGCAAGTCGACGCCGGTGCTGATGCTGACCGCGCGCGACACCCTGGACGAGAAGCTCACCGGGCTGGGGTCCGGGGCCGACGACTACCTGACCAAGCCGTTCGCGATCCAGGAGCTGGAAGCCAGGCTGCGCGCGCTGATCCGGCGCGAGCGTCGCCAGGTCGGCTCGGAGGTGCTCAAGGTCGGCGACCTGGTGCTGGATCCGGCCAGCCTGCGCGCGACCCGCGACGGCCAGGAGCTGCAGCTTTCGCCGATCGGGCTGAAGCTGCTCACCATCCTCATGCGCGAGTCGCCGCGGGTGGTCAGCCGGCAGGAGATCGAGCGCGAGATCTGGGGCAACAGCCTGCCCGATTCGGACACCCTGCGCAGCCACCTGTACAACCTGCGCAAGACCATCGACAAGCCGTTCGACCGGCCTCTGCTGCATACGGTGCAGAGCGCGGGCTACCGGATCGCCGACATCGAGCAGTCGCCGGCCTGACCGGCCGGGGGCGCGACCATGCCGCAGGGTCTGCCGCGCAGGTTGCGCCGCCGGTTCATGATCCAGGCCACGGTTGCCAGCCTGGTGCTGGTGGCTGCGGTGGCGACCGGGTGCGCGCTGACCCTGCACTTGCTGATCGATTCCCGGTTGCAGGCACAGGCCGCGGAGTTCTGGGCCACGCGCGCGGCCAATCCCGGCTACGTGCCGGCCGACACGGAGCGGGTGCGGGTCCATTTCGTTCCGGCGGGGGGCGCGATCGACCAGGTGCCGCCTGAGCTGCGGCGGGCTCCCGGTTCCCACGTGCTGCCCGGCTTCGATCGCCACCTGCGGGTGGAAACACGCCCGGAAGGCGCGGTGTACGTGGACATGTCGTTCGCCTACGTCAAGCAGGTGCTGTGGGCGGTGGCGATGTCGTTTGCGCTGCTGGGCACGCTGGGGCTGTTCCTGGTCAGCTGGCTGACCTATCGCGCCACGCGGCGGCTGGTGATGCCGGTCACCTGGCTGGCCGGCAAGGTGGATGACTGGAACGCGGAGAGCCTCGAAGTGGAGCTGTTCGATCCGCAGTTCAGCCCGGGGGAGGTCGGCAGCGAGGTGCGCCACCTCAGCCGGACGCTGCGTGAGCTGTCCACCCGCGTCCGCGCGCTGGTCCAGCGCGAGCGTGATTTCACCCGCGATGCCAGCCACGAGCTGCGCACGCCGCTGACCGTGGTGCGGGTGGCCAGCGACATGCTGCTGGCCGACCCGGAAACCCCCGATCGCTCGCGCCGCTCGCTGCAGCGCATCCAGGCAGCCGGCCGCGACATGGAGGCGGTGATCGACGCGTTCCTGATCCTGGCGCGCGACGCCGGCGTACAGCCGCAGGGCGAGGATTTCAGGGTGCGCGAGGTGGTTGACGAGGAGGTTGAACGGGCGCAGCCGCTGCTGGCGGGCAAGCCGGTCGAGCTGCGGGTGACCGGCGATGCCGACCCGGTGCTGTCGGCGCCGCCGCGGGTGCTGGGGGTGATGCTGGGCAACCTGCTCAGCAACGCCTGTGCGTTCACCGAGCGCGGGGTGGTCGAGGTTGAAGTGGGCGAAGACCGTCTGGTCGTTCGCGATACCGGCATCGGCATGTCCCCGGGCACCCTGCAGCGGGTGTTCGACCCGTTCTACCGCGCCGACCAATTTCGCAGCACGGGCAAGGGCATGGGGCTGTCGATCGTACGCCGGCTGGGCGATCGGTTTGGCTGGCCGGTGGTCCTGGAAAGCACGCCGGGGCAGGGCACGGTGGCCGAGATCCGGTTCGCCGGCTGACCTCCGACGGCTGTTTCGCCGGCCCGGCTGGCGTGCGGGTTCATCACCGGTTGCGCATTCGCGTCAACCCGGACGGGGGGTGGGCGTTTCCCTGTTGACTCCCACTGCCCGGTCCCACGCGCCCCATGAGCCAGCCCAGCCGCAATCCCGTCCGTCCGCGCCGCGCGCGCCGTGGACCTTTTCGTCCGGTCGTCGTGGTGGTCGTGCTGCTGGCGGTGCTGG
Source organism: Luteimonas sp. (assembly GCA_052090405.1). Classification (GTDB taxonomy): domain Bacteria; phylum Pseudomonadota; class Gammaproteobacteria; order Xanthomonadales; family Xanthomonadaceae; genus Luteimonas. The sequence continues at coordinate 2,294 of JBQDAV010000025.1, forward strand.
GCGGCTGGTGGCTGTGGCAGCAGCGCGGAACGGCCGGTGATGAAAGCGCCTGGCGCACGACCGCTGTGGAGCGCGGCAACATCCGGGTGGCGATCTCCGCCACTGGCACCCTGAGCGCGACCTCCACGGTGGTGATCGGCAGCCAGATCTCGGGCCAGGTCACCGACGTGCTGGTGGATTTCAATGACGTGGTGAAGAAGGACCAGGTGATCGCGCGTATCGACCCGAGCACCTACGAGGCCCAGATCGAGCAGGGCAACGCCCAGATCGCCAGCGCCCAGGCTTCGCTTGCGCAGGCGCGGGCGACGCTGGCCAACGCCGAAGCCGATTACCAGCGCAAGGCCGGGCTGGGCGAGCGCCAGCTGGTTGCCCGCAGCGACGTCGACCTGGCCCGCGCCGCGCTTGATCAGGCGCGCGCGCAGGTGGCGTCGGCGCAGGCGCAGATCCGCCAGCAGACCGCCTCCACCCGCACCATCCAGGTCAACCTTGAGCGCGCGGTGATCCGTTCGCCGGTCGACGGGGTGGTGCTGATCCGCACCATCGAGCCCGGGCAGACGGTCGCCGCCAGCCTGCAGGCGCCGGAGCTGTTCACCATCGCCGAGGACCTGGCCAGGATGCAGATCGAACTGGCGGTGGACGAGGCCGACATCGGACAGGTTCAGGTGGGACAGGGGGTGTCGTTTACCGTCGACGCCTTCCCGGGGCGCGAGTTCCGCGGCGAGGTGCTGCAGGTGCGGCTGGCCGCCACCGACACCAACAACGTCATCACTTACCCGGTGGTGGTGGCCGTGGACAACAGTGACGGAACCCTGCTGCCGGGCCTGACCGTCAACGCCGAGATCGAGGTCAGCCGCCGCGACGACGTGCTGCTGGTGTCCAATGCCGCGCTGCGCTACCAGCCGGCGGGCGCCGATGCGCGGCCGGCGCCGGGCGCGGGGGGTGCACGCGGCGGCATGGCCGAGGAGCTGGTGCGCATCGCCGACGGGCTTTCGCTGGAGCCGGGGCAGCGGGCCGCCTTCGACCAGGCGCTGGAACAGGTCCGGGCACGCACCAGTGCCCGCCGGGCGCAGGCGCCGTCCGGCGGACCGTCGATGTTTGGCGGCGGCATGCGGCGGGGCGGTGGCGGGGCGGGGATGCAGGCGCAGATGCGCCAGCGGATGGTGCAACGCTACCAGCAGGACTTCGCCGGCTTCCGCGCCAGCCTCGACGACGACCGGCGCGCGCGCTGGGACAGCGAGCTGGCGGCGATGGGCAGTGCCGTGGTCGCGCCGCTGTACCGGCTGGTCGACGGCGCCCCGCAGGTGGCGATGGTGCGGGTCGGGGCCAGCGACGGTTCCAACACCGAGGTGACCGGGCAGATCGCCGAGGGCGATACCGTGGTGACCGGCGAGCGGGCCCGGCAGTGAGCGGGATACCGGTCATCGAAACCCGCGGCCTGGGCAAGGTCTATTCGCCGGGCACCCAGGCCGAGGTCGTCGCGCTGCGTGGCGTGGACCTGCGGATCGCCCACGGTGACTTCGTCGCCATCATGGGGCCGTCCGGTTCGGGCAAGTCCACTCTGATGAACCTGGTCGGCTGCCTTGATACGCCCAGCAGCGGAAGTTATCTGTGCGACGGGATCGACGTGGCCACGCTCGACGCCGAGGAACTGGCGGAACTGCGGCGCGACAAGATCGGCTTCGTGTTCCAGGGTTTCCACCTGCTGCCGCGGATGAGCGCGCTGGACAACGTGGCGATGCCGCTGGGCTACGCCCGGGTGCCGCCGGACGAGCGCCGGGAATTGGCATACGCTGCGCTGGAAGCGGTGGGCCTGGGCGAGCGTGCGTCGCACCGGCCCAATGAACTGTCGGGCGGGCAGCAGCAGCGCGTGGCGATCGCCCGGGCGCTGATCAACCGTCCGCCGGTGCTGCTGGCCGACGAACCGACCGGCGCGCTGGACTCCAGGACCGGCGAGGAAATCCTGGCGCTGTTCAAGCGCCTTCGCGACGAGCGCCACACGGTGGTGCTGATCACCCACGATGCCGAGGTCGCGGCCCACGCCGATCGCATATTCATGATGCACGATGGCGAGCTGCGCGAATCCCCGGCCGGGGTGCCGGGCGTGGAAACGCCAAGGGAGCGCCGGGCATGAACTTCAGCGACGTCCTGCGCACGGCCGTCTTCGCCCTGCGTGGCAACTGGATGCGCAGCGCGCTCACTTCGCTGGGCGTGATCATCGGCATCGCGGCGGTGATCGTGATGGTGTCGGTGGGCCAGGGCACCCAGTCGGAAATCGACAAGCTGGTGTCGGGGCTCGGCTCGCATCGGCTGGATATCTCTTCGGCGGCGCAGCGCGGACCCGGCGGTGCGCGGATGAGCGCGGGCAGCCGCTACACCCTGGCCCAGGGCGACGTGGACGCGATCCGCATGGAGATCCCCGAGGTGCAGTACGTGTCCGGCTCGCTGCGCGGCAATGCCCAGGTGGTGTTCGCCGAGAACAACTGGGCGGCGACCTGGCAGGGCGTGGAGCCGGACTATTTCCAGATCAACGGCTGGAACCTGTCCGACGGGGAATTCTTCGAGCCGCAGGCTTACAGCGGCGCGACCAATGCGGTGATCCTGGGTGAAACGGTCCGACGCGAGCTGTTCGGCGACCAGTCCGGGATCGGCGAGACGGTGCGCCTGGGGCGTGCGTTGTTCACTGTGGTCGGGGTGCTTGAACCCAAAGGCCAGGGCGGCTGGGGCCAGGACCAGGACGACGTGATGATGGTGCCGCTGGAAACCGGTCGCCGGCGGCTGCTGGGATCGATGGGGCTGCCGCCGCGGGCGGTGATGCAGGTGGCGCTGACGGTGGCCAATGCCGATGACCTGGGCTACGTGCAGACGGAGATCGAATCGCTGCTGCGCCAGCGGCACCGGATCGGGCCGGGCGAGGACGACGACTTCGTGGTCCGCAACATTTCCGAGATCGTCGCGGCGCGCACGGCCACGACCCGGCTGATGTCGTGGCTGTTGGGGGCGGTGGCGACGATCTCGCTGATCGTGGGCGGTATCGGGATCATGAACATCATGCTGGTGTCGGTGACCGAGCGGATCCGCGAGATCGGGCTGCGCATGGCGGTGGGCGCGGGGCCGTCGGACGTGCGCCGGCAGTTCCTGGCCGAGGCGATGCTGATCTCGCTGATCGGCGGGGCGATCGGGATCGCGCTGGGCGTTGTTGGCGCGCTTGCGGTGGGCCGGATCGGTGCGCTGCCGGTGCAGCTCAACGGCCAGGTGATCGGCCTTGCAGCGGGCTTCTCCATCGCCACCGGCCTGTTCTTCGGCTACTACCCCGCCCGCAAGGCTTCCCAGCTCGACCCCATCGAAGCCCTGCGGCAGTAGGCGCACGCCACGCCGCTTCGCGGGTGACGTGCCTACCGGTATCCTCGGGTTTTCAAACGGGGTGAGGCACATGCGTTTCCTGGCATTCCTGCTGTTGGCGACCACGGCCATGACTGCAACTGCACAAGACGAACCCGCTTCGCCGACGGCGCTGGTGATCCACGGCGGCGCCGGGGTGATCGAGCGCAGCGCGCTGGGCGCCGACGACGAGCGCGAGATCCACGCCGCGCTGGATGCGGCGCTGGACGCGGGCCACGCGGTGCTTGCGCGCGGCGGCAGCGCTTTGGACGCGGTGGAGGCGGCGATGGTGTCGCTGGAGGAGCAGCCGCGCTTCAATGCGGGCAAGGGCGCGGTGTTCAACGCCGAAGGCCGGCATGAGCTGGATGCATCGATCATGTTCAGCGAAGACCGCCAGGCCGGCGCGGTCGCCGCCGTCACCACGGTGCGCAACCCGATCCGGCTTGCGCGACGGGTGATGGAGCAATCCGCGCACGTGATGCTGATGGGCGAGGGCGCCGAGCGCTTTGCCGATGACCACGCGGACCTGGATCGTGTGGAAAACGACTGGTTCGATACCGATGCGCGCCGCGAGCAGCTTGAGCGGGCCCGCCAGCGCGAGGCCGGTGGCCGGCAGGCCGACGCGGCCGACCTGCGCGGGCAGTACTTCGGTACCGTGGGCGCGGTCGCGCTGGACGCGCAGGGCCGGATTGCCGCAGCCACCTCCACCGGGGGCATGACCAACAAGCGTTGGGGCCGGGTGGGCGATTCTCCGATCATCGGCGCCGGCACCTGGGCCGATGCGAACTGCGGGGTGTCGGCGACCGGTTGGGGCGAGTTCTTCATCCGCAACGCGGTGGCCCACGACATCTGCGCGCGGGTGGCTTACCGTGGCGACAGCCTGCAGGCGGCTGCGGACGCGGTGGTGATGCAGCTGATCCCGGAGCACGGCGGCGACGGTGGCGTGATCGCGGTCGACGCGCAGGGCAATATCTCCATGCCGTTCAACACCTCGGGCATGTACCGCGGCTGGGTCGGAGCCGACGGCGGCCGCGGCACCGCGATTTTTGGCGACGAATAGGGCCTGGCCCTGGGGTTTTCCCTATAGGGGCTGGCCCCAATTGTGGCGCTGCCAATCGCGCTCCAGACTCGGGGGCACTGACAGGTGATCCGCATGGAGAAGGATTCGACATGACCGCAATCGGCTCGCACAACGTTGCCTGGGGCGACACCTTGTCGCAGATCGCGGCGCGCGTGGGGAGCAGTATCCAGACCCTGCAGGCGTTGAACCCGCAGATCACCAATCCGAACATGATCTACGCCGGCGACAACCTGCGCGTGTCGGCGGATGCCGGGGCAGGGGTCGGGCAGACCAGCACCGCGGTCGGGACCCAGGCAGTGGCTGGACCGGTTGCGGCGGTGGACGGTGCCAACGCGGCCGCCATCGCCGAGCAGTTCCTGGGCCGCAATGCCAGCGAGCTCAAGCACAGCGACGAGCTGCCGATGGAAGGCTGGGTGCCCAACCACCTCAACTGCGCCAACTTCGTGTCCGCCTGCCTGGCCAAGGCCGGGATGATTTCATCGGACATGCAGAGTGCCAGCGTGGACCACCTGGACGGCAACCTGCAGGGCGCGGGCTGGCAGAAGGTGTCCGTGGCCAATGCGCAGCCGGGCGACGTGGTGATCATGCCGGGCAAGCACGTGGTGCTGTTCGCCGGCCACGATGCGAACGGCCAGCCGAAATTCATTGGCTCCAACAACATCAACCCCGACAACAGCCAGCAGGTGAGCTGGGGTGGCGCTTCGGGCAACTACTACATCCTGACGCCGCCGCGCTGAAATAACAGCAGCTCCGGAAGTACCAGCGGATCCAGATGAGGCGGCGCAGGCTCCAGGGCTTGCGCCGCCGCCTGTCCGGGGTATCGATCCCGCGCGCCAGGCCCGTCCCGCGGGACGACGGGGTCAGCCGACTCCGAGCAGCCGGGTGGGGGCGCCGTGCTTTTGCGGCCAGTCCAGCCAGGCCACGTCAGTGGGCAGGACCGTGTGATCGACGATGCTCCAGCCGGCGGGCTCTCCCTGGCCTTCTTCGTCCTGGTTCTCTTCGTCCTGCCTGAACAGGACCGCGGCCAGATCGGAAGCCGCGCCCGCAGCGGCCGCATCCTGGAACGGCGTCCCCTCCAGTGACAGTGACTGGCCGCCGGCATCACGCAGTCGGCCGCGGACGAAAGCCCAGTGCCCGCTGCGGTCCACCGCTTCGGGGTTCAGTTCCACGTCCTTGCCCAGTGCCGTGCACGCCTGTGCGGTGGCGAGCTCCGCCAGTGTCCGGTACACGGGGTCATCCGGCTGCAGCGACAGCAGCGCGGGCTGTCCAAGTTCATGCGGTTCCATGGCGCCAGTGAAGCAGCGCGCGGGCGCCATTGCAAACCGGGCGCCTTGACGGGCCGGCCCGTCGGGATATGGCAAAATAGCGGTTTGGATCAGGGTGCGCGCGGGCCTTCATGCAGCGGATTGAAAAGTTCCCGGGCCGGACGGGTTGATTGCCGTCCATGGCCGACGAAACCGGGCACCTGCCGCGCCGGCCGGCGCGGATCATCAAGGCTACGATCTGGTCGCTGCAGGGGCTGCGTGCCGCCTGGCTGCACGAGTCCTCGTTCCGCTTGGAGGTCTACCTGCTGGCAGTGCTCGCGCCGCTTGCGCTGTGGCTGGGCAACGACGGCGTGGAACGGGCCCTGCTGCTGGGAAGCTGCCTGCTGGTGCCGATGGTGGAACTGCTCAATTCCGCGCTGGAGGCGGTGGTCGACCGCTACGGCAACGAGCACCACGAACTGGTCGGCCGGGCCAAGGACATGGGCTCGGCCGCGGTGTTCGTGGCCATGCTCATCGTCGGCGTCGTATGGGCGCTGGTGCTGCTGCCGCGCTGGTTCCAGTGGGCCGGATGAACAACAACAAGTGATGACCTTGAGGAATTTTCCCGGATGATGGAACTGCTGACCGACCCGCAGGTGTGGATCCTGCTGGTGACCCTGAGCACGATCGAGATCGTGCTGGGCATCGACAACTTGGTGTTCATCTCGATCGCGGTTGGCAGGCTGCCGGTCGAGCAGCGCGAGTTCGCGCGCAAGTTCGGCATCGCCGTGGCCTGCATCACCCGCATCGGCCTGTTGCTGACCCTGGCGTGGCTGGCGCGGCTGACCACCGACCTGTTCATGCTGTTCGGCCAGGGCATTTCGGTGCGCGACCTGATCCTGATCCTGGGTGGCCTGTTCCTGGTGGTGAAGGGCGCGCTGGAGATCCGTGAGATGGTCAGCGTCGATCACGACGAGTCGGCGGACATCAAGGGCAAGGCCGCGGTCTCGTTCGGCGCGGTGATCGCCCAGATTGCGGTGATCGACATCGTGTTCTCGCTTGACTCGGTGATTGCAGCGGTGGGCATGGCCGGCGATTACGTGCCGGTGATGGTCTGCGCGATCCTGATCGCGGTGGCGGTGATGCTGCTGGCCGCGCAGCCGCTGGGCAAGTTCATCGACGCCAACCCCACGGTCAAGATGCTGGCGCTGGCGTTCATCCTGCTGATCGGCGCGTATCTGGTGGCCGAGGGCTTCGGGCTGCATGTCCCGCGCGGCTACATCTACGGGGCGATGGGCTTCTCGGCGATGGTGGAACTGCTCAACCTGTGGGCCAAGCGCAACGAGATGCGCCGGCACGGGGTCCAGCCGCCGCCGGTCGACGAACCGCGCCGGCCGATGCCACGCTGACGGGGCCGAAGCGTTGACCAGGGGATACCGCCGATGAGCTACCTGCACCAGATTGATCCGGTCGCCTTCTCGCTGGGTCCGCTGAGCGTGCATTGGTACGGGCTGATGTACGTGGTTGCGTTCGGCGTGGCGTGGTGGCTGGGGCGTCGCCGGGTGCGCGCAGACCGGCTGCCTGGGGTGGGCGAGGAGGCGTTCGGGGACCTGATGTTCTACGGCCTGCTCGGGGTGATCCTGGGCGGGCGGGTCGGCTACGTGCTGTTCTATGCGTTTGGCGATTTCCTGGCCGATCCGCTGATGCTGTTGCGGCCGTGGGAGGGCGGGATGAGCTTCCACGGCGGGTTGCTCGGCGTGCTGGTGGCGGCGTGGTGGTGGTCGCGGCGGCAGGGGCTGCACTTCTTCGACACCATGGATTTCGCTGCGCCGCTGGTCCCGCTGGGGCTCGGGTTTGGCCGGATCGGGAACTGGATCGGCGGCGAGCTGTGGGGCAAGCCGACAGACGCCGGCTGGGGCGTGGTGTTCCCCAATGCGCTGCCCGACCAGTTCCGTGGCCTGGATGCCACCGCGCTGCGGGGCCTGCACGAGGCCGGCGCGCTGGAGGCGTTCGCGCGCCATCCGTCGCAGCTTTACCAGGCGTTCCTGGAAGGGCTGGTGCTGTTCGCGCTGGTCTGGCTCGCTTCGATGCAGCCGCGCCCGCGTTACATGGTCTCCGGGCTGTTTGCGCTGGGCTACGGCGCGTTCCGGTTCCTGGTCGAGTTCGTCCGCCAGCCGGACGCGCACCTGGGCTATCTTGCGTTTGGCTGGCTGACCATGGGGCAGGTGCTGAGCCTGCCGCTGGTGGCGCTGGGCCTGTTCCTGCTGTGGAAGTCCCGCAGTGCGCCGATCCTGCAGGCGCAGGCGCCGGCGCCGTCGAAAGTGAAGGAGGCGAGCTGATGCGGCAGTACCTGGACCTGCTTGGACACGTGCTCGAGCGCGGGGCGGAGAAGGGCGACCGCACCGGCACCGGCACCCGCAGCGTGTTCGGCTGGCAGATGCGCTTCGACCTGGCCGAAGGCTTCCCGCTGGTCACCACCAAGAAGTTGCACCTGCGCTCGATCATCCACGAGCTGCTGTGGTTCCTGAAGGGCGAAACCAACATTGCCTACCTGAAGGACAACAGGGTTTCGATCTGGGACGAATGGGCGGACGAGAAGGGCGAACTCGGCCCGGTGTATGGCAAGCAGTGGCGGCGCTGGGCCGACGGCAAGGGCGGCGGGATCGACCAGATCCGCTGGGTGGTCGAGGAGATCCGGCGCAACCCGGATTCGCGGCGCCTGGTGGTGTCCGCGTGGAACGTGGCCGAGCTGCCGGAGATGGCGCTGATGCCCTGCCATACGATGTTCCAGTTCTACGTGGTGGACGGCAAGCTGAGCTGCCAGCTTTACCAGCGCAGCGGCGACATCTTCCTGGGCGTGCCGTTCAACATCGCCAGCTACGCGCTGCTGACGCACATGGTGGCGCAGGTGACCGGGCTGGAAGCCGGTGACTTCGTGCACACGCTGGGCGATGCGCACCTGTATTCGAACCATTACGACCAGGCCCGCGAGCAGCTCGCGCGCGCGCCGCGCGCGCTGCCGACGCTGCAGTTGAACCCGGACGTGGACGACCTGTTCGCGTTCGGTTTCGACGACGTCGCCATCGAAGGCTACGACCCGCATCCGGCCATCCGCGCGCCGGTGGCGGTCTGAGCGAGCCGTGGAGGGCGCGGGCATCAATGCGGGCGGCGGCGTGCCCCGGATCGTGCTGGTGGCGGCCATGGACCGCAACCGGGCGATCGGCCGCGACAACGACCTGCCCTGGCACCTGCCGGACGATTTCCGCCACTTCAAGGCGCTGACCCTGGGCAAGCCGATCCTGATGGGCCGCAGGACCGCCGAGTCGCTTGGCCGCGCGTTGCCGGGCCGGCGCAACCTGGTGCTGACCCGCGGCGGGCGGGTGCCGTTCGAGGGCATGCAGGCGGTGGCGTCGCTGGACGACGCGCTGCGCATCGCCGCGGATGACGGCGCGCAGGAGCTGTGCGTGATCGGCGGCGCGCAGGTCTATGCGCTGGCGCTGCCGCGGGCTGCGGCGCTGCATCTCACCCATGTGGATGTCGTGGTCGAGGATGCCGACACCTTCTTCCCGGCATTCGATGCCGGCGACTGGCAGGTGGCATCTCGCGAGCCGCATGCCGCGGATGCCCGGCACGCGTTCGCTTTCGAGTTCGTCCAGTACCGGCGCGCGTCGCGCTGAGCGGCCTAAGCCGCGTCGCGCCCCGGTACCTGCACCACGCGCAGTTCGTCGCTGTCCAGCTGCAGTGCGGTGAGCTTGCCGCCCCAGACCGCGCCGGTATCCAGCGCATGGACGCCGTGGCCGATGAACAGCCCCAGGGTGGACCAGTGTCCGCAGGCGATCCTGAGGTCGCGCTCGGCCCGCCCGGGAACCGCGTACCAGGGGTAAAGCCCCGCTGCCTGGGTGCCGGGCGGGCCTTTTTCGTCGAACGCAATCCGTCCGCGCGGGGTGCAGTAGCGCATGCGGGTGAACACGTTGATGATGGCGCGCTCGCGGTCCACGCCCCGGAGCCCGGAGGACCAGGCCGGCCGGTCGCCGTACATGCTGCGCAGCAGCTTGCGGTAATTGTTGCCACGCAGCCGTCGCTGCACCTCGCCAGCGTGCCCCTCGGCCATCGCGGTGGTCCACTTGGGGCCGAGCCCGGCGTGCACCATCATCCAGCCCAGCTTGCGGTCGGCGTGCAGCAGCGGACGGGCGCGCAGCCAGTCGAGCAGTTCGTCGCGGTCGTCGGCGAACAGGATCCGGCGCAGGTCCGGGTTCACCCGGCGCTGCTGGGCTTCGTCGCGCTCGGCGATCGCCAGCAGCGAGAGGTCGTGGTTGCCCAGCACCACGTGGCAGTGGCTTCGCAATGAATGCACCAGCCGCAGCGTTTCCAGCGATTCGCCGCCGCGGTTGACCAGGTCGCCACAGAACCACAGGGTATCGGCGGCCGGGTCGAAGCCGATCCGTTCGAGCAATCGCTGGGTCGGCTCATAGCAGCCCTGCAGGTCGCCGATTGCCCAGGTCGTCACGCTGCGTGCCCCTTCCGTGCCGGGTCAGTGCAGCGTGCGCGGGGCAGCGAGGGTGAACGGCGGGATCGCGGCGTCGAAGTGCGTGCCGTCGTCGCCGACCAGGTCGTAGCTGCCCTGCATGCTGCCAACCGCGGTTTCCAGCACCGCGCCGGAGGTGTATTCGAACTGCTCGCCCGGCTCGATCCGCGGCTGCTGGCCCACCACGCCTTCGCCGCGCACCTCCTCGACCTTGCCGTTGCCGTCGGTGATGATCCAGTGGCGGCTTACCAGCTGCGCCGGCAGTCGCCCCAGGTTGCGGATGCGGATGGTGTAGGCGAATACGTAATGTTCGCGCTCGGGCTCGGATTCCTCGTCGAGGAAACGGGTCGCGATCTGGATTTCCAGCGTGTAGTCCGGGGTCTCGTCCATGCAGACAGTGTAATGGCCGCGGGTGAAGGCTTGGACTACCGCGGCGGCGCAATGTTCGCAAGGCGGATGAATTCCGCCACCGACAGCCGCTCCGCGCGTGTGCCGGGGTCGATATCGGCCGCTGCGAAGACGGCTTCATCGCAAAGTCCCGACAGCGCATTGCGCAGGGTCTTGCGGCGCTGGCCGAAGGCGGCCCGCACCACCGACGCGAACCGAGCCGGATCGTCGATGCCGGCTTCGCCGGCCGCCCTGGGCGCCAGCCGCACCACCGCCGAGTCGACCTTGGGCGGGGGCCGGAACGCGCCCGGCGGTACGTCGAACAGCGGCACCACCGTGCAGCGGGCCTGCAGCATCACGCTCAGCCGGCCGTAGGCCTTGCTACCGGGCTCCGCCGCCATGCGCTCCACGACTTCCTTCTGCAGCATGAAGTGCATGTCGGTGATGGCCGTGGCGTGTTCAAGCGTGTGGAACAGGATCGGCGAGGAGATGTTGTAGGGCAGGTTGCCGACCAGGCGCAGGGGCGGGCCGTCGCCGGCAAGCGCGCTGAAGTCCACTTCCAGTACGTCGCGGTGGATCACTTCCAGTTCGCCGGCGCCTTGGGCTGCGCGGGTGAGCGGGGCGATCAGGTCGCGGTCGAATTCGATGACCGTCAGCGCGCCGTGCTGGCGCAGCAGCGGCAGGGTCAGCGCGCCCTGGCCGGGTCCGATCTCGACGAGGGGTTCGCCCGGGCGCGGGTCGACGGCGTCCACGATGCGTTCGATATAGGCGGTTTCGTGCAGGAAGTGCTGTCCCAGCGCCTTCTTTGCGCGGCCGAAGCCCGCAGCGGACGATGGCGTGTTCATGCCGCCGCGCCCGCCGCCCTGCGCGCGCTGGCCAGCCGAACGCAGGTTTCGAGGGCGGCGATCAGGCTTGATGGACTGGCCTGGCCGGTGCCTGCCAGGTCCAGCGCGGTGCCGTGGTCGACGGCGACCCGCGGCCAGGGCAGGCCCAGGGTCAGGTTGACCGCGCGCTCGAAGCCGCTGTGCTTGAGCACCGGCAGGCCCTGGTCGTGGTACATCGCCAGCACCGCGTCCACTTCGCGCAGCTTGCCGGGCAGGAAAGCGGTGTCCGCCGGCAGCGGTCCCGGAAGCTTCATGCCGCGGCCACGCAGGCGTTCGAGTACCGGCGTGATCACCCCGGTTTCCTCGTGGCCCAGCAGTCCGTCCTCTCCGGCATGCGGATTGAGCCCGAGCACGGCGATCACCGGATCGGCGATGCCGAAGTCGGTGCGCAGCGCCGCGTGCACGATCTCCAGGGTCCGTTCCAGCCCCTGGGCGGTGATTGCGTCGGGCACCTCGCGCAGCGGCAGGTGGACGGTGGCCAGCGCCACCCGGGTCACGTCGTTGGCCAGCATCATCACCACCTCGCGACCGGTCCATTCGGCCAGCAGGCCGGTGGTGCCCGTGTAGGGCACGCCGCCGGCGCTGATGGCGGCCTTGTGCACCGGCCCGGTGACCAGGCCGTCCAGCTCGCCCGCCTGGCAGGCGTCGGCCGCCGCGCGCACGGCCTGGACCACGCTGCGGGCGTTGGCAGGATCGGGAGCGCCGAATGGCGGCAGGACCGGGTGGGCGATCTCGACCAGGCGGGCGCGGCCGGGCCCGGTGTCATCCAGCGCCAACGGCAGGCCCAGCGTGGATGCGGCGCGCTCAAGGCTGGCGCGATCGCCAAAGACGGTGATTTCGGCGCCGTGGTCGCGCTGCAGCGCAGCCACGCACAGCTCCGGCCCCACGCCGGCCGGTTCGCCCGGCACCAGCGCGAGGCGTGGACGGCTCATTTCAGCCGTCGTTGCCGGCTTCGGCACCGACCCGGATGTCGACGAAGGCCTCGCTGCGCATCTCGCGCAGGAAACGGTCCCATTCGTCCTCCAGCTTGCGCTGGCCGATGCTCTCGCGAACGGCGTTGCGTTGTACCTCGTCGTCCACCTGCGCCTGGCGCGATTCGATCCGCTGCACCACGTGCCAGCCGGCCTGGGTACGGAACGGCTCGGAGACGCCGCCGTCGTCCAGCGGCGCGACCTGGCCGCCGAATTCGGCGCCGAACTGGTCGACGGTGAACCATCCCAGGTCGCCGCCGCTCGCGCTGCTGGATGCGTCATCGGATTCTTCGGTGGCCACCTCGGCAAAGTCTTCGCCGGCGACGATGCGTGCGTGCAGCGCTTCCGCGCGTTCCCTGGCCGCGGCGTCCTCGGCCGCGTCCTCGCCGCTGCGGATCAGGATGTGGCGCGCGTGGTACTGGGTCACGGCCCCGCCGGGGGCGCTGGCGTCGCGCACGTCCACGAGCTTGAGCAGCTGGAAGCCGCTTGGCCCCCGCATTGGGCCGAACACGCCGCCCGGCTGCATGCTGGAGACCGCGGTGCTGAAGGCGGCCGGGATCTCGTCGGTCCGGCGCCAGCCCAGGTCGCCGCCTTCCAGCGCATTGGGGCTGTCGGAGTAGCGCACCGCGGCCGCGGCGAACTCCATGTCGTTGCGGTCGATCAGGCTCTTGATGCCTTCGATCTTCTCTTCGGCCAGGCTGATCTGCTCGGGCGTGGCGCCGTCGGGCAGAGCCACCAGGATGTGCGCCAGGCGGTACTGGTTGCCGCCGGCGCGCGAGTTCATCGCTGCGTCCACTTCGCCCTCGCTGACCACGATCCGGCTCTGGGCGAAGCGCTGGCGCAGGCGCTGGGTCATCAGCTCCTCGCGCAGCGAGCTGCGGAAATCACCAAACGACATGCCGTCGGCCTCGATCTGGCCGCGGAGCTGGTCGACGGTCATGCCGTTCTGCTGGGCGATCGCGGCGACCATGGAGTCGATTTCGCCATCGTCCACGCGGATGCCGGTGCCGGCGGCGCGCTCGGTCTGCAGCCGCATCAGGATCAGGCGTTCAAGCACCTGCCGCTGCAGGATCGGCAGCGGCGGAAGCTGGGCCTGCTGGTCCGCGTACTGGCTCAGGATGTTGGCGACCGCGCGGTCGAGCTCGCTGCGCAGGATGACGTCCTCGTCGACCACGGCGGCGATCTCGTCCAGCGGCTGGACCTGCTGGGCGTGGGCGGTGCCGGACAAAAGCAGTGCGGCGAGGAGGGAAAGGAGGAGGTTCTTCATGGCCGGGGGTCGAGGTAGTAGTCGTCGCCATCGGCGCCGCCGTCGCCGTCAAGCTCGGACGGGGGCACCAGATAGAGGTCGTCACGGTAATAGCCCAGAATAGCACGGCGCAGGCGGTCCTCCAGGTCGGGACCCGCCGAGCTCAGGCCCTTGAACTCGACCTCCAGCTGGATGGAATCATTGGTCTCGCCGAGGCGGTTGCGCACGTAATGGCGGCCGACCAGGCGTACCGACAGGCAGCAGCTGTCCCACTGGATGCCGGCAATGCCCTCCAGCACCTGCTGTTCGTGCAGCGAGTAGTAGTAGCGCCCGACCAGGCTCCAGGTGGCGTTGATCGGATACAGGAACGAGAAGTCCACCTGCTCCAGGCGCGGGCTGCGGCGATAGCGGTAGCCCAGGTTGACGATGCCCTGGTCGCCGATCAGGTAGCGGGTGCGCATGGCTACCAGGTCGTCGCGCCGCGTCTTCGGGTCCCACTGGTAGCCGGCGTTGAAGGTCCAGCGGTCGTTGATCGCGTAGCTGCCTTCGGCGACCCAGGAGGACTTGCCGGCCTCGATCTGGCCGGAATCTCCGTTCAGGCCGACCCGAGAGTCGTCGAAATAGCGGATCTGGCCGAAGCTGAGGGCGAGCTTCTCCATCCCGTCCGACTCGCGCAACATGCGCGTGGACAGGGCCAGGGTGAGCTGGTTGGCATCGGCTTGGCGGTCGGCGCCGGAGTAGCGGTTGTCGCGGAACAGCTGGCCCCAGCTGAAGGTCAGGTTGCGGGTGTCGAACCGCGGCAGGTCGTCCTGGTAGCGGTAGGGGACGTTGAGGTAGAACAGCCGCGGTTCCAGGGTGTGCAGGTAGCGTTCGCCGCGGAACGTGGCGTCGCGGTCGAAGAACAGCCCGGCGTCGACGCTGGCGATCGGCAGGCTGCGGCTGGGCGAAGTGTCCGGTGCGCTGGCGTTGAGATCCTCGGCTAGGGCGTCCTCCAGGTTGTACGCCGTGTAGCGCCAGGCCAGGGTCGGGCGCACGAACCAGGCCGCGCCCTCCAGCGGCATCGAGACCCAGGGCTTGATGTCCACCCGGCTGCCGCCCGGTTTATCCTCGCTGTCGTAGTGGGCGAACCGGGTCAAGTCCGCGTCCACGCCGGTGACCAGCCACGGGGTATGGGGCCGTTCCCAGTTGGCATACAGGCGCGGCGCGCGGTAGTACGGCAGCCGCTGTTCGGTCAGGGTGTAATCGGACAGCACCCGGTAGTCGGCCATGGCACCGGCCGACCAGTAACGGCTGGAGCCGTAGACGCCCAGGGTGCTGGAGATCGCGCTGGGAGAGGCCTCGGTCAGGCTGCTGCTCATGTCCTCCAGGTAGCGCGGGTCGCTGATCCAGTTGAGGTTGGCGCGCGCCTGCCAGGTGCGGTTGATGTTGTGCCGGCCCACGAAACGGAACAGCCCGCGGTCGTCCTTGCGCCAGTTCTCGGGGTCGATGTTTTCGTCGATCTCGCGCTGGCGGTCGCGTGGGGTCAGGTCGTCCGAAGGCAGGTATTCGACGTCCAGGATGCCGCGGCCGGACTCGGTGAGGTAGCGGAACTCGGTGCCCAGCAGCACGCCGCGGCGGCTCATCAGCCGCGGTTCCAGGGTCATGTCGTAGTTGGGTGCCAGGTTCAGGTAGATCGGCTGGCGGTAATCAAACCCGTTGCGGCTGCTGTAGCTGATCCCCGGGTACAGCAGGCCGGTCTTGCGGCGGTCGTCGATGGGGAACTTGAACCAGGGCATGTACAGCACCGGCACCTTGCCCAGGCGCAGGGTGGCGCCGTGCGCGGTGCCGAAACCCTCGTCCATGTCGATGTCGATCCGCCGCGCGCCCAGTTCCCAGAGCCGCTGGCTGGGCGGGCAGGTGGAATAGGTCGAGCGATGCAGCGAGCCCTGTTCGCCGACCAGCTCGGCGCGGTCGGCGCCGCCGCTGCCGCGCCGGTCGATGAGCTGGTAGCGCACGTTGTCCATGCTGTGCGCGTCGTCCGGCTGGCTGCCCTGCAGCCGCTCGGCCACGATGCGCATGCCCGAGTCCTGGTAGCGCACGCTGCCTTCGGCCACGTACTTGCCGGTTGCCGCATCGAAGGAAAGATCGTCGGTGGCCAGGTACTGGTCGCCGCGCTGCAGCGTGGCATTGCCACTCAGGTTGCTTTGCTCGCCGTAGACGCCGGTCAGCGCGTCACCGCCCAGGATGGTTGGCTGGTCCTCACGGTCTTCCGGGGTGCCGACGGGCGGCGGCGCGTCGGGGAACATGGGGACCGCATCCTCCAGCGGGCACAGCTGCCACATGCCGGGGCGTTCGTCGTCGGCCGCCGCGGTCAGGGAAATAGCGATGCACAGCGGCAGGGGCAGCAGGCGAAAGGCTGGGCGCACGCGGGCTGTTCCGGTCGGTGGAAAAAGCGGCCGTCAGCATGCCGCATCCCTTGTGAAGCGGCAATGCGATGCGAAGTCGTGCATCATTGTTCACATGGAAAAGACATTGAATCCCGACGCAAACGACCGAACCGAGGCTGAATGGCGCGACGCGCTGACCGAGGAGCAGTACGCGGTCTGCCGCTGTTCGGCCACCGAGCCGCCGTTCACCGGCAAGTACTGGAACCACAAGCAGGCCGGCACCTACCAGTGCGTGGCCTGCGGCGAGCCGCTGTTCGAATCTTCCGCCAAGTACGAGTCCGGCAGCGGCTGGCCGAGCTTCCACGCGCCGGTTTCCATCGAATCGGTGGACGAGCAGGATGATCTGAGCCACGGCATGCGCCGGATCGAGGCTAAATGCGCGCGCTGCGAGTCCCACCTGGGCCACGTGTTTCCCGACGGCCCGCCGCCGACGGGGCTGCGCTACTGCATCAATTCCGCCGCGCTGGACTTCACTCCGGCGTCCGCGCAGGACTGACCGGCGCCCCCAGCAACGCCCTGGCGTGGGCCAAGGCGCCTTCCTGCAGGGCGCGCAGGTCGTAGCCGCCTTCCAGGGTGGAGACGATGCGCCTGGAGGCGTGGCGCGCGGCGATCGCGTGCAGTTCCGCGGTCAGCCAGGCGAAGTCGTCGCCATCGAGCTGGAACTGGGCCAGCGGATCGCGCCAGTGGGCGTCGAAGCCCGCCGAGACCAGCAGCAGCTGCGGTTTGAAGGCCTCCAGCTCCGGCAGCAGCCGTTCGCTCCAGGCCTCGCGGAATGCGCGGCCGCCGGTGCCCGCGGGCAGCGGCAGGTTGACCAGGTTGCCCACCCCGCGCTCGGCGCGCGTGCCGGTGCCCGGGAACAGCGGGGCCTGGTGCGAGCTGAGGTACATCACCCGCGGCTCGGCTTCGAAGATCGCCTGGGTACCGTTGCCGTGGTGGACGTCGAAGTCGACCACCGCTACCCGCTCCAGGCCGTGCCGCTCAAGCGCGTGCGCGGCGGCCACGGCGACATTGTTGAACAGGCAGAAGCCCATCGCCTCGCCGCCGGTGGCGTGGTGCCCGGGCGGACGCACGGCGCAGAACGCCACCGGGACCTCGGCGGCCATCACCGCGTCCACGGCGGCAATGCCGGATCCGGCTGCACGCAGCGCGGCCTCCGGGGATTCGGGCGAAAGCACGGTGTCCGGGTCCAGGCGCATGCTTTCGCCCGCGCCCGAATCCAGCACCGCCTGCAGCAGCGCTTCCGAATGCACCCGCAGGAGCTGGCCGCGGGTGGCGCGCGGCGCCTCGTGCCAGTCGATGTCGGGCATCTGGTCGCGCAGGGCCTGGATCACCGCGCCCAGCCGCTCCGGGCGCTCGGGATGTCCCTCGCCCGTGGCGTGGGCAATGCAGGCGGAGTGGGTATAGACCCGCAGGCTCACGGCTTGCGGCGTTCGTGGTCCCACAGCACTTCGCCCTGGCCGTCGGCGCGGGCCAGCACCCGCGAGAGCACGAACATCAGGTCGGACAGACGGTTGAGGTAGCGCACCGGCTGCGGGCGCACTTCTTCCTGGCGCGACAGCGCGACCGTCTCGCGCTCTGCGCGGCGGACCACGGTACGGGCCAGGTGGCAGCGCGCCGCCGCCTCGCCGCCGCCGGGCAGGATGAATTCCTTCAGCGGCGGCAGCTCCTGGTTGAAGCGGTCCAGGTGCGCTTCCAGGCGCTCGATGTCGGCGTCGTGGATCGCGGCGTGGCCGGGGATGCACAGCTCGCCGCCCAGGTCGAACAGCTGGTGCTGGACCCTGGTCAGCAGCTCGCGCACATCGTCGGGCAGGGTGGTGCAGGCCTGGACCAGCCCGATCGCCGAGTTGGCCTCGTCCACGGTGCCGTAGGCGGAGACCCGCGCGGAGTCCTTCTGCACCCGGCTGCCGTCGCCCAGGCCGGTCGTGCCGTCATCGCCGGTGCGGGTATAGATCTTCGAGAGCCGATTGCCCACCGGCGGCAGCCGTCAGGCCGTCTGTGCGCGCAGCGCGGGAATCCGCCGCCGCAGCAGTTCGAAGCCGCCGAACAGCAGCGCCGAATAGAACAGCGTGCCCAGCAGCGTCCAGTGGAAGAACGGGATCGCGGCCGCGTAGCAGGTGGCGATGTCCACCTGGCAGGGGGCGTAACCCGGAACGGCCGAAGCGGTCAGCCAGACCATGAAGTTGGTGATCGCGAAGAACAGCACCGCGCCGGCCACCGAGCCGCCCAGCACCCGACCACTGCTGACCTTGCCGCGCATGCCGAAGCCGAGCACGGTGGTCAGCAGGATGCAGGCGTACACGGACAACGCCACCGGGCTGGCCAGGTGCTGCAGGTAGCTGCCGCCGTGCACCGCGGCCAGCGCGAGGTCGGACACCAGCAGCGCCACCAGCGGCACCACGATCGCCCAGCCGCGGCCGGCGAAGTACGCGCCGGCGAACAGCGCGATGGCCGCGACCGGGGTGAAATTCGGCGGGTGCGGCAACAGCCGGGTCAGGGCGGCGATCACGATCAGGCCCGCGAGCAACAGCGGGACGAGGACGAGGTTGGGGGCTTGATCGGATTTGTTCATCGATTCACGACGGGAGCGTTGGGCCGGAAGCGGATAGCATAGCGCAATGCCGCAGCCTCCCACCGGTGCCGACCCCCGCTGCCACGACGTGCTGATCGTCGGCGGCGGCCTGGTTGGCGCCAGCCTGGCGATCGCGCTTGACGGCCTTGGCCTGGACGTGGCCCAGGTCGAGGCAGCGCCTCCCGGTTCCCTGCCGCCGGTGTTCGACCAGCGCAACCTCAGCTTTGCCGATGCCACCGTCAACGCGCTTGCCGCGCTGGGCGTGATGGGTGAACTGCAGACGCCGCCGGGGCCGATCCGGCGCATCCACGCCAGCCGGGTGGGCGACTTCGGCCGGGTGTGCCTGGACGCGGCCGATTATGGCCGCGACGCGTTCGGGCAGGTGGTGGTGGCGAGCGACTTCGGCCGCGCGCTGGAGGCGCGGATGAACCGGCTGCAGGACCTGACCCGCTACCGGCCGGCGCGCTTCGTCGGTAGCGATGACCTGGGCGACGTGCGTGCGGTGCGGATCACGGAAGGTGACGGCGAGCGGACCGTGCATGCGCGCCTGCTGGTGGGTGCGGACGGCGCCGCCAGTGGCGTGCGCGCCGCGCTGGGCATCGGCGCCGACGAACACGATTACGGGCAGACCCTGCTGGTGGCGCGGGTGCGCGCCTCGCGGGTGCCGGACGGCACCGCGTGGGAGCGTTTCACCGCACATGGGCCGACTGCGCTGCTGCCGCGCGGCGATCGCCACTACGGGGTGGTCCACGGGGTGGCACGCGATGAGGCCGGGGCTGCGATGGAACTGGACGAGGCCGGCTTCCTGGCACGGATCCAGGCGGTGTTCGGATGGCGCGCGGGGCGTTTCCTGGCGGCCGGCGCGCGCAGCGCCTATCCGATGGCCAGGACGGTGGCGCAGCGCACGACCGCACCGCGCGCGGTGCTGGTGGGCAATGCCGCGCAGAGCATGCACCCGGTGGGCGCGCAGGGATTCAACCTCGGGCTGCGCGATGCGCTGACCCTGGCCGAGCAGGTGGCCGCGCACCGCGATGACCCGGGCGGTGAAGCGGTCCTGCGGCGCTACGCGCAGCGCCGCCGCGAGGATCGCGAGCGGACGCTGGAGTTTTCCCATGGCCTGGCCCGGCTCACCGCCAACGAAGCGCCGCTGCTGCGACCGCTGCGCGGGCTGGGCCTGCTGGCGGTGGACCGGCTGCCGGCGCTGCAGGCACGGTTGGCCGGTGGGGCCATGGGCTATCGCGGCGACGTGCCCGCGCTGTGCCGGCGACCGCAGGCATGAGCCGGCGCATGCGCTGCGACGTGGCGGTGGTCGGTGGTGGCGTGGTGGGGGTCGCCGCTGCGCTGGCACTGGCCGGCCAGGGGTTGCGGGTGACACTGGTGGAGGCCGCGACGCCGCGCCCCTGGAGCCACGAGCGCCGGGACCTGCGGGTGTTCGCGCTGGCCGCGGACAACGCCGCGCTGTTCGACGCAATCGGGGTATGGAAGGCGATCCGTTCCGCGCGCGTGCAGCCGTACCGGCGGATGCGGGTATGGGACGCGGCCGGCGGCGGCGAGCTTGATTTCGACGGCGATGCCTTCGGGCGCCAGGCGCTGGGCTGGATCGTCGAGAACGGATTGCTGCTGGACCGGCTGTGGGCGGCGCTGGCGGCGGCTGGGGTTGAAGTGCATTGCCCGGCGCGGGTGGAGGCGTTCGAACAGGACGACGACGGCGCGCGCCTGGAGCTGGAGGACGGCGGGCGCATTGCCGCGCGGGTGGTGATTGCCGCCGACGGCGGCGAGTCCGCGCTGCGGCGGATGGCGGGGATCGGAACCAGCGGGCGCGACTACGGCCAGCGCGGCGTGGTCGGTTACGTGCGCACGGAACGACCGCATGAAGACACCGCCTGGCAGCGGTTCCTGCCTGGCGGCCCGCTGGCGTTTCTGCCCTGCGGTGACGGCCTCAGCTCGATCGTGTGGTCATTGCCGGACAACGAGGCGGCGCGGGTGCTGGAACTGGACGATGACGCGTTTGCCGCCGAACTCACCCGTGCCTTCGGCGCCAGGTTGGGCAGGGTGGAGGTGCAGTCGCCGCGGGCGGCTTTCCCCCTGCGGCTGCGGCTGGCCGACACCATGCTGGCCGGCCGGCTGCTGCTGCTGGGCGACGCTGCGCACGTGGTGCACCCACTGGCCGGCCAAGGCGTGAACCTGGGGCTGCGCGACGTGGCCGCGCTGCGCGGGCTGGCCATGGCCGCGGGCGAGGGTTGGGATTCGCCCCACCGCCTGCGGCGCTGGGCGCGCAGGCGCGGGAGCGAGAACGCGGTGTCGGCCTATGCCTTCGACGGTATCGACCGGGTGTTCTCCAACGACGCGGTATTGCCCACCCTGCTGCGCGGACGCCTGTTCGGGGCAGCTGCACGCGTGCCGCCCGTGGCGCACGTGCTCTGGCGGCGCGCCGCCGGGCTGTAGCGACAGGGCTCAGCGGGTCCAGTCGGCGAGTTCGTCGCGGCTGAGGCGGCCGTCGTGATCACGGTCCACGCCGTCGAACTCTGCGTGCAGGGTCTGGTTGGCGCGCGCCTCGGCGCGGCTGATGTGGCCATCGCCGTCGGTGTCCATGGCGTCGAAATCCACGCCGTAGTCGCCCACCACCGAGCTGGGCGGATGCTCGGTGAGCCGCACATCCCGGCCGCGCTCGTCCTGCAGCACGTGGCTGCTGGTATCGGACTGCGTGGGCGGCGTGGCTGGTGGCGACTGCGCTGCGGGATCCTCGGCTGGAGGCGTCCAGGGCGTCGTGGCCTGCATCGGGTCGTCGGGCGGGACGGGATCAACCGGCGCGGCGGTGTCGACCGGGGTGGCCGGGTCCACCGGCGGCTGTTCCGGCGGCTCCTGGGCCAGCGCGGCGAGCGGGAGGGCCAGTGCCGCCAGGACCGCGATCCGGATGGTGCGGATGTTTTGGCTGCGCTTCACGTGGGTTCTCCGGTAGGGATGGACGGAGACGCCCCCAAGACGCCGGAGCGCACCCGTGCCCCCGATGCTGGGCGCATGGCGATGAAAGCCGTTTGAAATCCGCTCGTGGGTGGGCCTGGCGTTCAGCGCGCGGTTGCGAAGACGGTGATCTCTTCACGGTCGTGGTAGAGCTGGCGCGCGCGGATTTCCAGCGGCCGTTCCGCGGCGTCGGCGAACAGGTCCAGGCACATTCGCGCCTCCTGCCAGCGTTTCTTCATCGGCAGCTTGAGGTTGAACACCGCATGCCGGCACCAGTCGTTGCGGAACCAGTCCGCCATCCGCGCGGCCACTCGCCGCGGCTGGTCGACCATGTCGCAGACCATCCAGTCCAGGGTGCGCTCGGGCGACCAGTGGAAGCCGTCCTCGCGCAGGTGCCTGACCAGGCCGGTGTCCAGCAGCTGCGGCTGCAGCGGGCCGTTGTCGATGGCGCTGACGTGGACGTGGTGGCGGGTCAGCACCCAGGTCCAGCCGCCGGGGGCGGCGCCCAGGTCGGCGGCGCGCATCCCGGGCTTGAGCCATGCGCCGCGCTCGCGTTCATCCAGCAGCGACAGCAGCGCCTCCTCCAGCTTCAGCGCCGAACGCGAGGGGGCGCCGGCATGCAGCCGCAGGCGTGGAATGCCGAGCGGCCACGGCGCGCTGTCGGCAACGTCGGCGCGGGCGAGCAGGAGATGGTCACCGGCGAGCAGGCAGACGTGCAGGCGCGGCAGGCGCGGGTCGTCGCGTTCGGTGAGGAAGCCGCGCTTGCGCAGCGCGGGTCGCAGCGCGTTGCCGAAGCTGCGGGCCAGGCCCGACAGCGGCTTGCCGGCGTCCGAGTCCGGATGCTCGACCCACAGCCCGCCGTAGCGGCCCAGGCCTTCCAGCGCCTGCAGCACCGGCGCGATGCGGTCGCGCGGATCGATGTGCGTGAGTTCGGCCACCAGGGCCAGCTTCTGCCGGGCGAACACCAGGCCGCGCCACGGCAGCGCCTGCAGCAGCGCCTGGGCGTCGCCGGCGTGCGGGTCGGCGAGGTGGAACAGGGCGTAGCCGTCACCACGGATGGCGCGGGCATAGCCGGGGAAGCCGGCCTGCGCGGCGCGCTCGCCCAGTTCGGCGGCCAGCTCCGGTTCGAAGCCGGCGCGGCAGTAGCACAGCAGCGCGTCGGCCATGGTCAGTAGCGCTTGCCGCCGCCTTCGCCGTAGCTGCGCAGCACGACGCGGGCGTCCTCGCGCAGCAGGTCGCGGACCACGGCGATGCCGCGCCGCTCCAGTTCACCCACCCAGTCCTGCGGAAGCGGTCCTTCGTCGAATTCGGTCAGCTCTTCCACGTCGGTCGAGCGGGCGCCGATCAGCAGCCGGTCGATGCCGGCCCAGACCGTGGCGCCGAAGCACTGGCAACACGGCTGCGCCGAAGTGGCCAGCACGTAGGGCCCGACCGGGCGGTCGTCATCATCGCGGTTCAGGCGTACCCGGCCCAGTCGCTGCTGGGCCAGCATGTAGGCCATGGTCTCGGCGTGGGCCAGCGAGCAGCCGTGCGGCGTGACCCGGTTGACCCCGGCGGCGACCACACGGTCGTCGGGGCCGAACACCACCGCGCCGAACGGGCCGCCGGTGCCGGCGTCGACGTTGCGCCGCGACAGTTCGATCGCAAGCGCCACCCTGGCCTCGTCGCCGGTGACCGCGCCGACGTCCTGCACCACTTCGCGCACCCAGTCGGGCAGGGTGAGTTCGATCCGCTCCGGCAGCGGCGGGATCGCGGCCATCATTCCAGCGGTGCCCGGAGCGACTGGCGCACCGCCTCGCAGCGGTTGTCCACGCAGCTGCAGGACTGGATCTCGCGGAATCCGCAGACCGAGGCCATGCCGGTCTCGGCGCAGCGCGCCTGCACCGCCTCCGGGTCCGGCTGCGCGTCCTTGTTGACGCAGGCGGGGAAGTGGCCGCAGCAGTTGCCGACGTTCTTGACCTCGCAGTCGCTGTCGACGCGGCAGCTGGAGTCCAGGTTCAGCGGGTCGTCCGCGGCAAGCGCGACGGGGTCGGCGCCGGCCGGCGGGGCCGCGTCAGGCGCAGGCGACGCGCAGGCGCCCAGGGTCAGCGCCAGCAGGGCGGTGAAGAGCAGTGTCATCAATGGCTTGTGCACGGCTGTCTCCCTTTTCCGGTCAGGCCTTGGCGGCCCAGGTGTCGCGCAGCGTCACGCTGCGGTTGAATACCGGCGCGTCCGGCCGGTGGTCGTGGCGGTCGGCGACGAAGTAGCCCTGGCGTTCGAACTGCACGTTCTGCTCGGACGGCACGCCGGCCGCGGCTGGCTCCACCCAGCCGCGCAGGCTGCGCCGCGAGTCGGGGTTGATGTGGTCGCGGTAGGTCTTGCCGTCGGATTCGTCGTTCGGGTCCGGGACCGAAAACAGACGGTCGTAGAGGCGGATCTCGGCCGCCACCGCGCGCGCGGCGCCGACCCAATGGATGGTGCCCTTGACCTTGCGGTTGGCGCCTTCCATGCCGGGGCGCGATTCCGGGTCCAGGGTGCCGCGCAGCTCAATGACCTGGCCGTCGGAATCCTTGATCACTTCCTCGCAGCGGATGATGCCGGCACCGCGCAGGCGGACCTCGCCGCCGGGCACCAGCCGCCGCCAGCCCTTGGGCGGAACTTCGGCGAAGTCCCCCTGTTCGATCCAGACCTCGCGCGAGAACGGGACCTCGCGGGTGCCAAAGGAGTCATCCTTGGGGTGATTGGGGAAGCCCAGCGTTTCCTCGTGGCCTTCGGGCAGGTTGGTCAGCACCAGTTTCAACGGTTCGATCACCGCCATCCGCCGCGGCGCGCGCGCGTCCAGGTCGTCGCGCAACGCGCCCTCGAGCACCGAGAAATCGATCACCGAGTTCTGCTTGCTCACGCCCAGGCGGTCCACGAACAGGCGCAGCGCGGACGGCGTGTAGCCGCGCCGGTGCAGTCCCTGCAGGGTGTACATGCGCGGGTCGTCCCAGCCGTCCACCAGGCCCTCGGCGACCAGCTGGGTGAGCTTGCGCTTGCTCATCACGGTGTAGTTGATGTTCAGGCGCGAAAACTCGATCTGGCGCGGCTTGGCGGCCTCGATCGGCAGGTCCTTGTCCTTCAGCGGCGCCAGCAGCTCCGGGTTGCCGGCCAGGTCCACCCTGTCCACGCACCAGTCGTACAGCGGCCGGTGGTCCTCGAACTCCAGCGTGCACAGCGAGTGGGTAATGCCCTCGATCGCGTCGCCCAGCGCGTGGGCGATGTCGTACATGGGGTAGATCGGCCACGCGTCGCCGGTGTTCTGGTGCGGGACCTTCTTGATCCGGTACAGCGCCGGATCGCGCATGTTGATGTTGCCGCTGGCCATGTCGATCTTCGCCCGCAGGGTATGCGTGCCATCGGCGAACTCGCCCGCGCGCATGCGCCGGAACAGGTCCAGGTTCTCTTCCACGGAGCGGTCGCGCCACGGCGAATTGCGACCGGGTTCGGTCAGGGTGCCGCGGTACTCGCGCACCTGCTCGGCGGTCAGGTCGCAGACGTAGGCGTCGCCCTGGCGGATCAGCTTCTCGGCGGCCAGGTAGAACACCCCGAAATAATCCGAGGCGTGGCGCAGGCTGGCCCATTCGAAGCCCAGCCAGCGCACGTCATCCTGGATGGCCTGCACGAACTCGGGATGCTCCTTCTCCGGGTTGGTGTCGTCAAAGCGCAGGTTGCACAGGCCGCCGAACTCCTCGGCGATGCCGAAGTCCAGGCAGATGGCCTTGGCGTGGCCGATGTGCAGGTAGCCGTTGGGCTCGGGTGGGAAGCGGGTGCGGATCGCGGAATGCTTCCCGCTGGCCAGGTCGTCGCGGACGATCTGGCGGATGAAGTCCTGTTTGCCGGCGGTCGCCGGGGCGGCGCCTGCCGTGGTGTCTTTGGGCTCGGTCATGCGGTCATGGGGGAGTGCCGGCGCGGGCCTGCGCCGTGGACCGGCCAGTGTAGCCGAGGGCGTGGCCTGTCGCGGAGGATCGGGTGCCGGGCGCTTTGCCGTGGCGTCGCCGGTGGCGGCCCGGAGGGTGCACGGCCATGAAAAGTGTGATGTTGGTAACATTTTGATGGCATGGCCCTTGCTGGCCGGTGGGAGCAGGGCGCAGGCATGCCGATCAGGGGGGATCAGTTGCTGCAGGTTGTGGTCCGGGCGGGAATACCAACATGCTGAGCCGTCTGCGCGCCGGAGCCCGGCGGGGCGGCGATTTCTGGCATGTCGCCGGGCTGCTGTTCCTGCTCGGCCTGGTGGCCAGCGCGCTCGCCAGCACGGCCGGTTGGGGAGCCGGCCAGGTGCCGGTCGAGGTCTTGCCCGGCGCGGCCGCGCCGGGCGCCGACCCCACCGCGATCCGGATCCGGTTCGAACTGCCCCCGGCGCGGCCCGGCGATTCGCCCTGGGTGGTGTGGCTGCCGCGGGTGGCCAGGGATGCGGTCTGGCTGGAAGCCCATGGCTGGCGCAGCCCGGAGCGCAGCTTCTTTTCGCCCGATCCGGTCGAAGGGGTGCTGCCGGGTGGGTACGCCTTCGCCCTGCCGCGGCGGTGGGAGGGGCCGGTGGAGGCCACGCTGCATGTGCTGCCCGCACCGGGTGCCGCGCCGCAGCCGCGGGTGATGCTTGCCACCGCCGCCGCCAGGCTGGAGCAGGCGGCAGCGGTGGGAAGCGCGGCGGTCTATGCCAGCCTGCTGATGCTGTCGATGCTGGCACTCTCGCTGTATGCGGCCGCGCGCGACCGCGTCTTCCTGACCCTGTTCACATGTACCGGCACCCTGGCGCTGATGCTGGCAGGGCTCAACGGCCACTTGTATGCGCTTCCCGGGCTGCGGCTATTGGCGCATTGGAGGGGCGGTGGGCTGTGGGCGCTGGTGTTCGTGTTCCTGGCGAGCTGGGTGCGGCTGATCCAGCAGTACGTCTGGGCAGCCGATGCACCGGCGAGGCTTGTGCGCGGCGCCAGTATCGCTTTCTGGTCGCTGCTCGGGGCGGCGGGCGTCTGCCTGGCGGGGCTGGGCCTGCCGGAAGTCGCGTGGCGGTATCTCTCCCTTGTTTGCTGGGTGCTGGTGGGCGCCGGCAGCCTGGTCCTGCTGGTGGGGGCGGGGCGCCGCGGCGTGGCGATGGCGTGGCCGCTGGTGGTGCTGCTGATGGTGTTCGCGGTCTCGGCGGCGCTGGGGGGGCTGGTCGAGGCGGAACGCCCGGGACCGGTGCTGACGCAGCTGCTGTACCAGGGCGGACTGGTGCTGTTCCTGACCCTCTGCGCGGTCGGGCTGCTGCACCGGATCAGCGAGTACCGCGAACAGCGCGACCGCGACCGGCTGGCGCGCGCGGACACCGAGCGCCGGATGCTGCGCGAGGCGGCGCGCACCGACCTGGTCAATGCCCTGCAGTCCAAGCTGCGCCAGGTCGAGCAGCGGGAAGTGGCCTGGAGCGGCTTCCGGGTGATGGCCGACCACCTGTTGCCGCTGCTGCCGGTGGATACGCTGGCGGTGACCGCCGAGGACGATCACGAACGCGAACTGCTGCTGGTCGATCCGGCCACGCGCAGGGACGAGGTCGGGGCCGGGCTGCGAGGCCGCGCCTTGGCGCTGCGGCGCCAGGCGGCCAACGGCATTGCGCTGCAGCAACCGCTCACCTCGCCGGTCGGCGTGTCCACCGAGGCGGTGATCCCGCTCAAGATGCGGGCGCCTTCGTGGGGGGCGCTGATCCTGCGGCGGTCCGGGCAGGAGGGATTCGCTGCCGATGAAATGGCGCTGGCCAGCGAGTTTTGCCGCGTCACGCAGATGCACATTGACCAGGCGGTGGCGGCGATCAAGCTCCGGCAGTCTGCCGAGCTGGACGCGCTGACCGGCAGCCTCAACCGGCGCTCGGTCGACCAGTGGCTGGTGCGCAGTTTCGCCGAGGCCGATCGCGACGGGCAGCTGCTGTCGGTGCTGTTCGTGGACCTGGACCGGTTCAAGGGGGTCAACGACCGCTACGGCCACGCCGCCGGTGACCAGTGCCTGCGAGCGGTTGCCGGTGCCCTCGCCGGCGCCCTGGAAGAGGGCGACGTGTTTGGCCGCTACGGTGGCGAGGAATTCATTGCCATCCTGCCGGGGCGGGGAGGCGCTGCGGCGCGCCAGGCCGGTGAGCGCCTGCGCGCGGCGGTCGAACGCCTTGCGGTGGACTGGGAGGGGCAGACGATCAAGCTGACGGTGAGCGTCGGCGTGGCCACGCGCCGCGACGGTGAGCACACGCCGGCGGCGACCATCGAGCGGGCCGACAAGGCGCTGTATGCCTCCAAGCGCGCCGGACGCAACTGCGTGCACGTGGCGCCGGCGGTGTTCACCTGACAGCTCCCGCGGCCTGGGCCTGGCTCGGTTCCGGAGGGCAGCGCGCTGCTAAGCTGCCCGCCTTTCCTCCAACGGTGTGGTTGTGATGCAGCGGCAGGGCAACGAGCGCGATCCGGCGCTGCTGTGGATGCTCACCGGCGCCGCGCTGATCGGCAGCAACGGGCTGATGGTCCGCTTTGCCGAGACCGCCCCGACGATCTCGGCCTTCTACCGGATGCTGTTCGCCGGCCTGATGCTGGCGGCGGTGGTCGTGCTGCAGCGCGGCTGGCGGCCGATGCCGCGCCAGGTGTGGTGGTGGGGCGCCGCGGCCGGCGCGGCGTTCGCCGCGGACCTGTGGCTGTGGCATCGCAGCATCCTGCTGGTGGGACCCGGCCTGGCGACCCTGCTGGCCAACGGCCAGGTGTTCTTCATGGCCCTGGCGGGGGTGGCACTGTTCGGCGAGCGGGTCGGGCCGCGCTTCATCGCCGGGATCGGGCTGGCCTTCCTGGGGCTGTACCTCATGCTCGGCGGAGACTGGGACACGCTGCCCGCCGATTACCGCTGGGGCGTGTGGGCCGGGGTGGGGACCGGGCTGTGCTACGCGATGTACAACCTGGCGCTGCGGCGAACCCAGCGCGAAGCGCACGCCGTGGGCCTGGCGGCTGGGCTCGCGCGGGCGCCCATTGCACAGGTGCTGGCGGTGACCGCGCTGATGTGCGCGGTGCTGCTTGGCCTGGCGGGGATCGCGGAAGGGAGTTCGTTCGCGATCCCGTCGTGGCGGTCGCTGGGCTGGCTGCTGCTGCTGGCCGGGCTCGGTCACTGCCTGAGCTGGGTGCTGATCTCGCGGGCGATGGCGCAGCTGGGGGTGGCGGTGATCGGCCTGCTGCTGCTGGTGCAGCCGGTCGTGGCCTTCCTGCTGGACCTGGTGGTGCTGGACCTGGTGGTCGAGCCGCGCGCATGGGTGGGCCTGGCCCTGACCCTGGCCGGGATCTTCCTGGCAGGCCTCAGGGGACGCTCGCGGCTGCCGACGCAGCCGGCGTGAACGGTTTGCCGGGGCGCGGCTTGGATAGGGGCGGCTGCGGCCGCATCATCAGGATCAGGCATCACCACCAATTCGAGGAATTTGCGCCATGACTGGAGTCCACCACGTGCACGGTCGTCCGCTGAACGGCGATTTCGAGGGTTCGGAGCGGGTCCATTTCGGCATGGGCTGCTTCTGGGGCGTGGAGCGCCTGTTCTGGCAGCAACCCGGGGTGCTGACCACGGCGGCCGGATACGCTGGGGGCGACGCCCCGGATCCCACCTACCGCCAGGTCTGCAGCGGCCGCACCGGGCACGCGGAAGTGGTGCTGGTGGTATACGACCCGGCTGTGATCGGCTTCGAGGCGCTGATGCGCATCTTCTGGGAGGGGCATGACCCGACCCAGGGCATGCGCCAGGGCAACGACGTCGGCAGCCAGTACCGCTCGCTCGTGCATTGCTACACGGGTGCGCAGCACGAGGCGGCGCTGGCCAGCCGCCGGACCTATGCCGACCGGCTGCGTGCGGCGGGACTTGGCGATATCACCACCGAGATCGTGCATCCGGCCCCGGCGTTCCATTACGCCGAGGACGAGCACCAGCAATACCTGTCGAAGAATCCCGGCGGCTATTGCGGCCTGGCGGGCACCGGGGTGTCGTGCCCGATCGGCACCGGCGCCTGAATCGCGCCGGCGCGGCGGCTCAGGAAGCGGCGTCGGACGCGGCGCGCGGCTCGACCGCGATCACCTTCAGGTGCAGCGGGCGGCCGCCCGGGTTGTCCCAGTCGATGTGCTGGCCCACCGACAGCCCGATCAGGGCGCTGCCCATCGGCGCCAGCACCGATACCCGGCCGGTGCCCACGTCCGCTTCGTGCGGGTACACCAGGGTCAGGTGGTAACGCTTGCCGGTGTCCTCGTCCTCGCATTCGACGGTGGAGTTCATGCCGACCACGTCCGCGGGCATTTCGCCGGCCGGGCGCACCTCGGCCCGCAGCAGTTCGTCCTGCAGCGCCTGGGCGGCCGGAAGGTCGCGCCAGCGCGACGATTCGAGCAGGGCCTCCAGGCGCGCGGCGTCGAGCGCTGAGACGATCAGGGCCGGGGGAGGGCCGCTGGGCCGGCTGTCGGTCATGGTTCTGGTTCCTGGAAGAGGCCCGTCCGGGGGCAGTCGGAAACATAAAGGACTGCGGGCGACGCATCGCGCGCCGCCCGCAGTTTGGTCGGATTCTACCGTAGCGCCGCCCGCGGCGGCATTCAAGCTTCCGCGCGCGGCGGCGTCCCAAGGTGTCCGGCGTCCGGGTCCTGGTGGTACTCGAACAACTCCGGCGGCAGGGCCCGGAACAGGCCGGCCAGGTGGCGCAGGAAACCATCCAGCGCCGAGCTGCGGCGCCAGACCATGGCGATATGGCGGCTGGGCGGGGGGTCGGTGAAGGGCACCAGGCGGATGTCGGGCGAACGTGCCACCGGCGGCTTCACCGCCAGCGCCGGCAGCAGGGTCAGGCCGACGTTGGCCGCCACCATCTGGCGCAGGGTTTCCAGGCTGGTGGCGCGGAACTCGCTCTTCTCGTGGGCGCCGGCCAGATGGCAGACCTCCAGCGCCTGTTCGCGCAGGCAGTGGCCGTCTTCGAGCAGCAGCAGGCGCTCGTTGCCCAGGTCCTGCATGCGCAGCGAGGCATGCGTTGCCAGCGGGTGCGCCTCGGGCACGGCGAGCACGAAAGGCTCCTCGAACAGCGGCTCGCTGTGGAGCTGGTCATCGTCGACCGGCAGCGCCAGGATGGCCGCGTCCAGGCGGCCCTCGCGCAGGCGTGCCAGCAGCACGTCGCTCTTTTCCTCCACCAGCAACAGTTCAAGCTTCGGGAAGCGCCTGCGCACGGCGGGCACCACGTGCGGCAGCAGGTACGGTCCCAGGGTGGGGAAGATGCCCAGCCGCACCGCGCCTGATTCGGGATCCTGGTCGCGCCGCGCGGCTTCCTTCATCTGCTCCACCTCGGCCACGATCCGCCGCGCCCGCTCGGCCGCCTCGTGGCCGGCCGGGGTCAGCATCACCCGGCGCGGGTTGCGTTCCACCAGGGCCACGCCCAGTTCCGCTTCCAGCTTGCGGATCTGGGTGGACAGGGTCGGCTGGCTGACGTAGCACGCGGCCGCGGCGCGGCCGAAGTGGCGATGGTCGGCCAGCGCGACCAGGTAGTAGATGTCGCGCAGGTTCACCGAA
The DNA here is from genome assembly GCA_052090405.1 of Luteimonas sp. Lineage (GTDB taxonomy): Bacteria > Pseudomonadota > Gammaproteobacteria > Xanthomonadales > Xanthomonadaceae > Luteimonas. Next base: position 33,494 of record JBQDAV010000025.1, read on the forward strand.
GTGCCGTCCGGTGCATGCGCGTGTTCACGCCGCTTCGTCCGTCGCAGCGGCCGCGGGGGCGGTGCTGCGGATGATGTGGTCGAACGCGGCCAGCGATGCGCGCGAGCCTTCGCCCATCGCGATCACGATCTGCTTGTACGGCGTAGTGGTGCAGTCGCCGGCGGCGAACACGCCCGGCACGCTGGTGCGGCCGTGGCCGTCGATGACGATCTCGCCGCGGTCGGACAGCTCCACCGTGCCCTTGAGCCATTCGGTATTGGGCAGCAGGCCGATCTGCACGAAGATGCCCTCCAGTTCCACCTCGCGGCTCTCGCCGCCGGTGCGGTCGGTGTAGACCAGCCCGGTGACGCGCTTGCCGTCGCCCAGTACCCGGGTGGTCTGCGCGCTGGTGAGTATGGTCACGTTGGCCAGGCTGCGCAGCTTGCGCTGCAGCACCGCGTCGGCGCGCAGCTTGTCGTCGAACTCGAGCAGGGTCACGTGGCCGACGATGCCGGCCAGGTCGATCGCGGCCTCCACGCCGGAGTTGCCGCCGCCGATCACCGCCACGTGCTTGCCCTTGAACAGCGGGCCGTCGCAGTGCGGGCAGTAGGCCACGCCCTTGTTGCGGTACTCGTTCTCGCCGGGCACGTTGATCTGGCGCCAGCGCGCGCCGGTGGAGAGCACCACCGTCTTCGAACGCAGCGAGGCGCCGTTGGCCAGCTTGACCTCGACCAGGCCGTCGTCGCCGGCCGGTACCAGTGCCTCGGCCCGCTGCAGGTCCATCACGTCCACGTCGTATTCGCGCACGTGCTGCTCCAGCGCCGTGGCCAGCTTCGGGCCTTCGGTGCGGGGCACGGAGATGAAGTTCTCGATCGACATGGTGTCCAGCACCTGGCCGCCGAAGCGCTCGGACGCCACGCCGGTGCGGATGCCCTTGCGCGCCGAATAGATCGCCGCCGCAGCGCCGGCCGGGCCACCGCCCACCACCAGCACGTCGAAGGCGTCCTTGGCGGCGATCTTCTCCGCCTCGCGCGCCTCGGCGCCGGTGTCGATCTTGGCCACGATCTGCTCCAGGCTCATGCGGCCCTGGTCGAACACCTCGCCGTTGAGGAACACGGTGGGCACCGACATGATCTCGCGCGCCTCCACTTCCTCCTGGAACAGCGCGCCGTCGATCGCCACGTGGCGGATGTTGGGATTGAGCACCGCCATCAGGTTCAGCGCCTGGACCACGTCCGGGCAGTTCTGGCAGCTCAGCGAGTAATAGGTTTCGAACAGGAACTCGCCTTCCAGGCTGCGGATCTGCTCAAGCGTCTCTTCGGCCGCCTTGGACGGGTGTCCGCCCACCTGTAGCAGGGCCAGAACCAGCGAGGTGAACTCGTGGCCCATGGGCAGGCCGGCGAAGCGCAGGTGGATGTCCTCGCCCGGGGTGGTCAGGGCGAAGGAGGGCTTGCGCTCGTTGTCGTCGCGCACGACTTCGACGCTGACCTTGTCGCTGGCCGACTTCAGGTCTTCCAGCAGCGACAGCATCTCGGCGGACTTCTCGCCGTCGTCGACCGAGGCGGTGATCCGGATCGGGCGCGTGGCGCGCTCCAGGTAGGCCTTGAGCTGGGCTTTCAGGTCGGCGTCCAACATGGGGGAATCTCCTGCGGGCGGATACGTGGGGCCGCGACGCGCCGGCGGGCGGGCATCGGACCTGGGGAGGGGGTGAACCGGAGCCCGCGCGGGTCCGCGGCGTGCTGGCGGCCGCTGGCTGGCGGTGCGGGCACGGGCTCCGGTTCACCCCCGCCCCGCGACTGCGGGACGGGAGCGAGGAGTAACTGTGGCGCTTTAGATCTTGCCGACCAGGTCCAGCGACGGCTTGATGGTCTTCTCGCCTTCCTTCCACTTGGCCGGGCAGACCTCGTTCGGGTTGGCGGCGACGTACTGGGCAGCCTTGAGCTTGCGCAGGGTCTCGGTGACGTCGCGGGCGATGGCGTTGTCGTGGATTTCCATCGTCTTGACCACGCCTTCCGGGTTGATGACGAAGGTGCCGCGCAGGGCCAGGCCGTCTTCCTCGATGTGCACGCCGAAGGCGCGGGTGAGCTGGTGGGTCGGGTCGCCAACCAGCGGGAACTGGGCCTTGCCGACGGCGTCGGAGGTTTCGTGCCACACCTTGTGCGAGAAGTGCGTGTCGGTGGTGACGATGTAGACCTCGGCGCCGGCCTTCTGGAACTCAGCGTAGCTTTCAGCGGCGTCCTCGACCTCGGTCGGGCAGTTGAAGGTGAATGCGGCCGGCATGAAGATCAGCACGGACCACTGGCCCTTCAGGTCGGCGTCGGTGACTTCGATGAATTCGCCGTTGCGGTAGGCGGTGGCCTTGAACGGCTGGACTTCGGTGTTGATCAGGGACATGGAATCCTCGTTTGCGGTTGAAGGGAGGGGAGGAAGGCCGGCGCGGGGCCGACAACAGCGGGCAATGATAGAGGGCGTGAATAGATATGTAAAATTGATAGGTATTATTTATTCGATAGGAGGTGGCTATCAAACGGCCGGGTTTGACCGCCCTATTGTCATGGATGTTGCAATGCAGCAGAATTGATCCAGGTCAGGTCAAATGCCTGACGGACGGATTCCGTATCCCGTACTCCCTCCCACGCGTGATACGGAACTTGGAAGGCGGCTTCGGCCGCCTTCTTTTTTTGGAGTTGTTTCTCAATTCCGGGTTGTTTCTTCGCTTTACAACGCAGTGACCTGATGGGCCCCGCCGCGGCCGGGAGGCCTTTGCGCTCCATGTCCCCCGGCGTCGGCCT
>JBQDAV010000026.1:0-15134 GCA_052090405.1 Luteimonas sp.
CGTAAGTAAAGGAGGAGGTGGCGGCCGCAGGCCGACGCCGGGGGACATGGAGACTGAAGGGCACCCCTACCCGGCGCACCGGCGTCACATCAGCGCCGCACCTTGCTTCGATTGGGAGAAGAACCAAATTTTTTCTGTCCTCCCTTCAGGCGCGGCGGCTCGACGCGCGCACCACCAGCTCGGGGGAAACGCTCAGGCTGGTGCCCGGCTCGTGGCCGGCCTGCAGCAGGGTGCGCAGGGCCAGGCCGCCCAGCCCGGCAATATCCACCCGCATCGTGGTCAGGGCCGGGTGCACGTAGCGGGCCAGGGGAATGTCATCGAAACCGGCCAGCGCGATGTCGCCAGGCACGCTGACGCCGGCCTGGTTGAAGGCGAACAGGCAGCCAAGCGCCATCATGTCGTTGGCCGCGAACACCGCATCGGGACGCTCGTCGCCGGACGCCAGCGCGTGCCCGGCGCGATGGCCCGCAGCTTCGCTGAAGTCGCCTTCCAGCACCCACGGTCTGGTGTCCGGCAGCAGCTCCGCGAGCGCGGCCTGATAGCCCCGCAGGCGCTCATGGGCATCGAAGTTGTCCGCCGGCCCGGCGATGAATGCAATCCTGCGGTGCCCGGCCCCGACCAGGTGCCGGACCATCTCCCGCGCGCCGCCGTAGCCGTCCACGTTCAGCGCGGTGCAGCCGCCGGCCGGCAGGCCGCTGTTGATCAGCAGTGCCGGCATCGTCGGCTCCATCTCCCCGTCCGGGCCTCCACCAGGCGTGACGCGGCCGTCCACGAACGGCGACATCAGCAGCAGCCCGTCGACCCGTCCGCGCATCGCCCGCATCACGGCGCCCTGCTCGGCCCGGTTGCCGTGGTAGCTGGACACCAGCAGGTGCAGCCCGCGCTCGCGCGCGACCTGGTCGATGCCGCGCATCAACCCGGAAAAGAATTCGCCGTACAGGTCCGGCAACACCACGCCAATGGTATGGGTGCGGCGGCTGCTGAGGCTGCGTGCGGCGTGGTGCGGGCTGTAGCGCAGCCGGTCAGCGACCTCCAGCACGCGCTTGCGCACCTGCTCGGCAACGTTCTCGTGCCCGTTGAGCGCGCGCGAGACGGTGGCAACCGATACGTTGGCTTCGCGCGCGACGTCTTTGATCGTGACGCTCACCCGCCCTCCCCGGCTGAGTCGCTCCTGATCGGACTGTAATCGGTTTCAAAAGGCGCTGCAAAGGGCCGGCCGGCCCGCTGCAGCGGCTAGGGCAGCACCGGCCGGAACGGACGCACGTCCACGCGCTCGTACACCCCTGCGGCGACGTAAGGATCGGCATCGGCCCATTCGCGGGCCGCCTGCAGCGACTCGAACTCCGCCACCACCAGGCTGCCGCTGAAGCCGGCCGGGCCGGGATCCACCGCGTCGATCGCCGGGCACGGGCCGGCCAGCAGCAGCCGGCCGGCATCGCGCAGCGCCTCCAGGCGTTCCAGGTGTTGCGGCCGCGCCTGCTGCCGGTGCTGGAGCACGTCCGCGCCGTCATGGCCTTCAATCAGGTACCACATCGCAATCCCCGCTCCCGCGGCCAATGCGGGCGTGGATGAATTGTAGCCATTGCCCGGCACCCGGCCGGTGCTGGACAGCCGCGCGGCCAGCACTTACCCTGAGCGCGAGTTCAGGGCCGGACAGCAGCGGCCGTCGCCTCCGCAACGCCTGATCCGCTGCCTCCGCCCGGTCCCGTCCGATGCCTCCGCCAGTCCCGCAGTCGCCGCAGGTGCCGCGACCGCCGGCTCGCGCCGCGCCACGGACACATCTTCCGCAGTCAGCCAGGCCCCGGTCCCGCCGGTCCTGTCCGCCGCGGGACCAGGAACACGCCAGCACCATCGCGCGCATCGATGCCGCAACCGCATTCCACTGCCGGCCCGGAGGGGGCCGCACCGCATGACACAACCCGGATCCGATCCCTCCACCGAGGTGGAGAACGCACAGCCCGCGACCATCCACCCGCAGCAGCAGGAAATGCCGCTGGCGGTGGTGCATGGCCAGCCGGTGCTGCAGATCCCGCAGGACCTGTACATCCCGCCGGACGCGCTGGAAGTGATCCTGGAGGCGTTCGAGGGACCGCTGGACCTGCTGTTGTACCTGATCCGGCGCCAGAACCTGGACATCCTCGACATCCCGGTGGCCGACATCACCCGCCAGTACGTGGACTACATCGGGGTGATGCAGGAGCTGCGCTTCGAACTGGCCGCCGAGTACCTGGTGATGGCCGCGATCCTGGCCGAGATCAAATCGCGGATGCTGCTGCCGCGCCCGGTCACCGAGGAAGGCGAAGAGGACGACCCCCGGGCCGAACTGGTCCGCCGGCTGCAGGAGTATGAGCGCTTCAAGCAGGCCGCCGAGGACGTGGACGCCCTGCTGCGCATGGACCGCGACACCAGCCCGGTCTCGGCCCACGTGCCCGACCGCGCCGCGGTCCGGCAGCCGCCGCCGGTGGAGCTGCGCGAGATGCTGCTGGCCCTGCACGACGTGCTCAAGCGCGCCGAGCTGTTCACCGGGCATGCGATCAAACGCGATGCGCTCAGCGTGCGCCAGCGCATGGGCGAAGTACTGGAGCGGCTTGGCGACGGCACCTTCCACCGCTTCGAGACCCTGTTCGAGCCGCGCGAAGGCAAGCTTGGGATCGTGGTGACCCTGCTGGCGATGCTGGAGCTGGCCAAGGAGCGGTTGCTGGACATCGTCCAGGAACAGTCGGAAGACGCCGACCCGGGCCAGCCGCCGGCGCCGATCTACATCAAGTCGCTGGCCACGCGCGACGGCGATACCGCGCTGGAGCTGTCCAGCGAGTTCGACGAAGCGCCCCCGGTGGCCGATGACCGCTGACGCCGCGGCCGTCCCGGCCCTGCCCCATCCACCCGCACCATCCACGAACCAACAGACATTCCGTCCATGGACCAGACCCTGATCAACCGCATCGTCGAGGCCGCCCTGCTCGCCGCCAGCCAGCCGCTGACCGTGGTGCAGCTGCGCGGGCTGTTCCCGCTCGACGAGCCCGCGCCCGAGGACAGCGTCGAAAAGGCGCTCGAGGCCCTGCAGGCCGACTGCGCCGAACGCGGCATCGAGCTGGTGGAGGTCGCCTCCGGCTGGCGCTACCAGGTCCGCACCGAGGTGCACGCCTGGGTGACCAGGCTCTGGAGCGAACGCCAGACGAAATACACCCGCGCCACCCTGGAAACCCTGGCCCTGATCGCCTACCGCCAGCCGATCACCCGCGGCGAGATCGAGCAGGTGCGCGGGGTGGCGGTCAACAGCAACATCATCAAGGCGCTGGAGGAGCGCGAGTGGATCCGCGTGGTCGGCCACCGCGACGTGCCCGGGCGCCCGGAGCTGCTGGGCACCACCAAGGGCTTCCTCGATTACTTCGGCCTCAAGCGCCTGGACGAGCTGCCGCCACTGTCCGAACTCAAGGATTTCGGCGAACTGGAGCCGCAGCTGAAGCTTGGCGGCGACGACGCGCCGCAGGACGGCGAAGCAATGCCCGTCGGCGATACGCCGCTTGACGCTGACGAAGAAAAAGACACCCCGGCCGGCGAAGAATCGCCCGCCCCCACCCACCCATTAGACAAAAACGACCACGCCCTCGCCGAAGAAGGCGACAGCGACCGGAGCACCCAATGAACGAACGACCCAGCCCCAACGAAAAGGGCACCCGCAAACTTTCCCTCAAGCGCGACGGCGACGAGAGCGCCGCGCCGAAGCTGGAGGAACGCCTGCACAAGGTCCTGGCCCAGGCCGGGCTTGGCTCGCGCCGCGCGCTCGAACAGCGCATCGGCGAGGGCCTGGTCAAGGTCAACGGCGAGACCGCGCAGGTCGGCATGAGCGTGCGCGGCGGCGACCGCATCGAGCTGGACGGCAAGACCTTCGTCGCCAGCGCGCTGACCGAGCCGGCGCGGGTGCTGATCTACAACAAGCCCGAGGGCGAGGTCACCACCCGCGAGGATCCCGAAGGCCGCCCGACCATCTTCGATTCCCTGCCCACGCTCAAGGGCGCGCGCTGGATCGCGATCGGCCGCCTGGACATCAACACCACCGGCCTGCTGCTGCTGACCACCGACGGCGAACTGGCCAACGCGATGATGCATCCGTCGTTCGAGGTCGAGCGCGAGTACGTGTGCCGCGTCCGCGCGCCTGAGGGCGAGGAGGAGGTGTCCGAGAAAATCATCGAACGCCTGCGCCGCGGTGTGGCCCTGGAAGACGGGCCGGCGAAGTTCGACAAGGTCGAGCGCATCGGCGGCACCGACTCCCACGACTGGTTCAAGGTGGTCGTCACCGAAGGCCGCAACCGCGAGGTGCGCCGGCTGTGGGAATCCCAGGGCTGCCAGGTCAGCCGGCTCAAGCGTGTGCGCTACGGCAACGTCTCGTTGCCGCAGCCGCTGCTGCGCGGGCAGTCGCAGGAACTGCCGGCCGCGCAGGTCGAGGCCACGCGCCACGACCTCAAGCTGGAGGAAGGCCCGCCGCCGGCGCTGACCCTGCAGCCGGTGATCGGCCAGCGCCGTGCGGCCAAGTCGACCGTCCACGTTGGCGGCCACCACCGCTCCAACGGCTACGTGGGCGGCCACACCACCGCCGACGAGGGCCGCGAACTGCGCCGCTTCGACAACATGCGCGAGGACCGCGGCCGGCGCGGTCCGCGCAAGGGCGGGCACGGCGGACTGACCGTGAGCGGCGAAGCCGCCGCCAAGCAGTCGCAGAAGCCGTTCAAGCAGCGCAAGGACAAGGGCGCGCGCGCGCTGCCCGAGGGCAACCCGGCCGCGTTCCGGAGCTGGTACGTGCCTGACGGCGTGGACACCGGTCCCAGCGGCCACCGCAACGCAGACGGCCGCGGGCCGAAGAAGCCCCGCGGCGGCAAGCCGGGACAGCCCGGTCGCCCGCAGCAGGGCAAGGGGCCCGGCAAGGGAGCCGGGGCGGCGAAGAAGCGCAGTGCCCGCCCCTACGGCCATCCGGACAACGCCCCCAGCTTCCCCTCCGACCATGCCACTCCCGGCGGCCGGCCTTCAGGCCCGCGCGGCCCGCGTCCCGGCGGCGGCAACCGCCGCCCCGCCCCGCGCGGACCACGCGGCGGGGGCCCGCGCGGCGGCAACCGCTGACACAGCCGCCGGGGCCTGCCCCCGGCCTATCCGACGGTATCGATCGGGCGCACGTCGCGGATCACGTCGAGCCAGACGTAGTGCGCCTGTGACGGATCGGCGGCGTCATCGATCCTGACCACGCCGTTGATGCCCTCTTCGCCCTGCGGATCCAGGAACGTCTGGACGGTGGGGCGCACCGACACCACGCCGGCGACGCTGCTGCCGTCGGCCAGCAGCAGCTCGACCCGGGCTTCGTCCGGAAGCTGCTCCATCAACCCTTCCAGCCGGGCGATGTCGGCGTCGTCGGTATAGACCCGTTCTGCGGTCTTGCCCATGGCATGCCTCCTTGTGCGGGTGCGTGCTGCTATTCCTTCCCGCGATCGAGCAGCTTGTTGGTCAGCGATTCGATCAGGTCGATCGGCAGCGGGAACACGATGGTCGAACTCTTGTCGCCGGCGATCTCGGTCAGGGTGGACAGGTAGCGCAGCTGGATCGCGCGCGGGTCCTCGCCCATCAGCTTGGCCGCGTCCACCAGCTTCTCCGCCGCCTGGAATTCACCCTCGGCGTGGATGATCTTGGCCCGGCGCTGGCGTTCGGCCTCCGCCTGGCGGGCGATCGCGCGGACCATGGTTTCGTTGATGTCCACGTCCTTGATCTCCACGTTCGCCACCTTGATACCCCAGGCGTCGGTCTGGTCGTCGAGGATGGCGCGGATCTCGCCGTTGAGCTTGTCGCGCTCGGCCAGCATCTCGTCCAGGTCGTGCTGGCCCAGCACCGAGCGCAGCGTGGTCTGCGCCAGCTGGCTGGTGGCGTCGTAGTAGCGCTCGACGTTGATGATCGCCTTCTGCGGGTCGATCACCCGGAAATACACCACCGCGTTGACCTTCACCGAGACGTTGTCGCGCGAGATCAGGTCCTGCGGCGGGATGTCCATGACGATGGTGCGCATGTCCACCCGCTCCATGGTCTGCAGTACCGGGATCAGGAAGATCAGGCCCGGGCCCTTGACCTTCCAGAAGCGCCCGAGCTGGAACACGACGGCACGCTCATACTCGCGCATGATCTTGATCGCACTGAATACCGCCAATGCGATCGCAATCAGGATCGGCAGGGAAAATACGGTAAAGCTCATCGTATGCTCTCCGGGGAGGGGTTGATCGGTTCGGGTGCCTGCCGGTCCGGCAGCGGTGACACGCGCAGCACCAGCCCGTCGCGGGAAACCACCCGCACGTGCTGGCCCGTCTCCAGGGGGTGGTCGGAAGCCGCCTGCCAAAGCTCGCCACGGATCCGCACCTGGCCTTGGCCGTCTACAACGCGCTCGACCACTGCCTCTCGGCCCAGCATTTCCTCCGCGCCGCCGCCCACCGGCCTGCGACGCGCGCGCAGCGCCAGCCACAGCGCGACCATGAACGCCGCGCCGCTCGTCGCGCCGATGCCGGCCAACAGCCAGTTGGACACGCCGAATCCGGGCACGTCGTCGAACAGGATTACCGAGCCGAACACCAGCGCCACCAGCCCGCCAATGCCGAGCACGCCGAACGTGGGCGTGGCCAATTCGACCGTCATCAATATGATTCCCAGCGCAATCAGCGCCAGCCCGGCATAGTTCACCGGCAGCACCTGCAGCGCGTACAGCCCCAGCAGCAGGCTGATGGCACCGACCACCCCAGGCAGGATCGCGCCGGGGCTGTAGCCCTCCAGCAGCAGCCCGTACATGCCCACCAGCAGCAACATGTAGGCGAAGGTGGGATTGGTCAGCACCGAGAGCAGCTGCACCCGCCAGCCGGGCGCCATCTCGGTCACCGGCTGTCCGGCCACCGCAAGCGCGACCGTCTCGCCTTCGACCACGACTTCGCGGCCATCCACCTGTTCGAGCAGGGACTCGACGCTGGCCGCGACGACTTCCACCACCCCGCGTTCAAGCGCCTCGTCCGCGGTCAGCGTCGCCGCATCACGCACCGCTGCTTCGGCGAACGCGGCATCACGATCGCGCAGGTTGGCCAAGCTGCGCAGGTAGGCGACCGAATCGTTGACCGCCTTGCGCTCGCCTGCGCTGCCACCCTCGCGGCGCGCGGGCTCTTCCTGCTCCGCGTCCTCGCCGGCGTCGGCATCGCCGCCCTGCTCCTGTTCGCCCCCACCAGGCGCGCCACCACCGATCGAGACCGGCGTGGCCGCGCCCAACGCCGTGGCCGGCGCCATCGCGGCAACGTGGCTGGCATAGACGATGTAGGTGCCCGCACTGGCGGCCCGGGCGCCATTGGGGGCTACCCAGGCAATCACCGGCACCGGTGACGCCAGGATGTCCTGGTTGATGTCGCGGGTGGCCGCATCCAGGCCGCCGGGGGTGTCGATGCGCAACACCAGCGCGCGCGCGCCGTTGGCCTCGGCGCGTTCGATTCCGTTGCGCACGTGGTCACGGGTGGCCGGGCCAATGCCGCCCTTGATGTCCACCAGCACCACGCCGCCGCCCTCAGCGGCTGGCGCCTGCCCCTGCCACGCCTGGGCGACGAAAAACGTCGAGGCCAGCGCCAGCAGGCACAGCAGCCATCGTGCGCAGACCCTGGATGTCACGTTCATTGCGCCCCCGGATGACACGTCCAGTCAGGGTGCCAGTAAACAACAGCCGCCGTAAACAAAGTGTCGGCGGGCCCGGGCACTGGACCCTAGGCCAGCTCGAACCGGTCCCCGTCCAGCATCGCGGGAAAGCGCGCGCGGTGCGCCTCCAGCTCCGCCCCCAGCAGCGTGGTGGTGCTTACCACCTCGTTCTCGCCGCACTCGCTGGCGGCGTCGCCGAGGAAGTCGATCACCGCGCTGTCGCCGGAGTATTCGATGTCGTTGCCGTCGCGGCCCACGCGGTTGAGTCCGGCGACGTAGCACAGGTTCTCGATCGCACGCGCGCGCAGCAGGGTTTTCCAGGCATAGGAGCGGACCGCGGGCCAGTTGGCGACGAAGATCTGCAGGTCGAAGTCCAGCGCATCCGGCCGTTCGACGTTGTAGCGGTTGCGGGCAAACACCGGGAAGCGCAGGTCGTAACAGACCAGCGGACAGATGCGCCAGCCTTTCCATTCGACTGTCAGGCGGTCGCGGCCGGCGGCGTAGCGCTCGTGTTCGCGCGCGTAGCGGAACAGGTGGCGCTTGTCGTAGTGCTGCACGGCGCCATCGGGCGTGACCCAGAACATGCGGTTGAAGACGTCGTCGCCGTCCTGGATCTGCACGCTGCCGGTGATGGCGGCATCGATGTCGGCGGCGTGTTCGCGCATCCACGCCAGGGTGGGTCCGTCCATGGTTTCGGCGTCGCCGATGGCGTCGTTGGAGAAGCCGCTGGTGAAGGTTTCGGGCAGGATCACCAGGTCGGTGATGCCGCGCAGGGACGAGATCATCTCGCCGTAGTAGTCACGATTGCCGGCCGGGTCATGCCAGCGGGTTTCGCCCTGGACCAGGGAAATGCGCAGGTTGTTCATGTCCCAATCCTACCCGGTCCGGCGGGGGCTTGGCGCCAGGGCTTCGGGCTGACGCCACGCCCTGCCGGTGGGGGGTATCGCTTTCCGCGCGGCAAGGCGTCCTGCCTTGACGCGCGCGCAATACATCCATGTATTGCTTGACGCGATACCCCCCACCGACAGGGCGCGGCTCACTCCATCGGAGGTAACGGCTCTTCGGAGGGACAGGGCTACGTCGGTACTCAAAGTGCACCGCGAGGGTTGAGGGGCCGGTGGGGTAGCCCTTGGCGGGACTGTCGGCGGCATGGACGCCGCCGACAAGCCCCCATGGACGGGTTTACGTGCGTGTCCCGCCAAGGGCTGCCCCACCGGCCCGCCTGCGTGAAGCGAATAAGGTTCACGCGGCTTCGCGCGCATGGCGCGCTCCTACAAGGTGTCGCCGAAGGGTCAGAGTCGCTTCAGGCGCTCAATTGCGGCGTCGAGGGTGTCGGGGTTCTTGGCGAAGCACAGGCGCGCAAGGCGCTGGCCGGTGGGAGGGAGTTCGTAGAACGGGGACAGCGGGATCGCCGCCACGCCGTGTTTCTCCGTGAGCCAGCGGCAGAAAGCCGCGTCGTCCAGGTCACTGACCGCCGAATAGTCGACCAGCTGGAAGTACCCGCCCGGCACCGGCAGCGGCACCAGCTTCGTGTCCAGCAGCTGGGCGCGGAAGCGGTCTCGCTTTTCCTGGTAGAACGCACCCAGGCCCTCGTCGTGCTCCGGCTCCGCCTCCAGCATCTCCGCGAACGCGTGCTGGGCCGGGGCGAAGGTGCAGAACACGTTGTACTGGTGCACCTTGCGCAGCTCCGCCGACAGCGCCGGCGGCGCAATGCAGTAGCCCACCTTCCAGCCGGTGCAGTGATAGGTCTTGCCGAAGCTGGACACCACGAACGCGCGCTCGCGCAGCGCCGGGTGGCGCAGCACCGTTTCATGGCGCGCCCCGTCGAACACGATGTGCTCGTACACCTCGTCCGACAGCAGCCAGATCCCCGTGCCCTCCAGCAGTCCGGCCAACTCGTCCAGATCGCCCGCCGAAAGCGTCGCTCCCGACGGGTTGTGCGGCGAATTGATGATCAGCATCCGGGTCCTGGGCGTCACCGCCGCGCGTATCCGCTCCCAGTCCGGCGCGAAGGTCTTCGGATCCAGCGGCACGTGCACCGCGCGCGCGCCGGCCAGGGCGATCGCCGGGTCGTAGCAGTCGTAGGCCGGGTCGAGCACGATCACTTCCTCGCCCGCGCGCACCACCGCATGCACCGCGTCCAGGATCGCCTCGCTGGCGCCACTGGTCACCGTGACCTCGGCGTCCGGGTCCACGTCGACCCCGTAGGCCCGCTTCACCTTGGACGCGATCGCCTGGCGCAGCGACGGGATTCCGGTCATGGGCGCGTACTGGTTGTGGCCTTCCCGCATCGCCCGGCCCAGGGCCTCCACCAGCCGCGGTGGCACGTCGAAATCAGGGAATCCCTGGCCCAGGTTCACCGCCCCGTGTTCAGCGGCCATCTGGGACATCACGGAGAAAATGGTGGTTCCGACCTGCGGAAGCTTGCTGTCTGGCGTCATGGCGCCGGAGTGTAACCCCCACCATGATCGGGCCGCACCCGCACGTCGACTGGATACAATAGGCGCTGCCCTTCCGCTGGCCTTTTTGCCGGCCACGCCAGGTCCCGGATGCCCGACCCACAGACCGTCACGCCCATGCTCAGCGCGCGCGGCCTGCGCTTCACGCGCAACGACAACCCGGTGTTCGGCCCGCTCGACTTCGCCGTCGACGGCGGCGAGGCGCTGCTGGTGCGCGGCGGCAACGGCGCCGGCAAGACCACCCTGCTACGGGTGCTGGCCGGGCTGTTGCGCGCGGACGCGGGCACGGTGGAGATCGACGGCGAGCCCACGCGCCCCCAGCTGCGCGCGCGGGCCATGGCCTATCTGGGCCACCTGCCGGGGCTGAAGGCCGACCTGAGCGTGCTCGAGAACCTGCGTTTCCTGTGCGGGCTGCATGGCCTTCGCCGCGGCCAGGCGCCGGAACCGGCGTTGGCGGCGGTCGGCCTGGCCGGCTACGAGGACACCCCCGTGCGCCAGCTTTCCGCCGGCCAGAAGAAGCGCCTGTCGCTGGCCAGGCTGTGGCTGTCACCGGCGCCGCTGTGGCTGCTCGACGAGCCCTACGCCAACCTGGACCTGGGCGGGATCGAGCTGGTCAACCGCCTGGTCCAGGCGCATCTGCGCGACGGCGGCGCCGCCCTGGTCACCACCCACGGCGCCTACGCGGCCCCGCCGGTGCGCACCCAGGAACTCGTGCTGCACAAGCCGGTCGAACCGGTGCCCGCGCCGTGACCCGGCCGGGGCTGTTGCGGGCGGCCGGTGCGTTGGCCATGCGCGACCTGCGGCTGCTGTGGCGCCGCCGCGGCGACGCGCTGCAGCCGGCGCTGTTCGCGGTGCTGGTGGTGGTGCTGTTTGCGCTGGCGCTGGGCGGCGAGGCCGAGCTGCTGGCCCGCGTGGCCGCGGCGGTACTGTGGGTCGCGGTACTGCTGTCCGGACTGCTGGCGCTGGACACCCTGTTCCGCGGCGACGCCGAGGACGGCTCGCTGGAGCAATGGATGCTGGCGCCGGTGCCACTGGCCTGGCTGGTGCTGGTGCGCACCGGGCTGCACTGGGCCACCACCGCCCTGCCGGTGCTGCTGGCCGCGCCGCTGCTGGCTGAATTGCTGCAGCTGCCGCGCCCCCAGCTGCCGGTGCTGATGGCGGCGCTGGCGCTGGGCACGCCCCTGCTGAGCCTGATCGGCGCCGTTGTGGCGGCGTTGACCGTCGGGATGCGCCGGTCCGGTATCCTATTGGGGCTGCTGGCGCTGCCGCTTTACGTGCCGGTGCTGGTGTTCGGCGCAGGCAGCGTGGCGCTTGCCGCCCAGGGTCAGGACCCGGTGGGCGGCCTGCTGATGCTGGGCGCCGGCCTGGCGCTGGCGCTGGTGCTGGCACCGGTGACCGCCGCCACCGCGATCAGGATCGCGCTCAACTGACATGCAGCAAAGAATGAATCCCGTACTCCGCTGGTTCCACCAACTCGGCTCGCCCCCGTACTTCGACCGCTTCGCCGCCCGCTGGGCGCCGTGGTGCTATGCATTGGGGCTGCTGACCATGGGCGTGGGCGTGTACCTGGCGCTGTTCTCGGTGCCGGCCGACTACCAGCAGGGCGACAGCTTCCGGATCCTGTACATCCACGTGCCCGCGGCCTGGATGAGCCTGCTGGTCTACGCGCTGATGGCGCTGTACGCGGCCATCGCGCTGATCTGGCGGATCAAGCTGTGCGAGATCCTGGCCATGGCCTGCGCGCCGATCGGCGCCGCCTTCACCCTGATCACCCTGGCCACCGGCAGCATCTGGGGCAAACCAATGTGGGGCACCTGGTGGGACTGGGACCCGCGCCTGACCACCCAGCTGATCCTGCTGTTCATGTACCTGGGCGTGATCGGCCTGTACCACGCCATCGACGACCGCCGTGCCGCGGCCCGGGTGGCCTCGCTGCTGGCGATCGTCGGCGTGGCCCTGCTGCCGGTGATCCGCTACTCGGTGGTGTGGTGGAATTCGCTGCATCAGGGCCAGACCATCCGCGTGTTCGGCGAATCAACCATGGATCCGAGCATGCTGCCGCCGCTGGTGTGGATGGTGATCGGCACCAAGTTCTGGTTCGTCGCCTCGCTGCTGGCGCGCGCGCGCGCCGACAACCTGTACCGGGAGGCCACCAAGGACTGGGTGCGCCGGCTGGCGGAAAAATCCTCCGCGCCAGGATCGTCATGACCAGGATCAAGACCGAATCCGGGCCGGGCTGCGAAAATGGGGCATGCCTGACATGACCTACGCCGGCTACGTGCTCGCCGCCTACCTGGTGTTCGCCGCGGTGCTGCTGTGGGACTTCGTCGCCCCGCGCATCCGCACCCGGCAGCTGCTGCGCGCGGCGCGCCTGCTGGCCGCCCGCCGCGCTGCCGCCGCCGCCCAAACGGAGACTCCCCCGCAATGAATCCGATCCGCCGCCGCCGCCTGTGGTTCGTCCTGGCCCTGGTGGCCGCCGCCGCCCTGGCCACCACGCTGGTGGCCATGGCCCTGCAGCGCAACGTCGCCTACCTGTACACGCCCGCCGAAGTGCTGGACGGCAGCGCCGGCGAGGCCGTGGCTTCGGGCCAGGCGCGCTTCCGGCTGGGCGGCATGGTCGCCAAGGGCACCTTCAACCGGGCCAGCGGCTCGATGGACGCGCACTTCATGGTCAGCGACGGCGACGCCCTGCTTCCCGTGGTCTACACCGGCATCCTCCCGGACCTGTTCCGCGAAGACCAGGCGATCATCGCCACCGGCCAGATGCAGGGCGACACCTTCGTCGCCGAACAGGTGCTGGCGCGCCACGACGAAACCTACGTGCCCAAGGAAGTGGCCGACAAGATGGGCCTGGCGCACGAGAAGTACGGCGTGGAGACGCCCGCGGACGAGGCGCTGCGCAATTGAAGCCGAACACTTTGACGAGCGTGATGACTGACCGCAGCGGGGGCGCGCGCAATGCTGCCTGAGATCGGCCAGGTCGCCCTGGTCCTGGCGCTGGTGGCCGCCACCGTGCAGACGGTGATGCCGCTGCTGGGCGCGCAGCGCAACCTGCCTGCGTGGATGGCGCTGGCCCGCCCCGCCGCCTGGCTGCAGGTCGGCCTGATCGCCTTCGCCTACGTCCTGCTCACCCTGGCCTTCACCAGCCAGGACTTCTCGGTGCGCTACGTGGCCGAGAACTCCAACACCCTGCTGCCGATGATCTACCGGATCACCGCGGTCTGGGGCGGGCACGAGGGTTCGCTGCTGCTGTGGGTACTGATCATCGCGCTGTGGAACGCGGCGGTGGCGCGCTGGTCGCACTCGCTGCCGCCGAAGGTGACGGCCCGGGTGCTGGGGGTGATGGGCGCGGTCTCGCTCGGGTTCCTGGCCTTCACCATCTTCACCAGCAACCCGTTCGACCGGCTGCTGCCGGCGGCGATGGAGGGGCGCGACCTCAACCCGCTGCTGCAGGACCCGGGCATGATCGTGCACCCGCCCATGCTGTACATGGGCTACGCCGGGTTCGTGGTGCCGTTCGCCTTCGCCATCGCCGCGCTGCTGGACGGCAAGGTGGACGCGCGCTGGCTGCGCTGGACCCGGCCGTGGACCAACGTGGCGTGGGCCTTCCTGACCATCGGCATCGCGCTGGGCTCGTGGTGGGCCTACTACGAACTGGGCTGGGGCGGCTGGTGGTTCTGGGACCCGGTGGAAAACGCCAGCTTCATGCCGTGGCTGGCCGGCGCCGCGCTGATCCACTCGCAGGCGGTGACCGAGAAACGCGGCAACTTCCACGGCTGGACCCTGCTGCTGGCCATCGCCACGTTCTCGCTGTCGCTGCTGGGCGCCTTCCTGGTGCGCTCGGGGGTACTGACCAGCGTGCACACCTTTGCCGCGGACCCGGCGCGCGGGCTGTTCATCCTGGTGTTCCTGGGCATCGTGGTGGGTGCGTCCCTGCTGCTGTACGCGCTGCGCGCGCCGGACAATGAGTCCGGACGGCCGTTCGCCGGCGCCTCGCGCGAGACCCTGCTGCTGGTCAACAACCTGCTGCTGGTGGCGGCCGCCGCGATGGTGCTGCTGGGCACGCTGTATCCGCTGCTGGCCGATGCGCTGGACATGGGCAAGATCTCGGTCGGCCCGCCCTACTTCGGCATGCTCTTTGTCATCCTGATGGCGCCGCTGGTGGCGCTGCTGCCGTTCGGGCCGCTGACCCGCTGGCAGCGCGAGGAACCGCGCAAGCCGCTGCGGATGCTGGCGCCGTGGTTCGTGCTGGCGCTGATCGGCGGTGCAATCGCCTTCTTCCTGGCGCCCCAGGGGCCATGGAAGGTCGCCGCCGGGGTCGCCGCCGGCATCTGGGTCGGGTTCGGCACCCTGCGCTTCGCCTGGTCCCGGCTGCGCTCGGCCAGCGGCCGCATGACCGCGGAAATGCTGGGCATGACCCTGGCCCACTTCGGCGTGGGTGTGTTCCTGGTCGGCGCCCTGCTGGTGGAGGCGATGGACGTGGAGCGCGAAGTGGCGCTGATGCCGGGGCAGACGCTGGAGGTGGGCCGCCACCACTTCCGCTTCGAGGGCGTGGAGCGTGCGCAGGGCCCGAACTACATTGCCGACCGCGGCAGCGTGGTGTACCTGCGCAATGGAAGCGAAGTGAACATGCTGCACCCGGAAAAGCGCCACTTCGCCAGCGGCGGCCAGGTGATGACCGAAGCGGCGATCCACGCCAGCGGCTTCGTCGAGGTCTATGTGGCGCTGGGCGAACCTCTCGGCGAGGGCAGCTGGGCGGTGCGCGCGCACATCAAGCCGTTCGTGCGCTGGATCTGGATCGGCGCCGGGCTGATGGCGCTGGGCGGGTTCGTGACCGCGATCGACAAGCGCTTCCGCCGCAGGCCCAGCCGCCGCGACGGCAGCAGGGAGGCCGCTTCGGCATGACCACGACCGCCCGCAGATCGCGCTGGCTGCCGCTGGCCGTGTTCGGCCTGATCGGCGCGCTGCTCGCCGCCGGCGTCT
>JBQDAV010000026.1:15234-17213 GCA_052090405.1 Luteimonas sp.
TGGCTGCCGCTGGCCGTGTTCGGCCTGATCGGCGCGCTGCTCGCCGCCGGCGTCTGGCTCAGCCGCGACCCGGATCGCGACGCCCTGCCCTCGCCGCTGATCGACCAGCCCGCGCCGGCCTTCGAGCTGCCGATCCTGCACGCACCCGAATACACGGTCAGCGCCGAGGAGCTGCGCGGCGCGCCCTACGTGCTCAACGTCTGGGGCAGCTGGTGCCCGGGCTGCCGCGACGAACACCCGGTGCTGACCGAGTTCGCCGAGACCCGGCAGGTGCGCATGGTCGGCTACAACTGGAAGGACGAGCCGGAGGACGCGCTGCGCTGGCTGGAGCAATTTGGCAATCCGTACTGGCTGGTGCTGGCCGATTACGAAGGCCGCTACGCAATCGACTGGGGCATCTACGGCGCACCGGAGACCTTCCTGGTCGACGCCCAGGGCATCGTGCGCTGGAAGCACGTGGGCCCGATGACCGAGGACAGCGTCCGCAACGGCCTGGTCCCGGCGCTGGAAGAGGTGGAAGGCGGATGAGGATGTTGTTGCTCGCGCTGCTGCTGACGCTGCTGCCCGGCCTGGCACTGGGCCAGGTGGCGCAGGACCCGGCGCCGCTGGAGTTCGTCGACGTGGCCGAGGAGAAGCGGTTCCGCAATCTGGTGGCGGAGCTGCGCTGCGTGATGTGCCAGAACCAGTCGCTCGCCGATTCCAACGCCCAGATCGCCCACGACCTGCGCCGCGAGGTGCTCGCCCTGATGCGCCGCGACATGAGCGACGACGAGGTCCGCGACTTCCTGGTGGCCCGCTACGGCGAGTTCGTGCTGTATCGCCCGCGGGTGTCGGCCAACACCTGGCTGCTGTGGTTCGGGCCGGGCGTGCTGCTGCTGGCGGGCGCGTTCGTGGTGGTGCGGATCGTGCGCCGGCGCGGCGCCGGCGCTGATGGTGAAGTGCCTGCCGACGACGAACAGGAGTGGTAATGGCCCTCTTCCTTGCAATTGCCGCGCTGATCACCCTGGTCACCGCGCTGGTGATGGCCGCGCCGCTGCGCGGGCAGTCCCGCCGGGCGGCCGTCATCATGGGGCTGGCGGTGCCGGTGCTGGCGGTCGGCCTGTACATGCTGGTCGGCACCCCGGCCGGCCTGGACCCCGGCCAGCGCACGGCGCCGGCCACCATTGAAGAGGCGGTGGCCCTGCTGGAAACGGACTTGGAGCGCGACCCCCGCCAGCCCGAAGGCTGGCGACTGCTGGGGCGTGCCTACGCCGAACTTGGCCGTCCGGCCGACGCCCGCGATGCGTTCCAGCGCGCCGCGCGCCTGGATCCGGAGAACCTGGATGCGCAGGTCGAGCACGCCGGCGCGATCGCCGCCGCCGAGCCGCAGCACCGGTTCAACGACGAGGCCACGGCGATCCTTGAACAGGTGCTTCGAATCGATCCGGCGCACCAGCGCGCGCGCCTGTTCCTGGGCATCGCGCTGCGCCAGGCGGGCGAGAACGCGCAGGCCGCGGAGACCTGGGAGCCGCTGCTGGCCGAACTCGGGCCCGAGGCCGCGGCCGGGCTGTTCGAGCAAGTGAACGAGGCGCGCAGCGACGCGGGGATGGAACCGCTGGCCGAACTGCCGGGTGCCAACGCGGAGGCTTCACCCAACGCAGTGACGGTCCGGGTATCGCTTGATCCCGATTTCGCCGCGATGGTGCGGCTGGATCCGGAAGCGGTGATCTTCGTGGTCGCGCGCCTGCCGGACGGCTCGCCCATGCCGGTGGCGGCGCAGCGCCGGCTGGTGCGCGAGCTGCCGCTGGAGCTGACGCTCGACGACGCCGACGCGGTGATGCCCACCCAGGCGCTGTCGGCGGTGCAGGAGGTGGAGCTGATCGCCCGCATTTCCAGCGACGGCACCGCCAACGCGCAGCCCGACGACGTCACCTCCCCGCCGGTACGCATCACCCTGCCGGCGGACGGGCCGGTGGACCTGGTACTCGGCGGGATCCGCT
>JBQDAV010000026.1:17313-34509 GCA_052090405.1 Luteimonas sp.
CCGTTAAACTCCGGGCATGACCGAATTCATCCCGCCCGGCACGCGCTTCGTCGATCTTCCCGATCCATTCCCGATGAAACGCGGCGGCGAACTGCGCGGCGCCCGCGTCGCCTATGAAACCTGGGGCCGGCTGGACGCCGAAGCTGGCAACGCAATCCTGATCCTGCCCGGCCTCTCGCCCAACGCCCACGCCGCGGCCAACCCGGCCAACCCGGACCCGGGCTGGTGGGAGGAGATGGTTGGCCCCGGCAAGCCGATCGATACCGGGCGCTGGTTCGTGGTCTGCATCAATCCGCTGGGCAGCTGCAAGGGCTCGACCGGGCCGGCCTCGCCGCATCCGGACGACGGCCGGCCGTGGCAGCTGCGCTTCCCCGACCTGTCGGTCGAGGACATCGCCGCTTCCGCCGTGCCCGTGGTGCACGAGCTGGGCATCGAGCGCCTTGCCTGCGTGGTCGGCAATTCAATGGGCGGCATGAGCGCCCTCGCCTTCCTGCAACGCCATCCCGGCCTGGCCCGCACCCACATCAACATCTCCGGCGCGGCGCAGGCGCTGCCGTTCTCCATCGCCATCCGTTCGCTGCAGCGCGAGGCAATCCGGCTCGACCCGAACTGGAACAACGGCGACTTCGACGACGACCACTATCCGGAAGCCGGCATGCGCATGGCGCGCAAGCTGGGGGTGATCACCTACCGTTCGGCGCTGGAATGGGACGGGCGTTTCGGGCGGGTGCGGCTGGACTCGGACCGGCGCGACGACGAGGATCCGTTCGGCCTGGAGTTCGAGGTGGAAAGCTACCTGGAAGCGCACGCGCGCAAGTTCGTGCACCGCTTCGACCCCAACAGCTACCTGTACCTGAGCCGCTGCATGGACTGGTATGACATCGGCGACTGCGCCGGCGGCAATACCGATGCGGGCCTGGCCTCGATCCAGGTGGAGAAAGCGCTGGCGATCGGGGTGCACACCGACATCCTGTTCCCGATCCAGCAGCAGCGACAGATTGCCGACGGGTTGCGGAACGGCGGCGCCGATTCCAGCTTCGTTCCGCTGGAATCACCACAGGGCCACGACGCCTTCCTGGTGGATTTCGAGCGCTTCGGGCCTGTGGTGAGGGAGTTTCTAGGGACGCTGTAGGGTGTCGAGGAGCTTTCCCATTGTCTCCGAAGAATAATGAACCTCAAGCGGCGTATCAGGCAGTGGAGGAGGAGCGTCCGATACCCTCAGCGTCTCTGTAAGGCCGCTGGTCGAGCCGTAGATCGGTGCCTTGACGGAAAGCGGGCCCTCCTCCGGCAGTGATCCCCAAATTGCCTGGTAGACCCGCAGCGCATTGAGAAGCGCCAGATCCTTTCCGGGATGCATTCCGTCAGGCGCGAACCAGGTCAACTGCGGGTGGACACCACGCAGGTATTGAAGCCTGTCAGAGACTTCGATGTAGGGAATGTCCGCGTCGGCTGCAGCCTGCGACTCCTTCTCGACCAGGTGTCGGGAAGACGAAGGGTGAGGCTGGTATGTCCCCAGGAGGAAGACCTTGACTCCCTTCTTTCTTCCAAGGGCTGCAAAATACTTGATTGCTTCCCGGGATTGCACGCAAGAATCCGGGCCAAAGGAGCACATGAGATCGCCGCCCCGCTCTTGAAGGATGAGGGCCTTGTACCTTGTTTTCGCCATGGCCTGGGCCACCGAGCCATCGGTAACCCGCTGGGTCAAGGTTGCTCCGCCTCGGACGATCATGTCGGCGGACTCCATCCGCCCCTCGGCTGCCGTGAGCGCCGAATAGATCGCCGGCACGTTGCCAACGTACGTGAGGCTGTTTCCTACGAAGAGAACCCTGTCTGCCTGGTCGGAGCGGCCCAACACTCCGCAAGACGCACATCCTAAGACACCGAGAAAAATTAGAAGAAAAACTGCGCGCATGGATTTGATCAGCTAACACCAAAATCAAGCCCCGCCACTGACGTCCTCCCCTCGTCATGACCGGCCGGAACTGGAAAATTCGGCTGCCGGTGCGGAAGCAAAACGGGCTGCGGCCGACTTAGCGGGTCAGGCGATAGAGCCGGCTACAGAATCTGAAACTGGATCCGCCTGTTGCGGGCCCGACCTTCGTCGGTGGCATTGTCGGCAACCGGCTCGTCGGGGCCCTTGCCCAGCACGCTGAGGTTGGCGCCCGGCACGCCCAGACCGGTGAGGTGCTCGCGCACGGCCTCGGCGCGGGCGTGGCTGAGGGCCAGGTTGGCCTGGCGGTTGCCGACGTCGTCGGTATGGCCGACAACCTGCACCCGCGCGTCGCCGATCTCGATCATGCTTTCGGCCATCTCCGCGAGGATGTATTCGCCGAGCGGAGTCAGGCGGGCGCTGCCGCTTTCGAACTCGATGATCCGGTCGCCCAGGGTCGCGTCCAGCAGGCCCTGGCCGGAGCCTCCGGTCTCAAGGCTGTTGGTGACCGTGTAGGTGCTGTTGCTGGCCAGGCTCAGCTCGCTGGCCACCTGCTGGCGCTGGGCCTCGTTCACCACCTGCCCGGTCACCCGCACGCTCTGGCCGTTGACCTCGAGCGCCCCGCCGGAAATGCGCTGCAGGCCGGGGGTGATCATGCCGGCGACGTAGTTGCCCCAGTTGGGCGGGGACGGGATGGACTCGACCTGGATCCGGTCCACCACCCGTTCGCTGCCATAGACCTCGCGCAGCTGGTCGAGGATCTGCGCCTTGGTCGCCTGGTCGGGCACCACGCCCTCGGCGATCACCGGCTGCTCGTTGGTTGCAGCGTGGGCCGTGGCAGCGGCCAGCAGCAGGACGCAGGCAAGGATCGAAATGCGCATGGCTCAGGTTCCCAGGAAGGTTTCGCCGAAGATGGCGCGCGCCGACTTCAGCGACAGGTCGTCGCGGTCGACGTAGCTGGCCAGCTTGTTGAGCGCGTAGTCGGCGGCAAGCTGTTCTTCCACCCAGTCCGCGCCGGAGATCCGGATCAGGTGTGCGTCGGCCGCCTGCGGGTCGATCGCCGCGCGCAGGATCTCGTGGTCGGCGCCGTTGAAGCCCAGGATCATCCGCGGGGCGTCGTCGTCGCGGGCCAGCAGCGCCAGCTCGATGTCCCCGCGCGCCAGGAAGCCGGACACGATGTCGAGCCAGAATGACGCCGCCAGCGGCCGGTACAGCGGGTCACGCGGCAGCGGCAGCTCCAGGCCCTTGTCGATGGTCACCCCGCTCCCGGTCAGCACCGGCTGCAGCAGCAGGCCCAGCGCGGGTAGCGCGTGGCGCAGCTCCAGCCGGTCGTGCCCGGACTCGTGCAGCAGCCGCTGCAGCGAGCCGATGGTCTGGGTTTCCAGGAAGTCGCCGAACGGCGCCGCGTACGCGGCCGGGTCAACGCTCAGTTCGTAGCGGGTTTCCCCCAGCGCCTGCAGCGCCGCGCCGGCGTCTTCGGCGTCCGCGGCCTCGGCCGAGAGCCGCGACAGGCCGTTCCAGACCCGGCTGAGCGCCATCGGGCTGCGGCCGATGAAGCCCAGCGGGTCGGCTACCTCGGTGCGGATCGCCGACAGCAGCGGGAAGCGGCGTTCGGAGGCATCGCGGCTGGGCAGGAAATGCCCGCATACCACCAGCTTGCTGCGCGATCCCAGGAACGCGTAGTGCATCGGCGGCGACTGGTCGTACAGCCGCTTCCAGTCCTGGTTGCGGCTGAGCAGTTCGATCCCGCCGCCCGCCCAACGGTCGAGCAGCGTCATGAGCTGGTGGTTGTCCGCCGTGCGCACGAAGTCCCCGCGCGAGCGCACCTTGCCGAAATAGCCGACCGCCGCGGCCATGGTCTGGGTCATGCCCCGTCCTCCGCTTCCTGCGTCCTTTCCCCTGCCACTGTTGGCGCCGCCGCGACCTGCCCCGCAACCGCCGCGGGCAATCGCAGCCCACGCTGCCAGTCGCCCCCTCCCCCGGCCTGCCCCTGGGTGCGCATCTCGACCGTGACCGATACGTTCTGCGCGCTCCAGGTCAGGGTGCTGCTGTCCTCGCGCTGCTGCACCTGCGCCATCTGCATCATCCGCGCGAAACCGTTCGCACCCGGCGCATCAAGCACCTCCACCGTGCGCCCGTCGCCGGTGACGGCGGTGACCTTCGCCCCTGCCACCGCGCCGGGATTGGGCCACTGGAAGCTTTCCCACACCGGTGGCGTGTTGCGGTAGCGCAACGTCTGCCCGTCGATGGCGATGGTGTATTCGATCGCCCCGGTCGCGGGCTCCGGGCGGATCTGGAAGATCGTGATCGCCTCGCCTTCCGCGCCCGCCGCGCGTCCGCTGACCCAATCGCCGTACCCGGCCACCAGTTCGGGCGACAGGGTGATGCCCTGGCCGGCCCAGCGACGCGGCTCCAGCAGGTTGCCCCGTTGGATCACCAGCGTGCCCAGCGCCTCCTTGTTGAATCCGGCCACCGCCCCGGAAGGCCCGAAGATGCGCGCGATGTCGGCCGCCGCCGCGTCCACGTCCGCGCTCTGGTCGAACGGGTACCGGCGACCGATGCCGTTGCTGTACGGCTCATGCACCTGCGCCGCCCAGGTGCGGTTGATCTCGGCCTCGGTCGGCGGCACCAGCGCGGCGAAGGTTTCGGTGAGCGGACGCAGCAACAGGCTGCGCAGGGCGCTGCGCTGGAGCTCATCCAGGCCCGACAGCAGCTGCTCGTCCACCAGCGCCAGGGCCGCGTTGAGCTCGGAACCCTCGTTGCCGAGAGTGTCGCGCATCAGCCGGCTGGCACCGGGACCTGGCTCGCCTTCGGTGCGGATCGCGTTGAGCCGGCTGCGCAGCCCGCCCAGGGTCTGGAAGTAACCGTCGATCAGCGCCGGGTTGCCGTCGCGCGGCGCCACCAGCCGTGCGAAGCCCTCGAAGGCCTTGCCCACCGGCCCCATCGGCGCCTGCGTGGAGCGGCCGGTCTCCGGGTCCACCTGCATCGCCGGCGAGGGCGAGCGGCGCAGGATCACCCGCTGGAACCAGGCGACGAAGCCGGTCTTCTCCCCCACCTGCGACTGCAGCGCGGCCGGGTTGTCCCAGATCGTCTGTTCGTTCACCGCCTCCAGCAGCGCGCGCAGCGGCGAGTTGGCCGGATCGCCGATCGCGTTCATGCGGGTGATCGCCTCCTCGAAGCTGGCGAATCGCGCCACGCCCACGCCCTGCAGGAACTTCTGCCACTCCCGTGCGTATTCCTGCTTGTACAGCGCCTCCATCTCGCGGGCGATGTGCTCCGGGCTGCCGGCCAGCGACAGGTCGCTGCTGCCGGTGGTGTCGAGCACCCAGTCGCTGGTGCTCAGCTCAGTGTTGGCGGCCTCGTCGATCGCGCCCTTGATGTAGTCCTCCCAGGCCTCGCGCGTGAACGCGCCTGAGATCGCGTAGCTGCCGGTGATCGCGCCTTCGTTGTGCTCCTCGCCCACCAGGGTGTTGACGGTCACGGTGGGGAAACGCGTGGCCGCGCGCGCCTTGACCTGGGCATACACGCGGTTGATGGCCGGCTCGCCGCGGGTGGCCTTGGTCAGGGCGGCGCGGGCGTCGTTGACCAACGAGACGCGGGTGTCCACCTGCGGCCAGCCCGGCTCGCCGGCGCGCGCCACGTGGAAGGCCATCAGCCGCTCGGCCGCGCGCGCCACGTCCTCGCGCGACATCTGCCCGCGGTTGGCATCCAGCCAGCCGCGCCAGAAACGGGTGAGCTGGTGGGCCAGGTGCGACTGCTCCACCCGCGCGCTGTTGCCCAGCATCAGGTAGGTCTTGAGCGCGTTGTAGGCGTCGTCGGCATCGGTGGGCGACGCCTGCTGGTACAGGCCGCTGTCACGGTCGTCGTCGCCCGGCGCCGCCTGGGCCAGTTCACCGGCGCCGGCCACCACCTCGCCCAGGTACGATTCGATCCGGGCATTGGTCGGCACCAGCATGACCTGGCGCATGCCGTTGAAGTACTCGTGCAGCAGCTTCGCCTCGATGCGCCCGCCCTGGTACAGGCCCAGGCGGCTGCCGAGGCCGCGATCGGCGCGATGCCGCGCCAATTGCTCCAGACGATCCTGCAGCAGCAGCAGCGCGTCGATCCGCGACTCCAGGTCCACCCGGTCCTCCTGCAGCCGCACCGCCTGCTCCAGGTCCCTGGTGGCGTTGGCGACAAGCTGGCGATTGGTGGTGTACGACCAGGTCCACAGCCCCAGCACCAGCGCCAGCGCCGCCACCGCGCCCAGGAACACCGCGTAGCGCAGCCGGGTCCGGTGCGGGCTGGAGTACTGGCGCACCAGGTCGCGGTCGGCGAACACCACCTTGCGGAACAGGTCCTTGAGGAAGTGCGCCGTCTGCCCCGCCGGCTCGCTGGCTTCGGCGCCGTGCGCGGCCTGCAGCGCGAACTCGCGCCCCACCCGCTCGGATGCGTAGTGCACCGAATGGCCTTCCTGCAGCGCGCTAGTGAAATAGAAGCCGCGGAACACCGGCGGGTACTGGTATGGGTTTTCCTCGAACAGGGTGGCGATGAAGGTCCGCAGCGCGGGCTTGATGCCCACGAACTCCAGCGGCAGCGTCAGCAGCCCGGGCGAGACCTCGCGCCCGCGCGCCATCGCCATCTGCGCCAGGCTCATCTCGCGCAGGCCATCGGCCAGTTCGTCGAAGTGGGTGTCGAAGGCCGACAGCGCATCGGCCTTCTCGCCGCCCGGGTCGAACGGCAGGGTCGCACCCCAGACGTTCTCCCGCTCGGACGGATCCATTCCGCGGAAGAACTCGGTGAAGCCGGCGATCAGGTCGGCCTTGGTGAACACCACGTAGACCGGCGCGTACACCTCCAGCCGCTCGGTGATCTCCTGCACCCGCTGGCGCAAGTTCTTGGCCAGCTCGATCGCGAACTCCGGCTTGCTGCCCGACAGCTCGGCGATGCTGGCGGCGATGATGATGCCGTTGAGCGGCGCGCGCGGCCGGTTCTTCTTCAGCAAGTCCAGGAAGGTCAGCCACTCCAGCCGGTCTTCGACGCTGACCGAGTAACGGCCAGCGGTGTCGAGCACGATGCCCTCGGTGGTGAAGTACCAGTCGCAGTTGCGGGTGCCGCCGATGCCCTGGATGACGTTGCTGCGGTTGTCCTCGAAGGGAAACTTGAGCCCGGAGTTGAGGATCGCCGAACTCTTGCCCGCCGCCGGGTTGCCGATGATCACGTACCAGGGAAGTTCGTACAGCGCGGCCTTGCCCTTGAGCACGCCGATGCGCGAGGACTTGATTGCCTTGACCGCCTCCAGCATGCGCTCGCGCAGCGCCTCGGTGTCGGCGCGCGCGGCAGGCTTGGCGGAGGCCACTGCGCGCTCGGTGTCCTCTTCCACCATCGTGTCGAGCTTCTTCGCTGCGCGCCGTCCCTGGACCCGGCGCACGATCCAGACCACCCCCCAGATCACCAGTGCCAGCACGATCAGTGCAACGACCCAGATGCCAATGGTCGCCAGCCCGTCGCTGCCGAAGGCCATCAGCGCCGCGGCGGAGACGATTCCCACCACCGCCAGGAGACGGTAGTCGGTGAGGTAGTACCTGAGTCTGTAGAACATCGAAAACATCGGTTGGGACTTCCGTTCAGGCGGCCAGGTCCGGCTTCGCGCCGGCTTCGTTGGAGGCGGATTGGGAGATGTCGACGGCGTCGGCAACGCGCACCAGCGCCGCGGTGCGGGCTTTCGCCGAGGCCACCGACAGCGCCAGCACCGGGGCTTCGGCATCGCGTACACGTGCCGAAGCCAGCGCGAGCAGGGCCAGCGGTGCGACATGGCCCAGGTGACCGCTGGCGCTGCCAAGCGCCGGGCAGTCGCCGGCGGGATCAAGTTCGGGACAGGCGGCCGAGGAGGCCACTGCGGCCTCCACCGAGCGGCTTGGCCGCTGGTCGGCATCGCTGAGCACCATGGCAATGTCGTCGCGCGACACGTCGCCCATACCCATCAGCTCGCCCAGCAGGTCCCCGGTCGCGCGTGCGGCATGGCGCGGATTGGAACCGGCCTCGAGGGCGCCGGCATGCACCGCAGCCAGCGCCGGCACCGTGCCGTCACCGGCCGGCAGGGCCGACCCCTCGGGGCGCAGCAGCAGGCCCGCGGCGCCCTCACCGGGCACCAGGCCCTCGACGTTGCCGGCGGTGGCAAGCCTGCCGCCGGTGTTCAATGCATGCAGCCCGCGTTCGCCAATCGAGGAGGACGCCGCCAGCAGCAACTGCCAGTCGGCGCCTGCGGCGGGCTCGTCGGCCACCAGCCGCCCGAGCCGCTGCCAGATTTCGTCCGCACCGGACACGCAGGTCACCTCGAACGTACTGCGACGCGGATCGAGCCCGGCGTCATCGGCCAGCCCGCGCAGCCATTCGTCGCAGCCGGTGCGCAGCGATGACGGCATGTCCTGCGGCAGCAACGCAACCACGTGCACGCTGCCGCTCTCGCGCGGCGGCGGCGCCTCGCTGCGGCGCAGGCCGGCCACCACCCGTTCCGCGGCCTGCGGCAGCGGCGGCAGCAGGCGCGCGGCGGCGTCGAACAGCTCCAGCGCCACCGGTTCGAGCAGGGCCAGGGCCCGCAAGTGTTCTTCGACAAGGCGCTGGCCGGGCCCAAGCGGCAGCCGGTCCGCCACTGACGTCGTGTCCAGGTCCTCGCTGCAGGCCGCAAGCACCGGCAGCCCGTCGCGGTCGCGCAGCGTCGGGTGCAGGCCGGGCCGTGGCAGTTCCACCAGCCTCCCGGCCAGCGCCTGCGCGCCCTCACCACAACCCAGGTTGACCTCACCGGCGAGAATGCCCAGCGGCCACTGCCGCGGGGCGGCGTCATCCGTCGTGGGCTCGGCTTCGGCGTCCGCCGCGGGTTCTTCGGCGCGCGCGGCCTTGCGCCGGCGCAGGCGCGCGACGATCCACAGCAGGACCAGGATGGCGACCGGCACCGCGAGCAGCCAGACCAGCATCCCGGTGCCGCCGGGTGTCACGTTGCCAACGCGCCACCAGACGATCGCGCACGTCCACGCCGCGGCAAACACCGCCAGCACGACCACGCCCGTACGCCAGACCCCTGACACCCTCACATCCCGCTCCCTGCGCACGCCACCATTGCGGCCTTCCCTGCGTCGCGCCGAGGCGCGAAATCCATGGCATCCATCTTTGCCGTTGCCGGCCGCTTTGCGCAGCCGGACGGGAAAGATAGCAGGACTTGCGACCCGATATCACCCGGCCCGCATCCGCGCCTCCTTGGCCGCCTTGCACTCACGCCCCATCTCCACGTGGACGTAATCGCGCATGCGCCAGTTGCCGCCCCACACCAGTCCGGCCTCCTGGGCCAGCTCGCCGTACAGGAAGTACGCACGGCGGGTCCAGGGGTCTTCCATGTCCCACTGCAGCTTGCCTTCGCGCATCGGCGCGCTGTCCAGCGCCAGGCCGTACTGGTGGCAGCTCTGCCACGGCCTGGCGCCGGTGGCGCGGCCCTCGCGATACAGTTCGGCTTGGCGTTCCGGGCTGCGGTAGCCCTCCACCAGCACCATGCGGATCCCGTGCTGCTGCGCCATCACCTGGTGGATCGCCAGCACCCGCTGCTGCAGGTCCGGGTTCAGCCGCTCCCAGCGGCGGTCGGCGGTGACGATCTCCGGCATCACCCTGCGCACTTCGGCTGTGGTGAATACCTCCGGTGGTGGCGGTGCCGGCGGCACCAGGCGCTCGCCGCGCAGCAGTACCGCGATCGTCGAGCGTGAGATCGACAGGTCTTCACCGGCAAACCGCTCCAGCACCACCTGCTGGCGCGCGATGAGGATCAACAGCGGCGGCACGCACAGCAGCAGCAGCGCCACCGCAAGCACCACGCGATGGCGGCGCAGCGCGGCGACCACGCCTGCCCCACCCGCCCGCGCGGCACGCCGCGAACCCGATGCCCCACGGGCGATGCGCCCGCCACCGCGCGCCGCCCGTCCGGCCAGTGCCGCCCACGCCCGCGCCAGCACTTGCACCAGCCGGTCGCGCGCCTCGGGGAACACCAGCAGCCAGGTAACGGCGCATGCCGCGGCAAAGCCGAGCGCGAGCCACAAGGCGATCATGCCCGCGCCTCCGCCGCCGCGCGCGCCATTGACGCCCCCCGATGCGTGGCTAGAATGAGGAAAAGGACTTTATCCGGCGCTTGCCGGTCAAGAGCAGGACTGCACTTGAACAACGACGGATCGAATCGCCCCAGCCTGGTCGCGGCAAGCGCCCGCGGCACACCAGCCTCCGGCTCTTCAGGCCGGATCCTCGCCGACATGGAAAACCGCGCGCCGTCTTCGGGCGAAGCCGCGACCGGAAGCCGCGCGCACCGCTTGCGCTGGTTGCTGCTGGCAGGTGCCGTCCTTGTCATCGTTCTCGTCCTTGTCTCCACCACGCGCCTGTTCGCTCCCGGCAATGCCGATCCATGGCGCGACGGCGGGGGGCAGACTGTCGGCCAATCCGCCCCGGCTGTGCAAGAGGCCGCGCCCGAAACGGCCGCCCGGCCGGCGCTGATCATCGATGCCCCGGTCGACCGCCCGGACGCGACGGCGCGGGAAAACCCCCTGGCGCGGATCCAGTCCCAGCCGGACGCCACCAGCGCCGACGACGCACGCCCGGCAAACGACCAGCGCCCCTCCACTGCCGCTCCGGCCGCCGCCGCAAGTCCGGCCCGGCGCGCCGCCCCACCGCGGGCCCGGGCCACCGCCGCGCGCAGCGAAACAGCCGAGTCCAACAACAGCCTGCTCTCGACCCTGCTGGGCATCATCCATCCCGACGAATCCGGGGCGGAGATGCACGGCTCGATGGATTCGCTGGTCGCCCACATCCTGGCCGAGAACGAACGCACCCAGGTTGAAACCAGTGCAGCACTGGCCGCGCTCGGCCAGCCGCAGCCGGCACAGGCGGAGGCCGCCGCGCCCACCCGCGCCCAGCGGGAACTGCAATCCTGCCCCGCCGCCAATACCTTGCAGGGCATCAACTGCCGCGACCGCATCTGCGCCCGCTGGGCCGGCCGCGACCCGGCCTGCCCGGCACGCTGAGCGCGGCTACCGCGCGACCTCTTCCTCCAACGCCTGCGCCAGGCGGGCAAACCCGGGCCCAAGCTGGCGCCGGGCTGCCTCTGGAAGCGTCCGCAGCGCGGCGCCGGCATCCACCGGCCCGGGTGGCAGCAGACCGCCACTCCAGGCAAAGGCCACGCGGTTGCTCATCTTCGCTTCCTTCAGCACCGCCATCCCGTCGCCGAAGCTGCGGCGGATGCGCTCCAGGTGCAGCGCGGCGTCTGCGCTGAACAGGTTCACCGACATCACCCCGCCCGGCACCAACGCATCGCGGCAGTCGTCGTAGAACGCCTGCGTCGACAGCGCCTGGGGAATACCCTCCTCGTCGTAGCCATCCACCAGCAGCACGTCGTAGCGGCCGCGACGGGCCCGCAGGAATTCGGCGCCATCGCCCAGGTGCACCTGCAGGCGTTCGTCATCGTCGGGAATCGCGAATTTTCGGCGCAGGGCAATCACGCCCGGGTTGTTCTCCACCACCTCGATCCGCACATGCGGCAGGTGACGGTGGCAGAACTTCACCTGCGAACCGCCGCCCAGGCCGACCATGCCGATGCAGGCCGGCTCCGGTCGCAGTAGCAGCGCCGCCAGCATGGTGCGGGTGTAATCGATCAGCAGCGCGTCCGGGTCGGCGGTGAGCATCCGGCTCTGGGTCTGCTTGCGGCTGAACTGCAGCGAGGTGTAGCGCCCGTAACGACGCACGAACGGCCTGGCCAGGCGCTTGCCACCGGCATCGCGGGCCAGGCCCAGCGCCAACGCCAGTCGTGTCGCCAGGCCGGTGCCCTTGCCTTCTTCATCCGCCATCGTGCGTGCCACTGCCCTGCATCCGTAAGCCGGCCAGCTTACGCCCAGGAATGGGGCCGCGGCACGTGCCAGCCGCTGGCTGCCTTGGTCCGGGCCCGGCCACCGGGCTAAGCTGGGTGGCTCCCTCACTGCATACCGGTAACCACATGCGCCTGCAGCTTTGCACCTGGCCGGAAGTCGAGGCCCGCCTGGCCCGCTCCACCGGCATCATCGTCCCCATCGGCTCCACCGAACAGCACGGCCCCAACGGCCTGATCGGCACCGACGCCATCTGTCCGGAAGTCGTCGCCCAGGCGGCCGCCGAGCGCATCGACGCGCTGGTCGCGCCGACGCTTTCAGTCGGCATGGCCCAGCATCACCTTGCGTTCCCGGGCACCATCTCGCTGCGCCCGGACACGCTGATCGCAGTGGTGCGCGACGTGGTCCAGTCGCTGGCCGGCCACGGCTTCCGCGAGATCTACTTCCTCAACGGCCACGGCGGCAACATCGCCACCGTGCAGGCCGCCTTTGCCCAGTTCAATGCCGAAGCAAGCTTCGCCCGCCGCGATGAACCGGCACCGCGGCTGAAGATCGCCAGCTGGTTTGCCGGGCGCCGGGTGGTGGCGCTGTCGGAGAAACTGTTCGGCGAGGGCGAAGGCAGCCACGCCACGCCCTCGGAGATTTCGCTCACCTGGCACGCCTACCCGGATCGCGCCCAGCCGATGGACCTGGAGCCGAAGATTGCGCCCAAGGGCCCCATCGGCGATGCCTTCGATTACCGCCGGCGCTTCCCGGACGGGCGCATCGGCTCGGACCCCTCGCTGGCCAACGTGGAGGCCGGCACGCGCCTGTTCGAGGCCAGCGTGGAGGACACCATCGAGGATTACGGCGCCTTCCTCGCCAGTCGCTGAAACCACCGGGGATATCCGCCGCCCCGCGACATTGTTAAGGTGCAGGCGCCGCGGCCCCTGGCCGGCCACCAATCCAGCAACGGGAACCACCGATGGAGCAACTGCAAGCCGCGCTCGACCAGATCAGTGCGTTCGTCTGGGGGCCGTTCCTCCTCATCCCGCTGCTGCTGCTCACCGGCCTGTACCTGACCGTCCGCCTGGGCGGGTTGCAGTTCCGCGTACTCGGCCATGCGCTGTGGCTGGCGCTGGTGCGGCGCAAGGAAGCCGCCAGCTGCACCGGCGACGTCTCCCACTACCAGGCGCTGGCCACCGCCATGGCGGCCACGATCGGCGTGGGCAACATCGCCGGCGTGGCCACCGCGATCGGCATCGGCGGGCCTGGTTCGCTGTTCTGGATGTGGATGACCGGGCTGGTCGGCATGGCCACCAAGTACGCCGAGGGCCTGCTGGGCGTGAAGTACCGGCAGGTGGACGCCAAGGGCGAGCAGAGCGGCGGCCCGATGTATTACCTCACCAACGGCATCGGCGGCTTCTGGGGCAAGACCCTGGGTATTGCGTTCGCCCTGTTCGGTGCGATCGCCGCGTTCGGCATCGGCAACATGGTCCAGGCCAATACCGCCGCCGGCCAGCTCGAGGCCACCTGGAACATCTCCCCGACCTGGAGCGGACTGGCGATGGCGATCTGCGCGGCTGCGGTGATCCTGGGTGGCATCAAGAGCATCGCCCGGTTCGCGGCGAGCGTAGTGCCACTGATGTGCATGCTGTTCATCGTGGCCAACCTGTTCGTGCTGGTGATGTTCGCCGAGCGCCTGCCGGCGACGCTGGCGCTGGTCTTCACCGACGCCTTCAGCGGCACCGCGGCCGCGGGCGGCTTCGCCGGCTCGGCGGTGATCCTGGCAATCCAGATGGGCGTGGCGCGCGGCATCTTTTCCAACGAATCGGGCCTGGGCACCGGAGCAATCGCCGCAGCCTCGGCCATCACCGACCAGCCGGTGCGCCAGGCGATGGTGTCGATGACCCAGACCTTCATCGACACCCTGATCATGGTCACCCTGACCGCGCTGTCGATCATTGTCACCGGCGCCTGGATGCAGGAAGGGCTGGCAGGCGCGCCAATGACCGCGTGGGCGCTGGAGCAGGCCATGGGCGGCGGTTGGGGCAACGTCACCATCGCGCTCGGCGTGCTGGTGTTTTCGTTCACCACCCTCCTGGGCTGGTGCTACTACGGTGAGCGCTGCATCGAGCGTCTGGTCGGCCGCCGCGGCGTGCTCCCCTACCGGCTGGTGTTCTCGGTGGTGGTGTACTTCGGCGCGGTGCTGTCGCTGGAGCTGGTGTGGACCTTCTCCGACATCGCCAACGGCCTGATGGCCCTGCCCAACCTGATCGGCCTGCTGGTGCTTTCCGGCGTGGTGGTCAACGAGACACGGAAATACTTCGCCAACCCGGATTGGCGCAACGCGGAATAACGAACGCGGGCGTCGGGCCGAGCCCGCCGCCCTATCGCAGCTGGCTGTCCTTGCTGCCCCGCCGGTTGTAGCCGCCGTCAGCCGCTTCGTCGGCGTCGTGCTGCTCCTGGCAGGCCACGCACAGGCGCACGCCGGGCACCGCCTTGCGGCGCGCCTCCGGGATCGGGGCATCGCACTCCTCGCAGTGCGTCAGCCCGGGCCCCTGCCGCAGCTGGCTGCGCGCCCGCTTGATGCCGTCCTTCACGGTGGCGTCGATCTGGTCCTGGACCGCACCGTCGCCCGCCCATCCGGTTGCCATGTCGCTTCCTCCACGATTCTGATCCGGCTGTCGCTACTGTGCCGCCGTACGGCTGAATATCGGGTCGATGGATCGCCTGGACAAGTCCCCGCAATCCGGATCGGGTAGGCTTGCATTCCTTGTGGCCCATCGGCCGCACTCCCCCACCTTCGCACCCCGCCAGAAACCATCATGCTGCGATTGCTCCTGACCTGCTCCCTGTTCATCCTCGCCACCGCGCCGGCCCTGGCCAGCAGCTTCGCCGGCACCACCGCCGGGTCCGCTGCCGGCGGCTCGTCGGCTTCCTCCGGCGCCACCTCGGGCTCCACCTCCGGCAACGACAAGGTGGTCCTGCAGGCGCGCGAGGACGCGGCCGGCTTCGTCGCCAGCGAAGGCCGCATCCGCGGCGCGCACCTGGAGGCGGCGCTGCGCCACCTGCGCGAGAACAGTGCGGAAGCCGAAGTGCGCCAGGCCAGCGACATGACGCTGGCGAAGGCCATCCTGGCCCTGTGATCCCGCGGCGCCGGCAGCGCCCGCTGCACTGGATCGCCGCCTGCCTGCTTGCCTGCGCGACGGGCGTGCAGGCCGCACCTGCACTGTTCGACCTTGAGCAAGCCGGCCTCGACGCCGGGGAAATCCAGGCCACGCGCGCACTGCTGGACGAGGCCGTTTCAAGCCTTCCATCGGGCTGGACGCAGTCGCTTGGACCGATCGCGGTGGAATGGCGCGAAGACCTCCCCGCGCACGTCCATGGACGCGCGCTTGGCGGACGCATGCTGCTGCAGCGCGCGCTGCTGGACAGCTGGATGGCGCGTGATTCCGGCACCGGCGCCGCGGAAGCGCCTGCCCCCGCACTGGCAGCGGTCATCCATGAACTTGCCCATTTCCATGACCGCTCCGCCGCCGGCGGACTGTCGCACGACCCGCGCCTGCTCGACCTGGCCGGCTGGCAGGTGCGCCCGTTCCGCATCCTGCCGCGCCTGGGCGACAGCGCCTTCATCGACCGCAGCCCGGACCCGTACGAGCTGGAGGATCCGGCGGAGTTCGTAGCGGTCAACCTCGAACACTTCGTGCTCGACCCCGCCTACGCCTGTCGCCGTCCCGCCCTGGCCGCCCACTTCGCCGCGCACTTCGGCCAGCCGGTGCCGCAGGGCGACTGCGCGGCCGGCCTGCCGTTCCTGGACCCCGGCGCCGAAGCCGGCGACCCGCTGCTCGAACTTGATCCGGAGCGCGTGTACGAAGTCGACTACCTGCTCGCCGAGGGCAACGAGCGCTTCATGAGCCGCTGGGGCCACAGCATGCTGCGGCTGGTGGTGTGCGCGCCGGGCCGCCCACCCGGGCCGGATTGCCGCCTGGACCTGGCCCACCACCGGGTACTTTCCTTCCGCGCCTTCGTCGGCGACGTGCAGATCTCCAACTGGCGTGGGCTGACCGGCTCCTACCCGTCGCGCCTGTTCGTGCTGCCGCTGGACCAGGTCGTGGAGGAGTACACCCGCGTCGAACTGCGCGGACTGATCTCGCTGCCGCTGCGCCTTTCGCACGACGAGGTCGCGGGCCTGCTGCAGCGCGCGGCCCAGCTCCACTGGAGCTACGACGGCAGCTACCGGTTCATCGGCAACAACTGCGCGGTGGAAACCTTCAAGCTGCTGCACGACGGGGTGCCGCGGCTGGCCGGCGAACGCCTGGCCAGCATCACCCCGACCGGGCTCATGCGGCGATTGCAGCGGGCCGGGCTGGTCGATGCCACGGTGCTGGAGGATGCCGACGAGGCGGCGCGCCTGGGCTACCGGTTCGAACCGCTGAGCGCCCACTACGCCGAACTGTTCGACACCGCGCGCCAGGCGCTGGACCTACCCTACGCGCGGGCGGAAGACTGGCTGCAGCTTCCCCCCGGCCAGCGCACCGGCTGGCTGCG
The DNA here is from genome assembly GCA_052090405.1 of Luteimonas sp. GTDB lineage: Bacteria > Pseudomonadota > Gammaproteobacteria > Xanthomonadales > Xanthomonadaceae > Luteimonas. Next base: position 33,643 of record JBQDAV010000026.1, read on the forward strand.
CCTCGCCGACCTGCGCTCCGGCGCCGCCCTGCTGCTGCTCGAACAGGCCGCCCTGCGCCGGCAGGAGCTGCTGGCGCGCGACGAGCTCAAGCGCCGCTTCCTCGGCGGCGGCGGCGACCCGGAGGCAGCCGCTGATGCCGTGTCCGCCCTGCGCGACCTGCTGCAGCTGGAAGGCCTGCTGACCCGACCCGCCGCGCTGCTGCCCGGCACCGGCTACGGCCTGCCGCAGCAGGCCGAGCGCGAAACACTGGAGGCTGCGGCCGGCCGGCACGTGGCGCAGTGGCACGAGGACGGGGACCGGCTGCAGGACCTTGCGCGGGACTGGCTGCCGCCCGAAACCCGGGCCGCGCTCGAAGGCGGAGAGGCCAACCTGGCCCTGCTTGGCGAGCGGCTGCGCGCCCTGCATCGCGAACAGGGCGGCCTGGAGCTGTAGGCCTCGCCAGGGAGCCGGAGTGGCGCGGGCTGTGTAAGATTCGTCCTCCCACCGACAACCCGAGCACCCGCCATGCTGGAACTGGATGACCTGCTGGCCCCGATCTCCGAAGAACGCCCCGCAGGCGAAGACCTGTCGTTCTCCACCGAGTTCGACGCGATCCAGGAAGCCCGTCGCGCCGACGACCCCACCCTCGACCAGGGCGAATGGGTCACCGACATCAAGTACGCCGACTGGACGTCCGCCGCAAAACTGTGCGACGAGCTGCTGCGCACCCGCACCAAGGACCTGCGCGTGGGCGCCTGGTACGCGGAGGCCAACGCCCGGCTGCATGGCTTCCCCGGCTTCGCCGTCGGCCTGCGCGCGCTGGCCGGCCTGTGCGACCACCACTGGGAGCAGGTGCACCCGCAGGACCAGGACGCCGGCCATGAGGA
>JBQDAV010000026.1:34609-35861 GCA_052090405.1 Luteimonas sp.
CCGCACTGCACGAGCTGCAGGCAGCCGTGGACGCGCGCCTGGGCGCGGATGGCCCCAGCTTCACCCCGGTGCTCGACCAGCTCGACCACCTGCAGCACACCGTCACCCGCTTCGCCCGCGACGCCGGCGTGCTGGTCGACGGCGAAGCCGCTGCCGGCGCGGCCAATCCCGCCGCCGGCGAATCCGGAACGTCCACCGGTGCGGGCGGCGATGGTCCGCTGGCCTCGCGACGCCAGGCGCTGGCCCAGCTGCGCGAGGTCGCCGAATTCTTCCGCCGCACCGAACCGCACAGCCCGGTCGCCTACCTGGCCGACAAGGCCGCGCGGTGGGGCGAAATGCCGCTGCACGTGTGGCTGAAACGGGTGATCAAGGACGACACCACCCTGTCCCAGGTCGAGGAGCTGCTGGACGTGGACAACGGGCAGGAGTCGCCCAACGGCTGAATGGGGACCACCCACGCGCGCGCCATGCCCCGTGCCGCAACGCAACATCCCCGCCCGTGGCGCCCACGTAGAATGCCGGCATGACCAGCATCGACCTGCCCGACGTTCCCTTCCAAGGCCGCGACAGGCTCATCGCCGCCGTGGACGAGGCGGTCGCCGCCGGCGACGTCCACGCGATCACCGCCGCGCTGCGCGATGCCATGTGCCGGATCATCCGCGACCCCGGCGTGCGCCTGCCCGACTGCGTGCACCAGCCGATCGAAGACCATTACGCCCGCCGCGAGCTGTACCGCAGCCCGGAGCACGGCTACAGCATCGTCGCCATGACCTGGGGACCGGGCCAGGGCACCCCGATCCACGACCACTGCGGCCTGTGGTGCGTGGAAGGCGTGTGGGACGGCGAACTGGAGATCACCCAGTACGAGCTGCTCGAGGCCGACGGCGACCGCAGCCGCTTCCGCGCCGCCGGCGGCATGCAGGCCGGCCCCGGCAGCGCCGGCAGCCTGATCCCGCCGCACGAGTACCACACCATCCGCAATGCCAGCGCCGACCAGGTGGCCATTTCCCTGCACATCTACAAGGGTCCGATGGAGCACTGCTGCACCTACCGGCCGCTGGACGGCGAATGGTTCCAGCGCGCCGACGCCGCCCTGGCCGTGGACAGCGCCGCCTGAGTGCAACCGGCATGCGCCGACGCACCGGCGCCCGTTATACTGCCCGCCCGCGCCGAAGTGGCGGAACCGGTAGACGCAGCGGATTCAAAATCCGCCGGTAGAAATACTGTGTGGGTTCGAGTCCCACCTTCGGCA
>JBQDAV010000027.1:0-35273 GCA_052090405.1 Luteimonas sp.
CAGGCCGAGCGCGCCCACCTGCAGAAGTTCATCGACCGCTTCAAGGCCAAGGCCAGCAAGGCCAGGCAGGCGCAGAGCCGGGTGAAGCGGCTGGCCAAGCTGGCCGGCACCGAGGCGGTGCGGGCCGAGCGCGGGTTCCGGATCGAGTTCCCGCAGCCGGCGAAGCTGCCGCACGCGCTGCTGCGGATCAACGACGGCACCTGCGGCTACGGCGCCGATGCGCGCATCCTTCAGAACGTGGGCTTTGGCCTGGAGGCGGGCGACCGCATCGGCCTGCTCGGTCCCAACGGGGCGGGCAAGTCCACCCTGGTCAAGACGCTGGTTGGCGAGCTGCCGCTGCTGGACGGCGAGCGCGCGGCGCACCCGGACCTGCGCATCGGCTACTTCGCCCAGCACACGGTGGAATCGCTGGTGGCCGGTACCTCGCCGATCGACCACCTGCGCGAGCTGTCGCCCAACCAGTCGACCCAGGACTTCCGCAATTTCCTGGGCAAGTGGTACTTCCCAGGCGACCGCGCGTTTGAGAGCATCGATGGCTTCTCCGGCGGCGAGCGCGCGCGCCTGGCGCTGGCGCTGATTGCCTGGAGGCAGCCCAACGTGCTGCTGCTGGACGAACCCACCAACCATTTGGACCTGGACATGCGCGAGGCGCTGGCCGAGGCGCTGAGCGACTTCGACGGCGCGATCGTGCTGGTCTCGCACGACCGGCACCTCATCGGCCTGGTGAGCGACATCTACTGGCGCGTGTCCGACGGCGTGGTCAAGCCGTTCGATGGAGACCTGGACGAGTACGCGGTTTGGCTGCGCTCGCGCCAGGGGGAAAGCCGCGGCAACGAAAAAGGCCCTGGCAAGCCGGCGCCGGAGCCGCCGAAGCCGGCCGCGCCGGCGCGCAAGATCAACCCCCACAAGCTGGCCGAAGCCGAGGGCGAAGTGGCGGAGCTGGAAGCGGAGCTTGCGCGGATCGACGCCGCGCTCGCCGATCCGGCCCACCATGCCCATGCCGCCAGGCTGGTGGAACTGGGAAGCGAGCGCGAGACGGTGGCCCGGCGCCTGGCCGACGCCGAGGAGCGCTGGCTGGAGTTGATCGAGGGCTGAGCCCGCCCCCTGTGCTGGTGCGCGTGTTTGCCTGCCGAAGCGACGCGGGTTAAGTTTCGCGGATGAACAGACTCATGCTTCCCACGACCATCACGCTCGCGCTGGCCCTGTCGGCCTGCGCGCCTTCCACCGAGCCGGATACCAGCGTTGCCGACGCCCAGGCCGAAGCCGCCGCGGCCGCCGCCGAGGACGTCTCGACCCCGGCCGACGAATTCCTCATCCGCCTGGCCGAGCACTGCGGCCAGGCCTTCGCCGGGCGCATCGTCGCCAACGAGCCGGCCAGCGATGAGCCGGATGCCTTCGAAGGCCAGGACCTGGTGATGCACGTGCGCGGCTGCGACGACCCGACCCGCGAGCTGCAGGTGCCGTTCCACGTTGGCGACAACCATTCGCGCACCTGGCTGCTGACCCGCACCGACGACGGCCTGCGGCTCAAGCACGACCACCGCCTGGAAGACGGCAGCGACGATCCGGTCACCATGTACGGCGGCGACACCGTGGACGAAGGCACCTCGCTGCGGCAGGAGTTCCCGGTTGACCAGGAGTCGATCGACCTGTTCGAGCGCGAGGGCCTGGACGTGTCGACCACCAACGTGTGGGCGATGGAGATCGAACCGGGCCAGCGGTTCCTGTACGAACTGGCGCGACCGGAAGGCGGGCAGAACCCGGAGGGCCGGCTGTTCCAGGTCGAGTTCGACCTCACCCAGCCGGTCGAACCCCCGCCCACGCCCTGGGGCTACTGACGGTTCGCAAGGCCGCGGCTTGAACAGACGGAATCCGCCCCCATAACGGGGGCGGTTCCACTTCCGGACCAGGTTCGAGCCAGCGCCATGCCGATCTACGCCTTTCAATGCACCTCCTGCAGCCACCAGTTCGATCGCCTGCAGAAGATGTCCGATCCGGATCCGGATGCCTGTCCCGAGTGCGCCGCGGACGCCGTGAAGCGGCAGCTCACCGCGCCGTCCTTCCGCCTGTCGGGCAGCGGCTGGTACGAGACCGATTTCAAGAAGGACGGCGAGAAGAAGCGCAACCTGGCCGGCGCGGGTGACGCCAGGCCGGGCGGAGACAAGCCCGACGCCGCGCCTGCCAAGGCCGAGCCAGCGAAAAAGGCCGAACCCAAGCCCGCAGCCGAAACCCCGTAGGGCCTGGCCCTCCCCTGGAGGTCGTGGGCAGGGTTGCGCAGGGCGGGCACTGACCCGCCGATCCTTCAACGCGACGCCGTTCCAGGCCCGTCCGCGAACTCATCGTCGGCGTCCGCCGTCTCCACTTCCGGCAGCAGTTCGATCGCCGTCGGCGTGGTCCGCAGCATCAGATGGAAGTCGGACGGATGTTCATTGTCGCGTTGCCGCAGCAGGCGCCGGCCACCAATGATCAGCGCGGCCAGGGTCAGCGTGGCGGCCTGGAACCCTGGCAGCGCATCCGCACCGAAGCGGGTCATCGCCACGCCGGCCAGCGCCGGGCCGAGCGCCGAGCCGACGCCGTTGAGAAGCAGCAGGCTGCTCCCGGCGGACAGCGTGTCTTCGGGCGGCAGGTGGTCGAGCAGGTGCGCCATGCACAGCGGATAGATCGAGAACGCCAGGCCGCCGAAGCTGAAGCAGAGCACGAACAGGAGCAGGCCGGACTGCCCCGACGGCAGCATCATCGCCAGCGCCGCGCCGGCGCCCAGCAGGCAGATCACCACCAGCGCGGTGCGCCGGTCGCCGCCGTCCGACAGGCGGCCGATCGGCCACTGCAGCGCCGCACCGCCAATGATCGTGACGCTCACCAGCATCGCCACGCCGGTGACGTCGAGTCCGAGCCGGGTCGCGTACACCGCCGCCAGGCCCCAGAAGCTCCCCAGGACCAGTCCGGCCAGCAGGGCCCCGACGGTCGCTGCCGGGGCCGCGTGGAACAGCGCCTTCAGCGCAAGGCGCGGCATTGGCGGCAGTTCGGGCTGCACCATCCTGCTGGCGGTCACCGGCAGCGCGGCCAGGCAGACCAGGATCGCCACCAGGTTGAACAGCACGAAGCCACCTGGCGGCGCCACCCCGATCAGCCACTGGCCCGCCGCCATCGCCAGCAGGCTCACCGCCATGTAGATCGCGAACACCTGGCTGCGCTGCCCGGCCGGTGCCTGCACGTTGAGCCAGCTCTCGATCACCGTGTACAGCCCGACCAGGGCGATGCCCGTCGACAGCCGCAGCAGGCCCCAGGCCCAGGGCGAGACCAGGACCGGGTGCAGCAGTACGGTCGCCGCGCACAGGGCGGCGTAGAAGGCGAACGCGCGGATGTGGCCGATCCGCTGGATCAGCCCGGGCGCGGCATAGGTGCCCAGGAAAAACCCGGCGAAGTACGCCGACATCACCAGGCCCAGGACCTGGTCCTCGTAGCCCTCGATCCGGCCGCGCACGGCCAACAGGGTTCCCAGCAGGCCGCTGCCCATGAGCAGCAGGGCCGCGCCGGCGAGCAGGGCGGCCAAGGGGCGGACGGTTGCGATCATGTCAGGGCGGCCGGGGACGTGGGCGGGGTGCGTTGCATGCCGATGCGCGCATTATCCCGATGATTGCGGAATCAGGCGCGTGGCTCGGAAACCCGGCCGCGAGCCGCTAAAATGACCGGCTTTCCGCGCCCCCGGCGCGGGTTCTGCCCGGAGTCCACATGCGTACCCATTTCTGCGGCCTGATCGACGAATCGCTGATCGGCCAGACCGTCACCCTGTGCGGCTGGGCCGACGTTGCGCGCGACCTCGGCGGCCTGTGCTTCATCGACCTGCGTGACCATGAAGGCATCGTGCAGGTGGTGGCCGAGCCGTCGGACGCCGCCGGCAACGCCGAAGTGATCGCCACCGCCGCCGGCGTGGGCTACGAGGACTGCCTGCGCGTGACCGGCACGGTGCGCCAGCGTGAATCGGTGAACCCGAAGATCCGCACCGGCCAGGTGGAAGTGGTGGCGACCGCCATCGAGGTGCTCAACAAGGCCGAGCCGCTGCCGTTCCACCACCACGAGAACCCGGGCGAGGACATCCGCCTGAAGTACCGGTACCTGGACCTGCGGCACCCGGAGATGCAGCGCCGCATGCGCACGCGCACGAAGCTGGTCAGCGCCCTGCGCCGCTGGCTGGACGCGCGCGACTTCCAGGACATCGAGACTCCGATCCTGACCCGCGCCACGCCCGAGGGCGCGCGCGACTTCCTGGTGCCGGCGCGCCAGCATCCGGGCGAGTTCTACGCCCTGCCGCAGAGCCCGCAGCTGTTCAAGCAGATCCTGATGATGTCGGGCTTCGACCGCTACTACCAGATCGCGCGCTGCTTCCGCGACGAGGCGCTGCGCGCCGACCGCCAGCTCGAGTTCACCCAGCTGGACGTGGAGTTCGCATGGGTGGACGAGGGCGTGGTGCAGGACACGGTGGAGGCGATGGTGCGCGACGTGTTCGGCGAGGTGGCCGGCGTGGAGCTGGCCGATCCGTTCCCGCGCATGCCGTATGCCGAGGCGATGCGCCGTTTTGGTTCGGACAAGCCGGACCTGCGCAATCCGCTGGAGCTGCTGGACGTTGCGGAACTGGTGAAGGACAGCGGCTTCAAGGTGTTTGCCGACGTGGCTGGTGGCGAAGGCGGGCGCGTGTGCGCGCTGCGGATCCCGGGCGGCGCGGCGCTGTCGCGCAAGCAGATCGACGGCTACGCCGCGCACGCCGGCAAGTACGGCGCCAAGGGACTGGCCTACGTGAAGATCGGCGAGGACGGGGCGGTGTCATCGCCGATCCAGAAGTTCTTCGACGAGGCGGCGTTCTCGGCGCTGCTGGCGCACGTGGGTGCCGGCAATGGCGACATGGTGTTCTTCGGCGCCGGGGACTATCCGGCGGTCAGCGCGTTCATGGGCGCGGTGCGGCTGAAGGCGGGCGAGGAATTCGGCCTGGTCGAGGATGGCTGGAAGCCGCTGTGGATCACCGACTTCCCGATGTTCGAGTGGGACGGGGAGGCGAACCGCTACGTGGCCCTGCACCATCCGTTCACCGCGCCGGCGGTGGACGACGAGGACGCGCTGCGTGCCAACGCGCGCACGGCGACAAGCCGCGGCTACGACCTGGTGCTCAACGGCAACGAAATCGGCGGCGGGTCGGTGCGTATCCACCGGCCGTCGATGCAGCGCGCGGTGTTCGAGCTGCTGGGCATCGGCGCGGAGGAAGCGCAGGCGAAGTTCGGGTTCCTGCTGGACGCGCTGAAGTACGGGGCGCCGCCGCATGCGGGGATCGCCTTTGGCATCGACCGGATGGCGGCGCTGCTGGCGGGCACGGAGTCGATCCGCGACGTGATCGCGTTCCCGAAGACCACCGGCGCGCAGTGCCTGATGACCGATGCGCCGTCGCCGGTCGACGAGGCGCAGCTGGTGGAGCTGCACGTGGCGGTGAGGAAGGCGGAGTAGGGCGGCGCGGATGTCGCTGACGATCCGCCGCGCGACGGCCGATGACGCCGGGACGCTGTCCCGGTTGGCCGAGCGCACGTTCGACGAAACCTTCGGCCACCTGTATCCGCCGGAGGACCTGCAGGCATTCTTCGACGATGCCTACCCGGTCGACAAGCAGCGGGTGATCCTGTCGCATCCGGACTATGCGGTGTGGCTGCTGGAGGAGGGTGGCGAGGCGGTTGGCCACGCCGCCGCCGGTCCCTGCGGGCTGCCGCATCCGGAGGTGGCGCCGGGCGATGGCGAGCTCAAGCGCCTTTACCTGCTGGAGTCGCACCAGGGCGGCGGCTGGGGCGGGCGGCTGTTCGATACGGCGATGGAATGGCTGCAGCGCGACGGGCCATGCCCGCTGTGGATCGGGGTATGGTCCGAAAACCTCGGCGCCCAGCGCTTCTATGCCCGCAGGGGTTTCGAAATCGTCGGCGAATACATCTTCCCCGTAGGCCGCGCCCGCGACCGCGAATTCATAATGCGCCGCACCCGGGCACAACCTGTGTCGGCACCGTAGGAGCGCGCCATGCGCGCGAAGCCGCGTGACGGCTGGACTCGCCGGCGGGCCGATGGGCTAGCCCCTCACAGTTCGTCGGGGCTTCCACCAGGAACAGCACGGTGGCTCCGTTAAGATCGACCGACATGGCATGTTCTGGTCCCCTTTCCTCCATCACCCGCGTCATCCTCCTGCACGGCGTGTGGATGGCCGGGATCACCATGCAACCGTTGGCACGGCGGCTGCGCGCGCAGGGCTTCGAGCCCGAGGTCCTGGGCTATCGCAGCATTGCCGAAAGCCCGCGGGTGGCCATCGATTCGCTGCTCGGAACATTGCGTGAGGGCGGGCCGGCACATGTCGTCGGCCACAGCATGGGTGGTCTGGTTGCGCTGCATGCGCTGCGCACGGATCCGCAGGCGCCGGTGGGGCGGGTGCTTTGCCTGGGCTCGCCGCTGTGCGGAAGCGCGGCGGCGGAAAGGCTTTCCGGTTTCCGGCTGTCGAATCTCTACTTCGGTCGCAGCCGGAGGATCCTGGTTGAAGGCTGCACGAGCTGGCCGCAGGAGGTCGAGGTGGGCATGATCGCCGGCAGTTCGCCGCACGGACTGGGCCGATTCTTCGGCGGCTTCGAAGGCGAGCACGATGGAACCGTGGCGGTGGAGGAAACGCGGTCCCCGGCGCTGTCCGACCACCTGGTGGTGCGCACCAGCCACATGGGCGTGCTGGTCTCACGCGAGGTGGCCAGCCAGGCCGCGCGGTTCCTGCGCGACGGCCGTTTTCGCGCACAGGAAGCCGGGCCCGGCCCGGTGTCGCCTCAGTCCTGAATGCCGTGCTTGCGCAACAGGGCGGAGATATCGAAACGCCACAGGTTGCGCGAACCGTTCAAAGGGCCTTCCAGGCTGCGCTGCAGTTGGGCGAAGTCGCGCCGGGGCGTGGGGTAAGTCGTGGGTGCGGGCCGCATGCTGGTGACGAAGATCTCACCGAATTCCCGCCCCAGGGTGGGCGCATTCTCGAGATAGCGGGTGTTGATTCCGGAACCCAGGTGGATCGGTGCTCCCCAGCCGCCGTCGCCGGTGCGAAAGACGATGTAGATATCCGCCGCGCCGAGTGAATCGCCCTCGTTGCCGGCAAACAGCAGGAAGCGTTCGTGCGGGTCGATCGCCGGATCCATATGGCTGCCGCTGAGCCCGATGCCGATCTCCAGCCGCTGTGGCGCGCCGTATCCGTCGCCGGTCCAGGGCGCGACGTAGATCTGGTAACCGCCGTCGGCGGCCTCGCGATGGGCGGAAAAGTACAGGTTGCCGTTGGCGGCAACGGAAGGGTTGAACACCATCGGCACCCGGTTGATCTCGCCGTGGATCCGCACCGGTTCCCCCCAGCCGGTGTCGTTGCGGTCGACGTACCAGATATTGGAGCCTGGAAACGTCCGTCCATTCATCGTTCCGACCGGGCTGGCGCCTCCGGGGTTCTCCGGACGGTTGGAAACGAAGAACAGGCGCCTCCCGTCGGGGGAAACGTGTGGCTCGGAATCCTTCCAGGTGCCGGAGAAGGCGGCTACGCGGACGTTTCCGTAACCTTCTTCCATGCGCTCGGCGGAAAGAATGACCGTCTGGCTGGAGACGAAATCCCCGCGGGTGAAGTAGACGGTGTCTCCGCCGGGTGTGAAGGACGCAGACGTTTCGTTGAACGGGCCGGAAACCACGCCAGGGGCGAACAGCTCGCCAGCGGTGCTCGCGCCTGCCGCCAGCAGCAGCCAGGAGGCGAGGAGGGCGGCCGGGCGAAACGGTCGTGAAGGACAGGGCGGGGAAACGGTCATCGGCATCGCTCCGGGTCGTGCTTGTCCGGTGAAGGACAGGTCGGGATGGGCGTTACCGGATGAGGCTGGGCGGGGGCAGGTATCGCGAACAGTGTCGAAAGTCGTGCCCTGCCGATGCCGCCAAGTCAGACCAAGCCGGTGCCCTTGCGGCGCGCAGCGCGGATGTCGCGGACCAGGGCAATGCACAGCAGGGTCAGCACGCCCATGGCCAGGACGGGCCAGACCAGGATGTAGAAGGAAAGCAGGGTGATGCTCATGTGCGGGCCTCCGGGGTCGGTTTGGCGTTGGTCATCCCGGCGTCTTTCGCGCCGGTTTTGTCAAAGGCGGTTTTCTGGAAGTTGCGCACGCGCTGGTCCAGCAGCGAGAAGTCGAAGCGCTCGCTGTTGCGCAGGCTCAGGGCGGTGCAGACGATGGCGCTGGAGCCGTAGGCGACCAGGGCGCTGATCAGGGGGATGTAGTCGCGCAGGGCGCCGAACACGATCGTCGACAGCCCGATGATGGTGGCCGAGCCGACCACGAACGCGGCGCGGCGGCCGAAGAAGCCGAACGCCATGAGGCCGGTGACCACGCCGGTGCCGACCAGGGCGATCGCTTCGAGCGCGAATCCAGTCACGCCCGCCAGCGGGATCAGCTCGAACCGGGTCAGGCAGAACAGGGTCACGGCCACCGCGACCGACCAGCAGAAGGCGCGGTTGTTGACCCGGTCCCAGTAGAAGCTGGTGATCACCGGGAACACGATCGCCCCCCATAGCGCGCCCACGAACACCAGCACGATCAGGATGTCCAGGCGCAGGCTGGCGAAGATGATGCCGATCATGGTCGCCACGATCATGGTCAGGCGGCCGACCAGCAGCATGAACTTGGGATCGGGCCGCTTGCGCGCCAGGTTCTTGCCGTAGACGTCGGTCATCATCAGCGCCGACAGCGCGGACAGGTCGGAGTCGGCGGTGGAGGACAGCGAGCCGACCACCAGGATGAAGAACACCCCGATCGCGAACGGCGGCAGGAATTCCGAAGCCATCTGCGGGATCAGGTTGTTGTGGTCGCCATCCATCGGGGTGATGCCGGCGAACAGCGCCAGCAGCCCGAGCATGCCCAGCCCGATCACCACCGCGCCGTAGCCGACGGTGGCGGTCAGGAATGTCGGCTTGATCAGGTCCTGGCGCACCGCGAACAGGCGCTGGGCGATGGTCTGGTTGCCGATGGCATAGGCCAGCACCGCGACCAGGTACGGGGCGCCCTGTTCGAGGAATGCCGTGGTGGAGAAGAAGCTCGCCTGCTCCGAAGTCAGGTGCACCATGCCTTCCTCGAGCAGCGAGCTGCCGCCGGCATTGAAGTACACCATCGGGATCAACACCGCGGCCGCCACCACCATCGCCACGAGCTGGGCGAAGTCGGTCATGACCGAAGCCCGGAAGCCGGACCACAGCGTGTAGGCCAGCACGCCGGCGCCGGCGATCAGCACGCCGTGGATGAAGGACAGCGGCGAGAGCACCGCCACCAGCGCGCCGGCGGCGCTGAAGTTGACCATCAGGCTGATGCACGAGCCGACGATGTTGGACACCGCCATCACCATCTGGCTGGAGGCGCCGTGGCGGGCGTGCAGGATCTCGGCCAGGGTGTGGGCCTGGGGCGCCACTTCGCGGAAGCGCTTGCCGAAGGGGTAGATGAACAGGATCATCAGCGCGCCCCAGAGGCCGTAGTGGATCGGCCCGGAGATACCGTAGCGATAGCCCGAGGTGGCGCTGGCGAAGAACGAGGCGGCCCAGATCCAGGTGGCCATCATGCTGGCCGCGGCCATGCCGAAGCCGATGGCGCTGTTGGACACCATGTAGGCGTCCACGTTTTCCTTCTTGCGGACGATCGTCAGCGAGAGCAGGAAGGTGAAGGCGTAGAAGCCGATGAGGAGCAGGAGGGCGGTGGAGCCGCTGAGCTGGTGGATTCCTGTTTGTTGCATCTGGTTGGGCGCGATCCTGGGGCCGGACGCCGGGCGCAAAGGCAGGCAAAAGCCGCCCGCGCGGGCTGGTCCGCCGGGTTGGGGGCCCTGTGTGGGCCGGAGGGCGCAACCGGTCGTGGTTGCGGGCGCGGCATGTCGAATGCCGGGGCATGTTGCATGCTGGAACAAGCGGCCGTGCCGCCTGTGGCGCTGGGCGGCGGTATTCCACCGGCCGCAGTCGCGGGGCGTTCGAGCGGCATGCGCAATTCAATGCGCGCGGAAGCTGCGAAGCGCCAGCCATTGTAGCCGAGCGCGCGACTTTTTGCCCGCGGACCTATAATCGGGGGCTCCCGTCAACCTGACTTTGGGCTGCAAATGGCCGGACATTCCAAGTGGGCGAACATCCAGCACCGCAAGAACGCGCAGGACGCGAAGCGGGGCAAGGCGTTCACCAAGATCCTGCGTGAGATCTCGGTGGCCGCGCGCGCCGGCGGCGGCGATCCCGCGGCCAACCCGCGCCTGCGCACCGCGATGGACAAGGCCTTCGGCGCCAACATGACCCGCGACGTGATCGAGCGCGCGATCAAGAAGGCGACCGGCGAGCTGGAGGGCGTGAACTACGAGGAGATCCGCTACGAGGGCTACGCCCCGGGCGGGGTGGCGGTGATCGTGGACTGCCTGACCGACAACAAGGTGCGCACCGTGGCCGACGTGCGCCACGCCTTCAGCAAGTTCGGCGGCAACCTGGGCACCGACGGCTCGGTGGCCTTCATGTTCCGCAAGCTGGGTGTGCTCAGCTTCGCTCCCGGATCCGACGAGGACGCGATCACCGAGGCGGCGATCGAGGCCGGCGCCGACGACATCGTCACCTACCCGGAGGACGGTGCGATCGACGTGCTCACCGATCCGGACACCTTTGCCGAAGTGCGCGACGCGATGGTCGCCGGCGGCGCCGAGCCGGCCCAGGCCGAGGTCACCTGGCGCGCCGACAACGACATCGAGGTCGACGGTGAGACCGGCCAGCAGGTGGTCAAGCTGCTGGACTGGCTGGAGGACATCGACGACGTGCAGGCGGTGTATTCCAACGCCGAGCTGGGCGAGGACGCCTACGCCTGACGGCGTCGCCCCGGCCCTGACATGACCCGCATCCTCGGCATCGACCCCGGCTCCCAGCGCACCGGCGTGGGCATCATCGATGTTGCCGCGGACGGGAAGATGAAGCATGTCTTCCACGGGCCGCTGACGCTGTTGTCGGCACTCGACTTCCCGGGCCGCCTGCGGCTGCTGCTGGACGGGCTGGGCGAGGTGATCGAAGCGCACCGGCCGGACGAGGTGGTGATCGAACAGGTGTTCATGGCCCGCAATCCGGACTCGGCGCTGAAGCTGGGCCAGGCCCGCGGCGCGGCGATCTGCGCGGCGGTGCTGCGCGACCTGCCGGTGCACGAGTACGCGGCCAAGGAAATCAAGCTGGCGGTGGTGGGTCGCGGCGGCGCGGAGAAGTCGCAGATCCAGCACATGGTCGGGATCCTTTTGAACCTGCAGGGCAAGCTGCAGGCCGACGCCGCCGACGCCCTGGCCGCCGCCATCACCCACGCCCACGTGCGCGCCAGCGCTCAGCGGCTGGGGGTGAACACGCGCCAGGCATGGGCGCGCAAATGAAGAGGCTTCGCCAAGCATGATCGGAAGACTGAAAGGCATCCTCATCCACAAGCAGCCGCCGTGGCTGGTGGTGGACGTGGGCGGGGTGGGTTACGAGCTGGAGGCGCCGATGAGCACCTTCTACGACCTGCCCGAACTGGGCCGCGAGGTATCGCTGTTCACCCACTACGCGCAGAAGGAGGACAGCGTTTCGCTGTACGGCTTCATGACCGAGGCCGAGCGGCGCATGTTCCGCGACGTGCAGAAGGTCAGCGGCATCGGCGCCAAGATCGCGCTGGCGATCCTGTCCGGTGCCTCGGTCGGCGAATTCGCGCTGCTGGTGCAGTCCGGCGACATCACCGCGCTGTGCCGGATCCCGGGCATCGGCAAGAAGACCGCCGAGCGCATCGTGGTCGAGCTGCGCGACCGCGCGGTGGATCTGGCCGCCGGCGCGGCGACGCCAGCCGCGGGCGCGGTGCCGGCCGACCCGATGTCCGAGGCCGTGGTGGCGCTGCAGCAGCTCGGCTACCGGCCGGCCGAGGCGCAGAAGATGGCGCGGGCCGCGGCGGCCGAGGGTGACGCTGCCGAAGCCATCATCCGCAAGGCGTTACAGTCCGCGCTTCGCTGACGGCCCACCGCCGGCGCCAGGACTCCCGATGGCCGGATCCCACCCGTCCCGCAGGCAACCCGAAAGCCATGCCCGGATCGGCCTGTTCGGCCTGACCGTCGGCGCGCTGGGCGTGGTGTTCGGCGACATCGGCACCAGTCCGCTGTACGCGATCCGCGAGGCGTTCTCCCCTCATTACGGCCTGGTACCCGACCACGACACCGTGCTCGGCGTGCTGTCGATGGTGTTCTGGTCGCTGGTGCTGGTGGTGTCGGTCAAGTACGTGACCATCGTGACCCGTGCCGACAACGAGGGCGAAGGCGGGATCATGGCGCTGATGGCGCTGGCCCAGCGCAGCCTGCCGGCCGGCTCGCGTTCGGCCTGGTGGGTGGGGATCTTCGGCATCCTCGGCGCGGCGCTGTTCTTCGGCGACGGGGTGCTGACCCCGGCGGTGTCGGTGCTGGCCGCGGTGGAAGGGCTGGAGGTGGCCGCGCCGGCGCTGGGCCACTGGGTGGTGCCGATCGCCGTGCTGGTGCTGGTGGCGCTGTTCGCCACCCAGCGCTACGGCACGCAGAAGGTGGGGCGGGTATTCGGGCCGATCACCATCCTCTGGTTCGTGGTGCTGGCGGTGCTGGGCGTGGCCGACATCCTGCACGCGCCGGAGGTGCTCAAGGCGGTCAACCCGGCCTGGGCGGTGCGGTTCTTCATCGACCATGCCTGGGGCGGGATCTTCATCCTCGGCGCGGTGGTGCTGGCGGTGACCGGCGGCGAGGCGATCTACACCGACATGGGCCACTTCGGCGCGCGCCCGATCCGCTATGCCTGGTACTGCATGGTGCTGCCTTCGCTGATGCTCAACTACCTGGGCCAGGGTGCCCTGATCCTTGAAGATCCCGCCGCCATCGCCAATCCGTTCTACATGGGCGTGCCCGAATGGGGTCGCCTTCCCATGGTCGTGCTGGCCACGGCGGCCACGGTGATCGCATCGCAGGCGGTCATCACCGGCGGCTACTCGGTTGCCCGCCAGGCGATGCAGCTTGGCTACGTGCCGCGCATGCGGGTGTGCCACACCTCGCAGGAAACGATCGGCCAGATCTACATCCCGATGGTCAACTGGGCAATGATGCTGGTGGTGCTGGCGCTGGTACTGGGGTTCGGCAGTTCCTCCGCGCTCGCCTCCGCGTACGGCGTTTCCGTGTCGATGACCATGCTGATCGACACCGCGCTGCTGGCCATCGTGGCCCGTGCGCTGTGGCCGGGCTGGCGCCGCTGGGTGCTGCCGCTTTGCGCGCTGTTCCTGCTGCTGGACCTGGCCTTCGTCACCGCCAACCTGGCCAAGGTGCCGCAGGGCGGCTGGTTCCCGCTGCTGCTGGGACTGGTGCTGTTCACCCTGCTGCGCACCTGGCGCCGCGGCCGGATCCTGCTGCGCAGGCGCATCCGCGAGCATGGCGAGAAGCTGGACGAGTTCCTGCCCGGCCTGATGCTGGCGCCGCCGCAGCGGGTGCCGGGCACGGCGGTGTTCCTGACCGCCGACAAGGGCGTGGTGCCGCAGGCGCTGGTGCACAACCTCAAGCACAACAGGGTGCTGCACGAGCGCAACGTGGTCCTGACCGTGGACACCCTGGCGGTGCCCTGGGCGCCGCGGGACAAGCGCATGGAGGCGAAGGAGATCGGCGACGGCTTCTTCCGGGTGACCCTGCGCTTCGGCTTCATGGATACGCCGGACGTGCCGGTGGCGCTGATGGCGGCCTGCGATGACGATGACGGGCTGTGGATCGACCCGATGGAAACCACCTACTTCACCAGCCGCGAAACGGTGGTGCCGGGCGTGCGCCACGGGATGGCGCTGTGGCGCGAGAAGCTGTTCTCGGCCATGCACCGCAATGCCGCCCCGGCCTCGGCCTACTTCCACATCCCCGGCGACCGCCTGGTGGAGCTGGGTACGCCGGTGGAAATCTGAGATGCGCCATTGCCGGTGGCAAAGCCGGGTCCGCGCCTCCATCCTGTGCGCATGAGTACAGCCCCCAGGATCCCGCTTTCCATCCTCGACCTGGCCCCGGTGGCCGAAGGCAGCGACGTCGCCACCGCCTTCGCCGACATGGTCGCCCTGGCCCAACATGCAGAGAAGCTCGGCTACCGCCGCTACTGGATGGCCGAGCACCACAACATGCCCGGCGTGGCCAGCGCCGCCACCGCGCTGCTGATCGGCCACGTTGCCGGCGCCACGAAGAGCATCCGCGTCGGCGCCGGCGGGGTGATGCTGCCCAACCACGCGCCGCTGCAGGTGGCCGAGCAGTTCGGCACCCTCGCCACGCTGTACCCGGACCGGATCGACCTGGGCCTGGGCCGCGCGCCCGGCACCGATCAGCCCACGGTGCGCGCGCTGCGCCGCTACTACGAGGGCGCCGACGCGTTCCCGCATGACGTGGCCGAGCTGATCAGCTACTTCGAGCCGGTCAAGCCGGGCCAGCTGGTGCAGGCCGTTCCCGGGTCGGGGCTGGACGTGCCGGTGTGGATCCTGGGGTCGAGCCTGTTCGGCGCCCAGCTCTCCGCGGCGATGGGGCTGCCCTACGCTTTCGCCTCGCACTTCGCGCCGGCGATGATGACCGAGGCGCTGGCTGTCTACCACCGCAACTTCCGCCCCTCCAGGCACCTGCGCGAACCCTACGCGATGCTGGCACTGAACGTGGTCGCCGCCGACACCCGCGCCGAGGCCGAGCGCGAGTTCACGGCGCTGCAGCAGATGTTCGCCTTCCTGCGCCGCCCGGGCCAGCCCGGCAAGGTGCCGCTGCCGGTGGACGACATCAATTCGGTGGTGACGCCGCAGGAACTGGCCGCTGTGGGGCAGGCGCTGTCCTGTTCGGTCGTCGGCGACGCGAAGGACGTGGGCGAGGGCATCACCGACTTCGTCGAGCGCCACCGCCCCAACGAGCTGATCCTGACCGCCAACCTGGCCAGCCTGAAAGCGCGCAAGCGCAGCTTCGAGATCGCGGCGGAGGCGTGGGGGCTGCAGCCGCCGGGTCCATAGGTCCGGCTACGCCCGCCACCTGCCGGCACGAGCGCCGCCGGCTGCGCCCCGGGGCGCGCACCTATGCGACCATAGCCCGATGACCGAAGAGCGCATCATTGCCGCCGACGCGACCCGTGAGGACGAGGCCGTGGAGGCGTCGATCCGGCCGCAGCGGCTGGACGATTACCTGGGCCAGAAACCGGTCCGCGAACAGCTTTCGATCTACATCGAAGCGGCGAAGAAGCGCGGCGAGGCGATGGACCACGTGCTGATCTTCGGCCCGCCCGGGCTGGGCAAGACCACCCTGAGCCACGTGATCGCCAACGAGCTGGGGGTGAGCCTGCGGGTGACCTCCGGGCCGGTGATCGAGAAGGCCGGCGACCTGGCGGCGTTGCTGACCAACCTGCAGCCGCACGACGTTCTCTTCATCGACGAGATCCACCGCCTCTCGCCCGTGGTCGAGGAGGTGCTGTACCCGGCGATGGAGGATTTCCAGATCGACATCATGATCGGCGAGGGCCCGGCCGCGCGCTCGATCAAGCTGGACCTGCCGCCGTTCACGCTGATCGGCGCCACCACCCGCGCCGGCCTGTTGACCGCGCCGCTGCGCGACCGCTTCGGCATCGTCCAGCGGCTGGAGTTCTACAGCGCAGCGGAGCTGGAGCGGATCGTGCGCCGCTCGGCCGGGATCCTCGGCATCGACTGCGAGCCGGAAGGCGCCGGGGAGATCGCGCGCCGCTCGCGCGGCACCCCGCGCATCGCCAACCGCCTGCTGCGCCGGGTGCGCGACTACGCCCAGGTCCGCGCCGGCGGCAGGATCGACCGCGAAGTCGCCGACGCGGCAATGAAGATGCTCAGCGTCGACCCGGAGGGCTTCGACGACCTGGACCGGCGCCTGCTGAACCTGATCATCGAGAATTTCGACGGTGGCCCGGTTGGCGTGGAATCGCTGGCCGCGGCGCTGAGCGAGGAGCGCGGCACCCTGGAAGACGTGATCGAGCCCTACCTGATCCAGCAGGGGTTCCTGGTGCGCACCGCGCGCGGCCGGATGGCGTCCAGCAAGGCCTATCGGCACCTGGGGCTGGAGCCGCTGCGCAAGGCCGCGGCCCAGGGCGGCGCGGAGGAGCTGTTTTGAGCGGCGATACGGGCATGCGACCACCGTTCAGCTTTCCGACAAGGGTGTACTGGGAAGATACCGACGCCGGTGGCGTGGTGTACCACGCGCAGTACCTGGCTTTCCTGGAGCGGGCGCGGACCGAATGGCTGCGCACGCTCGGGTACGGACAGGAGCTGCTGCGCACATCGCATGACCTGGTGTTCGCCGTGCGGGCGATGCGGATTGATTTCCGCGCGCCGGCGCGGCTGGACGATGCGCTCGAAGTCACGGTGGCGCTGCGCGAATGCCGCCGGGCCAGCCTGGTCGTCGACCAGGCGATCGAGTGCGGCGGTCGTCGCCTGCTGGATGCGCAGGTGCGGCTGGCGGCGCTGGACGCGGCCGGATTCCGTCCCCGGGGGATCCCGGGGACGCTCCACGCCGAGCTGGCATCAAATCAAATTCCGAAACCTGGAGCGGATGCATGATCCCACTGACGATGTTGATGCAGGCGACCGAAGTCGAGGCGCTGCCGGAAGAGGGCGCCGCCGCGGCCAGCCAGCTCCCGCCGGACGCCGGCGCGGCCGAAGCCGCGGTTGCGATGGGCACCGACATCGACATGCTGCAGCTCATCCTGCACGCCTCGATCCCGGTGCAGCTGGTGATGCTGCTGCTGCTGTTCGCCTCGATCGCCTCGTGGGTGATCATCTTCCGCAAGAAGAAGATGCTCGACCGCGCCGCGCGCGAGGCCGACCGCTTCGAAGAGAAGTTCTGGTCCGGATCGGACATGGCCAAGCTGTACTCGGCTGCCAGCGAGCGCAACCGCGAGGTGGAAGGGCTGGAGGCGATCTTCGAATCCGGCTTCCGCGAGTTCTCGCGCCAGCGCCAGCGCCGCAGCGCCACCGCCGCCAGCCAGCTCGAGGGCGCCCAGCGTGGCATGCGCGTGGCTACCTCGCGCGAGCTCAACGGGCTGGAACACAACCTGGAGTTCCTGGCCAACGTCGGCTCGATCGCGCCCTACGTGGGCCTGCTCGGCACGGTGTGGGGGATCATGATCTCCTTCCAGGGCCTGGCCAACGTGCGCGAGGCCACCATCGCCACCGTCGCGCCGGGCATCTCCGAGGCGCTGATCGCCACCGCGATGGGCCTGTTCGCGGCGATCCCGGCGGTGTGGGCGTACAACCGCTATGCCACCAAGGTCGAGCGCATCGCGAGCCGCTACGAGTCCTTCGCCGACGAATTCTCCTCGATCCTGGAGCGCCAGGCGCACGCCGACGAGTAGCCGCGGCGCGGGGTGTGAACCCCGTTGCCCGCGTACCGCCGTTCGCCTGATCGCACCGCAAGCCCGGAGTCCCCATGTCGGTCATCTCCACCCGCCGCCGCCATCGCCGCAAGCTCAAGAACGAGATCAACGTCGTTCCCTACATCGACGTGATGCTGGTGTTGCTGATCATCTTCATGGTCACCGCGCCGCTCATGAACCTTGGCACGGATATCAACCTGCCGGATTCGAATGCGCGATCGCTTGAGTCGCCGAGCGACCCGGTCGTGGTCAGCGTCGACCACGACGGCTCGCTGGCGCTGATGGCCGAAGGCCACAACCAGTCGGTCACGCCAGACGACCTGGCCGCGCGCCTGAGTGCGATCCACAACCAGAACCCGGACGCTTCGATCCTGATCCGCGGCGATGGCTCGGCCAACTACCAGCAGATCATGGATGCGCTGGACCTGGTCAACAACGCCGGTATTACCCGGGTGAGCCTGCTCAGCCGTCCGCGCGAGGGCGCCGAATAAATGCGCGAGGCGCGTGCCGACACTGTCCAGGCGGTTGCGCTGGCGCTGGCGCTGCACGTGCTGCTGTTCGGGCTGGTCTTCATCGGCATGTACTGGACCCGCAGCGCGGCACCGGCAGCGGCCGGCCTGCCGATCAGCGCCGAACTGGTGGATGCCGACGCGCTGTCGCCCGCCGCGCAGCAGGCGCTGGCGCAGGAACCCGAGCCGCTGCCCCCGCCGCCGCCCGAGCCGGAGCCGGTGGAGCGGGAAACCATACCGCCGCCGCAGCCGCTGCCCGAACCGGTTCCCGAAGACGCGCCGGTGGAACCTCAGCTTGAGCTGCAGGAGCAGATTCCCGATCCGGACGTGATCGACCAGGACGAGGCGCGCGCCGACTCCGAATCGGAACTGGCCGCCGAGCGCGAGCAGGAGGAGCGCCGCCGCCAGGAGCAGATCGAGCTGGCGGAACGACAGAAGCAGGAAGAAGCCGAACAGAAGCGGCGCCTGGCCCGCCAGCAGCGCGAGGAAGAACTGGAGAAGCTGCGCGCCGAGCAGGCGCAGCTGCGCCGCGAGACGGAGGAGGCCGAGCGCAAGCTCGAGCAGATCGCCGACGCCCGGCGCGAGCGCGAGTCGGAACAGGCCGCCGGATCACAGGCCAGTCCGCCGCGCGGTACGCCTGACGGCGACAACAATCTGCTTGCGCGCTACCAGGCGGCTATCCAGGAAGCGGTCGCGCGTGGCTGGACCCGCCCGGACAGCGTGCCGCTGGGCCAGCGGTGCCGGATCTACATCACCCAGCTGCCGGGCGGCGATGTGATGAACGTGGAATTCGATTCGTCCTGCCCGTACGACGAACTGGGACGGCGTTCGGTGGAGGCTGCGGTACGGCGCGCCGCCCCGCTGCCGTATCGGGGCTTTGAATCGGTCTTCAACCGGCAGTTGAACTTCAACTTCGTTGCCGAGGATCGTTAGGTCCGCCGCCGTTCATCCAGGCTACACGCCGTCCCCGCAAGCTGTAGCGTTGAAAATATTCCTTCTCCACTCCCGGGTATGACGATGAAACCGATGATCCGCTGCCTGCTTGTCCTGTTCGCATTCCTGATGCCCGTGGTTGCTGCGGCGCAGCAGCAGGGCCTGGAAATCGACATCGTCGGCGGCCACGCCTCGGCCCTGCCGATCGCGGTGGTGCCGATGCCCTACCAGGGCGGGGCCGAAGCGCCCGATACCGACGTGGCGGCGGTGATCCGCGCCAACCTGGACCGCTCCGGCCAGTTCCGCACCCTGCCCGAGCGCGACATCGTCGAGCGGCCGACCCGCGGCGCCGAAGTGCAGTACCCCACCTGGCGCATGCTGCGGCAGGACTTCCTGGTGGTGGGCCGGGTGCTGGACGCCGCAGGTGGCGGCTACCGGGTCGAGTACGAACTGTTCGACGTGGCCAAGCAGGAGCGGGTGCTGGGCATGGCCATGACCGCCCGTGCCAGCGCCATGCGCGATGTGGCCCACCAGATGTCGGACGCGATCTACGAGGCGATCCTGGGCGAACGCGGCGCGTTCTGGACCCGCATCGCCTACATCACCCAGACCGGTGCCGGGGAGGACGCGCGCTATGCCCTGATCGTGGCCGATTCGGATGGCCACAGCCCGCAGACGGTGGTGCGCTCCAACGAACCGCTGCTGTCACCCTCCTGGAGCCCGGACGGCAACCGGATCGCCTACGTGAGCTTCGAGAGCGGCAACTCGGCGATCTACATCCAGGACATCTCCAGCGGCAGCCGCGAACTGGTCTCCAGCTTCCGCGGCATCAACGCCTCGCCGGCCTTCTCGCCCGACGGCAACCGCCTGGCGCTGACCCTCTCGCGCAGCGGCAACCCGGAGATCTACGTGATGGACCTGGGCAGCAAGGCGCTGACCCGGCTCACCAACCACTTCGGCATCGACACCTCGCCGGCCTGGAGCCAGAACGGCGGCACCGTGTACTTCACCTCCGACCGCGGCGGCCGGCCGCAGGTGTACCAGGTGCCGGCAAGCGGCGGCGGCGAGAGCCGGGTGACGTTCGAGGGCAGCTACAACTCCGACCCCAGCGTGTCCTTCGACGGGCAGAAGATTGCCGTGGCGCAAGGGGCCGGCAACGTGTACCGTATTGCCGTGCTGGATCGCAGCCTCGGCACGCCGCGCTGGTCCACGCTGTCGCCCGGTTCGCTCGACGAGTCACCGAGTTTTGCACCGAATGCCAGCATGGTCCTGTACGCGGCACGTGAGGGACGGCGAGGGGTGTTGTACGCCGTTTCGTCTGATGGCCGCGTACGCCAGCGCCTGGTGCTTGCCGATGGTGACGTGCGGGAGCCGGCCTGGGGACCTTTCCGGGAACAACGCTGACGCCGTCTCCACATCGTTTCCATCAACCTGAACAACGAGTTCAACCAACAGGATCGACGAGATGAAGACCACTACCCGTATCCTCATTGCCGCTGCGCTCTGCGTTGCCTTCGTGGGCTGCTCCAAGCAGGTCCAGGAAGAGCCGCCGCCGCCGCCGGCCACCGCGCCGCCGACGACCACCGAGCCCGCGCCCACCACCGGTGTGTTCGGCCCCGAAGACCTGGACACCGATGCCTGCCTGCGCCAGCGGGTGGTGTACTTCGATTTCGACCAGGAATCGCTGCGTCCGGAGTTCCAGGCCCAGATGGCCTGCCACGCCAAGTACCTGCGTGACCGCCCGTCCTCGCGGATCACCCTGGAAGGCCACGCCGACGAGCGCGGCAGCCGTGACTACAACCTCGGCCTGGGCGAGCGCCGTGGCAACTCGGTCTCCTCGGCCCTGCAGGCCAACGGCGGTTCGGGCACCCAGCTCACCACCGTCAGCTACGGCGAAGAGCGCCCGCAGTGCACCGACACCAACGAGGACTGCTGGGCGCGCAACCGTCGCGTCGAGATCGTCTACACCGCGCGCTGATCCTTGCGTCACATGCGTAGATTGATCGTTCCAGTCGTGGTTGCGGCGGCCCTGGTGGCCGCCGCACCCGCGTTTGCGCAGCGCGCCAGCCTGGCCGACCGGGTGGCCGCGCTCGAGCGCCAGGATTCCACCTCGCGCAGCTCCAACGTCGACCTGCTCAGCCAGGTGAACGAGCTGCGGCGCGAAGTGGTTGCGCTGCGTTCGCAGGTGGAGGAGCTGCAGCACGGGATCAACCAGCTGCGCGAAACCAGCCGCGCCCAGTACCTGGATGCCGACGGCCGGCTCAACCGTCTTGAGGGCGGCATGGTGGTGCCGGGCCCGGACGAGGGCGAAGGTGGCCAGTCGCTGCCGGTGCCGGTACCCGACGCGGCGGACGGGGCGGAGGCCCCGGCGCCGCTGCCGGCGCAGGATCCCGACGAGCGCGCGGCCTACGAGGTCGCCTTCGGCGCCCTGCGCGCGGGCGAGTACGAGCAGTCGGCCGAACTGTTCCAGCAATTCCTGCAGGCACATCCGGGCGGCACGCTGGCGCCCAATGCCCACTACTGGCTGGGCGAAAGCTTCTACGTGCTGGAGGATTACGAGCGTGCCCAGCGCGAATTCGAGGCGTTGATCGAACGCTTCCCGCAGGATTCACGCGCCCCGCGCGCGCTGCTCAAGGTGGGCTTGTCGCAGTACGGCCGCCAGGAGCTGGAGGCCGCCGAACAGACCCTGGCCGGCGTGGTGGAGCGCTACCCCGGCAGCGACGCTGCCGTCACCGCCGACGACCGGCTGCGCGTGATCCGGCTCGGCCGACTGCGCTGAGTCGCTCCAAGTCGGCCCCGCAAGGCCGACCTACGTACAATTGTCCCCATGAACGCCGCTGCTCCCGCCGCCGCGGCCGCCACGGCGGTCGACCGGCTCCGCATTACCGAGATTTTCCTGTCCCTGCAGGGCGAGGCCCGCGAGGCGGGCTGGCCGAGCGTCTTCGTGCGCCTGACCGGTTGCCCGCTGCGCTGCCAGTACTGCGATACCGCCTATGCCTTCCATGGTGGCCAGTGGCAGGCGATGGACGACATCCTGGCCGAGGTCGCCGGCCACGGCGTGCGCCACGTGTGCGTGACCGGCGGCGAACCGCTGGCGCAGAAGCGCTGCCTGGACCTGCTGCGGCGGCTGTGCGATGCCGGCCATGCGGTGTCGCTTGAAACCTCGGGCGCGCTGGACATCGGCCAGGTCGACCCGCGGGTGAGCCGGGTGCTGGACCTCAAGACCCCCGGCTCCGGCGAGGCGCACCGCAACCTGTGGGACAACATCGGCCTGCTGACCGCCCACGACCAGGTCAAGTTCGTGTTGTGCGGGCGCGAGGACTACGACTGGGCACGTGAAGTGATCCGCGAACACGACATCCCGGCCCGCTGCGACGTGCTGTTTTCGCCCAGCAAGGACCAGCTCGACGCGCGCGAGCTGGCCGACTGGATCGTTGCCGACCGCCTGCCGGTCCGCTTCCAGATGCAGCTCCACAAGATCCTGTGGAACGATGAGCCGGGCCGTTAGATGAAGAGCGCAGTGGTTCTCCTTTCCGGCGGCATGGATTCGGCCGTGGTGCTCGCCATGGCCCGCGAACGCGGGTTCGCCGCGCATGCGCTGAGCGTGGACTACGGGCAGCGGCATCCGTCGGAGCTGCAGGCGGCCGCGCGGGTGGCGCGGGGGCAGGGGGCGGCGGCGCACAAGGTCGTGGCGGTGGACCTGCGCAATATCGGCGGCTCGGCGCTGACCGACGACATCGACGTGCCCGACGGCAGTGACCGCGGTGACGGCGACATCCCGGTCACCTACGTGCCGGCGCGCAACACCATCATGCTGTCCATCGCCCTGGGCTGGGCCGAGGTGCTTGGCGCGGCGGACATCTTCTGCGGGGTGAACGCGGTCGACTACTCCGGTTATCCGGACTGCCGCCCGGAGTTCATCAGCGCGTTCCAGGCCCTGGCCAACGTCGCCACCAAGGCCGGCGTGGAAGGCGCCGGTCTGCGCGTGCACGCGCCGCTGCTGGAACTGGGCAAGGCCGACATTGTGCGCGAAGGCGTGCGCCTTGGGGTGGATTTCGGTGCCACCGTGTCGTGCTACAGCGCCGACGCGGACGGACGCGCCTGCGGGCGCTGCGATGCCTGCCACCTGCGCGCGCAGGGGTTTGCCGGGGCCGGCGTGGCCGATCCCACGCGCTACGCCTGAGCCGCGGCCACACGCGTGCGGGGATACGCCTGCGTATGGGGAAATTTTCATGGAAAACCCGCAAAATAGGCCGCTTCCCCCCAGCCTTGGATGACATGGACCAGCCTTCCTCGTACGACTACGAGCAGTTGCTCGCCTGCGCGCGCGGCGAACTGTTCGGCCCGGGCAATGCCCGGCTGCCGGCACCGCCGATGCTGATGTTCGACCGCATCACCCACATCTCCACCGAGGGTGGCCGGTACGGCAAGGGCGAGCTGAAGGCCGAGCTCGATATCCGCCCGGACCTGTGGTTCTTCGACTGCCATTTCCCGGGTGACCCGGTGATGCCAGGTTGCCTGGGGCTGGATGCGATGTGGCAGCTGTGCGGCTTCTACCTGCCCTGGCTCGGCGCCACCGGCCTGGGCCGCGCGCTGGGCGTGGGCAAGGTGAAGTTCAGTGGCCAGGTGCTGCCGACGGCGAAGCTGGTCAGCTACGAGATCGACGTTCGCCGCACCATGCGCGGCAAGCTTGACCTGGTGATCGCCGACGGCCGCACCCTGGTCGACGGGCGCGAAATCTACCTGGCCTCCGACCTGCGCGTGGGGCTGTTCTCTTCCACCGAGGGATTCTGATCATGCGTCGCGTGGTGGTGACCGGAATGGGCGTGGTCTCGTGCCTGGGCAACGACCTGGACACGGTGTCGGAGTCGCTGCGCGAAAGCCGCGCAGGGATCCGTTTCGTACCCGAATACGAGGAGCTTGGCCTGCGCAGCCGCGTGGCCGGCGTGCCGCAGATCGACCTGGCGGCGGCCATCGACCGCAAGCTCAAGCGCTTCATGGGCGACGCCGCCGCGTATGCCTATGTCGCCGCGCGTGACGCCATTTCAGCCGCGGGCCTGGACGATGACCAGGTGCGCAGCGAGCGCACCGGCCTGGTGGCCGGCTCCGGCGGCGGCTCGCCCGAGTGGCAGGTGGAGACAGCGGACCTGTTGCGCAACCGCGGGGTGCGCAAAGTCGGCCCCTACATGGTGCCGCGCTCGATGGGTTCCACCGTCTCGGCGACGCTGTCGACCGCGTTCGGGATCCGCGGGGTGAGCTATTCGCTGTCCGCCGCCTGCGCCACCTCGGCACACTGCATCGGCGCCGGCGCCGACCTGATCCGCCACGGCGCACAGGACGTGGTGATCGCCGGCGGCGGCGAAGAACTGCATTGGGCAATGACCGCGCAGTTCGACGCCATGGGTGCGCTGTCGACGAAGCGCAACGACAGCCCGCAAACTGCGTCGCGTCCGTATGACGCCGACCGTGACGGCTTCGTGATCGCCGGCGGCGGCGGCATGCTGGTGCTGGAGGATTACGAACACGCCGTCGCGCGCGGCGCGCCGATCCTGGCCGAGCTGACCGGCTACGGCGTGACCTCCGACGGTGCGGACATGGTGGCGCCGTCGGGCGAGGGCGCGGTGCGCTGCATGCGCATGGCGCTGGCGGGTCTCGGCGACAGGCCGGTGGGCGACATCGACTACCTCAACACCCACGGCACCTCGACACCGGCCGGCGACATCGTGGAACTGCAGGCGGTGCATGAGGCGTTTGACGGCCGGGTGCCGCCGCTGTCGTCGACCAAGGCGCTGAGCGGGCACTCGCTGGGCGCCGCCAGCGTGCACGAGGCCATCTACAGCCTGCTGATGATGCGCGACGGCTTCATCGCCGGCTCGGCCAATATCGAGAACCTGGACCCGAACGCCGAGGCCTTCCCGATCGTGCGCCCGAGCCGCGCCGCCGACCTGCGCACGGTGATGTCCAACAGCTTCGGCTTCGGCGGCACCAACGCCAGCCTGGTGTTCAGCCGCCCGGACTGAGGCGACCGCCACGTAGAGCGGAACAGGCTCCGCGCAGGTGGGTCCGAAGGGGGCTCGTCAGTATTCCACGTTGAGCTTCACCCACGCGGTGCGGCCGGGTTCGTTGACGCGGACCGGGTCGGCGGGGTAGCCGAAGGCGCTGTTGCCGGCCAGGTTGAGGTGTTCGCTGTAGGCACGGTCGAACAGGTTGTCGATGCCGGCGGTGAGCTGGACGGTCTCGCTGAAACGGTAGCCGCCGTTGAGCGAGAACACCGCGAAGCCGGGGCTCGGGCCCAGGTCGCGGCCAACCACGTTGCCCAGCGATTCGCTTACCCGGTCCTGCCCCGCGACCACGCGCAGCAGCGCGCCGGCGCTCCAGCGGCCGTTGTCATATGCCGCCGTCAGGCGCGACTCGAACGGCGTCATCTGCGGCAGCGGCTGGCCGCCGTCGGCCAGCTCGCCCCAGGCGTAGGCGACGCTGCCGCCCAGCCTCCAGTGGTCAGCCGGGCGCCATTCGACACCCGCCTCGCCGCCGCGGATGTCCGCATCGGCATTGCGGGCCGTGGTCGCGCCGTGGTCGCCGTAGTCGAAGAGAATGTAATCGCGCATCCGGCCGGCGTAGACCGATATCCACGCGTCGATCGCCTCGCCCCCGTAGCTCAGGCCCAGGTCGAGTTGGGTGGTGCGCTCCGGATCCACCCCGGCGAACGCGTTCACCGCGCCCGCTGGTCCGTGGTCGGGCGAGAACAGCTCCCAGTAGTCGGGCATGCGCGCGGTGTGGCCCAGGCCGGCATACCAGCTCAGCGCCGAGCCCGGCACCGTCTGCTCGTAGCGGATGAAGGCCGAGGGCAGCGATTCGCTGCGGGTCGCTCCCGCCGTCGGATTGGGCATGGCGTGGCCGTCGTGCCCGTGCCCTCCGCCGCCGGCGCGCATGCGCCGATCCTCCGCCTCGGCGCTGTCCAGGCGCGCGCCGCCGATCAGGTGGTGTTGGTCGCTGATGTGCCAGTGCAGCTCGGCGAAGGCGCCGGCCTGGCGGAAGCGCGCGTCCACGTTCCACGGCTGGGCCAGGTAGGCGTCACGACCCATCGCGCTGCGCTGCGCGTGCCTGCTGGCACGCCCGTCGATGCCGCCGGTCAGGTCCCAGTGGTCGCCGCGCCAGGTCAGCGCGGCGCGGCCGCCGACGGTGCGGTGGGCCACGTTGCTGGCCATCGGCATCGGCATCGCGCCGTCGGGATCCGGATCGCGCAGCGTGTAGTTGTCCATCACGTGGTCGATGTCGTTGTAGTACAGGTTGGCGGCGACCTCGTTGAGGCGGCCTTCCATGTGCTTCTTCTCGAAGCGCAGGCCGTAGCTGGTGCGGTCGAACTGCGAGCCGTCCATGCCGCGGCCGGCGTAGCTCTCCTCGCCGTCTCCGCGGCCGATGCTGGCCACGATCACCGTATCCGCGTCCGGTGTCCAGCCAAAGGCGGCGACGGCGTTCCACTTCAGCCAGGCCGAGGGCACCACGTTGCCGTCGCCGTCCTCGTAATCATCGGCATCGGAGCGGTTGGCGGTCAGGCGGCCGTAGAAGGTCTCGTTGCCGGCGGCGAAATCGAGCACCTGGTCGTTGCGGCCGTTGCTGCCGGCCAGCAGGCTGCCCCGGGCCTGCATGCCCGGCTCGGGGAAGTACGGGATGTCGCGCTCGAAGCGCACCGTGCCGGCCGCCGCGCCGCCGCCCCACAGCACCGTCTGCGGGCCCTTGGTGACGGTCAGCGCGTCCCAGTTTTCGGGCGAGATGTAGGACATGGCGTTGTCCATGCGCGAAGGGCAGGCGCCCATCAGCGCGCCGTCGCCGGCCAGCAGGTTCAGGCGCGAGCCGAACATGCCGCGCAGCACCGGGTCGCCGTTGGTGCCACCGCTGCGCATCACGCCGAAACCCGGAATGGTCTTGAGGTAGTCAGCACCGTCGCTGGCCGGCACCGGCTGCCGCGGCAGGCGCGGGTCGGTGACGAAGGTCAGCGTTGCGCTGGGCGCGACCGCGGTGACCACCATGGCATCGAAGTCGACGATCTGTGTTTCATGGCCCTCCGTTGCCGCAGGCGCCGCGGCTGCCGCAAGCGCAGGCGCCTGCAGCAGCGCCGCGGCCAGCGCGGTGCACAGGATGGATCGGTTCATGACGGGACTCCCTTGGATTGATTCTTAAAAATCGATGCGCGGATGCCCGGCGATGGCGCGGGAGTCGTGCAGCCAGGAGCGTTGCGTGCGGCATCCGGAGACGTGCTTTCTGCCCTTTGGGCAGGGTTGTTTCGGTGAATGAAAAGCTTACCGGCGCACGTCACCGGTACCCCTGATCCAGGTCAACCAGGCCGCTGAAATCCGCCCGGGATGTCCACCGCCACGCGGCTTCGCGCGCATGGCGCGCCCAGAAGGTCAGTCCGCCTGTTGCCAGCGGCCGGTGGCGATGGTCTGGCGCAGGGCGTTCGCCGCCGGTGCCGGATCGATGCCGTTGCGCGCCAGCCAGTCCGGGTCGTACAGGGTCTGGTCGTAGCGCTCGCCGGGATCGCACAGCAGGGTCACGATGCTGCCGTGCAGACCCTGCTCGCGCATCCGGCAGGCAAGCTGCAGGCAGGCCACCAGGTTGGTGCCCGAGGAGCCGCCGTAGCGGCGGCCCAGGTGTTCCTTGAGCAGCCGCATCGCGGCGATCGAGGCCGCATCCGGCACCTCGACCACCTCATCCACGGTCTCGAACACCCAGCCCGGCTCCACCTGCGGCCGGCCGATGCCCTCGATCACCGTCGGCTGGCTGCAGCGCACGTCGCGGTCGCGGCTGCGCCAGGCGTGGACGAAGGCACTGCCGGCCGGCTCGGCCGCGCACAGGCGCGTGTACAGGCCGCGGTAACGCAGGTAGCGGCCGATCGTGGCCGAGGTGCCGCCGGTACCGATTCCGCACACGATCCAGGCCGGCTCCGGGTGCGGTTCGGCGGCCAGCTGGCCGATGATCGATTCGGCGATGTTGTTGTTGCCCCGCCAGTCGGTGGCGGTCACCGCCAGCCCGAACTGGTCCAGGTGGCAGGCGCCGTTGGCGGCGTGCCAGTCGGCACGCGCGTAGACCTCGCCGGGATCATCCACCAGGTCGCAGTGCCCGCCCAGCGCCTGCACGTCGGCGATCTTGCGCGGAGCGGTGGCGGCCGGCATCACCGCGGTGAAGGGCAGGCCCAGCAGGCGCGCGAACCACGCCTCGGAAATCGCGGTGCTGCCCGATGACGCGTCCACCACCGGCTGGCCCGGGCGCAGGCGGCCGTTGCACAGCGCGTACAGGTACAGCGAACGCGCCAGGCGGTGCTTGAGGCTGCCGGTGGGGTGCGAGGCCTCGTCCTTGAAGTAGAACTCGATGCCGGGAAAGCCTTCGAACGTCAGTGCCAGCAGGTGGGTGTCGGCCGAACGCGCGGCTTCCTGGCGCAGCAGCTTCAGCGCGTCGCGGGTCCACCTGCGCTGGGCCAGGGCGTCATCGACGGTTGGGGAAGACAGAGTGTTCATGTGCGTACAGGATACGCGGCCCGCCGCCTCGGCTGCAGTTGCTCAGTTGAACAGTCCGTACAGGTATCCCAGCGGATGGTGGGCGCGGGCAATGCCGTAGATCATGGCGAACGTGGCCAGTGCGGCCACGTAGCAGGCCGCCCGGGTGGCGCGGCTGCGCGCGCGCCGCAGCGCGAACACGCCCAGCACCACGTACACGACCAGCAGCACCAGCTTCACCGTCAGCCAGCCGTTGGCGTACAGCCCGCCCGGAAGGATCGTCAGCAGCATCAGCGCCGCGGTCAGCAGCGCGGTGTCGATGGTGTAGCTGGCATAGCGCACCGGCGCCCAGCGCGGCCAGCGCATGTTGGCCAGCGCGCCTGCGCCGCGCAGCGCGAACAGCGCGCCGCTGGCCAGGGCCAGGCCGATATGGGCGTGCTTGATCTGCGGGTAGAACTCGATCACGCCACTGCTCCGTCAGCCCGGTCGCCCGTCGGCGCGCGGGCTCAGGTAGATCCGGCCGATCCTGGCCACCCACGGCACGAACGCCACCAGCCAGCCCAGCGCCGCAACCGCCTGCCAGGCGGCAACGTCGGGCAGCACTTCGGCCACCACGCGCATCACCGCGACAATCTGGATCGCGATGAAAGCGAACCAGGCCACCGCCGGCATGTACAGGCCCTGCCCGGAATGACCCTGGGTCACACGCGTGACCATCGCCACCAGCACGCTGCCGAAGAAACCCACGAACAGCGCGTGCGCCGGCCCGCGACCGAGCCAGTACACGCCGGTCAGCTCGTAGGCGATGCTCTGGCCCGTGTACAGCGCGAAGGTCAGCGGCAGCCAGGCGACGCCCACGAACAGCACCGTCAGCAGCCGCGGCTTGTCCCCGCGCGGCCACCACCGCCACAGCATGTACGCGGTGAGGCCCAGCAGCGGTACGTCCACCAGCCACAGCAGGCCGTACTGGTGGAACAGTTCCAGCACCAGGTGCACCAGGCTCAGCGGCCACAGCGCCGCCAGCAGCCACAGCGGCCGCCAGGCCTGGTAGCCGGGCACCACGTTGGCGGCGAAGAACGGGAACATGCGGTGGGCCACCGTCAGGTAGACCGGCAGCAGCAGGCCGAAGGTGCCGATCTTGATGCTCACGAAGGCCCAGAACGGCGATGCGCCCAGCACGTGCGCCAGCCATGCCAGCAGGCCGATGAAGCCCAACGAGAGCGCGGCGAAGCACGAACGCGCGTGCCAGGTCGTGCCCTGCTCGCGCCACAGCAGTGGCCCCAGGGTCAGCAGCCCGGCCAGCCAGCCGGCCATGGTCATGAACAGCCCGACCACGATGCCTGCCTCCCAGCCGATCGCTCCCAGCAGGGTGGCGATCTGGCCGCCGAACAGGCCAACGCCGACCGGCGCGTAGCGCCAGCGTTCAAACTCCGGGTGCCCCATCCACTTGGGGAACGTGGTCAGCAGGAAGCCGAAGATGAAGCTGGGCAGCATCTGGTATTGCATGACGAAGGCATGCAGCCAGCCGGCGTAGGGCAAGGGCTGGTGCAGCTCCATGAACGGCCAGCGCAACGCACCGAGCCAGGCTGCCCACCAGGCCATGGCCAGCAGCAGGTTGCCCGCGCCGACGAAGAACATCAGCCGGTGCGGGGCGTCGCCCAGGCGACTGAGGGAAAGCTGGGAAGTCGGTCGGGTATCCATGGTCGCAAGTATGACGATTGCCAGGCGCGGCGCCCTTGATCCAGGTCACCCGTCCGGCCCGGAGGGATAAAAAAGGTTCTTCTCCCAATCAAGGGAAAGTGCGGCACCCCCAACCATCGCTTCAGAATACGCGGTGGGTCGGGAGGTGCCGCAGCCGAGCAAGCTCGGCTCTACAGCGTTCGGTGGCTGGCGGCCCCCGTGATTGTTGACGGCGGGCGGGATCCTGTAGAGCGGAGCTTGCTCCGCTGCCGCGCCACCGCCGCATCCAGGCAGGAAGCCCGGCCGCGGCGGGGCCCAACAGGTCACTGCGAACCGAAGGAGCAGGCGCTTCTCGTTCAAACCGCTCCCCTTAGTTGGGAGAAAGACCATAAAAAGGGGGCGGATTGCTCCGCCCCCTCGGCATTGCGATGAAGCTGGCGGTCAGACCTCCTCGATGGCCGTGTCCCTGGGCACTGCCTGGGTGGTGCGCGAGGGCAGCCACAACGAGGCGACGAACGCGGCGATCAGCAGCCCGCCAGTGGCGAAGACCACGTCGCCCGGCGTGCGCAGCCAGACCAGCACGTCGATGATCGGGCGGCTCATGAACTCCGCCGAGCGCGCGTACCAGTAGCCGTGCTCCAGGTTGGCTTCCAGCTGCAGCACGCCCAGCGGCAGCAGGGTCAGCGCCGCCATCAGGGCCAAGCCGATGTTGAACGCCCAGAATGCAGAGCGGATCAGTCCCTCGCGCCAGACCACGTGCGGCTTGAGCCCGCGCAGGCAGTACAGCATCAGACCGATGCCGAGCATGCCGTACACGCCGAACAGCGCGGTATGGCCGTGGGCCGCGGTCAGGTTGGTGCCCTGCATGAAGTACAGCGCGATCGGCGTGTTGATCAGGAAGCCGAGCAGGCCCGCGCCCACCAGGTTCCAGAAGCTGACCGCCAGGAAGAACATGATCGGCCACTTGTGGCGGACCATCCACGGCGTGGCGCGCCCGTTCTTCCAGGTGTCGTAGGCCTCCAGGCCGATCAACGCAAGCGGCACCACCTCCAGCGCCGAAATGCTGGCCCCGACCGCGATCACCGCCGTCGTGGTGCCGGAGAAGTACAGGTGGTGGAACATGCCCAGCACGCCGCCGGCCATGAACACGATGGTCGCGAACAGCACCGCGATGGTGGCGGTCTTGCCGCGCACCAGCCCCAGCTTGACGAAGATGAAGCTGATCACCGCCACCGCGAACACCTCGAAGAAGCCCTCCACCCACAGGTGCACGATCCAGAAGCGCCAGTAGGTGATGATCGAGATGTGCGAGTGCTCGCGCCACATCAGGCCGGCCGCGTACAGCAGGCCGATCGCGATCACCGACAGGAACAGCAGCCCGGCGATCGAGGACATCTCGTCCTTGCGTTTGAGCGCCGGCCACAGCGCCCGGCCCATCAGCAGCAGCCACAGCATCAGCCCGATGAACAGGTAGATCTGCCAGAAGCGGCCGATGTCGGTGTACTCCCAGCCCTGGTGGCCGAACCAGAAATTGTGCGCCAGGCCGAGCTTGTTCATCACCGCCATCCACTGCCCGGCGAACGAGCCCACCACGATCAGGATCAGGCTGACGAACAGGAAGTTCACCCCGAAACGCTGGAACTTCGGCTCATGCCCGGAGATCGCCGGAGCCAGGTACAGGCCGGTGGCCAGCCAGGCGGTCGCGATCCACAGGATCGCAAGCTGGGTGTGCCAGGTACGGGTGAGCG
This sequence comes from Luteimonas sp., assembly GCA_052090405.1. Lineage (GTDB taxonomy): Bacteria > Pseudomonadota > Gammaproteobacteria > Xanthomonadales > Xanthomonadaceae > Luteimonas. The sequence goes on from JBQDAV010000027.1 coordinate 31,784, forward strand.
TGTAGGGCAGGATGTCGGCCAGGGGAAGGCCGTAGGCGGCCTGGCCCTCGACCTGGTAGTGCGCGGTGGTCGCGCCCAGCAGGATCTGCACCAGGAACAGGCCCATCACCAGCCAGAAATACTTGCCGACTGCGCGCATCGAGGGGGTGACCGCGATCGCCAGCGACGGATCCGTCGCCGGCGGCACCAGCGGATCGTCCTGGGCATGCCAGGCCGCGTAGTGCCAGACCAGCAGGGCGATGCCGGCGATCATCAGCAGGATCGAGAACATCGACCACATGAAGCTGCTGGAAGTCGGCGTGTTGCCCACGAGCGGGTCGTGCGGGAAGTTGTGGGTATAGGTGATGTCGCTGCCCGGGCGCTCGGTCACCGTGGCCCAGGAGGCCCAGAAGAAGAAGCCCGACATCAGCCGGCGGTGCTCGGCGTCCGGGATCGGGTCTTCGCGCAGGGCGTAGGTTTCGCGCAGGTGCGCGCTGGCCGGATCGCCGGAGAAGACGCTGTCGTAATGCGCGGCCACCACGTCGATGGCGCGGGCGCGTTCGTCGCTGATGACCAGCGTGTCGGTGTCCGCGTCGTAGGTGTTGGTGCGCAGCGCGGGCCTGATCTGGGCCTGCAGCCTGGCCTGTTCGTCCTCGCCAAGCTGGTCGTAGGACGTGCCAAGCTGCTCCTGGGCGCGCATGTCCAGGATCGCCAATGCCTCCTTGTGCAGCCATTCGGCCGACCAGTCGGGGGCCAGCAGCGCGCCGTGGCCCCAGATCGATCCGATCTGCTGGCCGCCGAAGCTCTGCCAGACCTGGCGTCCGGTCTCCAGCTCGGCTTTGGTGTAAACCACCTGGCCGCTTTCGGTCACGATCTTTTCGGGCAGCGGTGGTGCCTGCTGGTGGATCTCGCGGCCCATCCACAACATGATGGCGAAGGTCACGATCAGCAGGGTCGCCAGCCCCCACCACAGCCGCCTGGTCGTATCCATGGTCACGCTTTCTCCCCGGGAATGATCGGGGCATGCTGCGCCAGGCAGGCGCCGGGCGTGTTGATCTGGGTCAAGCGGCGGGTGAAACGGGCGGCCGGGGCGGCCCGGGCCGGATCAGTCGCCCAGCAGCGGGTCGGCCAGGGTTTCCAGGCGCGGCGGATCCAGTATTTCCACGTCGCGGCGGTCGATCCGCAGCAGGCCGTCCTTCTGGAACCGGCGCAGTACCCGGCTCACCGTTTCCGGGGCCAGGCGCAGGTAGTTGCCGATGTCGGTGCGGGCCATGGTGAGCTGGAAGCGGTGCGGCGAGAACCCGCGCGCCGCCAGCCGCCGCGACAGCCCCACCAGGAACGCCGCCATGCGCTCGTCCGCCGTCCAGTCGCCGGCCAGCAGCGCGGCGCGGCCCATGTTGCGGCTCAGCAGCCGGAACAGGTGCCGCTGCAGCCCCGGCAGCTGGGTGGCCAGCACCGAAATCTTGGGGAACGAGAACCGGCACAGCATCACCGTGTCCAGCGCCACCGCGTTGCACGGGTAGCGGTCGCCGTCGATCCCGTCCAGGCCGATCACTTCACCCGGGAAGTGGAAGCCGAGCACGTGCTCGCGGCCCTCCCGGTCGATCGTGTAGGTCTTGACCGTGCCCGAGCGCACCGCGGCGATCGCCTCGAACGGGTCGCCGGCACGGAACACGTGCTCGCCCGCAGCCAGCGGCCCGGTGTGTTCGACCAGCATGTGCAGGTTGCGCAGCCCGGACTTGTCCATGCCCTCCGCCAGGCACGCCTGGGAGAACGCGCAGGTCGAGCAGAAATTGAATTCGTCGCCATCGTCGGCAAGGATGCGCCGGTCCTGGAACGGGAATGGGGTGCTCACCGCCACCCCGCCGAAATGGTCAGATCGCACGCGAGTAGCGCGGCACGGACTGCGGGTCCGGCTGGTTGAGATATCGATCGAAGCACATCGCAATATTACGCAACAGCAGCCGTCCGCGCGAGGTTGCGCGGATCCTGTCGTCCTCCACCCGCACCAGCCCGTCTTCCACCAGCGGATGCAGGCGCTCCAGTGCGTCGGCGAAGTATTCCGGGAAGCTGATCAGGTAGCGCCGTTCCAGCGCGTTCACCGGGACCTCGCCCTGGCACATCAGGCGCTGGATCAGGTCCGCGCGCAGGCAATCGTCCTCGTCCAGGCGCAGTCCGCGGAACACCGGCAGCCGGCCCTCGTCCAGGGCGATCTGCCAGGACGGCAGGTCGCGCGGGTTCTGGCTGAAGGTATCGCCGATGTGGCTGATCGCGCTCACCCCCAGGCCCACCAGGTCGGTGTCGGCGTGGGTGGTGTAGCCCATGAAGTTGCGGTGCAGGCCGCCACGCTCCTGGGCCCGGGCGAGGTCGTCGTCGGGCAGTGCGAAGTGGTCCATGCCGATGTAGACGTAGCCGGCGGCAGTGAGCGTTTCGATCGCCAGCTGCAGCAGGCCCAGCTTGGCTTCCGCATCCGGCAGTTCGTCTTCATTGATCTGCTTCTGCGGCCGGAACAGCGCGGGCAGGTGGGCGTAGCTGTAGACGGCCACCCGATCCGGGCGCGCCTGCAATACCAGGTCCAGGGTGCGGGCGAAGCCGTCGCTGGTCTGCAGCGGCAGGCCGTAGATCAGGTCCAGGTTGACCGAACGGAAGCCGTGTTCGCGGCAGGCATCGATCACGGCGAAGGTCTCCTCTACCGACTGCACGCGGTTGACGGCGGCCTGCACGGCGGGGTCGAAGTCCTGTACGCCCAGGCTGGCGCGGTTGAAGCCGATCCCGGCCAGTTCCCGGACGTCCTGCGGGACGATGAAGCGCGGGTCGAGTTCGATCGATATGTCGCGGTCGCGATGGCCGGAGAAGTGGAACTGGCTGCGCAGGACGTCGACGGTTTCGCCCAGCTGGGCCGGTGACAGGAAGTTCGGGGTGCCGCCGCCAAAGTGCAGCTGGATCACTTCGCGGTCGCGATCGAACAGTTCGGCGGTGATCGCGATCTCCCGGTGCAGGCGCGCCAGGTAGGCTTCGCCGCGGGCCAGGTCGCGGGTGATGATGCGGTTGCAGCCGCAGTAGAAGCACGGGCTCATGCAGAACGGTACGTGCATGTACAGCGAGAGCCGCTTCGGGATCGGGTCGCCGTTGCTGGCCAGCGCGGCCTCGCGCAGCTCGGGTTCGCCGAAGGTGGCGTTGAACCTGGGCGCGGTCGGGTAGGAGGTGTAGCGCGGGCCGGGGCGATCGTAACGCCGCAGCAGCCCGGCATCGAACTGGGGCTGGGTCATGATCTGCATGAGGGGCAGGCTACGTCGGGTTCCGGATACCCGCCTTGACCCTGGTCAATCCAGGTTTCATCGGTGGTCGTTCTTCTTCTGCCAGTCGAGGGGAAGTGCGGAGCTGATGCGACGCCGGAGCGCCGGGTGGGGGTGCCCTTTAGTCTTCATGTCCCCCGGCGTCGGCCTGCGGCCGCCACCTCCTCCTTTACTTACGACTAAAGGGCACCCCCACCCACCGCCTCGGAGTACGC
>JBQDAV010000028.1:0-35223 GCA_052090405.1 Luteimonas sp.
AGCAAGCTCGGCTCTACAGCGTTCGGTGACTGACGGCCCCGTGATGGCTGATGGCGGGCGGGATCCTGTAGAGCGGAGCTTGCTCGGCTGCCGCAACAGCCCGAAGCCGAGCCCCGTCTTGGCCGGGAGGCCTTTGCGCGTAAGTAAAGGAGGAGGCCGTAGCCGCAGGCGAAGGCCGGGGGACATGGAGCGCAAAGGCCTCCCGGCCGCGGCGGGGCCCCTCAGGTCATGGTGAGGGAAAGCGAAGAAACAATCCCGGAGCTGGGAGATGAGCCCAAAGTTTCGCCCGACATGTAAGCGATTTCACGTGGCCTTGACCCCCGATTCTCCGTCATGGCGTGCCAGCCCCCCCTGACATGGCCGTTCGAGGGTTCCACGATGAAAAGCGCCAACCGCCAGACCAGACTCCTTTCCCGCTCCGCGCTCAGCGTCGCGATGGCCGGCTGCATGCTCCTTGCCGTCCCGGACCTGCACGCCCAGGCCACCGGCGCCTCGCTGCGCGGCCAGGTCTCCGCCGACGAATCCCCCGCGTCCGGCGCAAGCGTCACCGCCACCAACGTCAACACCGGCCTGACCCGCAGCGTGCAGACCACGGCCAGCGGCAGCTACGTGCTGGCCGGCCTGCCGCCGGGCACGTACCGGGTCAACGTGGTGGCCGATGGCCAGGCCCGCAGCGAAACCGTCACCCTTGGCGTCGGCCAGTCCGCGACTTTGAACCTGGGGCTGGAGGCGGCGGCGGTCGAGGCGGTTCCGGACGGGGAGGCCACTGACATGGACGCGGTGGTGGTCACCGGCACGCGGCTGGTGGAGACCAAGACCTCGGAGATCGCGACCTACGTGACGCCGAGGCAGATCCAGGCGCTGCCGCAGTCCTCGCGTAATTTCCTGGCCTTCGCCGACACCGTGCCCGGCATGCAGTTCATCAGCTCGCCCAACGGTTCGGAGTCGCAGCTGCGCAGCGGTGCGCAGGGATCGAACAACATCAACGTCTTCATCGATGGCGTCGGCCAGAAGAACTACGTCACCCCGGGTGGCATGACCTCGCAGGATGACAGCCGCGGCAATCCGTTCCCGCAGTCAGCGATCGGCGAGTACAAGGTCATCACCTCCAACTACAAGGCCGAGTACGACCAGATCAGCAGCGCGGCGGTGACCGCGGTGACGCGCTCGGGCACCAACGAATTCGAGGGCAGCTTCTTCTGGGACCGCACCTCGCATGACTGGCATGCGTCGAGCGTGATCGAGGGCAAGCAGGGCGAGAAGGCGCCCGAGGTCACCGAGCAGTACGGCGCCACCTTCGGCGGGCCGATCCTGCGCGACCGGCTGCACTTCTTCCTGGTCTACGAGGCCAAGGACTTCGTGGTGCCCAGGAACATGTTCCCGCCGGCGGTGTTCGATCCCGGCCTGCTGCCACCCGACCTGGCGGACCAGTACCGGGTGGGCAGCGCGCCGTTCAAGCAGGAGGTGTACTTCGGCAAGCTGAGCCTGCAGGCCGCGGAGGGACACCTGGTCGAGCTCTCGGTGCGCTACCGGGACGAGGATTCGATCAGCCCGGGTGCGAACATCAGCACGCCCGAGCACCTGACCAACTTCATCAACGACGAGAAGCGCGCCGACCTGCGCTACCAGTTCAGCTCAATGAACTGGCTCAACGATGCGCACATCACGTTCGAGGAGGCCGCCTACAACCCCAGCCCGGTCACGGCGGGGCCGGGGATCCGCTACACCATCATCGATCCGGACAATCCGGCCAACCTGCGGCTGGGAGTGCTGAACATGGGCGGCGGGCCGAGCTTCCAGGACAAGGGCCAGGAGGGCTGGTCGTTCCAGAACGACCTGACCTTCTTCGGCTGGGAAGGGCACACGCTCAAGATGGGCGTGAAATACAAGGACGTCACGCTCAATTCCTTCCAGCAGAATCCCCCGTACCCGCAGTACTACTACGACGTCAACGAGGGCCTGGACCAGCCCTACATGATCGACTTCAGCGCGCCGCTGGAAGGGCGAATGCCGTTCGTGGAGTCGAGCAACAAGCAGTTCGGCATCTACATCCAGGACGACTGGGAGGTGACCGACAAGTTGACGCTGAACCTCGGCCTGCGCTGGGACTACGAGGACTCGCCGAGCTACACCGACTACCGGGTCAACGACGACCTCGCGGCCGCGCTGCGCAACTGGGACAACATCCAGGACACCGACTACGACATCGAGGACTACATCAGCGACGGCAGCAACCGCAGTTCGTTCAAGGGCGCGTGGCAGCCGCGGCTGGGCTTTTCCTACGACCTGCTGGGCGACGAGCGCCACGTGATCTTCGGCGGGGCGGGGCGGGCGTACGACCGGCACATCTTCGACCACATCGCGCGCGAGCGCTACGCCGGTGCGTTCACGTCCTACGAGATCCGGTTCGATACTCCGCTGCACCCCTGCGATGCAGACGCTACCGGCTGCATCCCGTTCGATCCGGCGCTGATGACGCCCGAGGGGATCGACGCCTACCTGGCCGCGAACCCGCGGCTGGGCGGCGAGGTCAACCTGCTCAACAACGACCTGGACACGCCGTACTCGGACCAGTTCAGCCTGGGCATGCGCAATATCGTCGAGCTGTGGGGCAACGACTGGAGCACGTCGGTCACCCTGTCGCATATCCGCAGCTACGACGGCATCTACTTCCGTCTCGGCAACCGCTGGGAGGATGGGCGCTTCCATGAGAATCCGGATGCGACCTGGGGCGGGCAGCCTTGGGGCGAGACGATTCCAGGCTACGGCTCGCTGATCCTGGCCGACAACGGCATCGAGTACCAGCTCAACTCGCTGCTGGTATCGCTGGACAAGCCCTATACCGAGGCCTCGCCGTGGAATTTCAACCTAGCCTATACGTACAGCGATGCCGAGGAAAACCGGACCAACGCCTCCACGGGCGAGACCTACTTCTTCGACGGCGCCTACGTGGGTGACGCGTTCTACACCTCGACCGGCGTGCCCGAGCATCGCCTGGTGCTGTCCGGTTTCGCCGACATCGGCTGGAACACCATGCTCAGCGGCAAGCTGGTGCTGGAAACGCACCGGCCCAGGAACGCCACCAACTGCAACGACGTACCGTCCGATGACTTCTGCTTCTACGATCCATACGAGCCCAACGGCACGATTGGATACAAGCAGTTCGACATGGCGCTCGAGAAGCAGTTCGATACCGGCACGGGCCTGGGTTTCAGCATCCGTGCCGACGTGCTGAATGTGTTCAACTGGCGCAACTGGAACCAGTTCGACGGCTTCCGTGGCGAACCCGGTGAGCCGCGCAACCCGAACTTCGCGCGCCGAAACGGCGACGAGATCCTGCTTCCTACCAGGACCTTCAAGCTCTCGTTCGCACTCAACTGGTGATGTCTCCGGCCGCCCGCGCGTGGGCGGCTTTTTCTGCCTGTCTTGATCGACGGCGCGCTCCCGGCCGGTGGGATAGGCTTGGGGGATGGTCCGCACGACGATCCCGCTGTGGCCGCTTCCGTTCGCCATCGCCATCATCCTGGTGGTGGCGACGCACCTGGCGTGGTGGCTTTCGCTGCAGGGCGGGCACATCCCGTACTGCGTTCCGTATCTTGAGGGCTGCACTTCGATCAGCCGTGCGGCGCGCCACGGGATCGGCAATCACCTGTTCCGCCTGATGGTGTTGCCGTGTGCGCTGCTGGTGGGAATCCACTGGTGGCTGGCCGGCCGCTGGCTTCGTGCGCGCGGAAGCGGCGGGGCGGTGATGCTGGCACTGGGCGTCATCGGCGCGGTTTCGCTGGCGACGTACGCCACGTTTCTCGGCACGGAGGGCGAGGCCTACCGGTTCCTGCGGCGCTATGGCGTGGTGGTGTTCTTCGGCTGCAGCTACCTGGCGCAGCTGCTGTTCCTGCGTCGGGCGCAGGCATCCGGGCCGATGGACAGGCTGGCGCGATTGCTGATGCTCGTGATCTGCGTGGCGATGCTGGCGCTGGGCATGACCCACGTGATCGTCGATGCGCTGATCGGTGGCAGCGATCTGCAGGACCGGCTGGAGAACGTGTTCGAATGGCACCTGGGCGTGCTGCTGGTGGGCTGGTTCATCGTCCACGCCCGATTGTGGAGGCGGGAAGGGTTTGCCCTCGTCGAGGTCGTACGCTCCACCCGCCTGTAGAGCGGAGCCTGCTCCGCTGGACGTGGGCTTCGGAGGCGGAAGCAGCGGAGCAAGCTCCGCTCTACGGAGGGGGCGGTAATCCGACCGAGGGGCGCTAATCCGATGGGGGCGGACGTCCGACGGGATCTGAACTTCAGCGGGCCGGGCGGCTGCGGACCAGGGCGGCGGCGTTTTTGGCGCTGGCGGTGATGCGGGCGTAGTCGCCGGCTTCGATCCAGTCCTTCGACACCATCCACGAGCCGCCGATGCAGGCCACGTTCGGCTGCGAAAGATAATCGGCGGCGTTGTGTTCGCCGATGCCGCCGGTGGGACACAGTTCCAGTCCCGCCAGCGGGCCGGCGAGTGCCTTGACCATGGCGATCCCGCCCACCGCGCTGGCCGGGAACAGCTTGCAGATGCGGAAGCCGCGGGCCATCAGCGCCAGCAGCTCGGTCGGGGTGGCGGCGCCGGGCACCACCGGAAGCGGCGCGGTGGCCAGGGCATCCGCCAGCAAGGGCGGGGTGCCGGGGGTGACGAGGAAATCCGCGCCGGCGTCGATTGACTGACATGCCTGCGTCTCGTCGAGCACCGTGCCGGCCCCGATCACGATGTCGGGCAGGTCCTTCTTCAGCGTTTCCAGTGTGTCCAGCGCGGCAGGCGTGCGCAGGGTGAGCTCCAGCGTGCGCAGGCCACCTTCCAGCAGCGCGTCGGCGATGCGCCGGCCCTGGTCGACGCTGTCGACGGTGATTACCGGCAGGATGCCGGCCGCGCGCAGGATCCGCCCGGCCTCGGCCTGGTGGTGTTCGATGTCCATCAGGCGTCCTTCGAGTCGTGCGGCGCCAGGGCCGCGGTGGTGTCACCGCCCAGGTCGTACTCGGCGTCGTAGTCCCAGGCGCCGCCGCCTTCCCGCGGCGGGCCGCAGGAGATCGACACCGCGCCGCGATCGGCAGCGCCCACCGAGGCGCGGTTGACCGCGAACAGGCTGCGCCCCAGGTCCCAGCCGGGCGGGGCGGTGTTCGACGCAGGCGCGCGCGCGCTCCACTCGTCGGCGTCGACCAGCGCCTGGAGCACGCCGGCTTCGCCGTCCAGGCGGATCATGTCGCCGTCGCGCAGCCTGGCCAGCGCGCCGCCGCTGGCCGCCTCCGGGGTGACGTGGATGGCGGCAGGGAACTTGCCCGAGGCGCCGGACAGGCGGCCGTCGGTGACCAGCGCCACCCGTCGGCCCTGATTCTGCAGCATGCCCAGCAGCGGCGCCAGCGAGTGCAGTTCCGGCATGCCGTTCGAGCGCGGTCCCTGGAAGCGGACCACGGCGACGAAGTCGTGGGGCAGGGCACGGGCCTTGTGCAGCTGGTTGAGCGCCTGCGGCGCGTCGACCACCACCGCCGGCGCCTCGATGCTGCGGTGCTCCGGCTTGACCGCCGACAGCTTGATCAGGCTGCGGCCCAGGTTGCCGCGCAGCAGGCGCAGACCGCCCTGGGCTTCGAACGGCGCCGACGCCGGGCGCAGCACCGACGCGTCCCCGCTCTCCGCCACCGCCGGTGCCCAGGCGAGGCCGCCATCGTCCAGGTGCGGCTCGTCGCACCAGGCGCGCATGCCGCCGGGCATCACCGTGGCCAGGTCCGGATGCATCAGCCCGGCGTCCATCAGTTCACGGAACACGAAAGCGTTGCCGCCGGCGGCGTGGAAGCGGTTCACGTCGGCCTCGCCGTTGGGATACACGCGCGAGAGCAGCGGCACGATCGATGACAGCGCATCCATGTCGTCCCAGGTCAGCACGATGCCGGCCGCGCGCGCCACCGCGATCCAGTGGATGGTGTGGTTGGTCGACCCGCCGGTGGCCATCAGCACGGCAACGGCGTTGACGATCGCGCGCTCGTCGATGAGCTCGCCCAGCGGGCGGTAATCGGCACCCAGCGCGGTGATGCGCAGGGCGCGCTCGACCGCGGCGCGGGTCAGCGCCTCGCGCAGCGGCGTATCCGGATTGATGAAGGACGCGCCCGGAAGCTGCACGCCCATCGCCTCCAGCATGACCTGGTTGGAGTTTGCGGTGCCGTAGAACGTACAGGTGCCCGGCGAGTGATAGGAGTTGGACTCGGCCTCCAGCAGCTCCTCGCGGGTGGCCTCGCCGGCGGCGTAGCGCTCGCGGATCTCCGCCTTCTCGCGGTTGGGGATGCCGGACGTCATCGGCCCGCCGGGCACGAACACCGCCGGCAGGTGGCCAAAGGCCAGCGCGCCGATCAGCAGTCCGGGCACGATCTTGTCGCAGATGCCCAGGTACACGGCGCTGTCGAACATGTCGTGCGAAAGCGCGATTGCCGTGGCCTGGGCGATCACGTCGCGTGAGAACAGCGACAGCTCCATGCCGCCACGGCCCTGGGTGACGCCGTCGCACATCGCCGGTACGCCGCCGGCGACCTGCGCGGTGGCGCCCAGTTCGCGCGCGGCCCTGCGGATCGCTTCGGGATAGGTCTCGTACGGCTGGTGCGCGGAGAGCATGTCGTTGTAGGCGGTGACGATGCCCAGGTTCGGGGTGTTGCCGCCGCGCAGGCGCGATTTGTCGGTGCTGCCGCAGGCGGCGAAGCCGTGGGCGAGGTTGGCGCAGCTCAGGTGGCCGCGCAGCGGACCGGCGTCGCGCGCTGCGGCGATCGCGTCCAGGTAGGCCCGGCGCGGGCCGCGGCTGCGTTCGCGGATGCGCTCGGTGACGTCGTGGAAGCCGGGGTGCAGGCTCATCGTTGCTTCCTGGTCAGCGGGAGAGGGGGCTCACGGGCACCAGTGCACCTGCAGCTGCGCGCCGGGAGTGAGCAGGGCGATGCGTGCCGGATACTCGGTCGGGTCGTCGCCCGCGACCACGCGGTCGAGCAGTTCGCGCTTCTTCGCGCCGCGGATCAGCAGGATCCGGGTGTGCGCCGGCTGCAGGCCGGCAGGGGTCAGGCTGATACGGCGCAGCCAGGCGCCAGCGCCCGGGCAGCCGGTGGCGTCAACGGCCACGTACGGTGCGGTCGTCGACAGCGCGTGCCCAAGTTCGATCATGTTCGGGAACAGCGACGCGGTGTGTCCATCCTCGCCCATGCCCAGCACCACCACGTCGGCCGGGTTGCTGGCGTGCATGTTGGCCACCGCCACGGCCTCGGCGATGCTGCGGCCTGGCTGGGTCAGGGTCTCCAGGCGCGCTTCGGCCGCCCTGTGGCGCAGCAGCGTTTCGCGCACCAAGTGGGCGTTGCTGTCCGGGTCGTCCGGTTGCAGCCAGCGCTCGTCCACCAGCGCCACGTCGATGCGCTGCCAGTCCAGCGGCGCCTTGGCCAGTGCGGAATAAACCGGTGCGGGGGTGCTGCCGCCGGACAGCAGCAGGCGCGCGCGCGGCTTGTCATCCAGGCTGCGGCCGAGCGCGGCCGACATCGATACCGCCACGCCCCAGGCCCACTGGGTGACCGAGTCGTAAGCGTGCAGCTGCATCGGCACCGCTTCGCCGCTCCGCGACCGGGTTGTCTGCTGCCGGTTCATCCGGGCTCCCTCCGCTGCAGTTTCCGCCGTGCGATCGCCGCCGCCCCGAGCAGGCCGGGGTGCTCGTGCAGCACCGCCACCGATGGTACCCGGGCCATGGTGGGTGAAAACCGGCCCTTGTGCTCGAAACGCTGGCGGAACCCGGAGTGCTGCAGCTCGTCGAGCATCCTGGGCACCATGCCACCGGTCAGGAACACGCCCGCCCAGGCGCCCAGCGTCAGCACCAGGTCGCCGGCGACGGCGCCGAACACGGCGCAGAACACGTCCACGGCGCGCATGCAGCGCGGGTCGCCGGCCCTGGCGCGCTCGGCGATGTCGCTGGGCGTGGCCGGGCCCGGATCCTCGTTGGCGATTTCGCTCAACGCGCGGTGGATGTTGACCAGCCCGGGCCCGCACACCAGGCGTTCGTTGGAGACCCGGCCGAAGTGGGTGGACAGGCGGTCCAGGATCGCCAACTCCTCCGGCGTGCCGGGAGGGAAGCTGACGTGGCCGCCTTCGCTGTCCAGCGGATGATGCAGGCCGCCACGCACCACCAGTCCGCCCACGCCCAGGCCGGTGCCCGGGCCGATCACCGCGTGGACGCGGTCCGGATCGTCGGTCGGCGGCTGCCAGGGTGCGCCGCCGATGACGGCGTAGTCGCCGTCGCGCAGCAGCGGGATCGCCATCGACTGCGCGGTGAAGTCGTTGACCAGGACCAGGTGCCGCAGGCCGATCTGTTCGCACAGGCGGCTGCGCGAGATCACCCACGGGTGGTTGGTCATGCGCGCCTGGTCGACATCCACCCGCGCGGCCACGGCGAACACGCCCTCGGAGACTTCGGCGCCGGTGTCCTGCAGGTACTGGCGGGCGGCATCGGCAAGGGAAGGAAAGCGGGTGACCGGGTATTTGCGCACGCTGTCGGCGAGCAGCGGCACCTCCGCGCCGGCATCGGCCAGGGCGAAGCGGGCGTTGGTGCCACCGACGTCGGCAAGCAGGGCGTGGTCGCCGGGCGCGGTCATTACGATTGCTTCCCGCGGTTGGGCACGGTGGACGGCAGGAACGCGGCGGCCTCCTCCGGTCCCCAGGAGCCGGCGGGGTATTCACGGGTGGCGACGCCGGCCTGTGCCCACGACTCGCTGATGCTGTCGATCCAGCCCCAGGCCGCCTCCACCTCGTCGTCGCGCACGAACAGGGTCTGGTCACCCTTGAGCGCGTCGATCATCAGCCGCTCGTAGGCGATCCGGCGCTTGGGCGTGGGCGACATCGACAGGTCCAGCATCATCGGCTGCAGTTCGGTGGCGCCCCACTCAGGCGCGGCCAGGCTGCCCATCAGGCCCAGCTCGATGGTTTCCTCCGGCTGCAGCCGCACCCGCAGCCGGTTGGGGCTTGCGCGCCCGGCCCTGGGGCGTTCGAACAGCCAGTGCGAGACCGGCCGGAACGAGACCACCACCTCGGTCATCCGCGCGGGCATGCGCTTGCCGGTCACCAGCCGGAAGGGCACCCCGGACCAGCGCCAGTTGTCGATCCAGGCGCGTACGGCGACAAAGGTCTCCACGTCGCGCTCATGCCTGAAACCGTTGACCGCGCGGCCCTCGACCACGCCGTCGCCATAGCGCCCGCGCACGCTGTCCAGGCCGGCGCTTTCGGCGCTCATCGGCCGCAGCGCGCGCAGCACCTTGCGCTTCTCGTCGCGCACGCTGTCGGCGTCGAGCGAGGCCGGCGGCTCCATCGCGATCAGGGCCAGCAGCTGCAGCATGTGGTTCTGGACCATGTCGCGTAGGGCGCCGTAGTCGGCGTAGTAGCCCTCGCGCCCATCCACGCCCGCGGTCTCGGCGACGATGATGTCGACCGATTCGATCCACTGGTGGTTCCAGACCGCCTCGAGCAGGGTGTTGCCCAGGCGCAGCGCCATCAGGTTCTGCACCGGCGCCTTGCCCAGGTAGTGGTCGATGCGGAAAATCCGCGACTCGTCCATCGCCTCGCCGAGCACGGCGTTGATCCCGCGCGCCGAGTCCAGGTCGTGGCCGATCGGCTTCTCCAGCACCAGCCGCGAGGGCACCTCCAGCAGTCCGGCGGCCTTGAGCCCGCGGCAGGCCGGCACGAACAGGTTCGGCGGCGTGGACAGGTAGCTCACCGCCGGCCGGTCGGCGTACTGCGACAGCGCGTCGACGATGGCCTGCTGGTCGTTGAGGTCGATGGCGTGGTAGCGGGTGCGGCCGAGCAGGTCGTCCAGCGCATCGCCGTTGTCGTCGTCTTCGAGCTTGCCGCGCAGCCAGTCGCGGAAGCCCTCGTCGCCGTGGTCGCTGCGCCCGACCGCCACCACCCGGAACGAGGGCGGCAGCAGCCGGTCGCGCAGCAGGTGGCGGAGTGAGGGAAAGAGGTAGCGTCTTGCAAGGTCGCCGGTGGCGCCGAACAACAGCAGGGTGTCGTGCATCGCTACTCCGAGGGGGCGGCCGGTCCGGCATCGGCTCAGCCAGGCCGGCAGTGAACATGAACGATACCAAACCGCCTGGAATAGCCCAACGACCATCGCGTGAAGGCACTAAAATAGACGGTTGATTCCGCCAGCCATGAGCCAGCCGTGACCGAGATCCGCCAGGAAGACTTCATCCAGTCCGTCGCCGACGCCCTGCAGTACATCAGCTATTACCACCCGGTGGACTACATCCGGAACCTGGCGGCGGCGTACGAGCGCGAGGAGTCGCCGGCGGCCAAGGATGCGATGGCGCAGATCCTGATCAACTCGCGCATGTGCGCCGAGGGCCACCGCCCGATCTGCCAGGACACCGGCATCGTCACCGTGTTCCTTGAGATCGGCATGGACGTGACCTGGCCCGACGCCACCATGGGCGTGGAGGACATGGCCAACGAGGGCGTGCGCCGGGCCTACAACCTGCCCGAGAACAAGCTGCGCGCCTCGGTGCTGGCCGATCCGGCCGGTGCGCGCCGCAATACCGGCGACAACACCCCGGCGATCGTCAATTTCAAGGTCGTCCCCGGCGACAAGGTCGACGTGATCGTGGCCGCCAAGGGCGGCGGTTCGGAGGCGAAGGCGAAGTTCGCCATGCTCAACCCGTCCGATTCGGTGGTCGACTGGGTGCTGGAGATGGTTCCCACGATGGGTGCCGGCTGGTGCCCGCCGGGCATGCTCGGGATCGGCATCGGCGGCACCGCCGAAAAGGCGATGCTGCTCGCCAAGGAGTCGCTGATGGAGCCGATCGACATCGTCGACCTCAAGGCCCGCGGCCCGTCGAACCGGCTGGAGGAAATGCGCCTGGAGATCTTCGAAAAGGTCAACGCGCTGGGCATCGGTGCACAGGGGCTCGGCGGCCTGACCACGGTGCTCGACATCAAGATCCGCGACTACCCGACCCACGCCGCCAACCTGCCGGTGGCGATGATCCCCAACTGCGCCGCCACCCGCCACGCCCACTTCACCCTGGACGGCAGCGGCGCGGTGATGCTGGACCCGCCGTCGCTGGAGGACTGGCCGCAGATCACCCGCGACGCTTCCAAAGGCCGGCGCGTGGACCTGGACACGGTGACCCGCGAGGAGGTCGCTTCGTGGAAGCCGGGCGAGGCTTTGCTGCTCAACGGCAGGCTGCTGACCGGCCGCGACGCGGCGCACAAGCGCATGGTCGGGATGCTCGACCGCGGCGAAAAGCTCCCCGTGGACCTGGCCGGACGCTTCATCTACTACGTCGGGCCGGTGGACCCGGTGGCCGGAGAAGTGGTGGGCCCCGCGGGCCCGACCACGGCCACGCGCATGGACAAGTTCACCGACCAGATCCTGTCGCAGACCGGCCTGCTGGGGATGGTCGGCAAGGCCGAACGCGGGCCGGCGGCGATCGAGGCGATCCGCAGGCACAAGTCCGCGTACCTGATGGCGGTGGGCGGCTCGGCCTACCTGGTGTCCAAGGCGATCAAGGCGGCGAAGGTGGTCGCCTTCGAGGACCTGGGCATGGAGGCGATCTACGAGTTCACCGTGCAGGACATGCCGGTGACCGTGGCGGTCGATTCCAGCGGCGAGTCGGTGCACGAGACCGGCCCGCGCGAATGGCAGTCCCGCATCGGGAAGATTCCCCTGGTCGTCGAGCCCGCCTGACTGCCACACCGGTCGGGCTGCCGCTTTCTGCCCGGCTGGTTGTCCCCCTTGGGATGCGCCTGCGCGTGGTGGCGGGATCAGTGCAGGAACTGCAGTCGCGCCAGCTCGGCGTACAGGCCGCCCTGCGCCAGCAGCTCCTCGTGGGTGCCTTCGGCGACGATCCGGCCCTGGTCCATGACCACGATCCGGTCCGCCTGCAGCACCGTGGCCAGGCGGTGGGCGATGACCAGGGTGGTGCGCCCGCGCATCAGGTTTTCCAGCGCGTGCTGTACGGCGCGCTCGCTCTGCGCGTCCAGCGCCGAGGTCGCTTCGTCCAGCAGCAGGATCGGCGCGTCGCGCAGCAGGGCGCGGGCGATCACGACCCGCTGCTGCTGGCCGCCTGACAGGCGCGCGCCGCGCTCGCCGAGCTGCTCGTTGTAGCCGGCGGGCAGGGCGGTGATGAAGTCGTGCGCCTCGGCCGAGCGCGCGGCATCCTCGACCTCGGCGTCGCTGGCTTCCAGCCGCCCGTAGCGGATGTTGTCGCGGGCGCTGGCGGCGAAGATGGTCGGCTGCTGCGGCACCAGCGCGACGTGCCCGCGCAGTTCGGCCGGGTCCTGCTCGCGCACGTCGATGCCGTCCACCAGCACGGCCCCGGCCTGCGGGTCGTGGAAGCGCAGCAGCAGCCCGAGCACGGTGCTCTTGCCGGCGCCCGAGGGCCCGACCAGGGCCACAGTTTCGCCCGGCTGCACGTGCAGGGAAAAGTCTTCCAGCGCGGGTGTGTCCGGCCGCGACGGATAGTGGAAACCCACCGCGTCCATGCGGATCTCCCCGCGCACCGGCTGCGCCAGCGAGCGCGGGCGCTCGGGCGCCTGCAGCGTCGGCGACTCCACCAGCAGCTCGTTGATCCGGCCCATGCCACCGGCGGCGCGCTGCAGTTCGTTCCACACCTCCGCCAGCGCGCCCACCGATCCGCCGCCCAGCAGCGCGTAGAGCACGAACTGGCCCAGCGTGCCCGGGCTCAGGCGGCCGGACACCACATCCTGCGCCCCCGACCAGAGCACGATGGTGATTGCGCCGAAGATCAGGGTGATCGCCACCGCGGTGACCACCGCCTGGGTGCCGATGCGCCGGCGCGCGGTGGCAACGGAGACCGCCACCGCCTCGGAGAAGCGCCCCCGTTCCCAGACCTCGCGCGCGTGCGCCTGCACGGTGCGGATCGCACCCAGGGTCTCGGCGGCCAGGGTGTTGGCATCGGCGATGCGGTCCTGGCTTGCGCGTGAGATCTTCTGCAGCCGGCGGCCGCCAAGCACGATCGGCAGCACGAAAAGGGGAATGCCGATCAGCGTCCACGCCGCCAGCCGCGGACTGGTCACCACCATCATCGCCAGGCTGCCGACCACCATCACCACGCTGCGCAGCGCCACCGACATGCCGGAGCTGACCACGCCGCGCAGCAGCTCGGTGTCCGCCGACAGGCGCGAAACCAGCTCGCCGCTGCGGCTGCGCTCGAAGAAATCCTGGTCCAGGCCCACCAGGTGTGCGTACAGGCGCGTGCGCAGGTCGGCGATCACCCGCTCGCCCAGCAGCGAGACGAAGAAGAAGCGCAGCGCCGTAGCCAGCGCCAGTGCCAGCGCGACGGCGAACAGCACCGCGAACGCGGCGTTGATGTTGGCCGCGTCGCTGAAGCCGCGGTCGATCATCAGCCGAACCGCCACCGGCAGGCTCAGCGTGGCGGTGGAGGAAGCCGCCAGCGCCAGCAGCCAGGCGACCAGCAGGCCACGCTGGCGGCCCAGGAAGGGCAGCAGCGTGCGCAGCACGCCGATCCTCGCCTTCGCGGGCGGCGTCGGGTCGGCCGCGGCGGGCGCGTCGACGTTGTCGGGGGAGTCGCTCATGTGCTCTCGGATGCGGCGGGGACGCCGTGCGCGGCGCCAGCCGCCCATTGTAGGAAAACCGGGCTTCAGGCGTCTTCGAACCGGATCCGGTCGCGGCTGGCGTCGCGCAGGTGGATCCGCAGCGGTTCGACCTGCGCGGCGGGCAGGCGCAGTGTGAAGCGGGCGCCGGCGGCGTCGAACGATTCGGCGATCTTCTCCGCCTCGAAGGCGGTCATCGCCGCGTGGACCGCGCCCAGGTCGTCGAACGGTGCGTGCAGTGTGATTTCGGCGTATTCCACCAGCGGGCTGCGCCCGGCCAGGCGCAGGCATTCTGCGGCGGCGCCGCCGTAGGCACGGACCAGGCCGCCGGCGCCCAGCTTGATGCCGCCGTACCAGCGGACCACCACCACGGCCACGCGGTCGAAGCCCTGGCCGTCGATCGCTGCCAGGATCGGGCGGCCGGCGGTGCCGGCCGGCTCGCCGTCGTCGCTGGAGCGGTAGTCATCGCCGACCCGCCAGGCCCAGCAGTTGTGGGTGGCATCCGGGACCCGCACCGACTGCAGCCAGGCCGCGGCGGCCGCGGCATCGTCGACCGCCTCGGCAAGGGCGAGGAAACGGCTGTGCTTGACCTCGATCTCGTGCGAGGCGGGTGCGGCCAGCGTATCCAGGGTCATTCGTCGAGCAGCCCGTCCAGGTCGTCCGGCAGCGGCTGGTCGGGGTAGCGCCGCCGGTATTCGCGCAGGCTCTCGCGCGCGGCCTCCAGCTCGCCGGCTTCGCGCAGCTCGCGGATCCGATCCAGCCAGGCGCGGTGGATCCCGGGAGAATCGACGGTTGCCGGCGGCACGTCGTGCAGCGCGTGGCGATCGAACACGATCCCGCCGTCGTCGTCGGTAGCCTCCTCGTCGGATGCGGCGTCCAGGACGGGCGTGGCCACGGTGGTGGGCATGCCCAGGGTGCGGACGGGCCGCGTGGCCGTCTTCTGGGTGACCCGGCTGCGTCCGATGGCGGTTTCGGCAGCGGACTCGGCCGTGCTTGCCTGCGTTTCCGCGGCCGCAGCCGCGGCCGGCGCCGGGGGGGCCGGCGGCGCGGGCGGGGGCGGCGCGGCCATGGCTTCGCGCGCAGCTTCGGGCTGCGGACGCGCCAGTTCGCGCGGCTGCGGAGAGGCCTGGCGCGTAGGGCTGGCGGTGGGCTTGGCTTGCGCGGGCTCCGGCGCCGGTATGGGCGGCCCGGGTGGCGGGGCGGTTTCCGGCGCAGGAACGTCCGCTGGCGACTGGTAGCGCTGGGCCTCGGCAGGCGCCGCCCGGTCGGCGGCGACGGGCGCGGCCGGCGGCGGGCCCTCGGTAACGGCCGGGAGCTCCTGGTCGGGAACCGGGCGGAGCTGCCAGGCAATGCCCACCGCGAACACCAGCGAGGCGGCCACGCCCAGCGCCGCCGGCCAGCGGCGGCGTCGGCGGCGGACGGGTGATGCGGCTTCCCTGGCCAGTGCCGCGCGGGCGCTGGACAGGATCGCGGCGTCCACCTGCGGCGACGGCCCGCGGCGCGGCCCGGCGGCGCGGGCCATTGCGTCGGCCAGCGCGCGCTCTTCCGGGGTCAGCGGGTCGTGGTCGCGGCTCATGGGGCAAGTCTCGCGCGCAACTTGTCCATTGCATAGCGCAGCCTGGACTTCACCGTCTCCCGGCCGACGCCGGTGATCTCGCCAATCTGCTCCAGGGTCAGCTCCTGCTGCAGGCGCAGCAGGAGCACCTCGCGCTGCTCGTCCGGTAGCTCCTCCAGCGCAAGCGCCAGGCTGCGGCGCTGTTCGAATTCGGACAGGTTGAGTTCGGGCGTGTCGTCGTCGCTGACGCCGGCCACGCGCTCGTCGGCGTCGGCGGGCGCCGGCGGGCGGTGCCGGCGCGCCCGCCAGTGGTCTGCCAGGCGGTTGCGCGCGATCCGGTACAGCCAGGTGGCGAAGGCGGCGTCCGGGCGCCAGCCTTCACGCGCGGCGATCACCCGCTGCCACACGTCCTGGAAGAGCTCATCGGCCAGCGCGGAGTCGCGCAGCTGGCCGGTCAGGAACCGGTGCAGGCGCTCGCGGTGGCGCGCGTAGAGCTGTTCGAATGCATCGGCGTCGCCGGAGGCATACGCGCGCATCAGCGCCTCATCGCTGGGCGCGGATCCGATCTGGGCGGGGGCGGCCGAATCCTTCACCGGTGGCAGATTAAGCGCTGCCGGCAGGAAGGTGAAGCTGGCGGCGGCGGGATGCAGGGCGGAAAGCCGCATCCCCGGAACGGAAAACATGGGTTGCATGGCCACGACAACGGGTGGGCAGGCGTACCGGGGTTGCCGTTTTGTCCGGCTTTTGCCGTTGACCTCGGGACGGGGATGGGGATTTTCGGTGCCGTAGTGGATGGAGTGGGTCGAATGATGGGCGGGCCGTCGGTGGGCGCGGATGCTGCCGGCACGCTGGTCGAGGTGCTCACGGCGTTGCTGCCGGCCGACACCCGCCTGGCGGTGGCCTGGAGCGGTGGCGATGGCGGTGCGGCCGAGGCGACCAGCGGGCTGGGACCGCTGCCGCTGCTCACGCGTGCCAGCTGGCGCGTGGCCGGTGATGCGGGCGATGCTGAAGCCGGGCCGCTGGACGTCTTCTGGGCCGGGGCGGGCATCCGGATCGCCGTGGTACCGGATCCCGCCGTGCCGCTGGAGCCGCAGGCCGCGGCCCGCTGGCACCGGTTCGCGCCGCTGGCGATCCAGAACATCGTCCGCGCCGAGAACGCCACCGGCCAGGTCCGCGCGTTGCGCAAGTCCGAGCGCCTGCTGCAGGCCCAGTACGAGATCGCCGACCTGTCGGGCTCGCAGCTTGAGATGGGCGAGATGCTGGCGCGCATCCATACCGTGGTCGCTGCGCTGATGTCGGCGGACAATTTCTTCATCGTGCGCTATGACGAGGCCAGGCAGACGGTGCGTTTCTTGTACTTCGTCGACCAGCTCGACCCCTGGCAGGCCGATCCCGACAGGGAGATCCCGCTCGACGCCCTGGAAACCAGCCTCACCGCCGCGCTGCTGCGCGACGGACGCACCAGGATGGGCGCATCGAACCTGGTGCGCGAGGAGCTGGACGTGCCGCGCGACACCCGCCAGGGGCCGGACAGCGCCGCCTGGATGGGCGCCCCGATGCGCCGCGACGGCGTGGTCAGCGGCGCGGTGGTGGTGCAGAACTACAAGCGTGCCGACAGCTACACCGCCGAGGACCGCGTGCTGCTGGAGTACGTGGCCCAGCACATCCTGATCGCCGTGGACCGCCGCCAGGCCCGCGGCGAGCTGGAGCGGCGGGTCGACGAGCGCACCCTGGAGCTGCAGCAGGCCAACGCCGTGCTGCAGGCGGAGATCATCGAACGCCAGCGTTCGGAACGACTGCAGCGGGTGCTGTTCCGGATCAGCGAGCTCTCGGTCACCGCGGCGAGCCTGGAGCGCTTCTATGCCGACGTGCACGAGCTGGTCGACGGCTTGCTGTACGCGAAGAACTTCTACGTCGCGATGCTGTCGATGACGGAAGACCGCATCGAGTTTCCGTACTCGGTGGACGAGCGCGACCCGGTCCGTGCGCCGAGGGGGCTGACCAAGGGCCTGACCGAGTTCGTGATTGCCAGCGGCAACGCCCTGCTGGCCGACCGCGAGGCCATCGCCAGGCTCGAGGCCGGTGGCGACCTGGTCAGCCACGGCGCGCTGGCGCACAGCTGGCTGGGGGTGCCGCTGGAGCTGGACCGCTCGGTGGTGGGAGTGATCGCGGTGCAGAGCCACTCTCCGCACATCCGCTTCGAGAAGCGCGACCAGGAGCTGCTGACCTTCGTTGCCCAGCACATCGGCATCGCGCTGTCGCGCAAGCGGGCGCAGGATTCGCTGCGGGCGGCGCACGCGCAGCTCGAGTTCCGGGTGGAGACCCGCACCCGCGAGCTGAAGGAAGCCAACCGCGAACTGCGCGCGCAGATCGGCGAGCGCATGCGCGCCGAGCAGCGCCTGCTCGACCAGGCGCGCCACGACGACCTCACCGGGTTGCCCAACCGCGCCCACCTGCTGGAGAAGCTGGACGCAGCGATCACCCACATGCATGAGCCGGGGTCGATTCCCTTCACCGTGCTGTTCATGGACCTGGACCGCTTCAAGCTGGTCAACGACAGCGTCGGCCACGCCGCCGGCGACGACATGCTGATCGAGGCCGGGCGGCGGGTGCGGCGCGCGCTCAATGCCAACGACACGGTCGCGCGCCTGGGCGGCGACGAGTTCGCGGTGCTGCTGGAGAACGTGGCCACGGTGGAGGCGGCCGAATCGGTGGCCGCGCGCCTGTTGCGCGAGCTGTCGCGGCCGGTGTGGATTGCCGGGCGCGAGCTGTTTCCCTCGGCCAGCATCGGCATCTCCGTGTGGCAACCGCGCTACCGCTATGGCGAGGAGATGATCCGCGACGCGGACGCGGCGATGTACCGGGCCAAGGAGCGCGGCCGGGCCCGCAGCGCGGTGTTCGACGAGGCCATGCGCGCGGAGGCCACGCGCCTGCTGGACCTGGAGGCGGACCTGCGACGCGCGATCAACAAGAACGCCTTCGAACCGTACTTCCAGCCGATCGTGCGCTTGGCCGATGGCGAGGTGGTGGGGCACGAGGCGCTGCTGCGCTGGAACCACGAGATCCGCGGCGTGCTGATGCCGGCCGATTTCATCGGCGTGGGCGAGGACACCGGGTTGATCGAGCAGGTGGACTGGCTGCTGTACCAGCACGTGGCCCGGCGGCTGCGCGTGCGCGGGGACGGCTACATCTCGATCAACGTGTCGCCGCGCCATTTCCACTCCGACGACTTCGCCGACCGGCTGCTGTCGCTGCTGGACAAGGAGGGCGTGGACCCGGCGCGGCTGCGCATCGAGATTACCGAGGTGGCGTTGCTCGACGACGCGCCGCGCGCCCTGCGCATGCTCAACATCCTGCGCGGGCGCGGGGTGGTGGCGCTGCTGGACGACTTCGGCACCGGGTTCTCGGCGCTGTCCTACCTGCACCGGTTCCCGATCCAGTCGCTGAAGATCGACCAGAGCTTCGTCGCCGGACTGGATGGCGATGCGCGCGCGGAGAGCCTGGCCCTGGTGCGGGCCATCCTGGCGCTGGCCGGAACCATTGGCATTGAAACCATCGGCGAGGGCGTGGAGACGGCGCGTCAGCGGGATGTGCTGCGGCACCTGGGCTGCCAGTACGGCCAGGGCTTTCTGTACGGAAGCCCCCAGCCGTTCGACGCGATTGGCAGCTGAACCCACGGCCGGTCACTCCGCTCAACGGGCGGGGCCGCCGGCCGATTCCGCGGCCTGCACCTGCCGCCGGGCGGTGCCGATCAGTTCCACCAGCTCGCCCCGCAGCTGCCAGGGATCCTCGCCCACGGATGCGCGCGCGCCGGCTTCGATCTCTTCCCAGTCCCAGCCATCGATCTGCGCGCCGCCGCGCAGTGCATCGGCAAAGGCGGCCACCGAGGCGGCGAAGCGCAGCTGCGGGCCCGGGCGGCTGCGCATGCTGTCGCGGGTCACGGGGGTTTCGATCAGCCGGCTGGCCTCCTGGCCGGGCAGCTTGTAACGCAGCCGCAGGTGGGCCAGCTCGCCACCGTGGCCGTCCGTGGCGGCGGGAGCGGTGCCGTAGCGCAGGGCAGGCAGGCGTTCGCCGCCCGAGCCCACCAGCGCCACCTCGTACAGGGCGGTGACCTCGTGGCCTGCACCAATGTCGCCGGCGTCCACGCGGTCGTTGTCGAAATCCTCGCGCTGCAGCAGGCGGTTCTCGTAGCCGATCAAACGGTATTCGGCGACCTGGGGCGGGTTGAACTCAAGCTGGATCTTGACGTCGTTGGCAATGGTCAGCAGCGTGGCCGACATCTCCTCCACCAGCACCTTGCGCGCTTCGCGCAGGGTGTCGATATAGGCCAGCTTGCCGTCGCCGGCCTGGGCCAGGCGCTGGGCGAGGGCGTCGTTGTAATTGCCCTGGCCAAAGCCGAGCACCGTGAGGGCAATGCCGTCACGGCGACGGTCGCCAACCAGGGTTTCCAGCGTGCCGCCGTCCACGTTGCCGACGTTGAAATCGCCGTCGCTGGCCAGGATCACGCGGTTCACCCCGTCCTCCACGAACGACTGGCGGGCCAGGGAATAGGCCACCCGCATGCCGTCGCCGCCGTTGGTGCTGCCGCCGGCCTGCAGGCGGGCGATGGCGGCATTGATCTCGTCATGGCGGTCACCGGGCGTGGGCGGCAGCACCACCCCGGCGCTGCCGGCATAGGCGACGATCGATACCCGGTCCTGGGCCCGCATCTGGCCCACCAGCTCGGCAAAGGCCTGCTTGAGCAGCGGCAGCTTGTCGTGGCTGTTCATCGACCCGCTGGTGTCGATCAGGAACACCAGGTTGGCCGGCGGCAGCTCCAGCCTGGGCACGTCATAGCCCTTGATGCCGATCATCAGCAGGTGGCGGCGGGGATTCCACGGCGCCGGTGCCAGCTCGGTGCTGACCTTGAACGGCGCATCCGCCGATTCGGGTGCGGCATGGCCATAGGAGAAGTAGTTGATGAACTCCTCGGCGCGCACCGCATCGGCCGGCGGGCGGATACCGTTGCGCAGCATCCGGCGCACGTTGCTGTAGCTGCCGGTATCAACATCGATGGAAAATGTGGATACCGGCTGCTCGCTGGTGCGCTGCACCGGGTTGTCGCTGCGCTCGTCGTAGCGCTCGGTGTTGGCCATGGGCGGCGGGGCGAAACCCCAGGGCTCGGGGGAGGGCATGACCGCCCGGGCCGTCATGAAATCCGCACGCTGCGAGGCAGGCGCAGGCGGCGGCGCCGGCGTGTGCTGGGAGGCGTAAGACTCAACGGCCGCCGGGGCGCTGCCGGATTCCGTGGCGGAGCGGGTGTCCGACGCGGTCTGGCAGGCGGACAAGGCGAGGCTGCCGAGCAGCAGGGCGGTCAGGGTGGGGCGTTGCATGACACTCTCCGTGTGATGGTCAAGGCTGCCAACGCACGGGGAGGTGGAACAGGGTTGCAGGATGGGGCGGATCGCGGAAATCCGCCCTCCGGAGCTCAGCCTCGGATCACCAGCAGGCGTGGTTCGGTCATGTCCTCGATCGCGTAGCGCACGCCTTCGCGGCCCAGGCCGGAACCCTTGACCCCGCCGTAGGGCATGTTGTCCACGCGGAAGCTGGGGATGTCGCCGACGATCACACCGCCCACCTCCAGCTCGTCCCAGGCGCGCATGGTGTGCGCCAGGCTGGCGGTGAACACGCCCGTCTGCAGGCCGAAGGCACCGGCGTTGACGGTGGCCAGAGCCTCGTCGAAATCGTCGAACGGCTGCAGGCAGGCAACCGGGCCGAACACTTCCTGGCGGTACAGGTCGCTGTCGTGCGGCACCTTTTCCATCAGCGTGGCCGGGATCATGTTGCCTTCGCGCGGGCCGCCGGCAATGCGCTTCGCACCGCCCTTGATGGCCCCGTCGACCCAGGATTCGATCCGTTCGGCGGCCTTTTCGTCGATCACCGGGCCGATGAAGGTCTTTTCCTCGCGCGGATCGCCCATGCGCAGGCTGGCCACCTTCTTCTTGAGCCTGCGCCGCAGGTCGTCGTAGAGGTCGGCGTGGACCAGGATGTGCTGCACGCCGATGCAGCTCTGGCCGGACTGGTAATAGGCGCCGAACGCCAGCCGGTCGACGACGTGGTCGATGCTGGCGCCCGGATCGGCGTCGACGATGCAGGCGGCATTGCCGCCCAGTTCCAGCGTCACCTTCTTGCGCCCGGCCTTCGCCTTCAGGTCCCAGCCGATCAGTCCACCGGTGAAGCTGAGCAGGCCGATGCGTTCGTCCTCCACCAGCGCCGCGGCGTCGTCGTTGCTGCACGGCAGGATCGAGAACGCGCCCTTGGGCAGGTCGGTCTCGGCCAGTACCTCGCCGATGATCAGCGCGCCGACCGGGGTCTTGGCGGCCGGCTTGAGCACGAACGGGCAGCCGGCCGCGATGGCCGGCGCGACCTTGTGCGCAACCAGGTTGAGCGGGAAATTGAACGGCGTGATGAAACTGCACACGCCGATCGGCACCCGCTTGACCATGCCGCGGTAGCCGCGGCTGCGCTCGGAAATCTGCAGCTCGACCGTCTCGCCTTCGATCCGCGTGGCCTCGCCGGCGGCGATGCGGAAGGTGTCGATGAGCCGGTCGACCTCGCCGCGGGCGTCGCCGATCGGCTTGCCCGCCTCGATGCAAAGCGCCAGCGCCAGCTCCTCGTAGCGCTCGCGGAAGCGGCGCACGCAGTGCTCGAGCACCTCGCGTCGCGCATCCGGGGTAAACGCCTGCATCGCCGGGCGGGCGCGATTGGCAGCCGTGATCGCCTTGCGGACCGCCGCCCCGTCGGCGAACGCGGTGCGGGTGGCGATGCGCCCGGTGTACTTGTTGCGTACCTGAAGGTCCGTATTCGCCGCGACCGGCTGGTTGGCGAGGTAGTAGGGGTAGCTGGCGGCAAGGCTGCCGCGCACGCGCTTGGCGGTGGTCTTCTTCTTTGCCATCAGTCGCTGTTCCTCATTGGATTGCGGCGCTCATGCGGGGGATGTCCTCGTTGAGGATGCGGTCGTCGTCGGAGTAATCGATCGGCAGCTCGATCAGGTCCACGCCCGGGCGCTCCAGGGCTTCGCGCAGCATCGGGGCGAACGCGTCCGCCGATTCCACCCGCTGCCCGCGTGCGCCGTAGCTTTCCGCGTACTTCACGAAATCCGGGTTGCCGTAGTCCATGCCGAAGGTGGGGTAGTCCTCGTGGCTCTGCTTCCACTTGATCATGCCGTAGGCGTCGTCGCGCAGCACGATCACCACCAGGTCCAGCTTCAGCCGCACCGCGGTCTCCAGCTCCTGGGAGTTCATCAGGAAGCCGCCATCGCCGCACACCGCCACCGCCTTGCGGTCCTGGTGCACCATGCGTGCGGCCATGGCCGCGGGCAGGCCGGCGCCCATGGTCGCCAGCGCGTTGTCGAGCAGCAAAGTGCTGGGACGCCGGCAGCGATAGTTGCGCGCGAACCACAGCTTGTAGAGGCCGTTGTCCAGGGAAATGATGTCTTCGGGCGCCAGCACCTGAGCCATGTCCGCCACCAGGCGCTGGCTGACCATCGGGAAGCGCGAATCGTCGGCGCGATCCTGCACCTGTTCCGCAAGCGCCTCGCGGGCGCGATCAAAGCAGCCGAAATCCCAGTGCTTCTGCGGCTCCAGCGCCTCGGTGAGCTGCCACACCGCATTGGCGATGTCGCCCACCACTTCCACCTGCGGGAAGTACACCGGGTCCACCACCGCGCCGGAGTAGTTGACGTGGATCACCGTGCGCCTGCCTTCGCGCATGAAGAACGGCGGTTTTTCGATCACGTCGTGTCCGATGTTGATGATGCAGTCGGCCTGGTCGATGGCGCGGTGCACGAAGTCGTGGTCCGACAGCGCGGCGGTGCCCATCCACAGCGGGCCGGTCTCGTCGATCACGCCCTTGCCCATCTGGGTGCTGAAGAACGGGATCTGCAGCTTGTCGACGAAGGCGGCGAGCATGCGCGCGGTAGTCTTGCGGTTGGCGCCGGCGCCGACCATCAGCAGCGGGCGCCGGGCGTCGCGAATGGCGGAAGCAGCGCGGTCGATCGCCTTGTGCTCGGCCAGCGGGCGGCGTGAGTGCGAGGCCGGGATCAGCTTTGCTTCCGTGTCATCACCGGCGATGTCCTGCGGCAGCTCCAGGTGCGTTGCACCGGGTCTTTCCTCCTCGGCGCGCCGGACCGCTTCGCGCACCCGTGCCGGGATGATGTCGGCGGACACGATCTGGCGGGTGAACTTGGTCAGCGGACGCATCATCGCCACCACGTCCACGATCTGGAAGTGGCCCTGGCGGCTGGTGCGGATCGGCTTCTGGCCGGTGATCATGAGCATCGGCATCGCGCCCAGCTGCGCGTACGCGGCCGCGGTCACCAGGTTGGTGGCGCCGGGACCCAGCGTGGACAGGCACGCACCGGCCTTGCCGGTCAGGCGGCCGACGGTGGCGGCCATGAAACCGGCGGCCTGCTCGTGGCGGGTGAGTACCAGCTCGATCTTCGATTTGCGCAGGGATTCGACCAGGTCGAGGTTTTCCTCGCCGGGGATGCCGAACACGTATTGCACGCCGCCGTTTTCCAGCGCGGCGACGAACAGGTCGGAAGCTTTTGTCATGGTGCTGTCAGGCCCGCGATTCGCATAGCCATCCAGCCTAGGAGCCGGCCCGTTATCTTCGGGCGAAGACCCAGCGGATCAAGGTTCGTCCTGCGGGCCTTCGACCTTCAGCCGGAGGGTTCCATCCCGCAGCCGCGCGGTGACGCGCGAGCCTTCCTGCACGTCCTCGACGTGGCGCACCACCTGTCCATCTTCGCGCTGCACGATCGCGTAGCCGCGCGCCACCGTTGCGAGCGGGCTCACGGCTTCAAGCGCGCGCGCCAGGCCGGCCAGCCGCAGCGACTGGTGGCCAAGGTGCCGGGGCGGGGCGGCATGCAGCCGCGGGTGGATGTCCCGCATGCGCTCGCCCAGCGCATCGAGACGGCGCCGCGGCGCGTGCGCGCGCAGGCTGCCCTGCGCGTGGCGCAGCGCGGCCTGGCGCCGCTCCTGCTGGATCGTGAAAGCCGCCCGCAGCCGGCGCAGCGCCTGCTGCTTGCGCTGGCGCAGCGCATCCAGCCGCGTCTGCGGTCGCAGCGCGTGCAGTCGCAGCGCCGCGCGATCGGCACGCTGCGCGGCCTGGCGCAGGCTGTGCCCGCCCAGCGTGGCCAGGCGCCGATGCTGCGCGCGCAGCGTTGCCATCAACTCGGCGCCGTCGGGCACCAGCAGTTCGGCCGCGGCCGAGGGCGTGGGCGCGCGCAGGTCGGCGGCGCACTCGGCCAGGCTGAAGTCGGTCTCGTGGCCGATTGCGGCCACCACCGGCACTGGCGAGGCGGCCACCGCCCGCGCCAGCGCCTCGTCGTTGAACGCCCACAGGTCCTCCAGCGAACCGCCGCCGCGGGTGAGCAGCAGCGCGTCGTAGCGCCCGGACGCCGCCGCGCGCTGCAGCATGGCGGTGATCTGCGCCGCCGCGCCTTCGCCCTGCACCGGCACAGGCAGCACGTCCACTTCCAGCAGCGGGAAGCGGCGGCCGATCACGCTCAGCACGTCGCGCACCGCCGCGCCGCTGGGGGAAGTGATCACGCCCAACCGCCGCACGTGGCCGGGCAGGGGACGCTTGCGCTCCGCGTCGAAAAGCCCTTCGGCCTGCAGCTTCGCCTTCAGCTCCTCGAACGCGCGCCGCAGCGCGCCTTCACCGGCCTCCTCCAGCGAATCGAGCACCAGCTGGTAGTCGCCCCGCGCCTCGTACAGCGTCAGCCGCCCGCGCGCCAGCACCTTCAGTCCCTCGCGCGGCTGGAACTTCAGCCAGGTGCTCTTGGGCCGGAACATCGCGCAGCGCACCTGCGCGCGTGCGTCCTTGAGGGTGAAGTACAGGTGCCCGGAAGCCGGCCGCGCCACGTTGCCCAGCTCGCCCTCCACGAATACCAGCGGGAAGGTGTCCTCCAGCAGGCTGCGGGCCAGGGTGTTGAGCTGGGAAGGCGTGAGGATCTCGCCGGTGACCGCGTCGTTCATCGGGTCAGGATAGCGCGCCGGGCGCGCGGCGGGCGGGTGCGTCACAATGTGCCCATTGCAATGTCGAATCGAGGAATGCCAAGCATGAACGCCACCGCCCGCCTCCTTTCCTGCAGCCTGCTTGCCCTTGCGCTCGCGGCCTGCAGCCCGGCCCCGCAGCCCGCCGAAGACGCCGCGACCGCGTCGGCGCCGGCCCCTGCCGCCGTCGAAGACGCGCCGCCCGCGCAGTCGGAAGGCATCGCCGTCCATGAGCCGTGGGTCCGCCAGCCGCCGCCGTCGGCGCAGGTCGCGGCCGGCTACCTGCTGATCGACAATCCCGGCCGGGAGGCGGACCGGCTGGTTGCGGTGGAGACCGATGCCGCCGAGCGGGTGGAGATCCACGAGATGGAGGAGGTGGACGGGATGATGCGCATGCGCGAGGTCGTGGGTGGCCTGGAAGTGCCGGCCACCGGCCAGGTCGCGCTGGAGCCGGGCGGCTACCACCTGATGCTGATGGGCGCGCGCCAGGATCTGGAGGCCGGGCAGCAGGTGGACGGGGTGCTGGTGTTTGAACGCGCCGGACGCATCGAGGTGGCCTTCGACGTGCGCCCGCCGGGCGCAGGGGCCGGCGGCCACGGTGACGGTGAAGCGCACGGGCACTGAACGGCCGGCGATCCGGGCTGTCCTGCGGTCCGCGCCGTCATGCGCGGTTGTCCTGCGACCGGTAAAATGACCGCATGTCCGCACAGCCCCTGACGGTTCCTCCCTGTCACGTCGACCCCTCGCCGGCCTACGGCCCGGCGCCGCGCCGCGCCACCCGCCAGGTGCGGATCGGCGGCGTGGCGGTCGGCGGCGATGCGCCGGTGGTGGTGCAGTCGATGACCAATACCGACACCGCCGACGTGACGGGTACGGCGAAGCAGATCGCCGAGCTGTGGCGCGCCGGTTCGGAGCTGGTGCGGATCACGGTCAACAATCCTGAATCGGCGGCAGCGGTGCCGCGGATCGTCGAGCGGCTGGCGATGCAGGGCATCGAAGTGCCGGTCATCGGCGACTTCCACTACAACGGCCACCAGCTGCTTGAGCGCGAACCGGCGTGCGCCGAGGCGCTGGCCAAGTACCGGATCAACCCGGGCAACGTCGGCTTCGGCAAGAAGCGCGACACCCAGTTCGCCCAGCTCATCGAGTTCGCGACCAAGTACGGCAAGCCGGTGCGGATTGGCGCCAACTGGGGGTCGCTGGACCAGTCGCTGGCCGCCGCGCTGATGGATGAGAACGCAAAGCGCGTGCAGCCCTGGGATGCCGCGCGGGTGCTGCGCGAGGCGCTGATCCGCTCCGCGCTGGACTCGGCCGAACGTGCGGTCGAGCTGGGCCTGGCACGCGAGCAGATCGTGCTCAGCGCCAAGGTCAGTGGCGTGCAGGAGCTGATCGCCGTGTACCGCGACCTGGCCGTGCGCAGCGATTTCGCCCTGCACCTGGGCCTGACCGAGGCCGGGATCGGCAGCAAGGGCATCGTCGCCTCCAGCGCCGCGCTGGCGGTGCTGATGCAGGAAGGCATCGGCGACACCATCCGCATCTCGCTCACCCCCGAGCCCGGCGCGCCGCGCACCAACGAGGTGGTGGTGGCGCAGGAACTGCTGCAGACCATGGGCCTGCGCGCGTTCACGCCGATGGTCACCGCGTGCCCCGGCTGCGGCCGCACCACTTCGGAGTTCTTCCAGGAGCTGGCCCAGGTGGTGCAGGCGCACGTGCGGGCGAAGATGCCGGAGTGGAAGATCAGCCACCCGGGCGCGGAGAACATGACCCTGGCGGTGATGGGCTGCGTGGTGAACGGGCCGGGCGAGTCGCGCCACGCCGACATCGGCATCTCGCTGCCGGGCACGGGCGAGGCGCCGTCGGCGCCGGTGTTCGAGGACGGGAAGAAGACCGTCACCCTGCGCGGGGAGGGCATCGCCGGGGAATTCGTCGCGCTGATCGATCGTTACGTTGAACGCCGCTACGGCGTCGCGTCGTCTGAAGCCTGAAGCCCACGCCCTGTGCGCGCCGCGCGGATGCGGTTATTCCTGCGGCTTGTTGGCCGCGGGCGTGGCACCGGTGACCTCGCGCCGCCGCCGCCGCGCGATCACCGCTTCGCGGTGGGCGATGTAGCCGTTGGCGCCGAGGATGATCGCCGCGCCGGCGATGGTCCAGCCGTCCAGCGCTTCGGCGAACAGCAGCCAGGCCAGCAGCGCCACGATCGGCAGCTGCAGGAAGCTGATCGGCGAGAGCGCGCTCACGTCGCCGATGTTCAGGGCCCGGGTCCAGAGCATGTGGCCTGCAGTGCCCAGCACGCCGGCCGCGATCACCCACAGCCAGGTGATGCCCTGCGGCCCCTGCCACACTGCCAGCGCCGGCAGCAGCGACATCGGCACCCACAGGATGGTGGTCCAGATCACCACCCGGTCGGCCGGTTCTGTGCGGGTGAGCTGCTTGATCTGGATCGCCACCGCGGCGCTGATCAGTGCTCCGGTCACCGCCACCATGCTGCCCCAGCTGAAGCCCTCGGTGCCCGGACGCACGATCACCAGTACGCCGATGAAGCCGGCAACCACGGCGCTCCAGCGCCGGGCGCGGACCTGTTCGCCCAGCCACAGCGCCGCGGCAATGGTCACGAACAGCGGCGAGGAGTAGGACAGCGATACCGCGTGCGCCAGCGGCAGGTTGGCGATCGCCCAGAAGCCGCACAGCATCGCCAGGGTGCCCAGCACGCAGCGGAATACATACCGAGGCAGCTGGTTGGTGCGCAGCAGGCCGAAGCCGTGCAGGCGCAGCAGCGGCAGCGCGGCGAGCATGCCGAAGAAGGAACGGAAAAAGGCCACCTCGAAGGCGTGCAGCTGTTCCGAAGCCAGGCGGATGGCCAGCACCATGAAGGCGAAGAACACGGTGCTGGCGACCATCAGCAGGGCCGCGCGCACTGGGGTCGAAGGGTTCACCAGCGGTCCCCGACGATCCGGGGTTCCGGTTCCAGCGCAATCCCGAACCGCTCGCGCACGGAAGCGGCGATGCGCCGGGCCAGCGCCAGCAGTTCCGCGCCACTGGCCTGGCCGTGGTTGACCAGCACCAGGGCGTGCCGATCGGACACGCCGGCGTCGCCGTCGCGGTGTCCCTTCCAGCCGCAGGCGTCGATCAGCCAGGCCGCCGAAAGCTTGCGGGTGGTCTCGTCCGGGCCCGGGAAAGCCGGCAGGCCGGAGTGGGCCGCAAGCACCGCCTGCGCCTGCGCAGCGGGCACGATCGGATTCTTGAAGAAGCTGCCCGCATTGCCGGTCACGGCCGGATCGGGCAGCTTGCGCCGCCGCACCCGGCACACGGCCTCGGCCACCTGCGATGGCGTGGGCGCGTCGATGCCGGACCGCGCCAGCTCATCGCCGATCCCGGCGTAATCCAGCCGCAGCTCGGGCGTGCGCGGCAGCCGGAATTCGACCGCGGTGACGACCCAGCGGTCGCGTTCGCGCTTGAAGCGGCTGTCGCGGTAGCCGAAGCCGCAGTCCGCACCGGCCAGCCGCTGCATGTCGCCGCTGCTCCGGTCGAAGGCCTCGACCGTGGCGATGCGCTCGCGCACCTCCACGCCGTAGGCGCCGATGTTCTGGATCGGCGCGGCGCCAACCGTGCCCGGGATCAGGGCCAGGTTCTCCAGCCCGGCCAGATCGTGGCCAAGCGTCCACAGCACGAACGCATGCCAGTCCACGCCCGCGTCGGCCCGCACCAGCGCGGTCTCGCCGTCATCTTCGACGATGCGGATTTCCTGCCCGGACAGCGCCAGCACCGCGCCGGGCGGATCGCCGGCGAACAGCAGGTTGCTGCCACCGCCCAGCACCAGCACAGGGCCGTCGCGCAGCATGGCGTTGCCAAACAGCTCCGGCAGGGCAGCCGAGTCGCGCACCTCGACCAGCATGTCGGCATGGGCCTGGACGCCGAAGGTGCTGCGCGCGCGCAGCGGTGCGCGTTCGGCCAGTCGCCAGGCGGTGCTCATCGACGGCTCACAGCGGGGGCAGGTTCCCGCGGCTGGGTGCTTCCTTGCGGCGCCGGATCGCGTCCACGCATTCGCCGATCAGCGCCGGGCCGCGATAGACCAGGCCGGTGTAGCACTGCACCAGGGTGGCACCGGCGGCCGTCTTCTTGGCCGCATCGGCGCCGGACAGGATCCCGCCCACGCCCACCAGCGGGATCGATTCGGGCAGCCGCGTGCGCAGCATCCGCAGCACCGTGGTTGACTTGTTCATCAGCGGCTGGCCGGACAGCCCGCCGGCCTGGCGCGACAGCGGATGGTCCTGCACGCAGATCCGCGAGACCGTCGTATTGGTTGCGATCACGCCGTCGACCTGCAGCTCCGCCAGCACCCGCGCCGCCGCCTCCACGTCGTCGTCGCTCAGGTCAGGCGCGACCTTCACCAGCATCGGCACCCGCCGGCCATGCTGCGCCCCCAGCCGCTCCTGCGCCTCGCGCAGGATGCCGACCAGGCGCCGCAGGGCCTGTTCCTCCTGCAGCTCGCGCAGCCCCGCGGTATTGGGCGAGGAGATATTGACGGTGAGGTAATCGGCCAGCGGGTACACCCGCTCCATGCAGTGGATGTAGTCCTCGTGCGCCGTCTCGTTCGGCGTGTCCTTGTTCTTGCCGATATTGATGCCCAGCAGGCCCGGGCCGCGGCGGTGGGCGCGCGCCACGTTGCGTACCAGTGCGTCGACGCCGGCGTTGTTGAAGCCGAGCCGGTTGATGATCGCCGCATGCTGCGGCAGACGGAACATGCGCGGCTTCGGGTTGCCTTCCTGCGGCTTCGGGGTGACCGTGCCGACCTCGACGAAGCCGAAGCCCAGCGCGAGCAGGGCGTCGACGTGCGCGCCGTTCTTGTCCAGCCCCGCGGCAAGCCCGACCGGGTTCGGGAACTGGAGCCCGAACGCCTTGACCTGGAAGCCGGCCCGGCGCCGGGCCAGCAGCGGACTCGCGCCGCAGCGCCAGGCGGCCTGCAGCCCCGACAGGCCGAGCCCGTGTGCGCGCTCGGCGTCCAGCCGGAAGAGCAGGGGCCGGATCAGCGGATACAAGTCAGAGCACCATGCCCAGCCAGGCCAGGCCGCCCAGGAAGAGCAGCACCGTGGCTGCGCCCAGCAGCCACAGGCCAAGCATCACGTAGCCCAGCACCAGTCCCGCCACTGCCATGCCATCACCGTCCAGGCGCTCGGGGTCGCGCCGGATCTCGGCGCGTGCCAGGTGGCCGGTCACCACTGCCACCACGCTGGCCAGGATCGGGAACGGCATGACGCCGAGGATGCCGCTGACCAGGCTGACGATGGCCAGGGCGCTTTGCTGCCGGTGCGGGACGTTCATTCGGTCAAGACCTGCAGTGACGGTTGTGGGGCGGCGCGCGGCGGGAAGCCGCGCGCCGATCTTTCACAGGTCGAACTTGATGCCCTGCGCCAGCGGCAGTTCGTCGGAATAGTTGATGGTATTCGTCTGCCTGCGCATGTAGGCGCGCCAGGCGTCGGAGCCGGACTCGCGGCCACCGCCGGTGTCCTTCTCGCCGCCGAAGGCGCCGCCGATCTCCGCACCCGAGGTGCCGATGTTGACGTTGGCGATGCCGCAGTCCGAACCGGCCGCCGACAGGAACTTCTCCGACGCCTTCAGGCTCTCGGTGAAGATCGCCGAGGACAGGCCCTGGGGCACATCGTTCTGCATCGCGATGGCCTCATCGAGGTTGCCGAACTTCATCACGTACAGGATCGGGGCGAAGGTCTCGGTCTGCACCATCTCCGAGTCGTTGGACAGGCCGGTGACGATGGTCGGCAGCACGAAGTTGCCCTTGCGGTCGAGCTTCTCGCCGCCGGTCTCCACGGTGCCGCCGGCCGCTTTGGCCTTCTCGATCGCGGCCAGGTAGGCCTGCACGCCGTCGTCGCTGTTGAGCGGCCCCATCAGGTTGGCCGGGTCGATGGGATCGCCGATCTTGGTCTCCACCTGCTTGTAGGCGGTGACCAGCTTGGCCAGCACGTCGTCGTAGATGGAATCGTGGATGAACACCCGGCGGGTGCTGGTGCAGCGCTGGCCGGCGGTGCCGACGGCGCCGAACACGATCGCCGGGATCGCCAGCTTCAGGTCCGCGGTTTCGTCGACGATCATGGCGTTGTTGCCACCCAGCTCCAGCAGCGACTTGCCCAGGCGGCGCGCAACGCGCTCGCCGACCTGGCGGCCGACCTTGGTGGAACCGGTGAAGCTGAGCAGGTTGACGCGGCGGTCGTCGACGAACTGCTCGGCCAGCTCGTTGCCGGCGTCGTTGATCAGGAAGAAGATGTCGGGGAAGCCGCCCTTCTTCAGCGCCTCGTTGCAGATCCGGACCGAGGCGATGGCCGACAGCGGGGTCTTCGCCGAGGGCTTCCACACGCAGATGTTGCCGCAGGCGGCCGCGACCAGCGCGTTCCAGGCCCAGACCGCGACCGGGAAGTTGAACGCGGAGATGATGCCGACCACGCCCAGCGGGTGCCACTGCTCGTACATGCGGTGGCCGGGGCGCTCGGAGTGCATGGTCAGGCCGTACAGCTGGCGCGACAGGCCAACGGCGAAATCGCCGATGTCGATCATCTCCTGCACCTCGCCGTCGCCCTCGGGCTTGGACTTGCCCATTTCCAGCGCGACCAGCGAGCCCAGTTCGTCCTTGTGCTCGCGCAGGGCGTTGGCGCACAGGCGCACGGCTTCGCCGCGCAGCGGGGCGGGGGTGGTGCGCCAGGTCTGGAACGCTTCCTGGGCGCGGGTGATCACGGTGTCGTAATCCTCGGCGGTGGTGGCCTGGATCTTCGCCAGCACCTCGCCGCTGCTCGGGTTGATCGGCTCGAGCACGCCGGCGCCGGTGGCCTTGGACCACTCGTCGTTGCCGAGGTAGGTACCGGACTCGTTTTCGTTCAGGCCGAGGGCGGTGAGGACGGGATGGGGCATTGAAGACTCCTGCGGATGGGGATCGATGCCGGCGGCGCGGACGTCCGTGGCTGTCGCCGCCGGTTTGGCGGGGAGCTGCGGCGGCCACCGTGGTCGATCGGTACGTGGACTGGCGACCCCGGCACGATTCGAACGTGCGACCTACGCCTTAGGAGGGCGTCGCTCTATCCAGCTGAGCTACGGGGCCAGTGATCCCGCCATTTTCGCACGGAGCGGCGACTTTCCCAACCGGACGGGGCCGTGGCGGCCGCGATGTCAGCGGCGCCTGAACCAGCGCGTGTGCAGGATCCGGGCGTGGCTGTCGCGCAGGGCGTGGCGCACGCGGTCGGGATCGGCCATGTCCGGGTATGGCCAGCGCCACTCGCCAAGCCCCTCCGGCGGCCGGGTGCCGGGGCGCGAATCCAGGCCGTGGCCGCACATGAAGTAGCCGTGGTTGACCAGGACCTC
The DNA here is from genome assembly GCA_052090405.1 of Luteimonas sp. Taxonomy (GTDB): domain Bacteria; phylum Pseudomonadota; class Gammaproteobacteria; order Xanthomonadales; family Xanthomonadaceae; genus Luteimonas. Next base: position 32,567 of record JBQDAV010000028.1, read on the forward strand.
GAACTCGGGATCCAGGAACCGGTCCAGGTCGGTGCGGATCCTGCCGATGGTTTCGGACACGAATTCCTCGAGGTAGCCGGCGCCCCGTTCGCCGGCGCCGCCGCCGTCCTCCCCGAAGGGTCCTATCAGGCTCCAGATCACCCCGTCGAACGCGCCGTGGGCGCGGCAGGCGTGGAAGTGGCGCTTGCGCAGCGCCCGCGCCTGGTTGCCGATCACGTTGGTATAGCGCAGCAGGCGCTGGAGGAACCAGCGCCTGGTCTCGAACTCGAACGGTGACCCGGCGTCGGATACCAGCACCGTGCGGTACTGCTTGAGCGCCGGTTCCATGGCCAGGTTGTCGTAGACCCCGCCATCGGTGAGGTCGATGTGGGCGCGCAGCTGCGCCCCGTCCTTGCCGCGGTACTTGCCGCCGGTGAAGTCCGCTGCCCGTGCCGGGAACCGGACCGGCCCGAACACGGGCGGGAAGGAGGACGATGCCGCCACCGCCCGCGCCAGCCGGATCCGGCGCGGTTCGCGCAGGTAGCCGGCCATGTAGTCGCCCACCCGCCGCCGCGAGAACTCCCAGTTGACGCCGAAGGTCAGGTCGCTGGCGCAGAACACGAAGGACGGTTCTTCCGGCAGCTCCGGCAGGGTGGGCCCGCCCAGGTGGCGGGCGTAGGCGTGTTCGAGCTTGCGCACCCGGCGGCTGGGCCAGAGCCAGTTGAAGGGCAGGGTGGACAGCACCGGCCAGGTGCGGATGTCGTCGCCGGCGAAGGCGCGGAAGGGTTCGACCACCTCGGTACGGAAGTCGATCCGGCCGCACCAGTCGGCGAAGCTTTCCCCGGGCCCGCTGCGGCCGGCCATGAACCGGGTGGCCAGCCACGCCGAGACAATGCTGCCGCCGGAGACCGAGCTGAACAGACGCACCTGCGGCAGCCAGCCGGTTTCATGCAGGCGCAGCAGCGCACCCAGGTGGAACAGCGCGGCGCGGTAGCCGCCGCCGGACAGGCACAGCGCAACCCCTTCCCGGCGACCGGGCGCCGCTTCGGCGGCCGAGTGGGAGTGTTCCTGCTCGGCGCGGGCCTGTTCGAGCTGGACGTCGACGGGTTTCATGGGCGGTGGCGATGAATGCGCACGGCCCGACTGTACAAAAAAAGGCCACGGGTAACCGTGGCCTTGGGTACAGAAAACTTGGTGGAGCCAGGCGGGATCGAACCGCCGACCTCGTCGTTGCGAACGACGCGCTCTCCCAGCTGAGCTATGGCCCCGTTGAATCGAGGGAAGGCATTATACGGCGGCGCCGGCCGGCGGCAAGCGGTCAGAGCAGCGGCGCCAGGGCGGGTTCGAGCTGGGCGCGGCGCCAGCCGGACAGGGCCTCGGGCCACTGGCCGGTTTCCAGCAGCTGCTCCAGGCGCCGGCGCGAGGCCAGCACGCCGTCCGGCAGCCCCAGCTCCGCGCTGCGCGCGGACACCGCCTCCTGCAGCCGCTTCACCACCTTGCGGTCGGCTTCTTCCGTGGGCGCCGGCGGCGCCTGGTCCTCGTCCTGGAGCGGCGTTTCCAGCGCGGACCAGATCTGCGCAGCGAGCTTGCGCGGCGCCTTCGGCCTGGCATCAAGCATGCGCTGCAGGCCGGCCCGGTCCGCAGGCGGGTTGCGGGCCAGGTCGGTGGCCAGTTCGTTGTCCAGCACCCAGCTGCGCGGACGATCGCGTTCGCGCGCATGGTGTTCGCGCCAGCGCAGCAGGCGCAGCAGGCGCAGCCGGGCGGCTTCGTCCAGGTATTGGGCCGCACGGAACGACAGGTGCGGCCAGCGGTCGGCTCCGTTGCCGGCGGCGGCCACCTGGCGGGCGCAGTCCTCTTCGAACCAGTCGCGGCGGCCGAGCGCGTCCAGGCGCGGGGCAAGTTCGGCGTGCAGGGCGGCCAGGTGGCGGACGTCGTCGGCCGCGTATTCCAGTTGGGCTTCGCTGAGCGGGCGCCTGAGCCAGTCCGAGCGGGTCTGGCCCTTGGGAAGGTCGACGCCCAGCAGGTCGTTCACCAGCCGCTGGTAGCCGATGCCCGCGGCAACCCCGGTCAGCGCTGCGGCGACCTGGGTGTCGAACAGCGGCGTGGGGACCGCGTTGCAGGCGTGGCTGAACGCCACCAGGTCCTCGCCGGCGCTGTGCATGACCTTGGTGATCGAGTCGTCGAGCAAAAGCGGCCGTAATGATTCCGTGATGCCGGGTGCGAGCGGGTCCAGCAGCAGGATGTCGTCGCCGATCGCCAGCTGCACCAGCGCGAGCTGCGGCCAGAAGGTGCGTTCGCGGATGAACTCGGTGTCCAGCCCAACCCGCTGCGGGCGGCTGGCGAGGTGGCGGTCGAGGATGGCGGGATCGGTGACCCAGGTCGGATTGGATGCGGGCATGGCGGAAGCCTATCAGGTCGCCGGGGCGCGGAAGCAGCCGCGGCGTGGATTGACGGTCCCCGCACCGCGCCCTACCGTCGCGATGTGAACCCGTCGAATCCGAACAATCGCCGCCTGCGTTTCCGGGCCCTGGCAGCCGTGATGCTGGCCGCCCTGCTGTGCGTTGCCTGCGGCAGGGATGGCGGCGGGGATGCGGTGCAGGAAGAGGCGGAGGGGCGCGTTGCTTCCGGCAGCGTGACCATCAGCGGCGACGACAGCGAAGCCGGGGACCTGACCTGGA
>JBQDAV010000029.1:0-23668 GCA_052090405.1 Luteimonas sp.
CAGACCGTATTGCTCGAGCATGAAACCCCCTCCAGAGTGATGCTTCCAGGAAACAACGGTGATTGGCAACCCGGGGGACTATGGCACAGTGCCGGAGTCAGGCCAATTTGTGGGCCTGCATGCGCAGCATGCCGGCTGCGGCCGTTCCTGACTGCGTCCGAGATGGCCGCGGGACGGGCTTGGGCCATACTTGGGCGATGCCGCCGGACGGGTCCGTACGCCCTATGCCAGATGCCTGACGCTTACCTGTTTTCCGAGTACCTGCTCGATTGCCGGACGCGTGAACTGCGTTATCGCGGCGAAGTCGTCGCGATGCCGGCCCGGGTGTTTGAGTGCCTGCAATACCTGATCGAAGAGCGCGGCCGGGCCGTGGCCCGCGACGAGCTGGCGTTGGCGGTGTTCGCCCGGGACAACGTGTCCGATGCCCAGTTGAGCCAGATCGTGCTGCGCGCCCGACGCGCGGTCGGCGACGACGGCCAGGAGCAGCGCATGATCCGCACCGTGCCGCGCTTCGGTTTTCGCTGGGTGACCGATACCGAGGTGCTGGACGCTGGCGGTGCGCCGCAGGTTGAGGACATCGAACCCGCCGGGACCGTATTGCCTGCACCGGCGCAGCCGGCCCCTGCGGGAGGAGGCGTGCGGGCCGGCGGAGGCGTGCGGCGCCAGCGCCGGATCCTGGCGGCGTTGGCGGTGCTTGCGCTGCTGCTGACCGCCGGTGCCTGGTGGGCGGTGTCCGGGCGGGGGTCTCCGGATGTCCCCGCGACAACGGGCGAAGCGGACCGGGACATGGTGGTAATCGTGCTGCCGACCGAGGTCGACGCGACCGGCGAAGCGGCGTGGGCGAGGCTGGGCCTGATGGACTTCCTGGGCAACCGGCTGCGACGCGCCGGCCTGCCGGTGGCCTCAAGCGAGAGCGTGGTGGCGCTGCTGCATGGACAGGATGGCAGTCTCGACGTGGACGGCCTGCTGCGGCGCGCCGCAGGCGGGGGCTGGATCGTCACCAGCCGCGCCGTCCTGGGGGACCAGGGGTGGCGGGTGGAACTGGGCGCACGTGACGCGGACGGAATGACCCGGCATGCGAGCGCAGCGCACGCGGATCTGCTCAAGGCCGCCGACCACGCCGCCGGCCGCCTGCTCGCCGCCCTGGGCCAGGGCGGCCGCGACGGCGGAATCGACCTGAGCCTGGCCGAACGGCTGCAGCGCGCGCAGGCGGCGCTGCTGGGAAACGAGCTGGATACGGCGTTGCGGATCCTCGAGAACGCCCCGCCGGCCCAGCGCGACGACCCCGAGCTGGTCCTGCGCCGGGCCCAGGTGGAGCACCGAGCCGGCCGCCACGCCCGCGCCCGCGAGCTGGTCGCAACGGTGCTTGAAAGCGATCGGGCAGGCGCCGAGCCGGAGCTGCGTGCCCGCGCGCTGCTGCTGCGCGGCGGCGTGTGCATCCGCCTGGACTGCCACGCGCAGGGCGAGCGCGACTACACCCGCGCGGCGTCGCTGGTCGACGCCGACAGCCGGCCTGCCCTGCTCGGCGAAGCACTCAACGGCCGTGGGGTGACCCGTTCGATGTTGGGCGACTTCGACCGTGCGCTGGAGGACCTGGGCCGGGCCCGGATCCTGCTGGCACGCAGCGGCGATCTGCTGTCCGTGGCCCGGGTGGACGCCAACCTCGGTTTCCTGGCCCGGCTCCGCGGGCGGCCCTCGCAAGCGCTGGAGTACATGGGACGCACGGTGGAATCGTTCCGCCGCTACGGCGCAATCCACGAGCTGGTGGCGATGTATTCGGCGTTGGCCGAAACCCACCTGCAGCTGTTGCAACCTGAACAGGCCCAGCGCAGCATCGATCGCGCCTGGGCAATACGTGACCGGATCACCGACCACACCCAGGCCACCGGGATCGCGCTTGGCCGGGCCCACGTGTTGATGCACCGCGGCCGGTTTGAACAGGCGCAGGCGCTGCTGGACGCGCACGGCGATGGACCGGTGATCCCGGCGGACATGCATCACGCGCAGGCGCTGCAGGCGGAACTGGCACTGCGCCGCGGCCAACCGGCGCGCGCTGTCGCGATCGCGGACCAGACGCTGGCCGGCTGGCAGCACGACCTCGCCCGCCCGGAACGGCTGGCCCGCCTGCGCCTGCTCCGGCTGCGGGCCTCGTTGGAGGCGGGCGAGCCGCCGCCATCGGACCTGTTGGCCGTGGCGGACCCCGCTCCGGATGACATGGTCTGGCAGCATCTGCTGGTGGCCCTGGATGCCCACGCGCGCGGAGACGATGCCAGTGCCGGCCATGCCTATCGTGCGGCGGTGGTGCACGCCGAGCGCGACGGCGTGCCCGAAGAAGTTGCCGCCGCCGTGCTGGCGCACGCCGCCTGGGCGCTGGAGCATGACGTGCCGGAGGAGGCGGCCGCGATGGTCGGTCGCATCGCACCCTGGGCTGGTGAGGATTTCGACCTGGCGCTGCTGCAGGTGCGGCTGTTCCATGCGCTGGGCCAAGCCGGGTCCTGGGAAACGGCGCTGGGCGACGCCCACGGCTTGGCCGGCGAGCGCCGCATCCCCGCGGATCTGCTCGTACCGCCCACCCGCTGACGGCGCTTTTCGCCTCCGCACGCCGCCGATGCTGCTGCGACAGCGCGGTGGCGACACGTTCCCGGGCCTGCCCGGCCACGTCGAACGGCAAACCGCTGTGCGCGCCGCACGCTCATAACTGTCTGATTCGAAAAGAGAAAATCTGCAGGCAAGCGGATTGTCATCGGATTGGAATGGCTTTGCCTGCCCGTTTCTGTCGAGCATCGGGCAACACCGCATCGTCGTGACCGGTTGCGAGACGCCTGCCTTGGCGATCGCACCGCCCACGGCCTGTATCCACCGGGAGGAGAGGCTCGAATGAAACGCACCACATTGGCAGTCGCCATCGCCGCATTGATCACCGCAATCCCCGCCGCCTGGGCGACGGACGCACAGCAACCCGATCCGCGCGCCGCCTGCGAGCCGGTCGGCGACCGCCCGCTGCAGGACGGCTGGAACTGCGAGCCGGATGCCACCGGCATGCGGGCTCCGATGGACGTGGCTGCGGACGGCCACCATTTCCAGGCTACGGGTGATGCCGCGGCAAGCGCGGTGGGCGCCGAGGCGACTGCAGCCGGATCTGGTGCGACCGCTTCCGGCCACAACAGCGCGGCCTTTGGCGCGGGTGCCGACGCCGAGGGGGCCGGTGTGGTGGCCGTTGGCGGCACGGCCGTCGACGATGACGGCGAAGCGGTGATCGACTATGCCGCCACCGGCCGGGGCACCGTGGCAACTGCCGTGGGTGCCAGCGCGCTGGCGGACGGCTATGCCGCCTCGGCGCTGGGTGCTGGCGCCCAGGCGGTCAGTGACTGGACCACCAGCCTGGGCGCGATGTCGTTCGCCACGGCTGAATACGCCGTCGCGGTCGGCTGGAACGCCATGGCCGCAGGCGAGAGCAGCCTGGCCATCGGGCGGGAGGCGCTGGCGACCGGGACCGGGAACATCGCCATCAGCGGCATGACCACCCTGCTGTCCGGCCCGGCCGAGGCGACCGGTGAATCCGGCGCAATCGCCATTGGCGGCGGGGCTTCCTCGGAAGGCCGGGTCAGCGTGGCGCTGGGAGGGCCGTCACTGGCCCAGGGCGACCGCAGCGTTGCGGTCGGCTCGCACGCCCAGGCCAACAGCGATGACAGCACCGCGGTGGGCACCCGCTCGATCGCCCGTGGCCTGGGCAGCACCGCACTGGGCGATTCCAGCAGGGCCCATGCGACGGACGGCCTTGCGATCGGCTTCTTCAGCACTGCGGCAGAGAGCGCCACCAACGCCTTGGCAATTGGCATCCGCTCGGAGGTGTCGGCCGCCAACAGCGTTGCTTTGGGCGCCGGCTCCGTTGCCGACCGCGAGAATACGGTGTCGGTCGGCAATGCCGGAGGCGGCTTCTACCAGCGCGGCGGCGACTGGGTCGAGCTCTCCCAGCGGCAGGTCACCAACGTGGCTGCGGGAACGGAGGCGTTCGATGCGGTGAACGTGGCGCAGCTGGAGGAAGCGACGTCCAGTGCCCGTTACCTGGCTGCCAGCGGCGACGAGGACAACGATCACGCAGCGATGGCTGACGGCGACTTCGCCACCGCGGCCGGGTCCGCTGCGCTGGCCGCCGGGACCGGTTCATCGGCGTTTGGCAGCGGAGCGTTCGCATTCGGCCGCTACGCCACTGCCTCCGGTTACAACGCCTTGGCCAGTGGCGATTCGGCCACGGCAGTCGGTGGGTGGCTGTACCTCCAGGATCCCGATACGGGCGAGGTTTTGCTCGATCAGACCACCACCGCCCTGGGGGACGGCGCCTCGGCATTCGGGGCTGGCGCCCAGGCGGGAGGACTGATGTCCACTGCCGTGGGTGCGGCGTCCGAAGCGGAGGGTACACTGTCGGTGGCGGCGGGCGTCGGCAGCGCCGCCTCGGCCGACTCGGCCACGGCCTACGGCGCCGAAAGCCAGGCTTCGGGCGCGCGCGCCACGGCGGTCGGTTACGACACCTGGGCGGTGGGCGCGGACAGCGTCGGCCTGGGCTATCAGGCGACTGCCGAGGGCCTTCGCAGCGTCTCGATAGGCGCGTTGTCGGGAGCGGTCGACTACGGCGTGGCGATCGGCAGCGGTGCCGGTGCCTACAGCCCGGCCTCGGTCGCCATCGGTTCGGGCGCATCAGGCGAGGGGCACGGCGCGGTGGCACTGGGCCCGGCTACGCTGGCCGCCGGCTGGAGCAGCACGGCCATCGGCCGCGACGCCAGTGCGACCGGGGATTTCTCCACCGCGATCGGGCCTGCCAGCGAGGCGACGGACACGCGAGCGGTGGCGATGGGAATGAACGCGGCGGCACGGGGCGCACGCGCCACCGCGATCGGGAGTTCCAGTGGTGCCTCCGGCGACCAGAGCACCGCGATCGGCGACCTGGCCCGTGCCAGCGAGAACGGCACCGCCCTCGGGCAGGGCAGCCTCGGCCTGGCGCTCAGTAGCATGGCATTGGGACAGGGCACGCGGGTGGAGGGCAACGCGACCGGCAGCGTTGCGCTGGGCAATGATTCGATTGCCGACCGCGAGAACACCGTCTCGATGGGTTCTGAAGGCGCGGAGCGCCAGATCGTCAACGTCGCGGCGGGCACCGAGGGCACCGATGCGGTGAACCTGGCCCAGCTTCGCGAAGTGGCTGGTAGCAATCGCTACTTCGCCGCCACCGGCGACGAGGACAACGATCAGGAGGCCGTGGCCGACGGCGATTTCGCCACCGCGGCCGGCTCGGCGGCCTATGCCATCGAGCTCGGTGCCTCCGCGTTCGGCAGCGGAGCGTTCGCGTTCGGCGAATACGCCACCGCCAGCGGCTACAACGCCGTTGCCTCGCAGCAATGGAGCACCAGCTACGGTGCCTTCAGCGAGGCGACCGCCGAGAGCGCGGTGGCGATCGGCGGCCAGCTGAGGATGATGGTCGGTTCGCCGGGCGAGTGGGACTGGGTGGAGGTGGATGTCGCCACGGTCGCTTCCGAGTACGCGAGCACCGCGGTCGGGGCCGCCGCCCAGGCAACCGAGGCCAATGCCACGGCGCTGGGCGCGACGGCGGAGGCGAGTGGACTGGGCGCCACCGCCGTGGGCGCTGCGAGCACCGCCCGGGGAAGTGACAGCGTGGCGGTCGGCGGCCAGGCGCGCGCCTACGCGTCCAACGCCACCGCCGTGGGCTCGATGGCCGAAGCGCACGGCGAGCGCAGTTCGGCATTGGGCCTGTTGTCCTATGCTTCGGGCGAAAACAGTCTGGCCGTTGGCAACTGGAGCGCGGCGGGCGGGTATGAGAGCGTGGCCCTGGGCTCGAACAGCATCGTCTACCCGGGCGCCGACGGCGGCGCGGCGCTGGGACGAAATGCGGCGGTCGCCGAGGGCGCGGCCAACTCGGTGGCGCTGGGCGCGAACTCCTATGTCGATCGGGCCGACGCGATATCGGTCGGTTCCGTGGCCCGGATCCATCGGGACGGATCGATGACGGGCCGTGAGATCGAAGCGATCGATCGCCAGATCGTCCATGTTGCAGCGGGCACCGAGGACACCGACGCGGTGAACCTCGGGCAGTTGCGCGACGCGACCGGGAGCACCCGCTATTTCGCTGCAACGGGTGATGAGGACAACGATCAGGAAGCGGCGGTCGACGGCGACTTCGCCACCGCGGCCGGTTCCGGCGCCTACGCCGGCGCATTGGGCGCGACCGCGTTCGGCAGCGGTGCCTTTGCACTGGAGCACAACGCCACCGCCGGCGGGTTCAACAGCGTGGCTATGGGCGATTACGCCACCGCATACGGAGCTGGCAGCGAGGCGACGGGCGAAAGCGCGGTGGCCATCGGCGGTTACCAGTACATGATGAACGGCGAAACCTGGGAGATGGAGGAGATGCCCACGATCGCTTCCGGGGACCGCAGCACGGCGGTGGGCGCCCATGCGCGGGCGCTTGAGACGGGAGCAACCGCGATTGGCGCCGGCGCGTTCGCGTCCGGCTGGATGTCGACGGCTGTCGGCGGTAATGCGCGTGGCGACTACACGATCACGATGGGTCCCAATGCGAACGCCGTTGGCGAATCCTCGATCGCCATTGGTTACAACTCGAGTGCGGGCGGCGACCAGGCCATGGTACTGGGCACCTGGGGCTCGGCGTTCGGCGAAGGTGCCACTGCGGTTGGCGTGACCGCACGCGCTTCCGGCGACCTTTCCGCCGCGCTTGGCTATCAGTCCTTTGCGCAGCAGGACCAGGGGCTGGCACTCGGCGCCTATGCCGAAAGCGAGGCCGAAGGCAGTGTCGCGCTCGGCTACCGCTCCATTGCCGACCGGGCCAACACCGTCTCGGTCGGCGCGGCGGGCGCGGAGCGTCAGATCGTCAACGTCGCCGCCGGTACCGAGGGCACAGACGCGGTGAACCTCGACCAGCTCAGCGCGGTGGCCGATCAGATCGGCGACGTGGCCGAGAACGCGGTGACCTATGACGATGAAGGTCGCGGCAGCATCACTTTCGCAGGAGAGGAGGGCACGCTGCTCACCAATCTTGCCGCGGGCGAGGTGTCCGAGGGCAGCACCGACGCGGTTACCGGCGGGCAGCTTTTCCAGACCAATGAGCGGGTGGGCATGGTCGAGGGCCGCGTGGACGGGATCGAGGACCGGATCGGTGATATCGAGGGCGTGGCCGGGAACGCCGTGGCCTATGACGATGATTCCCGCGGCCGGGTCACCCTCGCCGGCGAGGACGGCACCGTGATCGGCAACGTTGCCGCTGGCGGGATCGGTGCGGGCAGCACCGATGCGATCAACGGCGCCCAGGTGCACGCGTCGCTGGATTCGGCGGCTGCGGCGATCGGCGGCGGCACCGTGGTTGACGCGGGCGGACAACTGATCGGCACGGTCTTCTCGGTGCAGGGCAGCCACTACGGCAACGTCGGCGACGCGCTGGGCGCGCTCGACGGTGCGCTGGCCGGACTGGACGGGCGCGTCGCCGATCTGGAACAGGGCGCGCCTGGCGGTGGCAGCGGTGGCAGCGGCGGTCCGGCTGCCGGCAGCGGCGAGGGTCTCGCGGTCGGCGAAGGCAGCGTTGCCGTGGACGACAACGACACCGCGGTCGGCCACGGTGCGGTGGTGGAGGCCGAGGGCGGCACCGCGGTGGGCAGCGACTCGCGCATCGCCGCCGAGGCGTCCAACGCGGTCGCGGTCGGCGCGGACGCCAGCGTGGACGCGGCCTCCGGCACGGCGATCGGGCAGGGCGCAAGCGTCACCGCCGAAGGTTCGGTGGCGCTGGGGCAGGGCTCCGTGGCCGATGAGGCCAACACGGTGTCGGTTGGCAGCGCCGACCAGCAGCGCCGGGTCACCAACGTCGCCGACGGCGTGAACGATCACGATGCGGTTAACGTCGCGCAGATGGACGCCGGCGACGCGCGCACGCTCGACCAGGCCAACGCCTACACCGACGAGCGCTTTTCAGCCTGGGAGGACAACTTCACTTCCCTGCGCGGTGAGATCGACGACCGCTTCCGTCACCAGGACCGCCGCATCGATCGGATGGGCGCGATGAGCGGCGCCTACGCCGGCATGGCGCTCAATACCGCCGGGCTTGCGGGGCAGAACCGCGTCGGCGTCGGCGTCGGCGCGCAGGGCGGCGAACAGGCGATCGCGGTCGGCTACCAGCGCGCGCTCGGCAACCGCGCCAGCGTCTCGTTCGGCGGCGCGGTTTCCGGCGGAGAAAGCAGCTTGTCGGCAGGTGCAGGTTTCAGCTGGTAACTGGCAGGCGCCCATGGTTCGCACAACATCAAACGAGGTATCGATGAAAATGAAACACAGCAGCATCAGCCTGGCCGTCGCCACCGCGATCTTCGCCAGCGGCGTGGCGGCTTCCGGCGCAGTTGCCGGCGACAGGATTTCCGGCGCCAAGACCTTGTCGGAACTGGCCATGCAGCACGTGGTGGCGGCCAGTGATGGCCAACGTTTCATGGTCAAGTACCGTGAGGATGCCGCCACTGCCGGGGGACTGGGCGCCAGCCTGGACATCGCGGTTTCGCGTGCCGGGCTCGACCGCGCCCTGCCGTCGACCCATGGCTCGACGGCGCGTGCGCCGGTGCATGCACGGGTACTGCGCCCCATGGCGGCGTCCGACTGGCACGTGGTGCGCACCTCGCGCCCGCTGAATGCATCGGAGGCGGCGAGCTTCATCCGCGAGCTGTCCGCCGACGCGGCGGTGGAGACGGCAGAAGCCGACCATCTTTACCAGCGTCTGCAGACGCAGTCGCCGGCGACCGCGCCGGACGACCCCAACTATGGCGATTACCAATGGAATTTCTTCGACGCCGACGGCGGCGTGCGTGCCGAGGAGGCATGGGGGATCTCCACCGGCGAGGGCGTCGTGGTGGCGATCCTGGATACCGGTATCGTCGAAAACCACATGGACCTGGCGGCCAATGTCGTTCCCGGCTACGACATGCTGACGGATGCGCGCATGTCGCGCCGCGACACCGACGAGCGCGCCCCCGGCGGCTGGGACCTGGGCGACTGGACCGAGGCCGATTACTGCACCGGCTGGGCCACGGACGGCGCACATCCGGCGGTGCCCAGCTCCTGGCATGGCAGCCACGTGGCCGGCACGGTCGCCCAGGAAACCAACAACGGCACGGGCCTGGCGGGGGTCGCCCACGGAGCGCAGGTGATGCCTGTCCGGGTGCTGGGCTCCTGTGGAGGGTTCGGCAGCGACATCGCCGACGGCATGATCTGGGCGGCCGGCGGCACGGTCGAAGGCATGCCGGACAATGCCCATCCGGCCGAGATTCTCAATATGAGCCTGGGCAGCGCGGGCCCATCGCAGTGCTCGGCGCTGTACCAGGACGCGATTGACCAGGTCAACGCAATGGGTTCGATCATCGTGGCCGCGGCGGGCAACTCCAACGCCGATGCCGGCACCTACACCATGGCATCCTGCGACGGAGTGATCGCCGTTGGTGCCACCGGCCTTGCGGGCGGCAAGGCGGGCTATTCCAATCATGGCGAACGGGTCGACCTGTCTGCGCCGGGCGGCGGCGGCGGTATCGACGGCAATCCGGATGGCTACATCTGGCAGGTCGTCAACGGCGGCGAACAGGGCCCGGTGGAGGGGGACTGGTGGCTGGGCGGCATGTCCGGCACCTCGATGGCGGCACCCCATGTGGCGGCGGCCGCGGCGATGGTGCAGAGCGTCGCGGAGATGCCGCTGGACTGGCAGCAGATGCGGGATCTGCTGACTGCGACGGCGCGTCCCTTCCCGGTGGCGATTCCGGCGGCAACGCCGATCGGCGCCGGCATCCTCGATCTGCAGGTGCTGCTGGAAACGGTGACGGAAGAGCCTTGCGATCCGGAAGCGGGAGAGTGCGACCCGGATCCAGAGGCCATTCCCCTGGTCAACCGCGAGCCCGTATCGGGCCTGGACGGCGAAGCAGGCAGCGAGATGTTGTACGCGATCGAACTGCCGGACGCCGTCGTCGGTGCATTGCTGATCACCACCAGCGGCGGCCGTGGTGACGTGTCGGTGCATGTGCGCTACGGCGAAGAGCCGGTGGCCGGTTCGGCTGGCTGGAGTTCGACCCGGCCGGGCAACAGTGAGCTGGTGTCCGTATCCGCGCCCCAGGCCGGCACCTATTACATCAAGCTGGTTGCCGAACAGGACTACGAAGGCGTGACCCTGCAGGCGCGTCACAACTGATCTGATCCAGGTTAGACCTGGGAGCAGTCCCCGGCCAGGCCGGAGACTGCTCCCGTCGCCTTCCCGCGTCGTTGCGGGTGACGTAGTCTGGGTCGATGAAGCTCGCCGTTCTGTCCCGCAACAGCCGGCTGTACTCGACCCGGCGCCTGGTTGAAGCTGCGCGCGCCCGCGGGCATACGGTGCGGGTGCTGGACCCGCTGCGCTGCTACATGCGGATTTCCGCGGGCGGGTTCGCGATGCACCACAAGGGCAGGCCGCTGGCCGGCTACGACGCGGTCATCCCGCGCATCGGCGCATCCATCTCGCGCTACGGCAACGCGGTGCTGCACCAGTTCGAACTGATTGGCTGTTACACGCCGAACCCGTCGGCGGCGATCCTGCGCGCCCGCGACAAGCTGCGCTGCCACCAGGTGCTGGCCGCCAAGGGCATCGACATGCCGGCGACGGTGTTTGGCGACAATCCGGACGACACCGCCGACCTGCTATCGATGCTTGGCCCGCCGCCGCATGTGATCAAGCTCAACGAGGGCACCCAGGGCGCGGGGGTGATGCTGACCGAGAAGCCATCTTCTTCGCGCAGCGTGGTCGAGGCCCTGCGCGGCCTGTACGCGACCTTCCTGGTGCAGGAGTTCGTGGCCGAGGCCCAGGGGCGCGACGTGCGCTGCCTGGTGGTGGGCGACCGGGTGGTCGCCGCCATGCAACGGCTGGCGCCGGAAGGTGATTTCCGCGCCAACCTGCATCGCGGCGGCAGCGCCAGCGCGGTGAAGCTGGCGCCGCGCGAGCGTGCCTTGGCGGTGCGAGCGGCGCGGGTGTTGGGGCTGGGCGTGGCCGGGGTCGACCTGGTCCACTCCGATCGCGGTCCGCTGGTGTTGGAGGTCAACGCGTCGCCGGGTCTGGAAGGGGTGGAGACGGTGTCCGGGGTGGATATCGCGGGCACGATCGTTGACTTCGTGCACGCCCAGGCCGCCCGGTCGGGTCGCAGCGGGCGCCGGAAGAACGCCCGCCGCGGACGCGTTTAACCAGCAGGTAACGTCCGGCTTAACGGGCGTTTAATCGACGCGGGCGTAGCGTGTCGCTTCCGCAGCCCGCACTCCGTCCGGCCAGTGCGCGAATCCGCCGGAGGGTTGCGGCAATCGGGGCGGTTGAACCTTTGACCCGGGCCAGGCCCGGGTCTTTTGTGTCCGCTTCCCGGTATCGGGTGAACGTCGTCTTGGCGCGGTTATGTGCCAGAATCCCGGGAATTGCCGGCAGGCATCCGCCTGCTGGAAGGCTGGCCCGGACTGCCCCCCATGGAACAACGGAAGCGATCGCCGATGCGCATACTCGTCATCGAGGACAACCAGGATATCGCCGCCAACCTCGGCGACTATCTCGAGGACCGCGGCCATACCGTCGACTTCGCTGCCGACGGGGTGACCGGCCTGCACCTGGCGGTGGTGCACGATTTCGACGCCATCGTGCTCGACCTCAACCTGCCCGGCATGGACGGCCTGGAGGTCTGCCGCAAGCTGCGCAACGAGGCGCGCAAGCAGACCCCGGTGCTGATGCTGACCGCGCGCGACAGCCTGGACAACAAGCTGGCCGGGTTTGATTCGGGCGCCGACGACTACCTGATCAAGCCGTTCGCGCTGCAGGAGGTCGAGGTCCGGCTCAACGCGCTGCTGCGCCGCGGCCGCGGGGTGCAGACCCGGGTGCTGGAAGTGGCCGACCTGGAATACAACCTGGACACCCTGGAGGTGCGGCGCGAGGGCAAGCTGCTGCAGCTCAATCCCACCGGGCTCAAGATCCTGCAGGCGCTGATGGAAGCCTCGCCGGCGGTGGTCACCCGCCAGGAGCTGGAAACCCGGGTCTGGGGCGAGGAGCTGCCGGATTCGGATTCGCTGCGCGTGCACATCCACGGCCTGCGCGCCATGGTCGACAAGCCGTTCCCGACCCCGCTGATCCAGACCCGTCACGGCATCGGCTACCGGATCGCCCAGCCAGATGGCGGAAGCTGACACGGGGGCCCCGCCCGCGCGCAGGTCGCGGCGCTACCGGCGGCGGCTGCGCAGCCGAATCATCATCACCTTCGTCCTGCTCGGCTTCGGGCTGACCGCGCTGTTCGCGCTGCTGGCCCAGGAGGCGCGCAACCGGGTCGAGAACGCCCTGGTCGAGGACGTGATGAACCAGAACATCGACGAGTATGCGCGCCGGTTCTACGGCGACCCGACGCGCAGCCCGGACCTGCCGGTGCAGCAGATGCGGGGCAGGGTGGTCCAGCGCGACCGCTTCCAGGCGCTGAGGCTCGACCAGCCGGACTGGTACGACCTTCCCGACGGCATCCACAACCTGAGCGGGGTGGACGAGTTCGGGGAACCGTTCGCCTACAAGCTGGCGGTGCGCAAAACGCCGGAGGAATGGTTTTTCCTGGCCTACGACATGACCCAGGCCGCGCGCGGCGAGGCGCAGTTCCAGCGTGCGATCCTGGGCGCCGTGCTGGTGGTGACGCTGCTGTCGGTGCTGCTGGGCTGGTGGTCGGCGTCGCGGGTGATGAGCCCGGTCTCGGAGCTTGCCAACCGCCTGCGCCGGTCGGGCGGCGGTGGCCGGCCGGATGAACTGGCGGTCCACTTCCCGGAGGACGAGGTCGGCCAGCTTGCCGGTGCGCTGGACGACTACGCGGCGCGGCTGACCGAGGTGGTTGAACGTGACCGCGAGTTCAACGCCGATGTCAGCCACGAGCTGCGTACCCCGCTGGCGGTGATCCGCGGCGCGGTCGAGCTGCTGCTGTCACGCCCGGACGTTGACGACAGGACCCGCGTCCGGCTGCTGCGGATCCAGCGCGCCGAGCAACAGTGCACCGACCTGATCAGCGCGCTGCTGCTGCTCTCGCGCAGCGAGCGCGGCCACGGCCGCACCGACGTCGGCAAGGTCGCCGGGCTGCTGCTCGACGCCCACCGGGCGCAGGTCGGCAGCAAGCCGCTGGAGTTGCGCATGGAAGAGCACGCGGAGCTGGTGGTGGATGCACCGGAGTCGGCGGTGTCGGTGGCGCTGGGCAACCTGATCGGCAACGCGGTGAAGTACACCACTGCCGGCGAGGTCATCGTGCGCATTCTGCCGGGCGTGGCCGAGGTGATCGATTCCGGGCCCGGGCTGGGCGGCGAGGACGCGGCCAAGCTGTTCGAACGCGGCTACCGCGGCACCCACGCCGAGCATTCCCAGGGCGGCGGCATTGGCCTGTCGATCGTGCGCCGGCTGTGCGACCTCTACGACTGGGACGTGCGGGTGATGCCCGGCGAGACCCAGGGCGTGGTGGCAACCCTGTCGTTTACCCGCCCTGCGGAGTAAGCGGATCGTCCGGGGCCTGGTGGTCGGCCTGGCCGCCGGCCAGGGTCCAGCCCACGATATCGGCGCTGAGGGTCGCCAGGGTCTGTTCGAACGCGGCGACCACCTGCGGCACGGCGGTGCCAGTGGCGGGCTGCTCCTGGAGGAAGGTCCGCGAGGCCACCACCCGCTGGTCGTGGTTGTGCAGCAGCTTGGCCGATACCTCGATGGTGGCGCTGGGCACTGCGCGCCCGGCATAGTCGGACTCGAACCGGCGGATGTCCATGACCAGCTTGTAGTCCGGACGGATGCCCACATCGCTGCGGGCGACGCCTTGGATGCGTCCGGAATCCTCGAACGCGCGCAGCACGGTGGTCTCCAGCAGGTCGGTGGACGGCTGCGACCACGACGCGCCGCCGTAGACCTGCAGCTCCGACGCCGTGGGCCGCACTGAGATGCGCGGGCTGTCGACCATGCGCGTGGCGCTGGCGCTGGCAATCGCCAGCTGCCACTGCACGCTGGGCCAGGAGGGATCGGGTTGCACGCGCACGTCCGGGGAATAGACCGTGCCGGACTCGCGCGAGCCGCCGCTTCCCAGCAGGCTGCACCCGCCCAGCGCCAGCGCCAGGCCGCAGGCGGCCAGGATGCGCGGCAGGCTGGGCCGGCGATCGGTCGATATTGCGTTTGCGATCGTGCTCATTCGGGTTCGAACTCCGTGGGGGCGTCGCGGCCGAGCAGGTACCCTACCGGGTTCCGGTCAAGCCGGTCGCTGATCCGGCGCAGGTCGCGCACCAGCCCGCGCAGTTCGCCGAGCGTGGGACCCAGCTGCGACAGGCCGTCGTTGGCGAAACTGTTGATGGCGGCGCGGTTCTCGTTGAGGATCGCGTCGGCGCCGTCGGCGGCCGAATCCAGCCTGGCCAGGGTGCTGTCCAGGCGGTCCATCAGCGGCGGCAGCTCCTGCACGAAGCCGCGGTCGAAGTCTTCGATCGTGCTGTTGGCGGTGACCAGGGTCTGCTCGAGCTGCTCGCTGGCCTGGCGCGCCGAGCGCAGCAGGCCGGTGATGTCCTCGCGGCTGTCGCCGAAGGCCGCGGTGGCGTTCTCCAGGTTGGCCAGGGTGCTTTCGATGCTGGCGACGTTCTCCTCGCTCAGCAGCCCGTCCAGGCGCTCGACCAGGCGGTTGGCGGTGTCGGCGATGTTCTGCAGCGCGGACGGCGCGGTGGGGATGATCGGCACTTCGCGGGTGGTGGTGTCGACCAGGGCCGGCGCGTCCGGGCTGCCGCCGGTGAGCTGGATGATCGGCGGGCCGGTGAGGCTGGTCATCGACAGCCGCGCCTGGGTATCGGACTTGACCGGGGCCTGGGCGTCGATGCGCAGGCGCGCGACCACCTGGCGCGGATCGTCCGGGGAAAGCTGCAGGCTCTGCACCGTGCCCACCGCGATGCCGTTGTACTGCACGCTGCTGCCTTCCGACAGCCCGGTGACCGGCTCGTTGAACACCACTGCGTAAGTTTGCCAGCTGCGGTCGGAGGCGAACTTGGCCGCCCACAGCGCGAACAGCAGGCCGAAGACCGCCACCGCGATGGTGAAGGCGCCGATCAGGACGTAGTTGGCTCTGGTTTCCATGGTCAGGCTTCCAGCGGTGTTCCGTGCGGGGGAGGGTTGCCGTCGCGCGCGGTGCGGGCAGCGCGGGCGCGGGGGCCGTGGAAATATTCCTGCACCCACGGGTGGTCGATCTGCTCCGCCTCCTGGATCGGCGCGGTGGCAAGAACGCGGCGCTCGGCCAGCACCGCCACGCGGTCGCAGATGGTGTACAGCGTATCCAGATCATGGGTGATCAGGAACACCGTCAGCCCCAGTGCCTGCTGCAGGGTGCGGATGAGCTGGTCGAACGCGGCCGCGCCGATCGGGTCCAGGCCGGCGGTGGGTTCGTCCAGGAACAGCAGCGGCGGGTCCAGCGCCAGCGCCCGGGCCACGCCGGCGCGCTTGCGCATGCCGCCCGAAAGCTGCGAGGGCAGCTTGTCGATGGCGTCGGCCGGCAGCCCGGCCAGCTTCACCTTCAGCAGCGCCAGCTCGTAGCGCAGCGAGTCGCTCAGGTCCGGGTAGTATTCCTTCAGCGGCACCTGCACGTTCTCGCCCACGGTCAGCGAGGAGAACAGGGCGCCGTCCTGGAACAGCACGCCGATGTTGCGCTCGATCTGGTGGCGGGCCTGCGGCGATTCGCTGAGCGCATCTTCCCCCAGCACCTGGATCTTGCCGGCGTCGGGGCGGCGCAGGCCGATGATGGTGCGCATCAGCACCGATTTGCCGCTGCCCGACCCGCCGACCACGCCCAGGATCTCACCGGCGCGCACGTCCAGGTCCAGGTCCTCGTGGACCACCTGTTCGCCGAAGCGGCTCTCCAGCCCGCGGATGCGGATGATCGGCTCGCGCCTGTCGTCGTCAGCCATCGTCCTCACCAGCCCACGTTCATGAACCAGATCGCTGCGAACGCGTCGATCACGATCACCAGCGAAATCGCCTGGACCACGCTGGACGTGGTGCGTTCGCCCACCGACTGCGCGGTGCCGGTCACCTGCAGGCCTTCCAGGCAGCCGATCAGGCCGATCAGCAGCGCGAACAGCGGCGCCTTCGACAGGCCGACCCACAGGTGCCGCAGCTCGAGCGTGTCCTGCATTCGCGCCAGGTAGGCCTGCGGCGGGATGTCGAGGCTGAACACCCCCACGCTGAGTCCGCCCGCCAGCCCGGCGACCATCGCCAGGAAGGTCAGCAGCGGCAGCATCACCAGCAGGGCGATGATGCGCGGCAGCACCAGCAGGTCGATCGGATCCAGGCCGAGCGTGCGGATGGCGTCGACCTCCTCGCGGCTGACCATGGCCCCGATCTGGGCGGTGAACGCGCTGGCGGTGCGCCCGGCCAGGATGATCGCGGTCAGCAGCACCCCGAACTCGCGCAGGAAGGCGACGTTGACCAGTTCGACCACGAAGATCTCGGCGCCGAAGTCGGCCAGGATGGTGGCGCCGAGGAAGGCCAGGACCGCTCCGACCAGGTAGGAGAGCAGGATCACCAGCGGCACCGCGTCCAGCCCCACCTGCTCCATGTGGTGCACGGTGGACGTGAGCCGGAAGCGCCGCGGCTCCTTCACCAGGCGCACCAGCTTGACCAGGTTCTCGCCCAGGAAGCTGACCAGCGCCGTCGCCTCCCTGAGATTGTCGTGCACCGCGAAACCCAGGCGCCCGAGCGCGGCGCTGAAGCCGTATTCGCGGCCGCGCGGCGGGCGGTCGTCCTGCACGTCCTCGATCGCGGCAACCAGGGCGTGGTGGTCCTGGTGGAACTCGATCCGCGACAGGTCCAGCTCGTGCTTGCGGGCGAAGCGGATCAGCCGCAGCACTCCAAGCGTGTCCAGCCGTTCCACCCCGCTGGCATCGATCGCGGCCACCTGCCCGGGAGCCTGCGCCAGCGCCTGGCCGATCAGCTCCGTGTGCCGCAGGGTCCAGCGGCCCTGCAGGCGCAGGCGCCCGGGTTCCCGGGGGTCGCTGTGGATGCTCGGCGAAGACGTGGAAGGCGGCATGCGTTGCCCAAGGGTGCCTGATGGCAGGGGAGCAGGCCATAGAGTACGAAATCGCAATGTGAAGCGGTGAAGGGCCACGCCACCGGTCGCGCCGGCGACCGCCCCCTGTCGGCAGCGCGCGGGTCATGCGATCCTTTGCCGATGACCTGGACTCCACCACGTACCTACAGCTATGCGGCCAGGATCGCCTTCGTGGTGGAACTGGCCGAGCACCTGCACGCCTATGGCACGACCGCGCAGCGCCTGGAGGGTGCGGTGATCGGCGTGGCCCAGCAGCTTGACCTGGAATGCGAGCCCAGGGTCTCGCCCACCGGCATGCTGCTGTCCTTCAGCGATCCACAGCGCCCGCCGGGTGAGAGCGATACCACCCGCGTGCTGCGCATGGGGCTGGGCGAGGTCGACCTGTACAAGCTGAGCGAGGCGGACCGGATCGCCGAGGAAGTACTGGCCGGCACCCTGGACCTCTCGGACGGGCACGCGGCGCTGCTGGAACTGGAGCTGCGGCGCCCCGGCCGCGGCGGCAAGGTGCTGCACGCGTTCGGGTTTGCCATGATCGCCGCCGGCGTGGCCGGGCTGTGGCGGCTGCCGTGGCTGGATATCGCCACCGCGGCCGGGATCGGCCTGCTGGTCGGCCTGCTCGACATGGCCACCCGCGATGGCCAGCGGCTCAAGGAAGCGTCCGAGGCGATCGCCGGCCTGCTGGCCGGGTTTGCGGCGATAGCGGTGGCAAGCATGGCCGGCCCGCTCAACCTCAACACGGTGATGATCGCGTCGCTGCTGGTGCTGCTGCCCGGCATGTCGCTGACCAACGCGATCAACGAGCTGACCAGCCAGCACCTGGTGTCGG
Organism: Luteimonas sp.; assembly: GCA_052090405.1. Classification (GTDB taxonomy): domain Bacteria; phylum Pseudomonadota; class Gammaproteobacteria; order Xanthomonadales; family Xanthomonadaceae; genus Luteimonas. The sequence continues at coordinate 17,950 of JBQDAV010000029.1, forward strand.
GAACCGCGCGCTTCGCCGGCGCGGTGGCCACGGTGATCAAGCTGACGGTGGGCACCATGATCGCGCTGACGGTGGCGCAGCTGCTGGGCATCGAGCCGCAGGTGCACGCGTGGCGTCCGCAGCCGGATTGGGTGGAGTGGGTCGCCCTGGTGGTGGCGTGCGCGGCGTTCGCGGTGTTGTTCCGCGCCCGCCTGCGCGACGTGCCGCTGGTGATGGCGGCGGCCGCGACCGGTTACCTGATCTCGCGCTATGCGGGATTGGTCTGGGGTGCGTCGATCGGACTGTTCCTGGCGGCGCTGGTGGTGACGGCGGCCGGCAACGGCTACGCGCGCTGGGCCAGCCGGCCGGGGGCGATCGTGCGCGTGCCCGGCATCATCATGCTGGTGCCCGGCAGCGCGAGCCTGCAAGGACTGATGGCGCTGATCCAGCAGCAGGACATGGCAGTGGGGCAGCAGGGGATGATGGCGGTGGTGAACATCATCCTTGCGCTGATTGCCGGCCTGCTGTTCGGCAACCTGATATTGCCCACGCGAAAGAACCTGTAGGACAAGCACCCGTGGAACGGAAAAACGCCGGCATTGGCCGGCGTTTTCCTTTTCCCTGGCGCGAGTAAACCGCCGATTATTTCTTGATCAGGAAATCCTCGACCTTCTTGCCCTTGGCGACCTGTGCCGCCAGCCAGCGCGGCTGCTTGCCGCGGCCGGTCCAGGTTTCGGTCTTGTTGGCAGGGTTGCGGTACTTGGGCGGGACCTTGCCAAGCTTGCGGCCCTTCCGGGGCGCCTTTTTCGCCACCTTGCGGGCGGCGGTCTTCGTGCCGGTGGCGCCGCCGAACAGTTCCTCGATGGTGTAGCCCTCGGCTTCGGCCTGGGCGGTGATCTTGGAGCGAACCGTCGCGATCGGCTTGCGCTTCTTCAAGGTTGCCTTGCGGCGCTTGGCCTGGGTGATCAGGGTATCGAGCTCTTTCTGGGTCAGGTCGCTCAGGTTGACTGCCATTTATTGCTCCTGGAACGGGGGAAAGATAATGAATCGGTTAACCGCCGGGATCACGGCCGCCACCGATCATAATCCATCGGGTTAATCCGGTACAAACCCGGAATAATGCGCCGTGGTGACGGCGCGGGCCCCGGTTCACCCCAGCAGCCGCGCCATCAGCGCTTCGTGCCCGAGGTTTTCCGAGGCATCCGCGGCGCGCGCGCGATATTCGAAAGTGCCCGCGGCCAGGCCGCGTTCGGAAACCACTACCCGGTGCGGGATGCCGATCAGTTCGATGTCGGCGAACATCGGCCCGGGGCGCAGGCCGCGGTCGTCGAGCACCGTTTCCACGCCGGCTGCCGCAAGTTCGGCGTACAGCGCCGCGGCGGCGGCGTCCACGTCCGGGTTCTTCTTCGGGTTGATGATGCACACCGCCACCCGCCAGGGCGCCATCGGCTCGGGCCAGAGGATCCCGGAACCATCGTGGTTCTGCTCGATCGCCGCGGCGACGATGCGCGAGACGCCGATGCCGTAGCAGCCCATCGCCGGGTGCACGTTGCCGCCGTTCTCGTCGAGCACGGTGAATGCCATCGCCTGGCTGTACTTGCGGCCGAGCTGGAACACGTGCCCGACTTCGATCCCGCGCGCGATATGCAGGGTGCCACCATCGGCGGCGCGGTCGCCTTCGACCACGTTGCGCACGTCGGCAACGGTTCCAGGCCCGGGCAGGTCCCGATCCCAGTTGACGCCGGCCAGGTGGTATCCGGCCTCGTTTGCACCGACGACGAAATCGGCCATCGCCGCGACCTCGCGGTCAGCGACCACCCGGATTTCCCCGCGCGGGTTCACCGGGCCGATGAAGCCCGGTTCGCTGCCCAGGTATTGGAGGATTTCCGCCTCGGTTGCCATGCGGTATCCGCCCATGCCCGGTACCTTTTCCAGCTTGAGCGGATTGACCTCGTGGTCGCCGCGCACCAGCACCAGCACGAAACCGTCGTTAGTCATCGTCGCCACCGACTTGACGGTGCGTTGCAGCGCAACGCCGAGCAGGGCGGCCACCGCCTCGCAGGTCTTCTGGGTGGGCGTGTCGACCCGTTGCATGTCCTCGCCGGCTTCGCCACGCGGGGCGGGCGAAGCCGCAGCCGCGGTTTCAACGTTGGCGGCGTAATCGGAGCCGTCGGAAAACGCGATCGCGTCCTCGCCCGAGTCGGCCATCACGTGGAATTCCTGCGAGGCGTCGCCGCCGATTGCCCCCGAATCCGCCTGCACCGCGCGGAAATCCAGCCCCAGCCGGGTGAAGATGCGGCTGTAAGCGGCGAGCATGTTGGCGTATTCCGCCGCCAGCCCCGCGTCGTCGATGTGGAACGAATAGGCGTCCTTCATCAGGAATTCGCGCGCGCGCATCACCCCGAAACGGGGCCTGATCTCATCGCGGAACTTGTTCTGGATCTGGTAGAAATTGACCGGAAGCTGCTTGTAGCTGGACAGCTCGTTGCGGGCGAAGTCGGTGATGACTTCCTCATGGGTGGGGCCCACGCAGTACCAGGCGTCCTTGCGGTCCTGCAGTTTCAGCAGCTGGCCGCCGAAAACCTGCCAGCGCCCGCTTTCCTCCCACAGCTCGCGCGGCTGCACCGCCGGCATCAGCAGCTCGATCGCGCCGGCCGCGTCCATTTCCTCGCGCACCACCGCTTCCACCTTGCGCAGCACGCGCAGGCCCAGCGGCGACCAGGTGTACAGGCCGGCGGCCAGGCGCCGGATCAGGCCGGCGCGCAGCATCAGCCGGTGGCTGGTGATCTCGGCGTCGGCGGGGGTCTCGCGGGTGGTGTGCAGATGGAATCGCGACAGGCGCATCGTCGTGCTTCGGGCGGTGGCGGGCCGGGCATTGTGCCACGCGCCGCGCGCACGGCCCGCGCAGGCAGATCAGAGCTTGGAACCGTCGATCTGGATGCCTTCGCGCGGATGGATGTCGACTTTTTCGTAGTGGACACCGGCCGGCGGTGGCCGGTCGGTGACCTGGCGCACGCCGTTGCCATCGCGCCAGCGGTACAGCACCGGGCGGGCGTCCTCGTAGGCTGCCTCGGCCGCGGCCCGGGCGCGCTCATCCCGGGCCTGTCGGTCTTCCGGCGCTTCCCGGTTGAACCACCAGGCCACGGCGATGCCGGCAGCCAGGCCCAGGGCGATGGCCCAGGTCGGGCGCATGGCGCTTGCGGCCCGCCTCAGTCGTTGCAGTAGGCGCGCACCGCGGCCTGCGCCAGCTCAAGCTGGTTGGCGCGCTCGTCGGCGTCCAGCTCGCGGGTGGCGTCCCCTTCCCCCTGGTGCACCGGGCCCTCGCCCTGCAGTACCTCGATATTGTTGCGGGCGGTGGCGCACTGCGGGTCGTCGGCCTTTTCGGCCTCCTGCGCCGGGGCCGGGTCGACGGCCTGGATGCTGGCGCCGGAGTCGGTGATGCGGCGGGTCTGGTACTCGGTGCCGGCGGGCGGCGGGTTTTCGGAGTAGTGGGTGACGCCGCTGGCGTCGGTCCACTGGTAGATTTCGCTGGCGTTGGTGCCCATGGCGACCATGGCCAGGACAAGTGCTGCACAAGCGGTCATGAGGCGCATGCTGGGCTCCGGTCGGATTGATGAATGGCGCCGATTGCAGCACTCCGCCGCCGGCCGCGCAAGTCGCTGGGCCGGAAATCGTTCCCGCGGACTGCGGCATCGGGCCCCGGGACCGGTAAACTCGGCGGATGGACGATCAGCAAACCACTGCCGCCCCAACCCGCTCGCGCAGCATTTACCTGCTGCCGAACCTGTTCACCACCGGCGGCCTGTTCGCCGGGTTCTTCGCCATCATCGCCGCTTCCCAGGGACGATTCGGCGCCGCCTGCATCGCGATCTTCGTGGCCGCGATCCTGGACGGCATCGACGGCCGGGTGGCGCGGCTGACCAATACCCAGAGCGAATTCGGCGTGCAGTACGACTCGTTGGCCGACCTGATCAGCTTCGGCATGGCGCCGGCGCTGGTGATGTACCACTGGGCGCTGCTGGAAATGCGGATGGACGGCGTCACGTTGGGCAGGGTGGGGTGGCTGGCCGCGTTCCTGTACGCCGCCTGCGGGGCGCTGCGGCTGGCGCGCTTCAACAGCCAGGTCGCCAAGGTGGACAAGCGCTGGTTCGTGGGCCTGGCCAGCCCGGCCGCGGCCGGGCTGATGGCCAGCTTCGTGTGGACGGCCGATTCGCTGGGCCTGGGCGGATATGAAATGCGGTACGCGGCGGTGGTGGTCACCGTGGCCGCCGGACTGCTGATGGTCAGCCGGATCCGCTATTCCAGTTTCAAGGGCGGCGGCACCGGGCCCCGTTCGGACCGGGTGCCATTCGTCGCCCTGCTGGTCGCGGTCGGGGTGCTGATCGCGCTTTGGATCGATCCGCCCAAGACCCTGCTGGTGGCCTCGGTGCTGTACGCGCTGTCCGGGCCGCTTACCTGGGTGTGGCGCCGCTGGCGGCCGGCGGAGGCGGGTTCGGCATGAGCTGGGACGGCGTGCAGCGCGAAGTCCTGGACGCGCTGGGCCACACCCTGTGGCGCCGCGTCGACCCCACGGCCGGGGAACTGCCCGACGGCCCGCTGGTCGATGCGCTGCTGCGCGCGGCCGGGCGCGATCGGAATTCTCCCGATGCGTTTGCGCTCTACCAGTCCTGGCCGCCGCTGTCGCAGCTTCGCGACCCGGCCGCAAAGCGCGCCCTGTGGCCCCGGCTGCGCGCGCTGCGCAGGCGACCGCCGACGTGAGTGCGCTGCCCGCGGACCTCCCCGCGCCGCGTCCGGGACTGCGGCCGATGCGCGAGGACGACGTGGATGCGGTCATTGCGATCGAGCACAGCGCTTACCCGTTCCCGTGGACGGCGGGCATCTTCCGCGACTGCCTGCGCGCCGGCTATCCGGCCTGGGTGCTGCAGGATGACGGCGGCATCTTTGGCTACGGGGTGCTGAGCGTGGCCGCGGGCGAGGCGCACCTGCTCAACGTCTGCGTCGATCCGCGGCTGCAGGGATGCGGCCACGGCCGCCGGTTGCTGCGGGCGCTGCTGCGGATTGCCCGCGACGAGGGCGCGGAGCGGATGTTCCTGGAGGTGCGGCCGTCCAACCCGCACGCGGTCTCGCTGTACCAGGACGAGGGCTTCAACGAGATCGGGCGGCGCCCACGCTATTACCCCGACCATGGCGGCCGCGAGGATGCGATCGTGATGGCGCTGGAATTCCTGCCCGAGTGACGTGGGGCCGGGCTGGCCCGGCTGCCCGGATCCGGAGTCCCGTGAGGCAGCGGAGCAAGCTCCGCTTTACCGGGGTGGCGGGATTGGCGGGGTTTACAGGCGGGCGCGCTGGGCGGTGAGGTTCTGGTGCTGTGCGGTCCAGTCGGCCAGGCGCTTGCGCTCCTGTTCGACCACCGCGGCGGGCACCTTGTCGCTGAACTTCGCCAGCTTCGCCGCGCTCTTGTCCTTTTCCGCGGATACGCGCGCGATCTCCTTGTCCAGGCGCCCGCGTTCGGCGTCCAGGTCGACCAGGCCCTCCAGCGGAACGAAGAGCTTCAGCCCGCCGACCAGTCCGACAGCCGACGGCGGCGGGTCGCCTTCGACGGCCCCGATCCGCTCCAGCTTGAGCAGGAACCGGAGCTGCGAGTCGAACCGCTGCACGCGCGCGGCATCGTCGGCGCCGCCGTCCTGCAGCAGCAGCGGCACCTGGCGGCCCGGGGATACGCCCAGCTCGCTGCGGATGC
>JBQDAV010000029.1:23768-33757 GCA_052090405.1 Luteimonas sp.
TGCAGCAGCAGCGGCACCTGGCGGCCCGGGGATACGCCCAGCTCGCTGCGGATGCGGCGCAGCGCGGACACCATCTGCTTGAGCCACTCCACGTCGGCCTCGGCCCGGGCGTGATCGTCGCCGTCGAAGTCGGCCGCCTGCGGATAGCGTTGCAGGCTGACCGTGTCGCCTTCGATGCCAAGCCGCGGCGCGACGTGGCGCCACAGCTCCTCGGTGACGAAGGGGATCAGCGGGTGCAGCAGCCGCAGCAGCGCTTCCAGCACCCGCAGCAGGGTGCGGCGGGTGCTGTCGGCCGCGGCGGCGTCATCGCCGTTGAGCGCGGGCTTGGCCAGCTCCAGGAACCAGTCGCAGAACTCGTCCCAGGTGAACTCGTACAGCGCCTGCGCCAGCAGGTCGAAGCGGTAGCTGGCGAAGTGGCGTTCGGCCTCGGCGGCGGTGGCGGCCAGCCGCGCCAGGATCCACTTCTCCGCGTCGGTCACCGGTTCGTGCGCGGCGCCAGCGTTGACCCCTTCGGTGTTCATCAGCACAAAGCGGGTCGCGTTCCACAGTTTGTTGCAGAAGTTCTTGTAGCCCTCCGCGCGCCCCAGGTCGAACTTGATGTCGCGGCCCGGCCCGGCCAGCGCGGTCATGGTGAAGCGCAGCGGATCGGCGCCGTGGGTAGCGATGCCCTCGCCGAACTCCTTGCGGGTCGCCTTCTCGATCTTCGCGGCCATTTTCGGCTGCATCAGCCCGGTGGTGCGCTTGGCGACCAGGTCGTCGATGGAGATGCCGTCGATGATGTCCAGCGGGTCGAGGATGTTGCCCTTGGACTTGGACATCTTCTGCCCGTCGCGGTCGCGGACCAGGCCGGTGATGTAGACGTCGCGGAACGGGACCTGCCCGGTCAGCCGGTCGGTCATCATGATCATCCGCGCGACCCAGAAGAAAATGATGTCAAAGCCCGTGACCAGCACGCTGGAGGGCAGGAAGTCGTCGAAGCCGCGCTCGGCCATCGCCGCCTCGTCCGGCCAGCCCAGGGTGCTGAACGGCCACAGCGCGGAGGAAAACCAGGTCTCGAGCACGTCGTCGTCCTGGCGCAGGGCAACGTCGGCCCCGAGTCCGGCGCGGGCGCGCGCATCGGCTTCGTCGCGGCCGACGTGGATGTTGCCGGCGTCGTCGTACCAGGCCGGGATCCGGTGGCCCCACCAGAGCTGGCGGCTGATGGTCCAGTCCTGGATGTTCTCCATCCAGTGGCGGTAGGTGTTGATCCAGTTCGGCGGCACGAACTTCACCGAGCCGTCTTGGACCAGCTCCATGCCGCGCCGGCCCATCTGTTCCATGGCCACGAACCACTGGTCGGTCAGGTAGGGCTCGATGATCGAGCCGGAGCGGTCGCCGAAGGGTTGCATGATCGGCTTGGACTCGACCACCGGGTTGCCGTCGGCATCGGTGACCGCCAGGCCCTCGGCGGTGATTGCCTCGACCACGCGGCCGCGGGCCTCGTAGCGGTCCAGCCCGCGCAGGTCGGCAGGGACGAGGTTGAGCGCGCCCACGTCGTCGGCGGCGCGCTCGCCGCGCGCGATTTCGCCGGCAATGCGCGCGCTTTCTTCGTAGGACAGGCCGTCGCTGCGCATCCGCGCCTTGCCGTCCATCAGCGCGTACAGCGGGATCCGGTTGCGGATGGCCACCTGGTAATCGTTGAAGTCGTGCGCGCCGGTGATCTTCACCGCGCCCGAGCCGAACCCGGGGTCGGGATATTCATCGGTGATGATCGGCACCAGCCGTCGATGCTGCTTCGGCCCGACCGGGATCTCGCACAGCTTGCCCACGATCGGCGCGTAGCGGGCATCGTCCGGGTGCACCGCGACGGCGCCGTCGCCAAGCATGGTTTCCGGACGGGTGGTGGCGATGGCGATGTAGTCGCGCGTTTCACGCAGGGTGATGTTGCCGTCCGCGTCGCGCTCGACGTACTCGTAGGTCTCGCCGCCGGCCAGTGGATACTTGAAGTGCCACATGTGGCCCGGTGCCTCGCGGTTCTCCACTTCCAGGTCGGAGATCGCCGTATCCAGCACCGGGTCCCAGTTGACCAGGCGCTTGCCGCGGTAGACCAGCCCCTGCTCGTGCAGGCGCACGAAGGCCTCGATCACCGCATCGGACAGGCCCGGGTCCATGGTGAAGACCTTGCGCGACCAGTCGCCGGACGTGCCCAGCCGGCGCATCTGGCGCTCGATGGTGTCGCCGGACTCCTGCTTCCACTCCCAGACCTTTTCGATGAAGCCTTCGCGCCCCAGCGAATCACGGGTCTCGCCCTTGCCCTCGGCGGCCAGGTTGCGGCCAACCACCATCTCGGTGGCGATGCCGGCGTGGTCGCTGCCCAGCTGCCACAGGGTGCGGAAGCCGCGCATGCGGTGGTAGCGCACCAGCGCGTCCTGCAGGGTGTGCTGGAACGCGTGCCCCATGTGCAGGGTGCCGGTGACGTTGGGCGGCGGCAGCAGGATGGTGTAGGCGGGGCCGTCGCCGCGCGGGGCAAACGCGCCCGACGCCTCCCATTCGGCGTACAGGCGGGATTCGAAACTTGCGGGGTCGTAGCTGGGGGCGAGGGACATGTCCGTTGCTCGTCTCACATATCGTGCTTGTTCACCTGCAGCCCGCGCGCCTGGTACTGCTTCCAGCGCTCGCGCAGCGGGCCGCGCGCCGCGGGGTCGGCGGGCACCACTTCCAGCACCCGCTCGAAGCCGCCTTGCACCGCCGCGTCGCGCAGGTTGAGCACCAGCGGGCGCATCGGCGGATCGTGTTCGGGGCTGGCGATCAGCACCGGGGTGTCCTCGTCGTCCTCGCCGGATTCCGACCCGGCGATCTGGTGCGCGATGAAGGCGTCCTCGCCCATGTCCCACAGCAGGTCGTCGATCAGTTCGGCCTGCTCCCGGTCGCGCGCCAGCACCAGGGCCGGCAGGCCGGCGTCGTGCGCCTTGCGCACCAGCTCGCAGACCAGCCGCAGCGGCTGGTCGCGGAAGCGCGGCTTGGCAATCAGGTAGAAGTCGGCGCGCACGGCTGGCGGGGCAGGCGGCTCAGGCCGCCTGGTCCAGCAGCCACTGGCTGAGCAGCCCGACCGGACGGCCGGTGGCCATGCTCATCTTGCCGTCGCCGCTGGCGGTGCCGGCGATGTCCACGTGTGCCCAGCGCTGGCCCTCGGTGAAACGCGAGAGGAAGCAGCCGGCGGTGATGGCTCCGGCCCAGCGGCCGCCGATGTTGTAGACGTCGGCGAAATTGGAATCGAGCATCGGCTGGTATTCGTCCCACAGCGGCAGGCGCCAGGCGCGGTCGAACACGGTCTCGCCGGCGGCCAGCAGCTCGTTGGCCAGGTCGTCGTGCTTGCTCATCAGGCCCGAGGCCTGGCGGCCCAGGGCGACCATGCACGCGCCGGTCAGGGTGGCCACGTCCACCAGCGCCTGCGGCTCGAAGCGCTGGGCGTAGGTGAGCGCGTCGCACAGGATCAGGCGGCCCTCGGCGTCGGTGTTGCCGACCTCGATGGTCTTGCCCGACATGCTGGTGATCACGTCGGACGGGCGGTAGCTGTTGCCGTCGATCGCGTTCTCCACCGCCGGCACCACCACCCGCAGGTTGATCGGCAGCCCAAGGCCCACGGCCGAGACGAACGTGCCCATCACCGTGGCCGCGCCGCACATGTCGTACTTCATGTCCTCGATGCCGCCCTGGGTCTTCAGGTTGACCCCGCCGGTGTCGAAGGTGATGCCCTTGCCGACCAGCACGTAGGGCTTGGCGTCGCCGCCGTTGTTCCACTCCAGCACCACCAGGTGCGGGCGGTTGGCCGAGCCGCGTGCCACCGACAGCAGCGCGCCCATGCCCAGCTCCTGCATCTGGTCCTCGTCGAGCACCGTGCACGAAGCCTTGTCGAAGCGGGCGGCGAAGGCCTGGGCCTGCTCGGCCAGGTAGGCCGGGTTGCAGACGTTGGCCGGCAGGTTGCCCAGCTCGCGGGCGAAGGCGACGCCGGCGGCGATGGCCTTGCCCTGGGCCAGGGCCTGGTCGTCATTGCCGGCCACGGCCAGCGCGCGCAGGCCGGTTTCCCCGCGCTTCTTGTTCTTCGGGCCCAGGGTGGCGGTGTAGCGGTAGGCGGCATGGTCGGCGGCGATCACCGCCTGGCGCACGTTCCAGGCCGCGTCGCGGCCGGTGACCGGCACCTCGGGCAGGGTCAGCAGCGCGCTTTCCGTGGCGCCGGTCTTCAGCGCCCGGACCGCGGCGGCCACGGCCTGCTGGTAGGCCGACGGGCCGAACTTGTCGCGCTCGCCCAGCCCCACCACCAGCACCCGCTGGGCCGTGACCCCGTCCAGATCGTGCAGCAGCACGCTGGCGCCGGCCTTGCCGGGCAGGTCGCCGCGCCCGGCCAGGCGCGCCAGGCGGCCGCCGGCGGCCTGGTCCAGGGCCTCGGCGGCCGGGGCGAGGGTCTTGTCGGCGAAGATGCCAACCACGATGCAGCCGGTGTCGACGCTGGCGGGGGAGTCGTGGTTCAGGGTGAATTCGAGGGTCATCAACGAGATTCCATGTCCGGTTCCTTACAATCGGTCGATCCGGCCCGGCCAATGGCACCCCGATCAGGGGATCATGGGCGCGCGGGCGGGGCGGCGTGCCGCCGGCAAGGAACGAAAAAGTGAATCCCCAAGTTTAAAGCAAGCGACCTTTTGATGCCCAAGCTCGACAGCTACCTGTTCCGCGAATTCACCCAGGCCACCTTCGCCGTGATGGTGGTGCTGATGGTGGTCAGCCTGGGCGGCGTGTTCGCCGACGTGCTGGGCAACATCGCCCGCGGCCGGGTGCCGGCGGGGATGATGCTGTCCCAGCTCGGGCTGCAGGTGCTCAACTACCTGCCGCTGATCCTGCCGCTGGGGCTGTTGCTGGGCCTGCTGCTGTCGGTGGGGCGGCTGTACCGGGATTCGGAAATGCCGGTGCTGACCGCGACCGGCGTGGGCCCGCGGCGGCTGCTGCGGCCGGTGCTGATGCTGCTGGTGCCGATGGTGCTGGTGGTGGCGGTGTGCTCGACGTGGCTGGGGCCGTGGGCGCGCGACTACTCGGCGCGCATGATCGAGGCCGGCAGCCGCAGCATGCTGATCGCCGGCCTGGAGGCGGGCCGCTTCGTCGAAATGCCCGGCGGTGGCGGCGTGGTCTACGTGGGCGGCATGTCCAACGACGGCACCCACATGTCCCGGGTCTTCGTTTACCAGCAGGATGGCGCGCGCATGGACGTGACCACCTCGGCCACCGGCCGGCTCCGGGTGGAGCCGGACGGTGAGCGCTACCTGATCCTGGACGATGGCTTCCGGGTGGAAGGCCCGAAGGTCGAGGGCCTGGACTACCGGCTGATGCGCTTTGCCAGCAACGAGCTGCGCCTGCCCGAGGCCGACCACAGCCGCGACGAGCAGACCCCCGAGCTGATGCCCACGCCGGCGCTGTTCGGCGATGATCGTCCGGAGGCGCGCGCCGAGCTGCACTTCCGCCTGGCGCCGCCGCTGCTGACGCTCGGGTTCGGGCTGCTGGCGGTGCCGCTGGCGCGCAGTCCGCCGCGGCAGTCGCGCTACGGGCGGATGATGATCGCGTTCCTGGGCTATTTCTTCGCGGTCAACCTGATGATCCTGGGACAGGACTGGCTGGCCGAGGGCACGATCCCGGCCGGGCTGGGGCTCTGGTGGCTGGTGCTGCCGGTGCTGGCGCTCGGGTTCTGGCTGTATTTCAACGATGGCCGGGTACGCCGGGCCGGCTGGAGGCGGCGCGCATGATCCCGTTCCCGAAGGTCCACGACCTGTACGTGGCGCGCGTGGTGATGACTACGGTGCTCCTGACCTGGGCGGTATTGACCGGCCTGGACTTCCTGATCAGCGGGCTGCTGTCGGAGATCGACGACATCGGCGAGGGCAACTACGGCTTCTTTTCCGCGCTCACCTACGTCATCTACACCGTGCCGCGACGCGCCTACATGATGTTCCCGACCGCGGCGGTGATCGGCACCCTGATGGGGCTGGGCGTGCTGGCGGCCAGCTCGGAGCTGACAGCACTGCGCGCGCTGGGCCTGTCGCGCAAGCGCCTGAGCACCTCGGTGGCGGTGCCGCTGCTGCTGCTGACGGTGGTGATGATCCTCAACGCGGAGACCCTGGCGCCGTGGGCGCAGCGCAGCGCGGACGGGATGAAGGCCGCGGCCAAGTCCAACGACCTGATCGTGGCCCGCTACTCGGGCCTGTGGGCGCGCGAGGGCGATACCTTCCTCAACGCCCAGGGCGGGCAGGAGCGCAGCGACGGCGGCCGCCAGTGGCTGGAGCTGAACGACGTGAGCCTGTTCGAGTTCGACGACGATGGCCGCCTGGCGTCGGTGGCCAGCGCCGCCACCGCCGAGCACGATGGCGAAGGCTGGCTGCTGCGCGGGGTGCGCCGGGTGTGGTTCGAGGAGCGCGCGGTATCGGAGACCGAGGTGGACGAGGAGCGCTGGGCCTCCCAGCTCGACGCGGCCGCGCTCGCCACCGCCGGCAACCTGTGGCGGCCGCGCTACCAGGCGGCGGCGGACCTGCGAAGCGGCATCGAATATCGCCAGCGCAACGGCCTGGACGCCAGCGAGTACGAGGAGCATTACTGGGGCCGCTGGTTCTATCCGTTCAACGTGCTGGCGCTGTGCCTGGCGGCGATCCCGTTCGCCTTCGGCAGCCTGCGCAGCGGCGGGCTGGGGCGCAGGCTGTTCATCGGCGTGGTGTTCGCGCTCGGGTTCTGGCTGCTGCAGAACCAGTTCGTGCGCCTGGCCGGCGTGTACCAGTTCGATTTCCGGGTGGCCTACCTGATCCCGCCGATGCTGATGATGGCGATCTCGTTCTTCCTGTTCCGGCGCCGCAGCGGATAGCGCGGCGCTGGCGGATCAATCGATGCCGAGCTTCTTGAGCTTGTAGCGCAGGGCGCGGAAGGTGATGCCCAGCGCCGCCGCGGTCCTGGTCTTGTTGTAGCGGTTTTCCTGCAGTGCCTGCTGGATGGCGGCGCGCTCGATCTCCTCGATGTAGGAGGGCAGGGCGCTGGAGGCGGTGTCGTAGGGGCTGATCCGGGACGGGTCGGCGCCTGGCTGCGCGGCTGGCGCGGGCTGGGCCGGGCGCGCCTCGTGCCGGGGCAGCTGCAGGTCGTCGGCCTGGATGACGTCGCCGTCGGCCAGGGCCATGGCGCGCTCGAGGATGTTCTCCAGTTCGCGCACGTTGCCGGGAAAGCCGTAGCCCTCCAGGGCCATGAGCGCCTCGTCCGAGAGCTGCGGCACTTCCCGTTGCATGGCACGGGCCAACCGTTCCAGGATCGCGGTGGACAGCAGCGGCAGGTCGCCGGTGCGTTCGCGCAGCGGCGGCACGTGCAGGCCGATCACGTTGATGCGGTAGTACAGGTCGTGGCGGAAGCTGCCGTCCTCAACCAGCGCGGCCAGGTCCTTGTGGGTGGCCGAGAGGATGCGTGTGTCGACGGTACTTTCGTTCGAAGCACCCACCGGGCGCACGGTTTTTTCCTGGATCGCACGCAGCAGCTTGACCTGCATCGACAGCGGCAGCTCGGCCACCTCGTCCAGGAACAGGGTGCCGCCGTCGGCAGTCTGGAACAGGCCCGGCTTGTCGGCGTGGGCGCCGGTGAAGCTGCCCTTCTTGTGGCCGAAGAACTCGCTTTCCATCAGCTCGTTGGGGATCGCGCCGCAGTTGACCGGCACGAACGGGCCGGCCGAGCGCGAGCCCTGGGCATGGATGGTGCGCGCCACCAGCTCCTTGCCGGTGCCCGATTCGCCGCTGATGTGCACCGGCGCCTGGCTGCGCGCGACCTTGGAGATGGTGCGGCGCAGGCCGATCATGGCTTCGGATTCGCCGAACAGCCGGTTCATTTCCTCCAGCTGCTGCTGGTGCTGGCCGAGCTCCAGCGCCTGGCGGACCAGGCCGCGCAGCATGTGCACGTCCACCGGCTTGCTGACGAAGTCGAAGGCGCCGGCCTTGAGCGCCTCCACCGCGGCCTCGACGTTGCCGTAGGCGGTGATGACCGCCACCGGGGTATCGGGGAAGCGGGTGGAGATCTCGGCCACCAGCTCCAGGCCGGAGCCGTCGGGCAGGCGCATGTCGGTCAGGCACAGGTCGTAGGCGACCGTGCCCAGCATCTGCCGGGCCGCCGTCAGGTTGGGAGCGGTATCGGTGCGAAGCCCCATGCGTCCAAGGGTCAGGACCAGCAGTTCCCGGATGTCGTGTTCATCATCGACGATCAGAACGCTGCTGTTTTCGCTCATGGACGCATCCAGGAATTCGGATTCGGCACACATTGTGCCTCGCATCACGGCCAAAGTAACGTTTTGCGGCCAGATGTGCCGCGTTTTTGCCGGTGTTCCGGGTCAGTCGGGTCCGCTGGACAGCAGCGGGTTGCGCCCGGCCAGGGTGATGCGGAAACAGGCGCCGCCGGCCGGGACCGACACGTAGTCCAGGCTGGCGCCGTTGGAGCGGCAAAGCTCGCGGGCGATGTACAGGCCCAGGCCGGTGCCGTGTTCGGACGTGGTGAAGAACGGGCGCCCGAGCTGGGCCGCGATCGCGTCGGGCACGCCGGGGCCGCGGTCGAGTACTTCGATCACAGGGCGGCCTTCCTGTTCATCGACTGCGACCGCGACCCGTGCCGGCTCGCCGGGCAGGCGGCCGTAGTTGATCGCGTTCTGGACCAGGATGGTGAGCACCTGCTGCAGGTGGCCGGGATCGAACACGCCCACCAGCGGCCGCTCGCGGCCGGTGAAGCGCAGGTTGCCGTTCTCGGCGGTCATGGTGCGCGCGAACTCATCGGCGAAGCGGCGCGAGAAGGCCACCAGTTCAAGCTGCTCGCCCATGGCGCGCTCGCGCCGCGCCAGGCCCAGCACGCTCTCCACGATGCCGTTGGTGCGCTGGCACTGCTGGTGGATGATCTCCAGCAGGCGGCGGTCGCTGTCGGGCAGCGCCGTGGACTCCTCCAGCAGCTGCACCGAGTAGTTGATCGCCGCCAGCGGGTTGCGGATCTCGTGGGCCAGGCTGGCCGAGAAGCGGCCCATCGCCGACAGGGTCAGCGATTCGGCGCGGCGCGAGACCAGCGAGGCGTCGTCCAGGAACACCAGCACCGTGTCGCTGTCGTTGAGCAGGCGGGTGAAGCGTGGCTGCACTTCCAGCCGCTCCTTGCCGTAGGGCATCGGCGTGTCGTCGAAATCGCCGGTCCGCAGCCACTGCGCCAGCCGCTCGGCCAGCTCCGGCGAGACCTCGGACAGGCTGCGGCTGTCCAGGCCGTGCCCGGTCTCGCCATGAAGCTGGAGGGCCGCCTCGTTGGCCAGCCGGATCCGCCGGGTGGCGTCCACCATCAGCACCCCGGTGCGCATGCGCCGGATGATCAGTTCGTTGACCCCGGCCAGGTTCTCGGCCTCGGCGCCGCGGCGGTCGGCCAGGTCCTGGCTGGCGCGCAGGCGCTCGCCGAGCAGGAAGGTGAGGGTGACCATGGCGAAGAAGCTGAAGGTGAACATCAGCAATTCGGCCAGCGGGCGGTCGGCGGAGCCGCCGTCGAGCCGGCTCCAGATGAACTCCACCAGCATCGCCGCCGAGGCGAATGCGGCCACCGCCACGTTTGCCTGCAGGCGCAGGAACAGGGCCGCCGCGCCCAGGTTGAACACCAGCATCAGGGCGACCCCCGGGCCGGCCTGGGGGAAAGCGTGGGTGACCAGGGCGGCGACGAAGATGTCGGTGCAGACCCCCACCAGCGCCACCTCGGCCATGCGGGTGTCGGTGCGCCGCGACCAGAAGAACAGCAGCATGGAGATCGGCACGTAGGCCAGGCAGGTGGCGGCGGCGAGCATGGCGTTGCGCGGCTCGCCGATCAGCGGCTCGCCGGGGCCAAACACCATCAGCGCCAGCAGGCTGGCCTCGAGCAGGCGGTAGAGCGAGAACAGGTAAAGCTCGCGCCGCAGGACACGCTGGGTGTAGATGGGCTGGGCGAAAATGGAGGGCAAG
>JBQDAV010000030.1:0-32211 GCA_052090405.1 Luteimonas sp.
GCCAGCTTCGGCTTCAGCGCGCCCATCAGCTTGCCCATGTCGGCCGGGCCCGCGGCGCCGGTGGCGGTGATGGCGGCGTCGATTTCCGCGCCGATCGCGGCCTCGTCCATCTGCGCCGGCAGGTAGCCCTCGATCACTTTGATTTCGGCCTGCTCCACCGCGGCCAGGTCCTCGCGGCCGGCGGCCTCGTACTGGGTCACCGAATCGCGGCGCTGCTTGAGCATGCGCCCCAGCACCGCGACCACCGCGGCGTCGTCCAGTTCGATCCGCTCGTCCACTTCCTTCTGCTTGATCGCCGCGTTGACCAGGCGGATCACGCCCAGCCGGTCCTTGTCGCCGGCCTTCATCGCGGCCTTCATGTCGTCGGTCAGGGTCTGCTTGAGGGTCATGGCGTGGGTTCTCCGGCGGAATGGCGGAACGAAGAAAAGCCGGCGACGCTTGGGCGTGCCGGCTTCACATGGAAGCTTGGTTGGCACCCCGCGCGTACGGGGGCCGGCCGATCAGTACAGGCGCTGGCGCTTGGTGACGTCGCGCGCAGCACGGCGCGACTGGCGCTTCACGGCGGCCGCGGCCTTGCGCTTGCGCTCCTGGGTCGGCTTCTCGTAATACGCGCGCTTGCGGGTTTCGGCCAGGACACCGGCCTTTTCGCAGGTGCGCTTGAAGCGGCGCAGGGCAAACTCGAACGGCTCGTTTTCGCGGACTTTGACGCTGGGCATGGAATCTCCGGGGTGGAATTCGCCGGTCTTTCTCGCGGCGAGCCGCATATGGTAGCCCGCACTTTGCCCCTGCCGCAAGCATGGGCTCCGGCGCGGGGGTGACTTGCGGCCCCGGCGCCCCCATTCTAGTCGCCATGCGAGTCCTTGGAATCGAAACCTCCTGCGACGAAACCGGCGTGGCCGTGTACGACACCGCCATCGGCGGTGCGGCCGGGCTGCGCGCGCAGGCCGTGTACAGCCAGATCGCCCTGCACGCCGAATACGGCGGCGTGGTGCCGGAACTGGCCAGCCGTGACCACGTGCGCAAGCTGCTGCCGCTGATCCGCCAGACCCTGGCCGAGGCCGGGATGGGCGTGAAGGACCTGGATGGAGTGGCCTACACCGCCGGCCCGGGCCTGGTGGGCGCGCTGCTGGTCGGCGCCGGGGTGGCGCGATCGCTGGCCTGGGCGCTGGACGTGCCGGCGCTGGGCGTGCACCACATGGAGGGCCACCTGCTGGCGCCGCTGATGGAGGACGACCCACCGCAGCCGCCGTTCGTGGCCCTGCTGGTGTCCGGCGGGCACACCCAGCTGGTGGCGGTGGAGGAAATCGGCCGCTACCGCTTGCTGGGCGAAACCCTGGACGACGCCGCCGGCGAAGCCTTCGACAAGACCGCCAAGATGATGGGCCTGCCGTACCCGGGAGGGCCGCAGCTTGCGGCGCTGGCCGAACAGGGGCGGCCGGGAACGTTCAAATTCCCGCGGCCGATGACCAACCGTCCGGGCCTGGATTTCAGCTTCAGCGGCCTGAAGACCCAGGTGCTGCTGGCCTGGCAGGGCAGCGACCAGTCCGACCAGACCCGGGCCGATATCGCCCGCGGCTTCGAGGACGCGGTGGTCGACACCCTGGCGATCAAGTGCGAGCGCGCGCTGGACGCGGCCGCCGGCCGCACCCTGGTGGTGGCAGGTGGCGTTGGCGCCAACACCCGGCTGCGCGCGCGGCTGCGGGAAATGGCCGCCGCGCGCGACGGCCGGGCCTGCTTCCCGCGTCCGGAGTTGTGCACCGACAACGGCGCGATGATCGCCTTCGCCGGTGCGCTGCGGCTTGCGGCCGGGCAACGCGACGGCGCCGATGCGCAGGTGGTGCCGCGCTGGGACATGGCCACGCTGCCGCCGTTGGCCGCGGCGTGATGGCGCCGGTCAAGGTCCAGTCGTTACCCTTGTGGGTCTTGAAACGGTAACCGGAGCGGGGGCGTGTTGATGCAGGGACAGATGGACTGGCTGGCCACGGTACTGGAGCCGTACCCGTGGGCGTACACCGCGGTGATGCTGGTGGCCCTGCTGCTGCTGGCGTGGCTGGCGAATTTCATTACCAAGAAGGTCCTGCTGCGGCTGCTGCGGCGCGCGCTTGGCATGCTGCCGGCGCTGCGCGGGGCGGACACGCCGGCGGTGCACATGCGCGCGGTGCCCAGGCTGGCGAACGTGGTGCCGGCGCTGGTGATCGCCGCCGGGATCATGCTGGTGCCAGGCCTGCCCGAAGCGGTGGCGCTGCTGGTGCGCAACTTTGCCCGGATCTTCGTCGTGGTCACGGTGGTGATGGCGATCGGCCACGTGCTGGACGACATCAACCTGATCTACGAGCGCCGCCCCGACGCGCGCAACAAGCCCATCAAGGGCTACCTGCAGGTGGCCAAGATCGTGCTGTACGTGCTGGCCGCGCTGCTCGCGATCGCGATCCTGGCGGGGGTGAATCTGCTGCACGTGCTGACCGGCCTGGGCGCCGCCAGCGCGGTGCTGATGCTGGTCTTCCAGGACACCATCCTCTCGTTCGCGGCCAGCCTGCAGATCAGCGGCGACGGCAGGGTGCGGATCGGCGACTGGATCGAGATGCCCAGCCAGAACGCCGACGGCGACGTGATCGACATCGCCCTGCACACGGTGACGGTGCAGAACTGGGACAAGACCATCACCACGGTGCCGACCAAGAACCTGATCAGCGATTCGTTCAAGAACTGGCGCGGCATGCAGGAGTCGGGCGGGCGCCGGATCAAGCGCGCGCTGTACATCGACCAGGGCAGCGTGCGCTTCCTGGAGCCGGAGCAGATCGAAAACCTGCACAGTTTCATGCTGCTCGACGAATACCTGCGCGGGAAGGAGCAGGAGCTGACGGAGTGGAACGCGGAGCTGGCCGGGCGCGGCGGCACCGCGGCGGTCAACCACCGCCGGGTCACCAACCTGGGCACCTTCCGCGTGTATGTGGAACAGTACCTGGCCAAGCATCCGGGCATCAGCCAGGACATGACCAGGATGGTGCGCCAGCTGCAGCCGACCGAAGCGGGCATCCCGCTGGAGCTGTACTGCTTCACCAACGACGTGCGCTGGGTGTACTACGAGGCGATCCAGTCGGACATCTTCGACCACCTGCTGGCGATCCTGCCGGAGTTCGGGCTGCGGGTGTTCCAGCGCACCTCGGACGCGCCGATCGACGTGCGCCTGCATGACCAGCGCCGCGACGACCGGCAGCCCGGCGGCGGTGAAGGCCAGCAGGGACCGCGGCCGGCGCACGACTGAACGCGTTACGATTCCGGTCCCCGGTTGATTGCTGCCCAGCCCATGGACACGATCCACATCGAAGGCCTGCGCGTGGACGCCCTGGTCGGTGTCCACCCCCATGAGCGTGAGGGGCGCCAGCCGCTGCTGTTCGACCTGGAACTGGCGTTCGACAACCGCGTTGCCGCGGCCAGCGACGAGGTTGCCGATGCGCTCGATTACGCCGCCGTGTGCGAGGCGGTGCGCGAACACGTCCAGGGGCGCGAGGACCAACTGCTGGAGACCCTGCTTGAAGCCCTGGCCGGCGCGCTGCTGGCGCGGTTCCCGGGTGCGCAGCGGCTGCGGCTGCGCGTGCACAAGCCGGAGGCGGCTCGGGCGCTGGGCAGCGCCGGGGTAGGCGTGTCGATCGAGCGCGAACGCACGCCGTGAGCGCGCGCTGGCTGCTGGTGCTGGGCAGCGACGCCGCCGATGGCGCGCCGATCGAAGCCACGCTGGCGGCGCTGGAAGCGGTGGGAAGGGTGCAGGCGCTCACGCCGGCGCGCCGCACGCGCGACGACGATGGCGCCGCGCGCTGGTTCACCAACCGCCTGGTATGCCTGGACAGTGACCTGGCGCGTGACGTGCTGCGCGGACGGCTGCAGGCCATCGAACGCGACATCGGCCGCTCGGAGCAGAGTGACGCGGTGCCGATCGACATTGACCTGCTGGCCTGCGACCCCGACGGCACCGGCTGGCGCCTGGATCCGCATGCGGCCGGCAAGCGCGAACACCGCCGACCCCACGTCGCCGCGCTCCTTCGCGAAGCCGGCGTCGCCCTTCCGTAGAGCGGGGCGGGGTGCGACGAGGGAATGAACCGGCGTTGCGAAGGCGCTCAGATGCTCAGCGTGCGGCCGCCGTCCACGGCCAGGATCTGGCCGGTGACGTAGCGGTTGCCGTGCAGTAGCCAGCGCACCGCTTCGGCGATGTCGTCCGGCTCGCCCTGGCGTTCCAGGGCGGTGCGCTCGCGCACCACGTCCAGCGTTTCCGCCTTCACCGGGTTCTCCGACCACAGGATGTTGCCCGGCGCCACGCCGTTTACCCGCACATCCGGTCCCAGCTCCAGGGCCAGTGATTTGGTGGCCATGACCAGCGCCGCCTTGGCCATGCAGTACACGGTGTGCCCGCGCAGCGGACGTTCGGCGTAGATGTCGACGATGTTGACGATCGCGCCGCCGCTGCGTGCCAAGTGCGGGGCCGCCGCCTGGGCGAGGAAGAACGGCGCCCGGGCGTTGCTGGCGAACAGCGCGTCCCACTGGTCCGGGGTTACCGTGCCGACCGGGGTGGCGTAGTAGGTCGAGGCGTTGTTGACCAGGGCATCAAGGCGGCCGAAGCGGCCGACGGTGCGGGCCACCAGTTCCGGCAGGCGGTCGAACTCGGACAGTTCGGCCTGCAGCGCCACGGCGCTGTCGGCGCGGGCTTGTTGCAGCTCGGCCACCAGCGCGTCCGCCTCCGTGCGCGAGTTGCGGTAGTGCAGCGCCAGGTCATAGCCGTCGGCGTGCAGGCGGCGGGCGATGGCCGCGCCGATGCGCTTGGCGGCGCCGGTGACCAGCGCCACGGGGCGGGCTGCTGCATCCATGGTCGGCTCCGGGGCGGGCGTTCCATGGTAGCCGAAGGCGTTGCAGGCCCGGCGCGCGGGCGTGACTTCCAGCGCTTGCGGGCGGGCGCCGATGGTCGCAGGATTGCAGCCGTTGCCACGGGGAGGTGGACGATGTTCGAGAAGTTCTCGCGAAGCTGGGAGCTGGTGAAGGCCAGCGCCTCGGTGCTGCGCTCCGACAAGGAGCTGATGCTGTTCCCGGTGATCTCGGGCATGGTCAGCCTGGTGGTGCTGGCCACGTTCCTGATCCCGATGTCGCTGCTGGGGCTGTTCGCCGAAGGCTTTGGCGCCGGCGCGGTGGTGTTCGGGTTCCTGTTCTACTTCTGCCAGTACGCGGTGGTGATCTTCTTCAACAGCGCGCTGGTGGCCGCGGCCATGATCCGGCTGGAGGGCGGCGATCCGACCCTGGCCGACGGCTTCAACGCCGCCAGGGCGCGGATTCCGGCGATCCTTGGCTACGCCGCCATCGCGGCTACGGTGGGCGTACTGCTGCAGTCGCTGAAGAACAGCAGGAACAACTTCATCGTGCGCCTGATCGGCAGCGGGCTGGGCGTGGCCTGGACCCTGGGGACCTTCCTGGTGGTGCCGGTGCTGGTCAGCCGCGACGTGGGTCCGATCGACGCGCTCAAGGAAAGCGTGTCGCTGTTCAAGCGCACCTGGGGCGAAAGCGCGATCGGCACGGTCGGCATCGGCGCCGCGTTCTGGGTGGTTACCGCGGGCACGGTGCTGGTCGGCGTGCTGCTGACGATCCTGGCCGCGCAGGCCTGGCTGGGGCTGGCGATCCTGGTGGGCGGGCTGTTCCTGATCGCGGTGGTGCTGCTGGCGGTGTTCCAGAGCGCGCTGAGCGGGGTGTATTCGGCGGCCCTGTACCAGTTTGCGACCACGAACGAGGCCCCGCCGGCGTTCCGCGACCTGCACCTGGAGCAGGCGATCACGAAGGACTGAGCGGGTTCGTCAATCTGTCGGCGCATCCGCAGGCGATAAGCCGCCCTATTCGCCTGGGAAATCGAGACTGACTTCGGTGGTCTCGGCCGCGTTGACGGTCGGCATCATCACGGCAACAGGTCCAGAATCGGCGCACCCGGCTGGGTCAGCATCCCGTTCTTCAGCCCGGCTTCGATACCCAGGCTGTTGTCATCGAAGCCGTCGTCGGTCGAGGACACATTGAAGTGACCCACCACCTTGTCGCGCGCCAGGGGAGCGCGGCACCCGGGGCCGGACCTTTCCGGCCAACGGATCACGTCGAACTCGAACAACCCCGCAATCCCGCCCTGCTCTGCCTGCTCCAGTCGCAGCTCACCGGCCGAGCAGGTCACAGGCGGGCACCCGTTGGACACGGCATTGTCCCGGGCATCCCGGCGCTCGGTGTCGGTCATCGTGCAGATTTCCCATCCACGCAGCGGGTCGCCGGGGAACACTTGCAGTGACTGCAGCGCCCGGAGCTGCCCGGCCGTGTAGACCTCAACATCGAATGTCGGTGCGTCGCCATCGGGATAACGGTTCTGATCGATAGCCATGTCCATGACCTGGGCACCACCCTGACGACCGGCCAGGGTCGCTCCAAGAGTCACCTGACACATCTGTCCACGGTCATCAAGGCCGACAAACGTCGCTGCCAGTTCCGTTGTCTGCGCGTCCCTGGCTTCGTCGGCTCGTGCGTCGATATCCCCCGCCTGGGCACGACCGTCGGCAAGCTGGCCCTCGGCTTGCTGACGCAAGGCGGCCAGTTGCTCCAACGTCATGCCGGCTTCACCACCCATCTTTTTGATCATCCGCGCGGCTTCGTCAAGCATGCTGTCGAGTGAATGTTCCGCCTGGGGGAATACGCGTTCGATGTCACGGCCCAGTTCGTCCGGCGTGACAAGGTCGAAGATTGCCCGGGATCGATCGTTTCCGTTACACGACCATGGCCCTGGTCCGCGCACGTAAAAGCCGGGTGCGAGCTCGCCACTGATCGCGCCAAGCTCGCTGGCCGTCGGCGAGCTGGCCTCGTAGCGCGGAACGTCTTCGCCGTAGAAGCCATCGACCTCGACCTGGAGCGAGAAATGCGCTTCTTCCGTCTCCGATGCCGCCTCGGCCACATTGGCAATACGGACAAGGTATTCGACAACGCCGTCGGCAGACTGTGTCGCGCGATCGGTTGACATGACCGTCGAGTACGGCACGGACGGGTCCACGTGCTGCGCAATCACCTTGTCGTCAACGATAAGGTGGAGATCATCGCGGTCGGTCCCGGCATGCGCATCCAGCGTGAAACGGACGTTGTACGGAATCGCAGGGGCGTTGTCGGGAAGGTGAATTCGGAAACGCCATGCGCGTGTCGCCAATCGTCCGAGCGGGCCACTCTTCACATCCCTCGTGAAGAACCGGTCCGGAGCCCCCAACTCAACGGTTTTGAGCTTGTCGTAGAAACGATCCTCGGTGAGGTACTGCGCAACGAACTGCGGATACAGGTCGTGGAGGCCACCGCGATAAGGCCCGATCGCGTCATATACATTCGCCGCCCGCTTCAGTCCACGATCGACGATGTCAATCCCATCATCGTCGAACGACCGCGGAGTATCGAAGATGTACCGGGTATAGGCCACCTTCTCACGGTCATTGCGAGCGATCATGTCGCCGACGGCGTACCAGAAGTACCAGGTACCGTAATCGCAAGCCCACGAAGGCTCCTCGGTCCCGATCCCCGACGCACGAACCCGATCTTTCGACACCTGGTGCTGGAACGGAATCGCGCCCCTGTAGAGCGGTTGGTCAAATACGCGAACCCACGCGGCCCGCGTCGAACCCGTGAACGGGTGTCCCCACGACACGCCCTCGGTCTGCTCCAGCCTGCGGATCTGAACCATCGCCGCGGTCCCTTCCGATAGCCAATCGAGGTCCGTATCGTTCCGGCATTCCGGGTTCGTGTCATTCTGCTGACGCCGCTGTGCGTCGGTGATCCGCGGGCTCATGCTCTTCTGAATTGCGTGGTAAAGCTCGTGGTCGGCCGAGGCCTTCATCAACCCCCACATCGGTGTATCTGCCGGCAGGAAGTCGGGGTGTGACGTGAGCATCATCTCGCCTTCCGAATTGTGCGAGGAGCCTATGGGGGCCTGATCCTGCCTGAGTAGAGCGCGGTACGGTTCGCCGGGATCCACGTCCAGGTCCCGGTCCCGGGTCACCTGGAGCGGCGCTGGAAAACCCATGGACTGGAACCAGATGCTCGCGGCCTCCAGCATCTTCCGGTGCTTGTCCGCCAGTTCGCCGCGCTCGCCGGATGGCAGGTAGCGATCAGCGAACAAGGGATTGGTCCCGGGGCTGAGGTCCTGCGGCATTTGCTCCATCACGACCCATTCGGTCGTCGGCCAGCTCCCCGACTTCATTGATTGCGCCCAGGCGGACGCGGCGAGTCCGAGCACGACCGCAAACACCACCAGCGACAGGATGTGCAGGGCGCGGAGACGGGCGAGGGAGCCTATGGGTGGCTTCACGTAGTTCTCCATGGCAATAGAACCTCCCTAGTCGGCCGGAAAGTCCAAGCTGACTTCGGTGGTCTCGGCCGCGTTGACCGTCACGCCTTCGACGAAGCGGTCGTCGGCCCTGATGCCGTCCGGCCGCACCTGGATGCGGTACTCGCCAACGGGAATGGTGTAGCCGGCGAAGCCATCACTGTCGGTGCTGTCGCGGCTGGCTTCCTCGTGGCTGTCGGCATACTGGATATAGGTGCGGGCCTTCAATGGCGTGCCGTTGGTGGTGACCTTGATCCGGACCGTACCGCTGGGGATTTCCAGGCTTTTCGTCGTGGTCTCGCCCGCTTCCACCGTGACGCCGTCGATGAACTGGTCCGGGGCGCTGATGCCGTCGGGGCGGACCTGGATGCGGTATTCGCCGACCGGGATGGTGTAGCGCGCGACGCCATCGCCATCGGTCCCGTCGCGGCTGGCTTCCGCGTGACCGTCGGCGTACTGGATGTAGGTGCGTGCCTTCAGCGGCTGGCCGTTGGTGGTGACCGTGAGCTCAACGGTGCCGGTGGAAAAGTCCACGCTTCGTTCGGTGGTTTCGCCGTTGCTGACGGCAATGCCTTCGAGCAGGCGATCCGGTGCGGAGATCCCCTCCGCGCGGACCCGGATATCGTACTCACCCGCGGCCAGCTCGTAGCGGGCCTTGCCCGCCTCCAGCCGGTGGTTTCGCGTGACCTCGTCCTCGGTGCCGGCCTTGTAGACATAGGTATAGGCGCCGATCGGCTCACCGTTTTTGGTGACGGTCAGCTCGATGGCTCCCGTGGACTCCACCACGGGCTCGGGCTCCGGCTCGACCTGCACCGCTTCGCCCAGCGCGCCGGCCAGCTCGTTGGCGTTGCTGGCACTGAAGAACCGGCCACCGCCCGCCTCGGCCATGCACTGCAGCTGCGCCGTATCGGTGTCGCCCAGGTCGAAGCCGACCACGTGCAGCCTGAAATCGACGCCCGACTGCCTGGCCGCCCGGACCGCTTCGCACGGATCGCCGCCGCAGGACTCCAGCCCGTCGGAGACCAGCACGACGCTGGCCGACTGCTCCGACTGCCGCAGCTGTTCGATCGCCTGCTCCACCGATGCGGTGAGCGGCGTCATCCCGATCGCGTTGAGGCCTTCGACCTGCCTGATCATGGCGTCGCGGTCCAGCGGCCCCAGCGCCACCAGCGATTCGATATCCATGCAATCGCCCTTGCGGTGGTGGCCGTAGGCGATCAACCCGGCCTTGGCGTCGTCCGGCAACTGCCGGACCAGCCTGGACATCACCTCCTTGGCGACAACGATCTTGGGCTCGCCATCGACCCGGCCCCACATGCTGCCCGAGGCATCGAGGATGAACAGCAGGTTGCTGCTGGCCGGGGTTTCGGCCCCTGCGGCATCGTCGCCATTCTCCGAAGCGATGGCGGCCCCTGGGGCACCGGCCAGAAGCAACAGCGTGCACAACAAGATCAGCAACTTGTTCATGGCTCGTCTCCCCTGATTACTGGCACGGTACCGCATGCGGCTCGAAGCCGAGCGCGTCGGCGGCCTGGTCCAGCGCCTCGACGTCGTTCTCCGTGCCGCCGCCGGCAACCAGCACCCAGTTGCCCGAGGTCGCCCAACGGACCTGGTCTTTCAGGCCGAGCGTGCCGCACATCCCGGGCATCCTGTTCCGGTACATCTCGTCGCGAGCCGCCGGGTCCTTCCATTCGCTGGCAATCAGCTTTTGATACTTGTCCTGGTTCGACCGGCAATCGGCGACTCGGGCGAACCGGTCCGGATGCCGCTCCTGCATTTCACAGGTGAACCCGGCTTCCTCGATGACCGCCGTGATCCGTGCAATGTCCGGCGTCGTGGCCTGTGGCGTGCTTTGCGCGACGTCCGGCGCCGTGTCCTGTCCGCCGGGTTGTTCGGTGGCACCACAGGCGGCGACAAGCGCCAGCGCCGCGGCCGCAGTGATGGCGGAAAGACAGGTTGCTTTCATCAGGTTCTCCAGTTCGGTGCAATGAGGTGCTTGCAGATGGCGCTTCCCCGCGGCATCTGCGCCACTTGTTGCATAGGTACACCGATTCCGGACGGAAAACGGGACATCCGGGATCCGCAGGCACGGGAATCCGAAGGATTGAGCGGGTTTCGTAAACTGGTCGGCAACCCTGCTGGAGCCGACATGACCGATTCCGACACCAACGATGCCCAGGCGCGCGCCCACAGCGAACGACTGCAGGCCCTGATCCGCGAACAGATCGACGACGCGGGCGGGGCGATCCCGTTCTGGCGCTTCATGGAGCTGGCGCTGTACGCGCCGGGGCTGGGCTACTACAGCGCCGGGGCGACCAAGTTCGGGCGCGCGGGTGATTTCGTCACCGCGCCGGAGCTGGGGCCGCTGTTCGCCGAGTGCGTGGCCGAGGCGGTGGCGCCGGTGCTGGGCCAGGTCGGCGCGGATGCGCAGCTGCTGGAGATCGGCGGCGGCAGCGGGCGCTTTGCCGCCGATGCAATCGCCCATCTCGCGGCCCTGGATGCGCTGCCGGCGCGCTACGCGATCCTGGAACCCAGCGCGGACCTGCGCGGACGCCAGCGCGAGTTGCTGCGCGAGCGGCTGGCACCGGCGCAGTTCGAACGCGTGCACTGGCTGGATGGTCCGCCGCAGGAGCCGTGGAACGGGGTGCTGTTCGCCAACGAGGTGATCGACGCGCTGCCCACGCCGCGCTTCGCGGTGCAGGGCGGGGAGGTGTTTGAAGAACACGTGGCGTTCGATGCCGAACGCGGCTTCTTGCGCGTCGAGCGCCCCGCCGACGCGATGCTGACCGCGGCGGTGAGGCACGTGGAGGGCCAGCTTGATGCGCCGTTCGCCGACGGCTACCGCTCCGAGCTGCTGCCGCAGCTGCCGTACTGGATCCAGGCGGTGATCGGCGGCATGCGGTCCGGGGCGATGCTGTTCGTCGACTACGGCTTTGCGCGCGGCGAGTACTACCTGCCCCAGCGCAGCGAGGGCACCCTGCGCGCCTTCCACCGCCACCAGGTCAGCGGCGACGTGTTCGCCAACCCGGGGCTGCAGGACCTCACCGCCTCGGTGGACTTTACCGCCCTGGCCGAGGCGGGTACCGGCGCCGGCTTCGACTTCACCGGCTACTGCAGCCAGGCCGCGTTCCTGATCGGCAACGGCCTGGACCGGCGGCTGGCCGCGCACGAGCAACATGCCGGCGACGAGGCCGGTCGCTACGCGCTGCGCCAGCAGGTCAAGCAGCTCACGGTTCCCGGCGGCATGGGCGAAAGCTTCCAGGCGATGGGCTTTGAGCGCGGCGTCGACTTCGAGCATGCCTTCCTGGGCGGTGACCTGAGCCACCGGCTGTGAGCCGGTGGCGGCGGCGCAGTTCGCTCAAGCCGTTCCGCCGGCCGTGGCTGTGGTGCGGACTGTGGTGCATGGCGATCGCCGCGGTGGTGGTGGCCTCGCTGGCCCCGCCGCCATCGATGCCGCCGGTGCAGGGCGGCGACAAGATCGGCCATTTCCTGGCCTACGCCGCGCTTGCCGCCGGCGCGGTGCAGCTGTACGCGCGCTGGCCGTCGCTGCTGGGCGCGGGCCTGGGGCTGGTGCTGATGGGAATCGGACTGGAGTGGGCGCAGGGTGCGCTCACCGAGACCCGGCAGATGGAGCGTGCGGACGCGCTGGCCAACACCCTCGGCGCGATCGCCGGGCTGGCGACGCGGCTGACGCCGTGGCGCGACCTGCTGCTGCGCCTGGACGCGTAGGACAGCCGATTTCCGCGGGCGGAGTTGTTAATCTTCCGGCCATGATTCCGACCCGGTGTTCGACATGACCGTGATCTCGCTTGCCGCGCGGGCGCCGAAGGCGGCGCGCGCGGCCCTGCGCCTGGCCTGGGCGCGCGGCGCCAGCGGCGATCCGGCGCTGGCGCTGGAGCGCGCCTCCTCCGACGCGGGCTTTCGCACCTACTGGCGCGCCCATACCGCGGACGGCAGCCGCATCGTCATGGATTCGCCGCCGGCGCTGGAGGACGTGCGCCCGTGGCTGCGCATGCACGCGGTGCTGGAGGCGGGCGGGGTGCGGGTGCCGCGGGTGCTGGCGCGCGACGAGGAGGCCGGCTTCCTGCTGATGGAGGACCTGGGCGGGCGGACCTGGCTGCAGGCGGTCGATGAGCTTGATCCGGACGCGATGTTCGAGGCGGCGATCGACCAGCTGCTCCGGCTGCAGGCGCTGGAAGGTCCGCCGGACCTGCCGGCCTACGACGCGCCGATGCTGCAGCGTGAGCTGGACCTGTTCGAGGCATGGTTCCTGGGCCGCCACCTGGGGGTGGAGCTGGAGCCGGACGAACGTGACGGACTGCGCCAGGTGCATGCGCTGCTGATCGAATCGGCGCTGGCCCAGCCGCAGGTGTTCGTGCACCGCGACTTCATGCCGCGCAACCTGATGCCGATCGAAGACGGGGTGGCGGTGCTGGACTTCCAGGATGCGGTGCGCGGGCCGGTTGCCTATGACCCGGTGAGCCTGGCGCGCGATGCCTTCCACAGCTGGGAGCCGGCGCGCGTGCACGACTGGCTGGGGCGCTACCACGCCCGCGCGCTGGCGGCGGGGATCCCGGTTTCGGACGAGGCGCGGTTCCGGCGCGACGCGGACCTGATCGGCGTGCAGCGGCACCTGAAGGTGCTGGGCATCTTCGCCCGGCTGGACTACCGCGACGGCAAGCCCAGGTACCTGGCGGATGCGTCGCGCTTTCTTGCCTACCTGGAGGAGGTGATGCCGGCTTACCCGGAGTTGGCGCCGCTGGCGCAGATCCTCGAACGCTATACCGGGCCCGGCCCGGACGCCGCGTAGGCGCACTGGCTACGCGCGCGCGGCGGCAATGGCGGCGATGCGCGCCTGGCGCAGGGCGCGGCCGATCTGCGGGCCGGTCAGGCCTTCCTGCGCCAGCGCGCGCGCGCTGACCGCCATCGCGGCTGCGTGCAGGCGCCGAAGTTCGGGGCCCTGCGGGTAGTCGGCGTCTTCGAAGCCCAGGCGGCCGCGGCGGTCGGCTTCGCACACCAGCGCCAGCGGGGCGATCCTGTCGGGCTTGCGGAACGCGTCGCAGCGGGCCAGCAGGTCGTGCACGGTGGCGTCGCGCAACTCCGGCAGGCGGTGCACGTTGAGGTGTTCGCGGCAGGCGATCCGGGCCAGCTCGCGGTGCGCGTTCGGCACCTTCAGCCGCTCGCACAGGACTTGCAGCGGTTTGAGGCCGGCCTGCTCGTGGCCGATGTGGCGCGGCAGCTTGTGCTTGGGCGTCAGCGCCTTGCCCAGGTCGTGGGTGAGCGCGGCGAACCCCGCCACGGCGTCGCCCGGCGCCAGCCGCGCGGCCATGTCGCTGACCAGCTCCTGGTGGATGCCGGTGTCGACCTCGGGGTGGTATTCGGCACGCTGCGGCACGCCGTACAGCGCGTCCACTTCCGGCAGTACCGTGGCCAGCGCGTGGGCCTGGCGCAGGGTCTGCAGGAACGCGGACGGGCGCGCGGCGGCCAGCGCCTTGCACAGCTCCTGCCAGGTCCGCTCGGGCACCAGCGCGTCGAGCTCCCCGCTGGCGGAGATCTCGCGCATCAGCTCCATCGTCTCCGCGGCCACGGTGAAACCCAGCGGCGCCAGCCGGGCCATGAAGCGGCCCGCGCGCAATACCCGCAGCGGATCCTCGGCGAAGGCCGGGCCGACGTGGCGCAGCACGCGGCGCTCGATGTCGTCGGCGCCGCCGAACGGATCCACCAGGTTGCCGTCGTCATCTTCCGCAATCGCGTTGACGGTGAAGTCGCGCCGCTCCAGGTCCTGCTCCAGCGTCACCGACGGATCGGCGTGCACGGTGAAGCCGCGGTAGCCGGGCGCGGACTTGCGCTCGGTGCGGGCCAGCGCGTGCTCTTCGCCGGTATCCGGATGCAGGAACACCGGGAAATCGCGGCCCACCGGGCGAAAGCCCGCCGCGGCCATCGATTCGGGCGTTTCGCCGACCACGACGAAGTCGCGGTCGCCGGGCGGCAGCCCCAGCAGCCGGTCGCGCACCGCCCCGCCGACGAGGTAGATCTTCATTTCAGCCCGCGGGACAGGCGAAGGACCGGCTTGGCGCGCCGATGCGGCCGTGCATGCGGTCGCTGATGGGCACCGCGGCGCCGTTGAGGCGCCAGTCGTAGATCACGCTGAAGGCCATTACCCGGGCCACGTATTCACGGGTTTCGCGGTAGCTGACGGTCTCGATCCAGATGTCCGCGTCCATGTCGCCACGCTGCGCCTGCCAGCGCGCAGTGGGCGTGGGGCCGGCGTTGTAGGCGGCCGAGGCGATGTAGGGATAGCCGTACTGGTTGCGGCGCTCGCCCATGTAGGCGGTGCCGATGCGGATGTTGGTGGCCGGGTCGTACAGGCTGTTGGCGCCGCCGTAGGCGATGCCGTGGCGGCGCGCCACCGCCGCGCCGGTGCTGGGCAGCACCTGCATCAGCCCGCGTGCGTCGGCCGGCGAGCGGGCGTTGGGGTTGAAGGTGCTCTCGGCGCGGATCTTGGCTGCCACCCAGGCCGGGTCCAGCCCGTGCCTGGCCGACTCGGCGCGGATGATGGCGTCGTAGTGCAGCGGGAAACGCAGTTCATACAGCCGCCTTTCCTCCGGCTGCCGGCCCAGGCCGAACACGGCGCGGTCGAACCAGCCGTTGTCCTGGGCCACCTTGACCGCAATCCGGCGCTGGACGTCGTCGAACTGTTCCAGTGCGTGGTTCCATTCGCGCACCGCCCAGCCCGGGCGGTCGGCGCGGAACAGCGCCATCGAGCGGACCATGGCCGGGTGGTTGGCGATGCGGGCGCGGGACGAGGCGTCGCCGGGCGTGGGCAGCGGGCACAGCGCATAGGGCTGCCCGAGCCGGTCGGCGGCGAGGAAACCGTGGAAGGTCGGATCGGTTGCCGCTTGGGCGTACAGCCGCTGCGCCTGCGCCCCGTCGCCCAGCAGCTCGTGCATGCGTCCTTCGAACCAGGTCCAGCGCGCGCTGGAGCGCTGCTCGTGGCCCATTTTCTCGATCGCCGCCAGCGCCGCGCGCCAGTCGGCGCGGGCCAGGGCGTCGCGCGCGCGCCACTCGTGCAGGCGCGGATCGTAGGCCGACGCCGGGACCAGGTTCAGGCGGCGGGCCGAGTCGGGCAGGTAGGAGGCCACGGTCCACAGCGCGGCCTGGTACAGCACCCGCCCGCGCGCCTGCTCGTCGAACTCCAGTGCCTGCGCGTAGCGCGGCAGCTGCGCCTCGGCGGCGTCCGGATCGTTGCGGCCCAGCTGGGCCAGCCCGTGCGAGGCCACCAGCCGGCTGCGCTCGGTCTTCGGCCAGCCCAGCGCGCGCTCGTGCGGCGACTGCACGAAGGCGGCGTAGTCCTCCCCCAGCGCCTGCTGGTCGGCGGGCAGGCCGCGCGCGGCGACCCGCATCACGCCCGGGTTCCATTCCGCCGCCGCCAGCTCCAGCCGCTCCCAGCGCAACTCGGGCGTCAGTGCGCCGCGCGCATCCAGGGCTGCGAACGGGGCGTCGCACGCGTCGGGCAGCGAGTCGCCGCTGGAACGCCAGATTTCCTGCACCTGCCCGTCCCACTGCGCGTCGGCCATGCCCAGGCGCTGGCGCGCGTCCAGCTCGATGCAGCGCAGCGAGTTATTGGTGACCGAAGGCGACCACGCGGCGCGGATCCCGGCCCAGTCCTGGCGCTTGTGCAACGCGCGCAGCCATTCTGCGCGGAAGCTTTCCGCCACCGCCTGGCCGTCGTAGCGCGCCAGGAACGCCTGCGCCTGGGAGCCCGGCAGCGAGTCGAGGCTGCGCCGCAGCGAGGCGAATTCGATCCAGCCGTAGGCGGGATGGGATGCCATGTGCGCGGGCACCGGCCGGCCGCGCGCGGCGTCGGACAGCGCCTGGCGAAGCTGGGCGGTGTCGGACTGGGCCGCGGCAGGCAGCGGCAGGCCGGACAGGACGAGGGCGGCGGCGAGGAGCAGTCGTTTCATGGGCGGAATCATGCGGGGGAGCGTGCGCGCCCGACTATAGCGAAGCCGGGATGAAGCCCCGCCTGTACGATGTGCGGCGATGTCGACCCTGCTGCTCATCTTCTTTGCGCTTGGCGCCCTGGTCGGCGTCCTCGCCGGCCTGCTCGGCATCGGCGGCGGGCTGGTGCTGGTGGCCTCGCTGGCCTGGCTGTTGCCGCAGTACGGGGTGCCGAAGGAAGCCGCCATGCACGCGGCCCTGGCCAGCTCGCTGGGCAGCATCGTGCTGACCACGCTGTCGTCTTCGCGCGCCCACCATCGTCGCGGCGGCGTGCTGTGGCCCAGCGTGGCCTGGCTGGTGCCGGGCATCGTGCTGGGGGCCTGGTTCGGCAGCCGCTTCGCGATCGCGCTCGATGGTGACGTGCTCAAGTGGTGCGTGGCCGGCTACTGCTTCCTGGTCAGCGTGCAGATGGCGTTCTCCAGTACCCCGGGCGCCGATGCGCCCGCGGTAGTGCCGCGCGGCCCGCGCCTGGTCGCCGCCGGCGGCGGGATCGGCGCGGTGTCGGCGGTGGTGGGCATCGGCGGCGGCAGCCTGACCGTGCCGCTGCTGACCTGGCTGGGGGTGACGCCGGTGCGGGCGGTGGGCACGGCGGCCGCCTGCGGGATCTTCATCGGCCTGGCCAGCGCCGCCGGCTACGCGCTGCAGGCGCCGCCCGGGGCGCTTCCCGAATACGCGGTCGGCTACGTCTACCTGCCGGCGGCGATCGGCGTGGCGGTGGCCTCGATCCTGACCGCGCCGCTGGGCGCGCGCCTGGCCCATGCGATCAGCGGGGTGACGCTCAAGCGCGTGTTCGCGGCCTTCATGCTGCTGGTGGGGATCGCCATGGCGGCGTGGTGAAGCCCCGGACTGGGAAGCCGGTCGCGGTTTGCAGATGACAGTTGCATTACAACGAAGGTCCGCCCATGGAGGGGGACTGCGGCGGCAAGCCATCTTCAGGAGTGAAGAACCATGTCGCCAGAACCGAGCGGGCTTGCCCGCGCCCTCCGGCTGTCGCTGCTGCTTGCGGTCTGCAGCCCCGCCCTCTCGCTTCCAGTCGCAGCCCAGCAGCCTCCCGATGAAGAGGCCCGCACCCTGGATACGGTGCAGGTCACCGGCACCCGCATCCGCCGCGCGGAGATGGAAGGCCAGGTGCCGGTGCACACCGTCAGCCGCCAGGACATCGAACGCAGCGGGCTGACTTCGATCGGCGACGTGGTGCAGCAGCTCACCGGTTCGGGATCGGCGCTCAACACCAAGTTCAATTCGTCGGGCAACTTCGGCTTCCCGCCCGATGGCAGCGGCGTGGGCGCGGGTTCGGCCCAGGTCGACCTGCGCCACCTGGGTTCCAAGCGGGTGCTGGTGCTGGTGGACGGGATCCGCTGGGTCAACGAATCCTCGGCGTCCGGCGTGGGCGCGGCCACGGACCTGAACACCATTCCGCTGGCGATCGTGGACCGGATCGAGGTGCTCGAGGACGGCGCTTCCTCGCTGTACGGATCGGACGCCATCGCCGGCGTGGTCAACATCATCACCCGGCGTGACTTCGATGGCGGCCAGCTCACGCTGGACTACGGCCGGTACGGCGAAGGCGACGGCACCATGAAGGGCTTCGACCTGGCCTGGGGACGCACCACGGATCGCTCCAGCCTGTTCCTGGGGCTGAGCCATACCGACCAGGGCACGGTGCTGGCGCGTGACCGTGAGCAGGCGAGCTGGCCGGTGCCGGGCACCGGGGTGGCGCTGGGCAGCTCCGGCACGCCGACGGGGCTGTTCCAGTTCATCGATCCGGTGTCCGGGCAGTCCTACGCGATCACGCCCAACGACGGTGCCACCTCGCCGGTGTTCGACCGCAGCCAGACCGGCTGCGACCGCACCGACGACTACCACTGCTTCACGGACGAGGACCGCTTCAACTTCGCCCAGTACAACCTGCTGCACACGCCATCCGAGCGCACCGGGCTGTTCGGGCAGTTCCGTTTCGACATCAGCGACCGGCTGCAGTGGCACGCCAGGGCGCTGTACAACCGCCGCGAGTCCACCAACCAGGCCGCGCCGGAGCCGCTGTTCTTCGGTCCCGAGGCCGGCACCGGCAACCCGCAGGCGGACGGGATCGTGATCTCCGCGCTCAATCCGTACAACCCGTTCGGCTTCGACCTGGATTCGGCCAGCAACCTGGTGGTGATCGGGCGGCGGCCGGTGGAAGGCGGGCCGCGGGTGTTCGAGCAGGAGGTGGACACGCAGTACTTCAACACCGGGCTGGAAGGCCGCTTCGACGTTGGCGATTCGATCTGGTTCTGGGACGTCAACGCGGCCTGGAGCCGCAACCGTGCCAAGCAGACCAACTTCGGCAGCTATGACATCCGCAAGATCGCGCTGGCACTGGGCGATCCGGCGGCGTGCGCGGCCGAGGCCGGCTGCGTCCCGCTGGACATCTTCGGCGGCCCGGGCACGATCACACCGGAGATGCTGGGCTGGATCCAGCCGGTGGTGCGCGACGAGAGCGAGAACGAACTGGCGCTGGTGTCGGCCAACGTCTCCGGCGACCTGTTCGCGCTGCCGGGCGGGGCGCTGGCGTTCGCCGCCGGCTACGAGCACCGCCGCTACGAGGGCTGGTACCAGCCTGATCCGCTCACCGTGCGCGGCGATTACAACGGCGTGCCGTCGATGCCGACCTCGGGCAAGTACGACGTCAACGAGGTGTTCGTGGAGCTCAACGTGCCGATCTTCGCCGACTCGCCGCTGGGCGAGCGGCTGGACCTGAGCCTGGCCGGGCGCTACTCCGACTATTCCACCTTCGGCGGCGAGTTCACCCCCAAGTACGGCCTGCGCTGGCAGGTGACCCGGGACTTCCTGCTGCGGGCCACGTATGCGGAAGGCTTCCGCGCGCCGTCGATCGGCGAGCTGTACGGCTCCGACAGCCGCTTCGACGCCCAGCTCAACGACCCGTGCACCGAGCCGCTGCTCGATCCCTCGCTGGAGTCCAACTGCCGCACGCTGGGGGTGCCGCCGGGATTCGCCCAGACCAACCCGCAGATCTCGGTGACCACCGGCGGCAACATCGAGCTGGAGCCCGAGCGCGCGCGCAGTTTCAGCACCGGCCTGGTGTGGAGCCCGTGGTTCGCCAGCGGCGCGAGCTGGTCGGAACGGCTGGACCTGGAAGTGACGTTCTACCGCCACGATATCGAAGGACCGATCCAGGCCCTGAGCGCGCAGACCCAGCTTGACCTGTGCGTGGGCACCCTGGACCCGGCCTACTGCGACGGCATCGGCCGCGCCACCACCGGTGGCATCAACGCCTTCAACAACCGCCTGACCAACCTGGGCCACATCAAGACCGACGGCTGGGACATGGACCTGTACTGGACCTTGCCCGCCACCGCCGCCGGGCAGTTCAAGTTCGGCTGGCAGAACACGTTCGTGACCCGCTACGAAGCGGTCGGGGGCGACGGCCAGCGCCAGCCGCGGCGGCCGGGCCGGGAGGTGGAGGACAGTGCGATCCCGGAGTGGACCTCGTTGCTCAGCCTGGACTGGGACCTGGAAGCGTGGCGGGCGTCATGGACCGTGCGCCATGTGTCCGAGCTGACCGAGGACTGCGGGCGGGCGGTGACCTTCCCGGTCTGCAGCGACCCGGCCAACGGCACCAACGTGCTGCCGGCCACCACCTACCACGACCTGCAGCTGGGCTACCGCTTCGACTGGATGCGTGGCGTGGAACTGACCGCGGGGCTCAACAACGCCTTCGACAAGGATCCGCCGATCTGCCTGTCGTGCTCGCTCAACGGCTATGACGCGTCCAATTACGACATCCCGGGCGGGCGCTTCTGGTATCTGCGTGCCGACCTGAGGTTCTGAGCGCGGCGCATCGCGGCAAGCCGCGGGGCCGGCTGGGCGTTGCTCAGCCGGCGGTGCGCAGGGCGTCCTCGGGCACGTCCAGGTCCACCGACAGGGCCAGGTGGTCGGACAGGGCGGCCGGCAGCGCGCGCATGTTGCTGCTGGCCAGGCTGCCGGTGATCAGCACGTGGTCGATGGCGCGCTGCGGGCGCCAGCTGGGGAAGGTGTGGATGCAGCCGTCCGGCGGCTGCAGCGAGGTGTGCCGGTACAGGACCGACATCTCCGGCCGGTCGTGGGTGCAGTTGAAGTCGCCCATCAGCACCGCGTTGGGATAGTCGCTGAGCAGCTCGGCGATATAGCCCAGCTGTGCCTTGCGCGACTGCGCGCCCAGCGACAGGTGGGCCACCGCGATGGTCAGGCCGGCTTCGCCCTCGCCGAAGCGGGCCAGCAGCAGGCCACGCCCGCGCACCCGGCCCGGGAGCGGGTGGTCCATGACCTCGATCGGCTCGTAGCGGCTGAGCAGCGCGTTGGCGCTGGAAGCGACGTTGGCCACCTTGCGGTTGGGCTGGTGGGTCCAGTAGTCGAAGCCGCCGCGCTCGGCCAGGTAGTGGGTCTGGTTGGTGAAGCCCGAGCGCCAGCTGCCCGGGTCGCTCTCCTGCAGGCCGACGATGTCGTGGCCGCCGGCCAGCTCGGCGATCTGGTCCAGCGCCTGGCGCTTGCCGCCGGCCGGCAGCACGTGCGACCAGCTGCGCATGGCGTAGTCGCTGTAGCGACGGGTGCTGGAGCCGGCCTGGATGTTGGCGCTGAGCAGCTTGATCTGCTGGCGCTCATCGGCCTGTGCGCGCACCAGCGCATCCGCCGCGGGGCGGGTGGCGATGCGCTGGTCGAGCGAGGCACTCATTACCCGGCGGCGGGCTCTTCAGCGGCCGGCTCTTCGAGGGCCGGCTCTTCAACGGCCGGTCCACCGGCTTCGCCGGCGCTGCGCTCCATCTCGACCAGGTGGTCGACGATGCGCAGCACTTCCTGGAAGTCCTGGCCGGGGACCACCCGGTACTTGCCGTTGACGACCATGGTCGGGGTGCTGTCCACGCCGGCGCGCTGGACGAACCCCTCGGCGCGGCGCAGCTGGCCGCTGACCGCGAAGCTCTCCATGGTCTGGGCGAACTCCCGGGCGTCGGCGCCCTGGGAGGCGTAGAAGTCCGCGATGGCTTCGGTGCTTGCGCCCTGCAGGGACCGTTCCCGGTGGATGGCGTCGAACATCGGCTTGTGGGTCGCCTCGGCCAGGTCCAGCGCCTCGGCGGCGTAATAGGCTTTTGCGAACGACTGCCAAGCGCCGCCGAACGGGGCCGCCAGCAGGGTCACGCGCACGTCGTCGGGCTGGCGCTGTTTCCAGGCCGAGACCAGCGGCTCGAAGCTGGCGCAGGCCGGGCAGGTGTAGCCGAACACTTCGACCACCTCGACCTGGCCGTCCAGCGGCAGGTACGGCTGGGCGTCCTCGATTTCCACGTAGTGGACGCCGGCCTCCGGCGCCGGTGCATCGGCGGTGTCGGCGGCCTCCGTGGCCGCGGGCTGTGAGGTGGGGACGGGCACTGCGTCATCCTGCTGGGCGCAGGCGGCGAGCAGCATCAGGAGCAGCGAAAGCAGGGCGTAGCGGAAGGTCTTCATGGTGAAGTGGCCTCTTGCCGGGTCAATGGTATGTGGAGGGAGGTGGCGGGCGGGTCAAGGCTGGCGTTCGGCGGCGACCAGGCCCTCGGCGATGCGCAGCAGGTCGCGCAGGGTGCGTGCCTGGATCCGGTATTTGCCGTTGATGATGACGGTGGGCGTGCCCTGGGCGCCACTGCGGCGCAGGAATTCGTGCGCCGCGTTCACTTTCTGCGCGGTTTCGGCGCTGTCCATGGCCGCCGCCAGGCGCGTGGTATCCACTCCCAGCCGGCCATAGAAGGCGGAAATCTCGGCGGTGGTGGCGTTGCGGGCCAGCAGGCTGCGCCGGTGCACGGCGTCGAAGGTGGGCGCATGCACCGTGTCATGCGCGCCGATCGCCTGGGCGGCGAAGAACGCGGTGGCGAAGGGGTCCTGCGCCCGATACGCCGCAGGGACGTGGCTGACCCGCACGTCGTCGGGCTGCTGGCGCGCCCAGGCCGCGAGCATGGGCCGGAATTCGTCGCAGATGTGGCAGGCGTAGGAGAAGATCTCGGCCACTTCGATCTGCCCGTCCAGCGGCTGCCAGGGCTCACCGTCGGCGATGCGCACGTAGTCCTGGCCCTCGACCGGGGCCTGGGCCGCCGCGGGGGCGACCAGGCCGGGCGAAAGCGCCAGCAGGAGCGGCAGGAACCAGCGGATCGGAGTGTTCATCGGAGGGTCTCCGGGCAAAAAAAAGCCGGCCGAGACTCCGGCCGGCGGATGATTTCAAGGAGACTGTACGGACTCTGACCCGCGACGGCCGTAAAAGTTCACGCCTGTTCAGCCGGCTCCGCCGATTCCGCATCGTCCGGGGCGTTTTCGGCCGGGGTCTGGTCCGCATCCGGAGCCTGGGCCCCATCGTCTCCTGTGTCCTGGTCGTCTCCGGCAGCTTCCCCGCCGGTGGCGTCGCCGTCCTGTGCCGCGTCCGCGGCCGGTGCGGCAGCCGGCGCTTGGGCCGGAACCTCGACCTGGGCCATGGCCGCGCGGGTGGCCGCGTCCGGGCGCGGATGCAGGCCTTCCATGTAGCTGGCCAGGGCCTGGATTTCCTCGTCGGTCAGCTCGGCGGCGACCTGGGCCATGATCTCGAACAGGCTGGCATCACGCTGCAGGGTGGCGCCTTCGCGGTACTCCTGCAGGCGCTGGGCGGCGTACCAGGACGGCTGGCCGCTCACCTGCGGATAGGCCGGGCCGGGATTGCCGGCGCCGGTCGGCCCGTGGCAGGCCATGCAGGCCGGGATGCCGCGCTCGGGGGCGCCGCCGTGGAAGATCTGCTGGCCGATCTCGTAGAACTTCAGGCCCTCGTAGGCGCCGGCCTCGACCACGGTGTCGTCGGCCAGGCCGGTGTCGGTGTCCTGGGCCGCGTAGTGCGCGCCCACGTCGCGCATGTCCTGGCCGCTGAGCATCTGGGCGAAGGGCTGCATGATCGGGCTGACGCGTTCGCCGGACTTGTACAGGGCCAGCTGGTGGGCCATGTAGCGCTCGCTCTGCCCGCCCATGGACGGGTACATGTCGCGCACCGTGCTCTTGCCGTCCATGCCGTGGCAGGCGGCGCAGGTGGCGGCCAGTGCGGCACCGTTCTCCGGGTTGCCCCAGGTGGTGCCTTCCAGGATTTCGGCGACAGAGGCCGACTCCAGCGGCGCGGATTCGACCGGCACCTCTTCTTCCAGCGGCACGGTGGTGGATTGGGCGTAGGCAACCGCGGCGGTCGTCAGGACGACCAGACCGGCGATGGCAAAAGCGCGGGCGTGGCGCATTGCTGGGCTCCGGGGACACGAGGACCGGGTGCGCAGCGCGCCCGGCAGGACGCCGAATTATCGTCGCCGGCCGCAAGCGCGGTCAAACCGGCGTTGCCGGCCGCGGCGTGCGATCCTATCGGAATGTCCAATCCGCTCGCCCGCGCCAGCTACCAGCTGGCGGCCCACACCCCGGCCCAGCTGCCGCCCGACGCCGGCTTTGAAGTCGCCTTCGCAGGGCGCTCCAACGCCGGCAAGTCCAGTGCCCTCAACGCGATCTGCCAGCAGAAAGCGCTGGCGCGGGTGTCCAAGACGCCCGGGCGCACCCAGCAGCTGGTGTTCTTCCAGGTCGAGCCGCACGAGGACCGCCACCTGGTCGACCTGCCCGGCTACGGCTACGCCAAGGTGCCCAAGGACCTGCAGGCGCACTGGCAGGATTTCATCGCCGGCTATTTCGAAAGCCGCCTCGCCCTGCGTGGGCTGGTGGTGGTGATGGACATCCGCCACCCGCTCAAGGACTACGACCGGCAGATGCTCGGCTATGCGGTCAACCGCGGCCTGCCCGCGCACGCGCTGCTGACCAAGGCCGACAAGCTCGGCCGTGGCGCCGCGGGCAATGCGCTGATGGCGGTGCGCAAGGAACTGAAGGCCGAATACGGCGACGGCGTGAGCGTGCAGACCTTCTCCGCCCTGCACAAGACCGGCCTGGATGAGGCCCGCGCCGTGGTTTCGGGCTGGCTGGATCTGTAGAGCGGGCTTGTTCCGCGTTACGGGATCCGCATGCGCTGCCGCCCGCATGCGGTGTTCCAGCGCCGGAACGCCGCGTGCCGGTGGGCGCCGGTAAACTGCGCGGGCTGCCGGCGCGCGTTGCGGCCGCGGTGACTTCCTTTCCCGGAGCGGTGCCCATGTCGAGTTCCAGCCAGGCCGGCGACGATGCGCCGATCACCCGCCGCGACGAGCTCGTCGCGGTGCCCGCTTCGGGCGAAAAACCCCGCGCGGACTGGCGGATCGGCACCGAGCACGAGAAATTCGGTTTCCGCCTGGACGACCTGCGCCCGCCCACGTTCGACGGCGAGCGCGGCATCGAGGCGTTGCTCAAGGGCCTGACCCACTACGATTGGGCCGAGGTGCAGGAAGGCGGGCGCACCGTAGCGCTCAGCCGCAACGGCGCCTCGGTCACCCTGGAGCCGGCCGGCCAGCTGGAACTCTCCGGCGCGCCGCTGGAGAACATCCACCAGACCTGCAGCGAGGTGGGCAACCACCTGTTCGAACTCAAGACCGTGGCCGACGAGCTGCGGCTGGGTTTCCTGGGCATGGGCTTCCAGCCCAAGTGGAAGCGCGCCGACATGCCGTGGATGCCCAAGGGTCGCTACGGGATCATGCGCGCCTACATGCCCAAGGTCGGCGACCTGGGCCTGGACATGATGACCCGCACCTGCACCGTGCAGGTCAACCTGGACTACGCCAGCGAAGCGGACATGGTGAAGAAGTTCCGGGTGTCGCTGGCGCTGCAGCCGATCGCCACCGCGCTGTTCGCCGACTCGCCGTTCACCGAAGGCAAGCCCAACGGCTTCCTCAGCTACCGCTCGCACATCTGGACCGATACCGACCCGGACCGCACCGGCATGCTCGACTTCGTGTTCGAGGACGGCTTCGGCTACGAGCGCTACGTCGACTACATCCTCGACATGCCGATGTACTTCGTCCAGCGCGGCGAGCGCCACATCGACGCCAGCGGCCAGAGCTTCCGCGACTTCCTGGACGGCCGCCTGCCGGCGCTGCCCGGCGAGCTGCCGACGCTGGCCGACTGGACCGACCACATGACCACCGCCTTCCCCGAGGTGCGGCTGAAGAAGTTCCTGGAGATGCGCGGGGCGGACGGCGGGCCGTGGAACCGGCTGTGCGCGCTGTCGGCGTTCTGGGTAGGCCTGCTCTACGACGACGCCTCGCTCGATGCCGCCTGGGACCTGGTCAAGGATTTCAGCCTGGCCGAGCGCCACGCCCTGCGCGACGGCGTACCGAAGCAGGCGCTGGGCCTGCCGTTCCGTGGCGGCACCGTGCGCGACCTTGCCGCGCAGGCGCTGCAGATCTCGGCCGCCGGCCTCGCCCGGCGCAACGTGCAGAACGACCAGGGCAGCGACGAGGTGCGCTTTTTGGAGCCGCTGGTCGAGTTCGCCGAATCCGGCGAGACCCCGGCCGAGCGCAAGCTGGCGCTGTTCCACGAGGAATGGAACGGCGACATCGACCAGGTGTTCCGGGAGTTCGCCTACTGAAGGCTGGCAAGCG
Organism: Luteimonas sp.; assembly: GCA_052090405.1. GTDB lineage: Bacteria > Pseudomonadota > Gammaproteobacteria > Xanthomonadales > Xanthomonadaceae > Luteimonas. The sequence continues at coordinate 25,879 of JBQDAV010000030.1, forward strand.
GGTCTGTTCAGAAGGGAATCTGGTGCGTCTGGACGACCGATGCTTCCGGCGCGTCAAGATAATCCAGCACGTTCCCGCTTTCGTCCCGATGGCGTGGATCAAACACTTCTTCAATCGTTACGAACTCACCGCCCAGGAATAGAAAGTCCCTGATCCTGATGGAGCCTTCGTACTCATACCAGGAAGATGCGGCGGGAATCGCATGAAGTGCCTTCCCGGAGGCATCAATCGTCACCGCTAAAATTTGAATGGAGTCTCCTTCTCCATCGAGCATCTCGTAGTTCTTGTGCAGGTAGAACGCGATATAACCGTCTTCAAGCTTCCATGCTGCCACGGGAGAAAGCAGGGCCAGCGTACCCTCTGTCAACAGTCCGTCTGCAAGGACTGCGAACGGAAATGGAAGGCCCGGCAAGCAGTCCATCAGTTTCGACAAGCTGGGTTCCGGAGGTTCGATGTCTACGCTGCCGGGGTCACGGCCATCGCGCTTCGGCGGATAGTGGTTGAAGAGCTGGAAAGCGCTGACTCTGCTTCCATGTTCAGCCGATGGGGATGAAGAAAGCGTCGCCAGGCATTCGTCGGCTGCTTGATTCGCCGAGTTGCCAGGGACGAAGTCCGCAGTGACGTTGAGACTGTAATCTGTTGCTGGGTCAGGAGCGACGAAGGGTGGGGGTTCGATGTTGTCCGGGCTCGCTTGAAAAAGTACCAGCAGGGCAATCAGAGCTGGTTTCATTGTGTTCTCCTGGCTTGTCCAAGCACTTCATGCCTCATCATCGATTCCGCTCTGCGGCGGCAGGATGGGGCTTGGCCGCTCGTGCGCCGCAACCTTCGCCATCGGCCTTGGCTACCCCAAAGTTCATAACGGCAAGGCGGCGAAAAGGGCAGCCAGTTTCGACGAATCCTCCGCTTTTTGGCCGAGCCGAACTACCGGAGGGGATGAGCGCGTTGTCGGTCAACCGCCCAGTTCCGAGGGTCTACTGGCTTCTGAAGAGATTGACCCTGGCCTTGCAGTCCAGAATGGGCTCGCCGTTCATTCTATTCATGAATTCGCAGTGCTCGGTGACGTATCCAGTCCAGAGTTCATCGTCGCTTTCCGAGTCGGCAAGTCTGTCTTTGATCTCCGGTGGAGAAAACCCCGCTCTGGTCATGGAATTTAATATCAGATGATAAGAAGAGCTGTTATGCGTATCTGAAATTCTTTCAATCTCTTTGGTCCTGTCCTTGGAAAGCATCGTCAGGCAGAGAAGTCTTTCGATAGGGGCTTCTGCCCCATATTTACCAACATCTCCTCTGGGGTCGCATTGGCTGTTCCTGAACGAAATCCATCTCCTCTGGACCGATCTCAACGATTTTTTTCTATCTTCTTCAAGCAGCGACAGGGTGTTTCTATATTCGTCGTTCAACTTTGAGTCGGACTCTTTGTAGGAATTCTCCGCGCAAGCAATCAAATCAGCTTGGCTGATACTGTCGCAAACCGGCGCGCTCTCCGCCCCTGAGGTGAAGTGGGGGAACGCTAAAAATACAAGAGCAAATAGGCGCGACATGCCTTTGCTTTTTAATCCAGAAAACTTCATTCCAACCGTCCTCAAACAGAGATTGCCCGCTATCTGCTGGTAACGAGCCTGTCGATAATACTTCGTTTCCATATTTGCCAGGTGGGCAGAACTAAACCCCGGGTGCGGTGTTCCAACATTTCGACGAAAATGGTGTGGCGTTGAGCGGATGGCGGACATGCAGTTGGGCTTTGGGGTTGCAAGCTTGCGGCAAGCGCAAAGAGGCCGACGCGAAATCCTCCTTGCGGAGATGGTGCAGGTGCCGCCGCGTGCGGTTTCGCTGAGGTCGCTCGCTGCAACAGCCGAAGGTAGGTCCATGTGACCAGCGCGGTAGTAGACCTCCAGCGACGTTGGTTTGTCTTGGCGGACTTCGGCAATATTTGGGTGTCGGTTGGCCTGTCGCTTCGAACTGCCTGATGGTTGTGGCTGGGCGTCGGCCGGTGCTGGGGTCTTGGGGTGTCCGCGATACACGGCCCGACTTGGTTCGTGTCTTCAATCAGGGGATGCTTTCTCGCGAGTATTCGCAGGCAGTGCGAACCGGCGTATCCAGCTCCTTGTCGATATCGCCGTTGTCTTTGTAGCTAAAGAATTCAATTGTTTGAGTGCATCGCTCAAGTTCGGTCCCAGAAATCCTGGAGCTCGAAACCTTCGCGCCTTCCCAAGCGTGATAAGAGGAGACTTGCACTGTTGAGCTTGGCGTTCCCTGGCTGTCGTAAAATACGATGCTTGAGGAGAGGCCGGGGCCGTATTCATTGTCGATGGAAGGATAGACGAACTGCACCCAGGGTGCGCCCCGATGACGCCCGGATGAGATGTCGATATGGTTCGGGGCATCCCAAGGGTGCACGAGATCGGCTGGCAGAACAGCATCAATCTCCGCCGGCCGACAGCCGGAGGAAATTGATTTCATTCTTTCGTAAGGTCCAGCAAAAATGCCGGCCTCTATTGAATGATCTCTTTCGATACTAAAATCGAGACCTTCTTCGCTCTTGTCATCTTCTATGTTTGCAACAAACAAGGCGCACTGGCTGGGTTTGCTTGAAACGCCATTGGCACATCCAGCAAGAAAGGCCAAAACCAGCACAACGGCTGCGTTGTAATTCCGCGCCCTTCCGTCAGCTCCGGATGCGTGCGCCGGACGTTGCAGAGCTGGATCTGGTTGCTGATTGTGCATGCGGCGCTGCTGGCGATTCATATTATCAAAGACGCGGATCCATAAGATCGATAGAATCACACCAGAGCCATCCTGTCGTTTGCTTCGTCTCGCCTTGATACTTTGCTTTGCACCAGCCAGAGGTAGTGTCCTCGATGGTCACGGGATCGCCCTCTATAACATATGCGCCGCTTCTCTTGTGCGCGGAGGCGTAAGTGTGAAAGAAGGAGGTGGAATTTACCGTTCCCTGGATGCTTCCATGAGCCATCAGCGCCCCGACCACCCCATCTGCGGCCCCCTGAATAGAGGCCCGGTCTTTGTATGGATATACATAAAGACTGCCGTCGTGGGGGTTGATCTGATCACCTCCAAGACCGAAAGCCCTTGACAGGGATTGACTTTCAGCCACTCCATCTTCAGAGATCAAAAATACTCTTGGATCGTAGACTCTGTCTATGACTTCCCACGTGCTGGGAGCGTCCGCGCTGTGGATGACAACCATTTCCTCGGCACCGTCAGAATTTAAGTCCAGGAAGATGACATCTTGTATCCGTCCTGTGCTTCCAGGATACGGGAGTGCACCTATCTTGGTCATGCTTGAGCGTGGCGTAGCGGCGTAAAGCACAATGGCAGGAGGCTCTCGAGAGAGCCCTGATTCATTAACTTTTTGGGGTTTTTCATAAAAGAAACATGCTGATATCTTGCTTTCGATAACCGGCTCGTAGGCGAGATAAGTTCCAGCGGGCCCGCAGATGCTAGCTCCGGTGGAGGAGCTGCAAAGCTGGCCAACAAATATCATCAGTACAGAAAGACTTTTGTTCACTACTTGCGCACCCGCTACTGAAGAAGGGATTAAGCAAGGGAAGGGTATCGGATTCGACAAGGAGTCGAGGCGTCAAACTATCAGGCGACCTATTCAATGAAATGGCCTGGTCGCAACCAGTGACGATATGTTTGCGAATCCCATCCTGTCTAGGTGAATTTTTCTTCAGTTCTTGGCGCGTGGATTAGTGCTCAATAATACGATTGAGGCTCTGATTTACAGTGTTCTCTTAATGAGAAAGCTCGGTTTTGTAAAGATCAGCATCTTTGCTCGAGATCGGGCGTTATTGCATTTTCTAGGTCGCAGGTTAACAAAGTAAGTGCAACACCCGCGCCGCCCAAAGAAAAAGAGGTGAGCTGGCAGACTGGGAGGGATTTCTCCGGCAAGAGACGATCCCGCATGTACCACCAGCTCACCGAGCCCGAACGATACACCCTGTCCGTGCTCAAACGCGAAGGGCGCTCGCTTCGCAGCATTGCTCAGACGATGCAACGCAGCCCCAGCACCATCAGCCGGGAGATCCGGCGCAACGCTAAGATCGACCACAATCGGCCGCGCCCTTTGTACGTGCCCAGCAAGGCCCACCAGCACGCCAATGGACGTCGTCGCCGCTCCAGACGGGTGAAGCACCATGCTCCCAAGGTGTACCAGATGATCGAGGAGCTGCTGGAGGAGGAGCAATGGAGTCCCGAGCAGATTTCACATTGGGCTGCCGACAACGAAGTGGCCGACATTAGCCACATGACGATCTATCGCCACATCCGGGAGGATGCCAGGCAGGGCGGCCGACTGAAGTCGTGCTTGCGCCAAGGTGGTAAGCGCCGTCGAAAGCGCACATTTGGCCCGGAGAATCGAGGGCGCCTGCAAGGCAAGCCGATGATCGACACCCGTCCCGAGGCGGTCGAGGCCCGGCAAGAAATCGGCCACTGGGAAGGCGACACGGTGATGGGGGCAGCCTCAGAGCGCGACTGTCTGCTGACCTTGGTCGAACGCAGCACTGGCTTGGCGCTGGTTGCCAAGCTGCCGAACCGCACCACCGCCACGGTCAATCGTGCTGCGCTCAAGCTGATCAGTGAAAGCGAACTGCCGTTCAAGACGATCACCTGGGACAACGGCACCGAGTTCCACGGCTACAAAGCGCTGGAGCAGGCTGCCGAAATACGCTGCTACTTTGCCTACCCATATCGGCCTTGGCAGCGAGGCAGCAACGAGAACCTCAATGGCCTGCTTCGACAGTACTTCCCCAAACGACGAAGCCTTGCCAAAGTACGGCAGGAGCACTGCGACGCCATCGCCCACAAGCTCAACCACCGACCCCGGAAGCGCTATGACTACAAAACCCCGTTCGACCGACTCGACGAACTACTCGGGGTGTTGCACTTCGCGTGTTAATTCACCGGTGAGCTTCCGTGGAAAGCAGTAGAGTCACGGGTAGACGACATTGGGCGTGGATCCGTCGCAAACGATTTCGCCACCCAGCTCAGGCTCAGGTGTTCCTTCCGCGCTTTGCATAGGAACTACGGCGTTTACCGCAGCTACGCTCGGATCATAGAACTCTGAAATAACCTCGCTGAAGTCTGATGCGAATACAATGCGGTAGTACATTCTGCGCTGAGTTTCAGCGTGCCTTAACGGACCCATTTGAAGCACAAGGTCGACAGATTCTGCATCGCAGAAGTAACTTTCAACTACAAAGATTCGTTCTACATTATTGATTACCCCGTATTTTGTTGTATGGGAAATATGATTTCCGTTCGAGTGGGTTCCCTGAATTTTGTAACCGTCGTCAGAATTCCGTGTTGAGAAGTTGTAATTTGCCGTTTCAATCCCCATCGGGTTGTTGATTCCGGGTCTTTTAAACACTTCAGCCCCGAGGGGGATAGCTGCGGGGCAAGAGGTGTGGATAAGGAGCCCAAAAATTAAGAGAATAATTTTCATTGTGGTTGATCTTGAGGGGCTGTGGTGGATATGTTTGCATAGATAAAAATGCGTCCCTGAAAACACGGTCGCGCCATATTTCTTGGACGTTTTTCCATCTCGCGCGACGGCGGCTGGTTGCGCTGTTTACCCCGTCGGTTATTCTGTCCGCGGCTTCCTCGATAATTGCCGAGGTCAGCATGTTCGTACAGACGGTGTCCGAGTCAGAAGATCAGCCCGGAACGGACTGCATGCGTCGGCTCGTCAACTCTTTCAGGGCGCGCCTCGAAGTCAACTCTTTTACCCCAGATGCGCTCGTGATCCGTTGTGAGTCTCTAGTAATTGTAGCGCCCGGTGGTTTGTTTTAGGCCGCGGCCTCGGTATCGCCAGCCATCTCCAGGTTCCGTATTTCCCACTTTGAATTTTATGGATCGGTTGGCGTCCGCGTAGGCATTGTTCGCGATAGCCTCTTCATCGCCGGCGTCTCGATTTGGTCTATTTCTGTTTCCTCTGTAACAAGAAAAATCACTACTGTGCAAGTCTTCTGCTCCGTAATTTAGGTTCTCTCGAAAGCTCATTGCCAGCCCAACTTCTTGAAGAGCCTGTCCGAAGAAATGCGTAGGGCGCCACTCGCTGTCCAGCTTGCCGGTCACCATCTCGGCGTTGACGCCTTCGGCGACTATTTGCAGCTGGTCCTCTGGAGCGTCAGTAAATATCCTGCGCAGCATTTCTACGGTGATTCCGTAAGCTCCCCCGTCAAGCAGACACTGTAAAAGTAGAGTTTCCGGCGGCTTGTTGACGGTACTCGGCCGGCGTCAGGTCGCCGAGCGAGTCTTGGGGTCTTTCCTCGTTGTACTGGGTCATCCATCGCCACGTGGCTTCGCGGACGT
>JBQDAV010000031.1:0-31717 GCA_052090405.1 Luteimonas sp.
CCCCTCCTCCTTTACTTCCGCGCAACGGCCCCCCGCCCACGACGGGGCTCGGCTTCGGGGACAGGGGAAAAGAAAAGCCCCGCGATACGCGGGGCTTTTACTTGCGCGACTGCGGGTTGCCTCAGGCTTCGGCGACCACGCTCACCGTGCGGCGCTTGTTGGCGCCCTTGGTGGTGAACTCGACCTTGCCGTCGACCAGCGCAAACAGCGTGTGGTCGCGACCCAGGCCCACGCCGCTGCCGGGATGGAACTTCGTGCCGCGCTGGCGGACGATGATGTTGCCGGCCTCGATGGCCTGGCCGCCATAGATCTTCACGCCCAGGAACTTCGGGTTGGAGTCGCGGCCGTTGCGCGAGGAACCTACGCCTTTTTTCTGTGCCATGGCTGCTTCTCCTTACTTGCTGTCGCCACCGGCAATGCCGGTGATCTCGATTTCGGTGTAGTGCTGGCGATGCCCCTGCCGCTTCATGTGGTGCTTGCGGCGGCGGAACTTGATGATCCTCACCTTGTCGGCGCGGCCGTGCGCGACGATCTTGGCGGTGACGGTCGCGCCGTTGAGCGCGTCGCCGAGCTTGATGCCATCGCTGTCGCCGAGCATCAGGATGTTGTCGAAGGTGATCTCGTTGCCGGCTTCGGCCTCGAGCTTCTCGACGCGGAGCGTTTCGCCCTGCGCCACGCGGTACTGCTTACCGCCAGTGACCATGACTGCGTACATGTGGAGCCTCTCGTGTGTTCGGTTCTGTAGTTATTCTTTGATCTGGCCACCATCGAGGGCGGACAGAAGCGGAATTGTAAAGGTTTCAGGGGTTCGGGAGCAACCGGGGCCGGCGCTGGCCGGCTACCCGCGTTCCCAGGGCGGATCGCCAAGGCTGGCGGCCAGGTAGTCGGAAAACGCCCGCACCCGGGGCGGCACCAGCCGCCGCTCGGGCATCACGGCGTGGATCGCGCCGGTCGGCACTGGGTAGTCCGGCAACACCTGGACCAGCCGCCCCTCACGCAGGTCATTGTGCACATGCCAGAGCGAGTGCAGGGCGATGCCAAGCCCGGCCACCGCCGCGTCGCGCAGGGCCTCGCCGTGGTTGCTGTCCAAGCGGCCGTGCACCCGCACCTGGACCTGGCTCCCGGCCGGATCGAGCAGGTGCCACCGGTCCTGGAGTCCATCGCGGCCGCTGAGCAACAGGCAGTCGTGGCGGGCAAGGTCCGCGGGCGATTCCGGCGTCCCCTTCCCGGCGAGGTACCCCGGCGAAGCACACAGCAACCGCCGGTTCGCCGCCAGCGGCCGCGCCACCAGCCCGGAATCTTCGAGCCGGCCGATCCGGATCGCCAGGTCGTACCCGGCGCCGACCAGGTCCACGACCCGGTCGTCCAGGTTGAGGCTGATCCGCAGCCGAGGGTGCCGGGCCAGGAATGCGGACAGCAGCGGCGCGATGTACTGCCGGCCGAACGATACGGGAGCGGTCACCCGCAGGGTGCCGGCGACGCCGGACCCCGCCTCGCGCAGGTCGGCGCCGAGCGATTCGAGCTCCTCCACCAGCGCCCGGCCGCGTCGCGCCAGCGCGGCACCTTCCGGCGTGGGGTGCAGGCTGCGGGTGGTCCGGTGCAGCAGGCGCACCCCCAGCTCGCGCTCCAGGCGCTTGAGGCGCTGACTGGCTACGGCGGGCGACAGGTCCAGGCTGTGCGCCGCTGCGGTGATCGATCCGCGATCAAGCACCCGCAGAAACAGGGTGAGGTCGTCGAGGCGCTGCATTTTCAACTATCCATTGATAGTGAATGCATATATTTACCGTTTTTCCGGGAAATAAGAACCCGCAGGCTGCTTCCTTCCCGACTGGAACTGGAGCAACACCATGGAATACCGCTTTCTTGGCGCGTCCGGCCTCAAGGTGTCGGCGCTGGGCTTCGGCGTCGGCACCTTCGGGGGCAAGGGCCCGCTGTTCTCGGCGTGGGGCGATACCGACACCGCCGGCGCCACCCGCCTGATCGACGTCGCAATGGACTCGGGGGTCAATTTCTTCGACACCGCCGACGCCTACTCCGACGGTGCTTCCGAATCGATCCTGGGGGCCGCACTCAAGGGCAGGCGCGACCGGGTGGTCCTGTCCACGAAGACATCGCTGCGGCTCGGCGACGGACCCAACGACGCCGGCGCCTCGCGCCAGCGGCTGCTGCGCGCGGTCGACGCATCGCTGCGGCGGCTCGGCACAGACTACATCGACCTGCTGCAGCTGCACGCCTTCGACGCCCGCACGCCGGTGGAGGAAACCCTGTCCACGCTTGACGGAATGGTGCGCGCCGGCAAGGTCCGCTACCTGGGCGCCTCGAACTTCTCCGGCTGGCAGCTGATGAAGTCGCTGGCGGTGGCCGACGGCCGCGGCTACGCCCGCCATGTCGCCCACCAGGCCTACTATTCGCTGGTCGGTCGCGACTACGAGTGGGAGCTGATGCCGCTCGCCCTGGACCAGGGAGTCGGCGCGGTGATCTGGAGCCCGCTCGGCTGGGGCCGGCTGACCGGCAAGGTCAGGCGGGACCAGCCACTGCCCGAAGGCAGCAGGCTGCACGCTACCGCCGCCTTTGCGCCACCGGTCGACGACGAGCGCCTTTACCGGGTGGTCGACGCACTCGATGCAGTCGCCGCGGAAACGGGCAAGGCCGTGCCCGAGGTCGCCCTGAACTGGCTGCTCCGGCGCCCGACCGTTTCCACCGTCCTGGTCGGCGCCCGCAACGAGCAGCAGCTGCGGCAGAACCTGGGTGCCGCGGCCTGGTCACTGACGCCGGACCAGATCGCCGCGCTCGACGCGGCCAGTTCGGTCACTCCGCCCTGGCCGTACTATCCGTACTGGAACGGGATGTTCACGGAGCTGAATCCTCCACCGGTGGCAGCCTGACGGTCCCGTCTCATCGTGCGAGAACGGAACCTCGCAGGCTGGTGTTCCGGGAATTTGCCCCGACATCAAGGGCTCGGTAGGCTGATCGACTGCCCGCCTTTCCCCCACCCGCCCGCCTTCCCAGGCCGGGACAATCCGGACTCCTTCCCCGATGGCGATGGACTACATCCGCATCCGCGGTGCCCGTACCCACAATCTGAAGAACGTCGATGTCGAGCTGCCGCGCGACAAGCTGATCGTGATCACCGGCCTGTCCGGCTCGGGCAAGTCGTCGCTGGCCTTCGACACCATCTACGCCGAAGGCCAGCGCCGCTACGTGGAGTCGCTGTCGGCCTATGCGCGGCAGTTCCTGTCGGTAATGGAAAAGCCGGACATCGACCATATCGAGGGGCTGAGCCCGGCGATCTCGATCGAGCAGAAGTCGACCTCGCACAACCCGCGTTCCACGGTGGGCACGATCACCGAGATCTACGATTACCTGCGCCTGCTGTACGCGCGGGTGGGCCTGCCGCGCTGCCCCGAGCACCACTATCCGCTGGAGGCGCAGACGGTCAGCCAGATGGTCGACCAGGTGATGGCGCTGGGCAGCGACCCGGCGCACGCGGAGCGGCGCTGGATGCTGCTGGCGCCGGTGGTGCGCGAGCGCAAGGGCGAGCACGCCCAGGTGTTCGAACAGCTGCGCGCGCAGGGCTACGTGCGGGTGCGGGTGGACGGGGCCGTCTACGAGATCGACGCGGTCCCGACCCTGGCCCTGCGCCAGAAACACACGATCGAGGCGGTGATCGACCGCTTCCGGGTGCGCGAGGACATCCAGCAGCGGCTGGCCGAATCGTTCGAGACCGCGCTCAAGCTCGGCGACGGCATGGCCGAGGTGCGCCCGCTCGATGACGACGACGGCGCCGAGCCGCTGCTGTTCTCGTCCCGCTACAGCTGCCCGGTGTGCGACTACGCGCTGCCGGAGCTGGAGCCCCGGCTGTTCTCGTTCAACTCGCCGGTCGGCGCCTGCCCGGAATGCGACGGCCTGGGCGTGAGCGAGTTCTTCGACCCGGGCCGGGTGGTGGTGCACCCGGAACTGGGCCTGGCCGCGGGCGCGGTGCGCGGCTGGGACCGGCGCAACCACTATTACTTCCAGCTGATCGCCTCGCTGGCCAAGCACTACGGCTTCAGCGTCGACACGCCCTGGGACGAGCTGGCCGAAGACGCCCGCCAGGCGGTGCTGTTCGGCAGCGGCGAAGACAAGATCAGCTTCACCTACATCACCGAGGGCGGCAGCCGCAGCAAGCGCAGCCATCGTTTCGAAGGCATCCTCCCGAACCTGGAGCGGCGTTACCGCGAGACCGAATCCTCCGCGGTGCGCGAGGAGCTGGCCAAGTACATCAGCGAGCAGCCCTGCCCGGCCTGCGAAGGCGCCCGGCTCAACCGTTCGGCTCGCAACGTGCTGGTGGCCGAGCGCCCGCTGTCGGACCTGGTGGTGCTGCCGATCGGCGACGCGCTGGCGTTCTTCTCGCAGATGAAGCTGCCGGGCTGGCGCGGCGAGGTTGCCGACAAGATCCTCAAGGAGATCCGCGAGCGGCTGACGTTCCTGGTCGACGTGGGCCTGGATTACCTGAGCCTGGAGCGCAAGGCGGACACCCTGTCGGGCGGCGAGGCGCAGCGGATCCGCCTGGCCTCGCAGATCGGCGCCGGCCTGGTGGGGGTGATGTACGTGCTCGACGAACCGTCCATCGGCCTGCACCAGCGTGACAACGCGCGGCTGCTGGAAACCCTGGTGCGGCTGCGCGACCTGGGCAATACGGTGATCGTGGTCGAACACGACGAGGATGCGATCCGCCTGGCCGACCACGTCGTCGACATCGGCCCCGGCGCCGGCGTGCACGGCGGCGAGGTGGTTGCCCAGGGCAGCTTCCAGGACATCCTGGCCGAGCCGCGCTCGCTGACCGGCCAGTACCTGTCCGGCGCGCGCAGCATCCAGATCCCGGCGCGCCGCCACAAGGCCAACCCGAAGATGCAGCTGCACCTGCGCGGCGCCTCCGGCAACAACCTGCAGGAGGTGGACCTGGCCATCCCGGCCGGGCTGTTCACCGCGGTCACCGGCGTGTCCGGCTCGGGCAAGTCGACCCTGATCAACGACACCCTGTACAAGCTGGCCGCCAACGAGATCAACGGTGCCTCGCACAAGCCGTCACCGTACCGGGACGTGGAGAACCTGGACCTGTTCGACAAGGTCGTGGACATCGACCAGTCGCCGATCGGGCGCACCCCGCGCTCCAACCCGGCGACCTACACCGGCCTGTTCACGCCGCTGCGCGAGCTGTTTGCGCAGGTGCCCGAAGCGCGGGCGCGTGGCTACTCGCCGGGGCGCTTCTCGTTCAACGTGCGCGGCGGGCGCTGCGAGGCCTGCCAGGGCGACGGCCTGATCAAGGTGGAGATGCACTTCCTGCCGGACGTGTACGTGCCCTGCGACGTCTGCCAGGGCAAGCGCTACAACCGCGAGACGCTGGACATCCTGTACAAGGGCCGCAGCATCCACGACGTGCTGGAGCTGACCGTGGAGGATGCGCTGGACCTGTTCGCGCCGGTGCCCTCGATCGCCCGCAAGCTGGAGACGCTGCTGGACGTGGGCCTGGGCTACATCCGCCTGGGCCAGCCGGCCACCACGCTGTCGGGCGGCGAGGCGCAGCGGGTGAAGCTGTCCAAGGAGCTTTCGCGCCGCGACACCGGCCGCACCCTGTACATCCTCGACGAGCCCACCACCGGCCTGCACTTCCACGACATCGAACACCTGCTGGCGGTGCTGCACAAGCTGCGCGACGACGGCAACACGGTGGTGGTGATCGAGCACAACCTGGACGTGATCAAGACCGCCGACCGGGTCATCGACCTGGGGCCGGAAGGCGGTCACCGGGGTGGCCAGGTCATCGCCCAGGGCACGCCCGAGGAGGTGGCGGCGATGCCGCAGTCCTACACCGGTCAGTTCCTGGCGAAGATGCTTGGCGATGCCGCGCCCGATGACGCACCGGCCGCCGTGGCGGACCCGGAAAGGCATGCGCGGCCGGCGCGCAAGAAAAAGGCCGCCAGCAAACGCACACGCACCGGGAGATGACCATGGACGACGCCGCCGCCCCCCTGTTCCGCATGCCGGTCGCCGTGCGCTGGCGCGACCTGGACGCCTTCAACCACGTCAACAACTCCAACTTCCTCACCTATCTGGAGGAGGCGCGGATCCGCTGGTTCGATTCGCTGGACGAGGAGTGGGTGACCGAACGGACCGCGCCGCTGCTGGCCGCGGTGCAGCTGAACTACCGGATGCCGATCCCCTATCCGGCCGACGTGGTCGTGGAACTGTACGGCGAGCGCATTGGCAACAGCAGCGTGACCATCGGCCACCGCATCATCAGCGAAGACGGCGCCACCCTGTACGCCGACGGCCACGTGGTGATGGTGTGGGTGGAACGCGCCAGCGGCCGCCCCACCCCGCTGCCCGACGCCGTGCGCCGCGCCGCCGCTCCGTAGGTCGGGCCGCGCCGGGCCCTACAATGCGGCAACGCCCACCGAAGGAATCCGCATGAGCGAGCTGATCCAGTCCGTCCGCCACGGCCGTGTCCACGAGCTGCGTCTGGCGCGGCCACCGGTCAATGCCATCAACCCGGCACTGTGTGCGTCACTGCGCGAGGCGATCGACGCCGCGCTGGACGCCGGCGCCGAGGGCCTGGTGCTCTCCGGCGGGCCGAAGGTGTTCTCGGCCGGGCTGGACGTGCCGCTGCTGCTGTCGATCCAGGACGACGCCCAGGCCCTGCACGACGCCTGGAGCGGCTTCTTCGACGCGGCCCGCGCGCTCGCCGCCTGCCCGGTGCCGGTGGCGGCGGCAGTCGCCGGCCACGCCCCGGCCGGCGGTTGCGTGCTGGCGCTGTGCTGCGACTGGCGGGTGATGGTGGAAGGACCATTCACGATCGGCCTCAATGAAACCCAGGTGGGCATCGCGCTTCCGCCGGGGATCATGCAGCTGATGCAGCGCACGGTCGGCCAGCGCCAGGCCGAGGCGCTGCTGCTGGCCGGGGCAATGATCGATTCCGAGCGCGCGCTTGCGATCGGCCTGGTGGACGAGCTTGCCGGGGTCGACCACGTGCTCACGCGCGCGATTGCCCGCCTGGACCTGCTGCTGGACCTGCCGCGCGAGCCGATGCTGGCAACCCGCCGCCTGCTGCGCGCCGACCTGCAGCAGGCGCTCTCGCCTGAAAGCATGCAGCTTGAGCGCTGCCTGGAATCCTGGCACAGCCGCGATACCCAGCAGGCGTTGCACGCAATGGTCGCCCGGCTCGGGAAGGGCTGACCCGCCCGGGCCGCCTACGGCCCTTTGGCGACCGGGCCGGCCGGATCCTCGATCCACCCGCTCCAGGAGCCGGCATACAGCTTCGCGCCGGGCAGTCCGGCGTGGGCCATGGCCAGCAGGTGATGGCAGGCGGTCACGCCGGAGCCGCACATGACGGCGACCCGGTCCGGCTCACGGCCACCCATCGCCTGCAGGAATTCCGCGCGAAGCCGGTCCGGCGCGTGCAGCCTGCCGTCGGGCCCGACGTTGCCGGCATAGGGCCGGTTCACCGCGCGGGGTACGTGGCCGGCAACGGGATCGATCGGCTCGACATCACCGCGGAAACGCTCAGGCGCGCGCGCGTCCAGCAGCAGGCCACCCGCATCCAGGTGCGCCCGGGCCCCTGCGGCATCCAGCAGCAACGCGCCGTCGAAGTCCGCCGTGTACCGCGCCGGCGCGGCGGCGCGGACCGCCGTTTCCACCGGCAGGCCAAACGCGTTCCAGCCGGCCCAGCCGCCGTCCAGCACGGCGACCCGGACATGGCCAAGCGCGCGCAGCAGGAACCACAGCCGCGCCGCGAAGGCGCCATCGCCGGCGTCGTAAACCACGACCTGGTGGTGCGGCGTGATGCCCCAGGCGCCCAGCCGCTCGCAGAGGTCCCCCGCCCGTGGCCACGGATGACGCCCGCCGCCCTCACCCGGCTTGCGGACGCCGGACAGGTCGCGATCCATGTGGGCGTGCACCGCGCCGGGCACATGGCCTTCGGCGAATGCTGCCTCGCCGGCGGCGGAATCCGCCAGCGAATGGCGGCAGTCGACCACGACCAGGTCCTCCCGGCCCAGCGCCCCGGCAAGTTCTCCTGCCTGCACCACGGTGGACCACTGCATCGTCATGCGTCCTCCTTCGCCACGCGGGCGAGCCGCTCACGCAGGTTGTACAGGATCGAGGCGGTCACGCCCCAGATCCGGTGCGGTACGTGCTCGGGCTCATGCCGGAACTCAAGCACCTCGCGCCTGCGGCCGGCGTACTCGATCTCCAGGCGGCGCAGGTTGCCAGGCGCCAGCAGGAACTCGAGGTCGACTTCGAACACGTCCGCCACCTCGCCCGGGTCCGGGACCGGCACGAAGGCGGCATCAACCGCCGCCACCGCCGGCATGACCCGGTAACCGCTGATGGTGACCACCGGATCCAGCCAGCCCAGCGGTTCGGCCTGGGCCGGCTGCAGACCGATCTCTTCGCGTGCCTCGCGCAGCGCCGCGGCCAGCGCGTCATGGTCGGAAGGCTCGATGCCGCCGCCCGGGAAGCTCACCTGGCCCGGATGGTGGCGAAGCACCTCGGTGCGGCGGGTCAGCAGCACCCGCGGGCCGCCGTCGCGCGGTACCAGGCCGACCAGCACCGCGGCCTGGCGGTGCACGTGGCGCGGCGGCAGCAGGTCCGCCACCTCGTCGCTGTTCCAGGCTTCGAAGGCCGGCGGCGCCTGCAGCGGATGCAGCGCCCTGGCCAGCCCCGGCAGCGACTGGACCGGATTCACGTGCGCCGCGCCTCCCGTTCGGGAAGCACGGTTTCCATCAGGTACAGGCGCTCGTCGTCCCCCATCTGCCCCCAGCGCGCGATCTCCGCCGTGGTGCGGTGGCAGCCCAGGCAGTTGCCTTCCCCGTCAAGCGTGCACACGCCGATGCAGGGGCTGAGGACGGCACGGAACGAAGGGTTCATGTCGTTCGGATCCTGCATAAAGAAATGCCGCGCCCGCTTGCGCCGGCGCGGCAGTCGATCAGCGGCCTGGCCGCCACCCGCGCCAGGGCGGGCCGGCGGCGATGCCGCACCGGATCAGTTGATGGCGACGAGCTGGACCTCGAACACCACGGCCTGGTTCGGGCCGATCGGCGACTGCGGGGTGTTGCCATAGGCCACGTCGGGCGGCAGCACCACTTCCCAGCGCGATCCGGCCTGCATCATGCCCAGGGCCTCGCGCAGGCCGACCAGCGGAACCTCGCTCAGGGTCATGGTGACCGGGCCGCTCTGCCCGTCTTCCCGGGCTGCGGTGGTGTCGATGAAGGTCGGGCCGTCCGGCAGGCTGGCCTTGTAGTTGACCTGCAGCTGGCTGTCCGCCGAAGGACGGTCGCCGCTGCCATTCTCGATCACGCGGTACTGCACGCCGCTGGCCAGGGTCTGCACGCCCGACTGGGCGCCGTTCTGCGCCAGGAAGGCGTCGCTCTTGGTCTTGTTCTCGGCGGAGGCCTGGTTGAACGCCTCCTGGGCACGGGCCATCTGCCGCTGCTGCATGTTCTCCACCGCGGAGCGCAGCTGTTCCACAGGCACCGAAGGATCCTGGCGCGCGTAGCCATCGCGCAGCGCCTGGATCACGGTGTCGACGTTGATCTGCTCGCCACTTTCGACGAGGTTCCGACCCAGGTCATAGCCAAGCGCGTAGCTCAGCTGGCCCTGCTCGGAAGACGTATCCTGGGCCGCGACGGTGCCGCTGGCCAGGGTCAGGGCCGCAACGGCGGCGGCCAGAAAGCGCAACTTCATGCAGTGATTCTCCAGATTTTTCCGGGTGGGTTCGGGGAGTGGATCCAGCCCGCGCCAGCGGCGGGCCACCTGCGGTCGAACGCGATAGGATAACGGCCCAGGCGCTTAACTGTCACTGAGGACAGCGTTGGGACTGCGCCGGGGCGCCCGAAGTTCCGGTGCCCGACCCCAAAACCATCGTATTCACGCCAGGTAGCCA
The DNA here is from genome assembly GCA_052090405.1 of Luteimonas sp. Lineage (GTDB taxonomy): Bacteria > Pseudomonadota > Gammaproteobacteria > Xanthomonadales > Xanthomonadaceae > Luteimonas. Next base: position 9,923 of record JBQDAV010000031.1, read on the forward strand.
TGAGCCATTCACCGCTGCAGATCGACGACCGCGACGCCGTCCGGATCGTCACCATCAACCGCCCCGAAAAGCTGAACGCGCTCGACGCCGCCACCCTGGACGCCCTGCACGAGGCGTTCGAGGAGATCGCCGCGGACCCCGCCATCCGCGCCGCGGTCCTCACCGGCGCCGGTCCGAAGGCCTTCGTCGCCGGCGCCGACATCGCCGAGATGTCGGCCCTGAGCCCGGTCCAGGCGCGCGATTTCTCGCTGCGCGGGCAGCGCACCATGCGCCGGATCGAGACCCTGCCCAAGCCGGTGATCGCCATGGTCAACGGCTTCGCACTGGGCGGTGGGCTGGAACTGGCGATGGCCTGCCACCTGCGCCTGGCCGCCGACACCGCAAAGATGGGGCAGCCGGAAATCAACCTCGGCCTGGTACCGGGATTCGGCGGCACCCAGCGCCTGCTGCGGCTGGCCGGACGCGCGGCCACCCTGGAGCTGTGCCTGACCGGCGCCCCGATCGACGCCACCCGCGCGCACCAGCTGGGCATCGTCAACCGCGTGCTGCCGGCGGCGGAGCTGGAAGACGCCACCCTGGAGCTGGCCGGGAAACTGGCCGGGGCAGCGCCGCTGGCCCTGCGCGGCATCCTGGACTGCGTGAACACCGGCGGCGAAAGCGGCATCAACGAGGGCCTGGAGTTCGAGACCGCGCAGTTCGGCCTGGTCTTCTCCACCAGCGACATGCGCGAGGGCACCAGCGCGTTCCTGGAAAAGCGCCGGCCGGAATTCAGCGGCCAGTGAGCGCCGACGCGCTCGCCGCGCGGCTGCTGGAACTGCTCGACCGCGACGACCTGGATGCTGCGATCGAGGCCGGCCTGGCCGGCTTCGATCCGGACGCCTGCGTCTCACTGCCTGCCCAGGCGCGCGAGCGACTGCAGCGCGAGCGACGCCGGCTGCTGCAGGCCTGGGCCGCGCGCGAGCGCCACCGCGCCCGCAGCGTGCGGCTGGCGCGAAACGCCGAAGAACTGCGCGCCCGACGCGCCGCCGTCGCCCCCGCCTCGGCCGGCGCACGCGGGCCCACGCTGCCGCCGGCCGCCGCGGCGGCGCTGGAGCGCGCCAGGCAGCGCGCCCGGGGTGGCGCAAATTGAGCACCGACGTGGCCGCGCCGCGACGGCGCCGTGGCAGGCAGCTCACCCGCGCCGAGATCACGGAGGCGTTCGAACGCCTGTCCGAACTCAATCCCAACCCGACCACGGAACTGGAATATTCCACTGCCTTCGAGCTGCTGATCGCGGTGCTGCTGTCGGCCCAGGCCACCGACGTAGGCGTGAACAAGGCCACCCGGCGGCTGTATCCCGTGGCCAACACGCCGCAGGCGATCCTGGACCTGGGCGAGGAAGAGGTAAAGCGCCACATCTCCACCATCGGCCTGTTCAACACCAAGGCGAAGAACGTCATCGCCACCTGCCGGATCCTGGTGGAGCAGCACGGCAGCGAGGTCCCGCGCGAGCGCGCTGCGCTGGAGGCCCTGCCCGGCGTCGGCCGCAAGACCGCCAACGTGGTGCTCAACACCGCCTTCGGCGAGCCGACCATGGCGGTGGACACGCACATCTTCCGGGTGTCCAACCGCACCGGCCTGGCACCGGGCAAGGATGTGCGCGCGGTGGAAGACGCCCTGCTCCGGCGGATCCCCGGTGAATACCTCAAGGACGCCCACCACTGGCTGATCCTGCACGGGCGCTACGTGTGCAAGGCGCGCAGGCCGGACTGCCCGGCCTGCGTCATCCGCGACCTGTGCCGCTACCCGGACAAGACGCCCGGCGAAGCGGCATAGCGCCGGCTCAGCGCTCCTCGAACGCCAGCGGCGTGACCCGGCGGGCGACCGGATCCAGCGCCAACACCATCTTGCTCGAATAGCGCTGCGCTTCCGGCCCGCTCCACGCGCATTCGGTGGCGATGGACGTGGCACCCAGAAAGCAGACCGGCCAAAGCACGGTGCTGCCCACCGGCTGCGCGTCAACCATCTCCGGCGCAAAGCGCCACTGCGACGCGACCCGACGCGCGGCTGCCGCCATGTTGCGCGAAACATTGCCGTGGACGCTGTCGACCTCGGCGCCATGCACGCTGCCGTCCGCGCCGATGTCCAGCTTCATGACCACGGTGCCCTGCCGGCCTTCCCTCTGCTCGCGCGCCGGATAGTCCGGCAGCACCAGTTGCCGGGGCGCTGGGCCGGTGGTTGCCGAGACCAGCTCGTAGCCGTCGGCATCCGGCGCCACCACCAGGCGCAGGAAGGTACGGAAGTCACGGCCATCCACGTGCTGGGCCCTGTTGTCGGTGCTGAACAGCCAAGACTTGACCTGGTCGGCCAGCTCGTGGCCCACGACATCATTGCCACTGCCGTAAGGGGTGACCTGGCCCACCCTGCCGTCGGCGTCGATATGCACCGCATAGGTGTACACACGCTGCGCCTGCTGCCCGTCCCCGCCCGCCAGCGCCACCTGTGCCGCCGATGCCAGCAGCAGGATCGCGGGGATGCCCCAGAGAGAACGCTTCATTTTTTTCCGCCCCTATCAGATAAATGCGACAGGGGCATGACACACCATGCACCAGCCTTTCTTGATGACAGGCCGATGACATGGACGGATGCTTGAGACGAACGGACTAATTCAGCCGACAAACGGTAATCCGGGTGCCAGGTTCGGTCCGGCGCAGCGCTGCAGCGCGTGGACAGACCGCCGCTGCGCGTCCCGGGCCCGATGACCGGGCCCGGGGCAGCACGATCAATCGTGGCGCCGCTCCCGCAGCCACTTGGTCGCCACCCACTTTTCGCCTTCCAGCACCGGCGCGCCGCCATGCAGGCTGGCGGTCATCGGGTGTGCGCGGTCGTAGCTGAAGAACACTGCATTGCCCTTGATCGCCGCGGCCTCGAAGTGTGCGTCCGGAAAGGTGGTCGCGCCTCCGCGGGCGGGGGTGTTGAGGTACATCACCACTGATGCCACCCGCTGCCCGCCCCGACGCAGCGTGGCGCCGGTCCCGGCGCGGGCGGGATCGAAGTAGTCGTAGTGCGGCTTGTATTCGGCGCCAACGCCGTAGCGCAGCACCTGCATCGCCTCGCCGTTTTCCACGGGCCAGTCGAGCAGCGCCGCGATCCGCGCCTCGACCCGCTTCACCACAGCGTTCTCACCACGCTGCAGGAACGTGCCCTGGCTGGTGCGGTCGCGGTGGATTTCCTCCGCCCCGGTATCCAGATTGACCGTGGAAGAGCGCGCCAGGCGCCCCCCGGCCAGTTCCACCAATGCATCGCACTCCTCATGCGAGAGCAGTCCACCGAACACCACCACCTGCGGATGCACCAGGTGGGCGAGCACCTGCACCTGGCGGTCGCCGACGGGCAATATCGCCGGCCCATTCCAGGACACCGGTGCCGGTACCGGCACCGGGGCCGGCAGCTCGCTGTTGCGCGCATGATGCTCCAGGTGCCGCCGCACTGCCGCCTCCACCGCATCAATCGCGGCTTGTTCCTGCCAACCCTGGTCAAGCAGCGGGGCCACCACCGCCTCCGGTGAGTGGCCGGCGCGCACCTGCTCCAGGATCCACGCCTCCAGTTCGGAATCGGTCTGCAGCTGTTCCATCCAGGTCCTCCAGGTCACATCCGTGCTGCGCCACACAGCGCGGTCTACGCGCCAGCCTAGCTGCAGGCCATGACTACGCCACGACAGTGGAAAGACGGCACGCCGGGAGAAAAAGAGAACCAGCGCACAGCGGCGCGCATGCCATCTGAATGCAAGGAAAACGTCATCAACGGCCTCTATAAATCCTCCCGATCTTCACTCCAGGGGGCGCGGAGATACGGCGACTGTTTTCGCCAGCCTTCGCATTGCCTGCGTGCGTCACCTTCCTGCCCATCGAATCGATCGGAGAGTTTCACAATGGCTGCGAACAACTACCGGACCCTGCTGATGACCTTTGGCGCGGCGCTCGCCCTGAGCGCCTGCGGCAACGGCGCCGACCGCGTGGCATCCCCCGGCGAAGGCGCCTTCCCGCCGCCGCCCACCACTCCCCCGCCGCCCCCGCCGCCGCCGTCCGAGCCGCCCCCGCCAAGCGGCGGCCCGGCCGCCGACTGCCCCACCGGCTTCACCGACGTGGGCACCGTCGCCGACGAGACCCTGCGCGCCTGCCGCCTGCCACAGCTGATCACCGGCAACCTGGTCGTGCCCAAGCGCGACGGCACCGTCTACGCCATTGCCGGCGCGGTCAGCGTCGGCCAGGACCAGGGCGGCGATGCGGGCAACCCGCATTCCGTGCCGCGCGGGGTGCTCACCATCGAGCCGGGCGTGACCCTGTATGCGTCCTCGGGCAACGACTACCTGCTGGTCAACCGTGGCTCGGAGATCTACGCCGAGGGCACCGTCGAGGAGCCGATCGTCTTCACTGCCCGCCAGGACATCGAAGGCCAGACCAACGCCGACACCATCGGTCTTTGGGGCGGCCTGATCCTGGCCGGCCGCGCGCCGATCAACGCCTGCCCGGGCGAGACGGAATCGGGCACGCCGCAGTGCCAGAGCCAGGTCGAGGGCACCAACGCGTTCTACGGCGGCAACGCCCCGGATGACAGCAGCGGCCGGATCCGCTACGTGCAGGTCAAGTACTCCGGCTTCGAGATCTCGCCCAACAACGAACTGCAGGGCATCACCGCCGCCGGCGCCGGCACCGGCACCGTGCTGGAGTACTTCCACATCCACAACAGCTCCGACGACGGCATCGAGATCTTCGGCGGCACCCTCAACGCGCGCTACCTTGTGGTCACCGGCGCCGACGACGACTCGATCGACACCGACACCGGCTGGGACGGCGGCATCCAGTTCGGCATCGTGATCCAGCGCGACGGCGGCGGCGACCGCATGAACGAGTGGAGCAGCATCAACCGCCTGCCCTACTCGCAGCCGCGCGTGGCCAACATCACCTACATCGGCCGTCCCGGCGGCGGCGCGGCGATCCACCTCAACCAGGGCACCCAGGCGGCGTTCTACAACACGGTGGTGACCCGTCCGGCCGGCGGCAGCGGCTCGGGAGAGCACTGCCTGGAGGTCCGCGACGCGGAGACCAAGGGCACCTTCCACTCGGTGCATTTCTCCTGCCCGGTGGCATTCGAGGACGCGCGCGCGGAAGGCGATTTCAACGCCGGCACCAACAACGTCGTGGGCAGCTCCACGCTGGTGAACGGCTTCATCAACGGCGCCGAGGAAAGCGCGGTGCCGGCCTACCAGGGCCTGTCGGAAGTACACGCCTTCTTCGAGGACGTGGACTACATCGGCGGCGTGCGCGACGCCAGCGACACCTGGTGGCAGGGCTGGACCTGCGGCCTGACGGACGACGCCCCCGGGTGCTGAGCGGGAGCGACCGAAGGAGCACGGGGCGGCGGCAACGCCGCCCCGCTGCAATCACAACCGGGACCTCGCCGTCCGCAGCCAAGGCTTTCCCATGAAACATATCCCGACCCGAAACCGACCGGCCCGGCGCCACCTGGCGCTGGCGATATCCGCCCTGCTCGCCGCCCCCTGCGCCGCGCTGGCGCAGCAGGCACCCACCGAGGAACCCGCGTCCCGGGTCCAGACGCCAGCTGAGCTCGATGCCGTGCAGGTGCGCGGCGAATACATCCCCGAGCCGATGCTCCAGACTTCCGAAGTGGCCTCGTTCGTCACCCGCGAGGACTTCGAACGCACCGGCGACAGCGACGCCGCCGCGGCGCTGACCCGGGTCACCGGCCTGAGCCTGGTGCGCGACAAGTTCGTCTACGTGCGCGGCCTGGGCGAACGCTATTCCTCGGCACTATTCAACGGCTCGCCGCTGCCCAGCCCCGAGCCGCTGCAGCGGGTGGTGCCGCTGGACCTGTTCCCCAGCGAGGTGCTTGAAAGCGTCACCGTGCAGAAGACCTATTCGGCCCGCTACCCCGGCGAGTTCGGCGGCGGCGTGATCGACCTGCAATCACTGGCGGTGCCCGAGCAGCCGTTCCTCAACCTGTCGATCGGCGGCGGCGGCAACAGCGTGACCACCTTCGAGAAAGGGCTGACCTATTTCGGCTCCGACGACGACTACTGGGGCTACGACGACGGCACCCGCAAGATGCCGAGCGAGCTGTCGGACGCCATTGCAACCGGCCGCCGGGTGGATCTGGGCCAGTTCGAGCGCGAGGACATCCGCCGCATCGGCCGCAGCCTGCAAAACGCCAACATCCGCATGCTGCAGGAGAAGGACAGCATCGATCCGGACCTGGAGTTCGGCGGCAGCGCCGGCTGGTCGATGGACATGGGCGAGGACAGCAGGCTCGGCTTCATCGCCGTTGGCGGCTTCGACAACGAATGGCGTACCCGGTTCGGCGTGCAGCAGGACCCGGTGTTCGTCGGCGAGGGCGTGCAGTTCAACGACAGCTACGACTTCCTGTCCACAACCAATAACGCCAAGGTCAACGTCATGCTCGGCGCCGGCTGGGAAAGCCCGCGCCACCGGGTGGCGCTGACCTCGCTGTACGTGCACGACACCCTCAAGGAAACCCGCAGCCGCGCCGGCATGGACAACCTGGCAGGCTTCGAGGTCCGCGACGATTACACCGAGTGGCTTGAGCGCGAACTGCTCAACCACCAGGTCAGCGGCAGCCACTCCTTCGGCGAGTACGACGACCTGAAGATCGAGTGGCGCGGCGCCGTCGCCCGCGCCACCCGCGACTCCCCGTACGAGAGCGGTATCCGCTACGAGAACATCGACGGCTACTGGGCCCACGATGCTTCGCGGGTGCAGAACTACCTACGCTTCAGCAACGTGGAGGACGAAGTGGCCAGCGGCGGCGTCGACGTGACATGGCGACTGCCGGTGGAGCGCGACATCACCCTGTCCGGCGGCGTGGCCTACTCCGACAACGACCGCAACGCCGAGAACCGCGAGTTCCGCTTCCTCGCACTCGACGGCCCGCTGCCGCACTACAACCGCTACCAGCGCCCGGACTACCTGTTCTCCCACTACAACCTCAGCCAGGACCTGCTGCGGCTGCGCGAGGTCACCGGCAGCGCCGGCGACGCCGCCTACGACGCCACCCTCAAGACCATGGCCGGCTACCTGCAGGTCGAGGCGGAGATCAATCCGTTCGTTCGCGCCACCGTGGGCGTGCGTTACGAAGACGCCACCCAGGCGGTGCATACCTACGACATCTTCACCGGCGAGCGGCAGGGGGGCGTGGATCCGCTGCGCAACGACTACCTGCTGCCGGCGGCGACGGTCACCTGGAACTTCTCCGACAACCAGCAGATCCGCTTCGGTGCCTCCAAGACGATCGCCCGCCCGCAGTTCCGGGAGCTGTCGCCGCTGCAGTACCTGGATCCGGACAACGACCGCATCTTCTACGGCAATCCGTACCTTGTGGACAGCGAGCTGGTGAACCTGGACGCGCGCTACGAGTGGTTCTTCGGCTCCGGCGAGTACTTCACCGCCGGCGTGTTCTACAAGGACATCGACAGGCCGATCGAGAGCAACGTCAACGATGCCCCCGGCGGCGGCATCCTGCAGAGCTTCCTCAACGCACCCGCGGCCACGCTGTACGGCGCCGAGATCGAGGCGAAGAAGTACTTCGAACTGCCGATCAACGCCAGTTGGTGGGGCGACAAGCGCCTGTACCTGGCGGCCAACTACACCTGGTCAAGCTCCGAGGTGCAGGTCGAGGACGGCGACACGGTGCATCCCTACGGCTTCCTGACGCCGCAGGACGCAACCCTGTTCGTGCGCGACGGCAGCCAGCTGCAGGGCCAGTCCGACCACATCGGCAACCTGCAGCTGGGCATCGAAAGCGAAGCCACCCGCACCCAGGCCACGCTGATCGCCAACTACGTGGGCGAGCGCATCTCCGCGCGCGGCCGCCCGGGCCAGCCCGACTACGTCGAAAAGCCCGGCACCTCGCTCGACCTCGTGCTGCGCAAGGGCTTCAACCTGGGCATCACCGAGATGTCGCTCGGATTCAGCGCCCGCAACCTGCTGGAAACCGACTACCGGGAATTCCAGGAGGGCGGCGGCAACCGGGTCGACGTGTACCGCTACGAGCCGGGCGTGTCCTACACGTTGAGCCTGTCGGCTTCGTTCTGACTGCAGCCCCGCCCGGCCACGACGGCCGGGCGGGGCGGTTTCGGACAGAAATATGGCAGCTGCCTTAAAGCTGTCACGAACCCTTCGCATCCTGTCCGCACCCGCGCAACCTGGCCGCGCTTTCGCGGACGCCCGTGTTCCGACTCCCCGAACCCCTGCAGTCGCTGCTCCCGTCCCATCGCACCGCTTTGCTGCGAACCGGCGTGGAGCTGGTCCTGGTGCTACTGCTCGCTTCACAGGCGGCACGCCTGGTCTGGCTGCTGGCGGTGCCTTCCGGCCCGATCGGCGACCTGCCCGCCGCTTCCGGCAGCCGGGCCGGGCCGGTGCCGCCACTGGCCCTGTCCTTCGATCCTTTCCATCCCGGCGCCAGCAGCTCCCCGGCCACCGCCGACGCGTCCGGCTACCGCCTGCACGGCGTGCGGAGCGCGGGTGAAACCGGTTCGGCGATCCTTTCAGCTGGCGACGATGCCCAGGCGGCGTTCCAGGTCGGCGACGAAGTGGCCCCGGGGGTAACCCTGGCCGCGGTCGGCGCCGGCCATGCCATCCTGAGCACCGGCGCAGGCGAGCAGCGCCTGGAACTGGACACCACCGCGGCCACCATTGCCGCGCGCCCCGCGTCGCCCTCCGGCACGTTGCCAACCGCCGGCCCCGCGCCTGCGCCAGCCGGTGGGGCTGCAGTCGACCCCAAGGCGTTGCTCGCCGAGGCCGGCCTGCGCGCACGCGCCGAGGGTGGCTACACCCTGATCCCGCGCGGTGGCGGCCAGCTCCTGCGCCAGGCCGGGCTGCAGGCAGGCGACGTGCTGATGGCGGTCGATGGCAACCAGCTCACCCCCGAACGCCTGGCCGATCTCGAATCCGAGCTCGCCAGCCGCGACGAAGTCCGGCTGACCGTGCAGCGCGACGGCCAGCCCCGGACCCTGACCCTGCGGACGACATCGCCTTGAATCCAAGACTTTCCCCGTGGCTGCTTGCGGCCGCGCTGATCCTGTTCGTACCCGTGCCGCTGTGCGCACAGGACGCACCGGCCCCGGCGCTCAACGTGCAGAACGCCGACATCCGCGCCTTCATCCAGGACGTGGCCCGCGCCACCGGCACTACCTTCCTGGTCGATCCGCGGGTACAGGGCACGATCACCCTGTCCAACGAGGAGCCGCTGAGCGAACCCGAACTGCTCGGCATCCTGGTGGCCACGCTGCGCGCCAACGGCCTGATCGCGGTCCCGGCAGGCGAAGGCGTCTACCGGGTGGTGCCCGACGACACCGCCGCCCAGCAGCCGGGCGCGGCGATTGCCGGTGGCTCCGGCTTTTCCACCGAGGTGTTCCAGCTGCGCCACGTCGACGCCGGCTCGGCGGTGGACACGGTCCGGCCGCTGGTCGGCCGCGGCGGGGTGGTGCTGGCCACGCCGCATGGCAACAGCCTGCTGGTGGCCGACTACGTCGACAACCTGCGCCGCCTGCGCGGGCTGATCGCCCAGATCGACCAAGACCGCTCCCGGGTGGAGGCGGTGAGCCTGCATAACAGCTCGGCGCGCGAGATCGCGGGCGTGGTCAACGACCTTTACGGCGGCCAGGGCCGCGGCGGGGTGCTCTCGGTGCTGCCGGTGGAAAGCAGCAACGCCGTGCTGGTGCGCGGCGACGCAACGCTGGTGGATACGGTCCGCGGCGTGATCGAGGACCTGGACCGCCGCGCCGAAAGCAGCGGCGACGTGCGGGTGATCCGGCTCCAGCACGCCAGCGCCGAGGACCTGCTGCCGGTGCTGCAACAGGTGGTCGGCAGCCCCGAGGCCAACCTGCACGGGCAGTATCCGGGCGCGGGCGGCGGCATCGCCGCTGCTTCCCAACGCCTGTCGCCCCCTGTCACCGACACGGCCGGCCATGACGGCCAAGGCGCCGGCCTGCCGCTGCAGCCGCCCGCCACCGGCCAGGGCCCCCTGGCGGCTTCGGTGATGGTCGCGCCAGGCCGCCACGCCACCATCGCCCGCTACCCGGGCGCCAACGCCATCATCATCAACGCCGATCCGGAAACCCAGCGGATGCTGGTGGACGTGATCAGCCAGCTCGACGTCCGCCGCGAGCAGGTGCTGGTGGAAGCATTGGTGGTGGAAATCTCCGACGACGCCGCGCGCAGGCTCGGCGCCCAGCTGCTGGTGGCCGGCCGCGACGGCAACGTGCCGCTGGGCTACACCAACTTTCCCGGCGGGGCGCCCGGCGTGGGCGAACTGGCCGCGGCCGCCGCGGCGATCCGCGAGGGTGACGCCGGTTCACCTGCGGTCGGCAACGCGCTGGGCTCGCTGCTGGGCTACAACGGCGGCCTGATGGGCCTGGCCGGCGAGACCGGCAGCACGGTGTTCGGCCTGATCATCGACGCGGTCCGCAGCGACACCACCTCCAACCTGCTGTCCACGCCCTCGATCCTGACCCTGGACAACGAAGAGGCGCGGATCCTGGTCGGCCAGGAAATCCCGATCACCACCGGCGAGGTGCTGGGCGATTCCAACAGCAACCCGTTCCGCACCATCCAGCGCCAGGACGTGGGCATCGAACTGGTGGTGCGTCCGCAGATCAACGCCGGCGGCGGCATCACCCTGGCCCTGCGCCAGGAGGTGTCGGCGATCGCCGGGCCGGTCAGCGAGGACTTCAACGAACTGATCCTGAGCAAGCGCGAGATCGACACCCGGGTGCTGGCCGATGACGGCTCGATCGTGGTCCTGGGCGGCCTGCTCGACCAGGCCGACCGCAACACCGTCAACAAGGTGCCGGTGCTGGGCGACATCCCCGGCCTGGGCTGGCTGTTCCGCAACACCGCGCGCGAGCGCAACCAGACCAACCTGATGGTGTTCATCCGTCCCACCATCGTCCGCGACGCGGCCCAGGCGCAGGCGGTCACAGCGCCGCGCTACGACTACATGCGCGCCCGGCAGATGGGCAACGGCGGCACCGCCGGCGACGGCCGCGCGCTGCTGGACGCGCTGATCCAGGACTACTTCGGCACCACCGCGCCGGTGATGCCGCCCGCCCCGCTGCCGGCGCCGGGTGCGGACGAAGCACCCGCCATGCAGGAACAACCGCAGCCGTGAGCGAGGCCGCCACGCCGCCGCTGGCCTACGCCTTCGCCCGCCGCCACGGCCTGGTGCTGCTGGCGCTGGGCGAACGGGCGCAGCTGGCGCTGCGCGAGGGCAGCGCGCCCGACGGACTGGTCGAAGCGCGGCGCACGCTCGGCCGCGAGCTCGACGTACAAGTGCTGCCGCAGGCCGAGTTCGACAGGCGCCTGTCGGAGGCGTACGCCGGCGACGGCCTGGCCGACGCGGATGGCATCGAGCACGCCGGCGGCCTGGATGCGCTGGCGGACGACCTGCCCGCCACCGCCGACCTGCTCGACGCCACCGACGACGCCCCGGTGATCCGCCTGATCAACGGCCTGATCGCCGAGGGCGCGCGCAACGGCGCCTCGGACGTGCACATCGAACCGTTCGAAAGCGCGCTGCGGGTGCGCTTCCGCGTCGACGGGATGATGCGCGAGGCGCTCAGCCTGCCGCCGCGGCTGGCGCCGATGCTGGTCTCGCGGGTCAAGGTGATGGCCAGGCTGGACATCGCCGAGCGGCGGGTGCCGCAGGACGGCCGGATCTCGCTGGCAATGGGGGCCAAGGCGCTGGACGTGCGCGTGTCCACCCTGCCCGCGCGCAACGGCGAGCGGGTGGTGATGCGGATCCTGGACAAGGATCAGGGCGCGCGCACGCTGGGCGAACTGGGGATGCCGCCGCAGGTACTGGCCGCCTTCAACGCCGCATTGGCGCAACCCAACGGCATCGTGCTGGTCACCGGCCCGACCGGCTCGGGCAAGACCACCACCCTGTACGCCGGCTTGCAGCAGCTCAACGACGGCAGCCGCAACATCCTCACCGTCGAGGATCCGGTGGAGTACGCCGTGGAGGGCGTCGGCCAGACCCAGGTCAACGCACGGGTGGGCATGAGCTTCGCTACCGGCCTGCGCGCGATCCTGCGCCAGGACCCGGACGTGGTGATGGTTGGCGAGATCCGCGATCCGGAGACCGCGCAGATCGCGGTCCAGGCCAGCCTGACCGGGCACCTGGTGTTTTCAACCGTGCACACCAACGATGCCCTGGGCGCGATCACCCGCCTGCGCGACATGGGCACCGAATCGTTCCTGCTCGCCAGCACCGTGCGCCTGGTGCTGGCGCAGCGGCTGATCCGGCGACTGTGCCCGCACTGTCGCCAGCCGCGCGAAGCCGATGCGCTGAGCGCGCGGCTGATGGGCGCCGGCTACGACGGCCCGCTGTACACCGCCGCCGGCTGTGCGCAGTGCCAGCACACCGGATTCGCCGGGCGCATCGGCGTGTACGAGGCGGTGGCGATCGACGAGCGCCTGCGCGCGCTGATCGCTTCGGGCGCCGACGAGGATGCGCTGGCGCGCGAGGCCGCGGTGTCCGGCGACTGGCTGGCCGACTCGGCCCGCGCCTGCGTTGCCGATGGCACCACCACGCCCGAGGAGGCGCTGCGCGTGGTCCGCCAGGATGAGCGGAGCGCATGAGCGTGGCCACATTCGACTACCAGGCGCTCGACATCCGCGGCCGCAGCCGCACCGGCACCGTGGCCGCGGGCAGCGAAGGCGAGGCCCGCAAGCGGCTGGTCGGAAGGCGGCTGGTGCCGGTGCGGCTGGCGCCGTCGGCAATGCCCGCGGGCGGGCGGCGGGGGCGCTTCACCGCGCGCGACCTGGCCCTGGTCACCCGCCAGCTCGCCACCCTGGCCGCGGTCGCGCCGATGGAGGAAGCGCTGCGCACCATCGGCACCCAGGCCGAACGCCCGGGCGCGCGGCGGGTGCTGCTGGCCACCCACGCCTCGGTGGTGGAAGGCTTCCGCCTGTCGGAGGCGATGGCGCGCCAGGGCAAGGCGTTCCCGCCGCTGTACCGGGCGATGGTGGCCGCCGGCGAAGGCACCGGCGCGCTGCCGGAAATCCTTGAACGCCTGGCCGACCTGCTCGAACGCCAGCAGCAGGTGCGCGGAAAACTGCTGGCCGCACTGGTCTATCCCGCAGCGCTGGCGGCCACCGCGCTGGGGGTGGTGGTGGCACTGATGACCTTCGTGGTGCCACGGGTGGTGGAACAGTTCGACTCCATGGGCCGCGAGCTGCCATGGCTGACCCGTGCGGTGATCGCGGTATCGGAGGCGATGACCGGCTGGGGCTTGGCACTGCTCGTGGTGCTGGCGCTGGCCGCGGTCGCCGCGGCCGCCGTGCTGCGCCGGCCGGGGCCGCGGCTGCGCTTGGACGCCGCGCTGCTGCGCGCGCCGTTCCTGGGCCGGCTGCTGCGCGACCTGCACGCCGCGCGCCTGGCACGCACCCTGGCGATCATGCTCACCAGCGGGCTGCCGGTCATGGAAGGCCTGCGCATCACCGCGCGCACGGTCGGCAACCGGGTGCTGCACGGGGCCACCGAGGGCATGGCCGACGCGATCCGCGAGGGCGCCAGCCTGTCGACCGCGATGCGCCGGGCCGGCGTGTTCCCCCCGACCCTGCTGTACATGGCGTCCAGCGGCGAGGACAGCGGCCGCCTGGCGCCAATGCTTGAACGCGCCGCCGATTACCTCGAACGCGAGTTCGCCACCTTCACCTCGGCCGCAATGAACCTGCTGGAGCCGGCGATCATCGTCGCCATGGGCGCGATGGTGGCGCTGATCGTGCTCTCGATCTTGCTGCCGATCCTGCAGTTCAACAGCCTGGTACTCGGCTGAGCCACCATTCCGGAGCAATTCCCATGTCCCGAACCCGTACCGTTTCCCCGCACCGCCGCAGCGCCGGCTTCACGCTGGTCGAGCTGATGGTGGTGGTCGTGATCATCGGCCTGCTCGCCACCGTGGTGATGATCAACGTGATGCCCAGCCAGGACCGGGCCATGGCCGAGAAGGCGCGCGCCGACATCTCGGTACTCGAGCAGGCGATCGAGACCTACCGGCTGGAAAACCTGTCCTATCCGCCTGAGCGGGACGGCCTGCAGGCGCTGCTACGGGCTCCGGCCGGCCTGGCCCGCCCGGAGCGCTACCGCCAGGGCGGATACATCCGCCGGCTGCCGGAGGATCCGTGGGGCAATCCCTACCAGTACCGCCAGCCGGGCGTGCGCGGCAGCTCGTTCGACGTGTTCTCCCTCGGCGCCGACGGCAGCGAGGGCGGCGAAGGCGACGGCGCCGACATTGGCAACTGGAACTGAGCACGGCCATGCATAGGTCGCCGCGCGCATGCCCTCCGGCCGCGTCTTCGCGGGTGCGGGCGTGCGCCGGCTTCACGCTGGTGGAGCTGATGGTGGTGCTGGCGATCGTGGGCCTGCTAGGCGCCGCGGTGCTGCTGACCGCGCCCTCGCCCGAGACGGCCCTGCGCCGCGAGGCGGAGACGTTGGCGACGCACCTGGTACGGGCGCAGCAGGAAGCCATCCTGTCCACCCGCGCGCTGCGGGTCGAGGTCGACGCCAACGGCTACCGCTTCTGGATCGCACGCAGCGGCGGCTGGCAGCCGCTGGCCGAGGCACCGTTCGGTCCCGCGACCTGGTCACCGGGCGTGGCGCCGACGCTGCCGCGTGACGAAGAGGCGGCGTGGTTCACCTTCGACCCGATCGGCACCGCCGAGCCGCTGGGGCTGGAGCTGGCCGACGGCCGCGCCTCGCTGCGGGTGCAGGTGGGCGCCGACGGCGGCGTGCAGGTCTCGCAGGCGCAGTGACGATGGAGTACACCAGCTGCCCGCGCCGATCGTCCGGGTTCACCCTGCTGGAGTTGCTGGTGGCGCTGGGGGTGTTTTCGCTGGTGGTGCTGGCACTGCTCAACCTGGCCGGCGAGAGCACCCGCACCGCAGTGATCGTGGAGGAGCGGGTGCTGGCCGGGATCGTGGCCGAAAACCGCGCGGTCGAGGCGGCCGTCGAACCGCTGGCGGAGCTGGCCGCGCACGGCGAGGGCACGGAGCACCTGGGCGACCGCGACTGGCACTGGACGCGCGCGCTTGGCGGCACCGATGACGAAGCGATAGTGCGCATCGATATCGCCGTGTACCCGGCCGGCAGCGAACGCATCGCCGCCGGGACGGTCCTGTTCCGGAACGCACGCTGATGCGCGCGCGCGGTTTCACCCTTGTCGAAATGCTGGTGGCGCTGGTGGTATTCGCGCTGCTGGCCGCGGGCGGGGTCACGGTGATGGCATGGGCCAGCGCCAGCCAGGGCGCGGCGCAGGCGCGGGTGGCGCGCGTGGGCGAGCTGCAGCGCGCCCGTGCCATGCTCCGCGCCGACCTTTCGCAGGCGGCGCCGCGCCGCACCCGCAGCGCCGCGGGCGGCACCGCGGTGCAAGCCTTCACCGGCAGCGCGGACCCCGATACGGGCGTGCTGTTCGCGCTGACCCGACGCGGCTGGGAGAACCCGCAGGGCGCGCCGCGCGCCTCGCTGCAGTACGTCGAGTACCGACTGCAGGAAGACCGGCTCGAGCGCAGCGCGCGGCCGATGCTCGACGGCGCCCGCATGGACCCGCCGCAGACGGTGATCGACGGCGTACGCGCCGTACAGGTGCGCTACCGCTTCCAGGGCCAATGGCTGGACGGCTGGCCCGGCGGCGTCGACCGGGTGCCCGAAGCGCTGCGCCTGGGCCTGGAACTGGACGGCCTGGGCCAGATCGAACAATCGTTCCTGATGCAGGGACAGTGGCCATGAGCGCGCGCTACCAGCGCGGCGTGGCCCTGCTCACCGTGCTGCTGCTGGTGGCGGTGATGGCGGTGCTGGTGATGGCGATGCTCGACGACATCCGCTTCGGCCTGCGCCGCGCCGGCAACGCCCAGGCGATCGCGCAGGCGCAGTGGCACGCGATGGGCGCCGAGACCCTGGCGATGGCGCGGATCGAGGACCTGGCGCGGCGCGATCCGGCGGTCACCACCCTGGCCGGCGGCTGGAACGGGCGCAGCTTCCTGTTCCCGGTCGATGACGGGGTGATCCGTGCCACGCTTTCCGATGCCACCGCCTGCTTCAACCTCAACAGCGTGGTCCAGGGCGTCGGCGACATGTTTACCCGGCGCGGGACCGGCGTGCGGCAGTACGTCGCGTTGCTGGAGGCGCTGCGCTTCAATGCCGCGCAGGCACAGGCGCTGGCCGATGCGCTGGCGGACTGGATCGACAGCGACCAGCAGCGCGAAGGCCTGGGCCATGAAGACGCCGGCTACGCCCGCGGCCGCGACGGCTACCGCACCGGCGGCACCCTGCTCGCCGAACCCAGCGAGCTGCGCGCGATCCACGGCTACACCCCGGCGGTCTACGCGCGGCTGCGTCCGCACGTCTGCGCGCTGCCGACCACCGAACTGGCGCCGGTCAACCTCAATACCCTGGAAGACGGCGATGCCCCGGTGCTGGCCATGCTGACCGACGGCGCGATCGACGTCGCACGCGCGCGCCGGGTGATCGCCTCGCGCCCGGTGCAGGGCTGGCACAGCGTCGATGAATTCTGGAACGCCCCGGGCATGGGCGACGCAATCCCCGAGAACAATGATGTGCTGAACCAGGCAAAGCTGCGCAGCCGCTATTTCCGCCTGCACGCCGAAGTCGAAAGCGGCCCGGCGCTGGTGGTGCTCAGTGCCCTGATCGAACACCGGGCCGACGGCCCCGACGCCCGCGCCCGCCTGCTCGTCCGCCGCTGGAGCCCCGAGGAATGAATCCGCACGACCCGCCGACCCACGTGGTCCTGCTTCCCACCGTAGCCGGTGCCCCGGCGCTGCGCCTGACCGTGGCCGGCGACGGGCAGGTACTGGCGCGCGACTTGCTCGATCCGCAGGACGCCCGGCCCGCACCGGCAACGAAGCAACAGCCGCGACTGGTGCTGGTGGTTCCGGGCACCCACGCACCGGCGCAGTGGCTGGAGCTGCCGGCGCGCAGCCCGGTGCAGGCACGGGCGGCGGCGCGCACGCTGCTCCAGGACCGCCTGGCGGCCGACGGCGCGGATACCCATCTGGCGGTCGCATCGACCCGCGATCCGGCAACGTCGCGCGCGGTGGTGGCGGTGTCCGACGCCGCGATGGACGGCTGGCTGGCGCAGGCATCCGCGCTTGGCCTGCGCCCGGATGTGGTGCTGCCCGACCACCTGGCGCTGCCGCCGCCGCGTGAGCCGGACGCGGCGACGGTGGCGCTGCGCGATGGCGACTGGCTGGTGCGCACGGCAACGCAGTCGTTCCGGGTCGAGGCGCCGCTGGCGGCGATGGTGCTGGGTGGCGTTGCGCATGCTCCGGTCACCGATCCGGACGCGACCGAGGGGCTGATCGCATGCGGCGCGCTGGCAACGCCGCTGGACCTGCTCCAGGACCGCTACGCGCCAAAGGACGCCCGCCCGGCCGGGTCGCGCGCTTTGCACCGGGCGGCGCTGCTGGCGACATTGCTGCTGGGCTCGGTGCCGCTGCTGTGGACGGCCGAAACCATTCGCCACCTGCTGTCGGCGCATGACCTTGAAGCGCGCGCGACCGATCTGGTCGCCGCCGCCCTGCCCGCCGCACCGGCGGACGCTGAACCGTTGGACGCCGCGCGCACGGCGCTGGCCCGCGCACGCGCCCACGAGGCGTTCCCGCGTGCGTTCGGCACGCTCGCAGCGGGCGTGCAACAACTGGAAGGCGCGGCGATCGAACACGTGTCCTGGCAGGCGGGCGCGCCGCTGCGCGCCACCGTGATGCACGAAAGCCCCGGCCAGCTGGACACGCTGGCAGCCGACGCGGCAGGCGGCGGCCTGGAACTGATCGCCGCCGGCACCCGGCGCGCCGACGGCCACCTGCTGAGCGAGGTCGACCTGCTGGAGCAAACGCCATGAACCGCACCGCACCCGGCATTGCCGACGATGCCGCAACCCGGCTCGCCGACTGGTGGCACGCCCGCGCTCCACGCGAACGCTGGATGCTGGCGACAATGTGCGCGGCGATCGCCGCTTTCGTCACCTGGTACGGCTTGTTGGCGCCGCTGCAGTCCGCGCGTGACCGCGCCGCCGTTCGCCACGCATCCGCCATCCAGGCCGTGGCCGAGGTCGAACGCAGCCTGGCCCTGGTTTCAGCAGCAATGGAAGACCGTCCGGCCGCGCCGCCCGCCGAACGCTTCCGCACCAGCATCGTCGACAGCGCCGGCGCCGCCGGCATCGGGCTCGATCGCGAGGAGCCGTCTGCCGATGGTGGCCTGGCGGTTGGCATCGACGCGGTATCGGCGAACGCCCTGTTCGCCTGGCTGGACGCGCTGCGGCTCGAGCACGGCATCGCCCCGGTTGCGGTAGACGTGGAACGTCGCGATGGCCGCCTGCGTGCCCGGCTGCAATTCGGGCCATCGTCATGAAGGTGCGCACGCTGCTGCTGGTCTTCGCACTGGCACTGCCGGTGCTGCTGCTCATCGGCTTTCCGCTGCGGCTGGCACTGGAACTGGTGGATGCCGAACGGACCGGCCTGTCGGCGCGCGCAGCCACCGGCAGCGTCTGGAACGGCCAACTGCACGACGCAAGCCTGCGCGGCATGCCGCTGGGCGACGCCGCTACGCGACTGGCGCCGCTGTCGCTGTTCACGGGTACTGCAGTGGTCAAGCTCACCACGCCCGGCCTGTCCATCGCGCTGCAGCACGGACGCCGCCGTGGCCTGGACCGCGTCGACGGCAGCCTGCCGCTGTCCTCCACGCCCCTGCTGCCCGGCGCCCGGCTGCTGCCACAGGCCGACGAACTGCGGGTGCTTTTCACCAAGGACACCTGCCACGCGGTGGGCGGACGGCTGACGGTGGCTATCGACCGCCCCGCCGGCACCCGCCTGGTCGTGCTGCAGGGCGCGCCGGCCTGCGAAGGCCGCGCCGCGCTCCTGCCACTGGCGGCGCTGGACGGCAGCGGACCGCTGGCGCGCATGCAGGCAACGGCGCGGATCCACCCCGATGGCCAATGGGAACTGGAAGCACGGGTGCCGGTGGTCGACGACCCAACCTTGCGGCCGGCACTGGAAGCGGCGGGGTTCCAACCAGGGCCGGCGGGATGGTCGCGCGTGGAGCATGGTCGTCTGGATTGAGCCGGTTCCGCCTACACGCCCACGTCACAAATCTGTCCCGCATGTGAAATATGACGGGTTCTTGTCATAAAAGTGTCAGCACGAAGACATAAGCTGCAGCTGGTCCCCATCCAACGGCCAGCGCATGTTCCCGCCACGCCCGCTTTGTTCCGTCCTGACCCTGGCCCTGCTGCTTGCCGCAGCGCCGCAGGCACGTGCAATCGACCTGGGCACGGTGGGCCCGTTCGAACTCGCCTTCGAAGGCCTGCTGCAGGTTGACGGCTACCGCTACGGCGGCGACTGGGACCACCACAGCGAGGACACCGACGTCCGCCGCGCCGAGCTGGTGCTCAAGGGCCAGGGGCCCGGCGGCTTCGACTGGGTGATCGGCTACGACGCCAATTCGCAGAAGTGGCTGGACGTCAACGGCCGGTTCCGCTTTGCCGACGGCAGCCAGCACCTGCGGATCGGCCAGTTCAAGCAGCCCAACGGCCTGGAAGAACTGAGTTCCAGCACCACCAACGACTTCATCGCCAAGGCCGCCGCCACCAATGCCTTCGCGGTGTCGCGGCGGCTGGGCGTGGGCTGGGGCATCGACCGCGGCGACTGGAGCGTGTCGGCAAGCTGGTTCGACCGCGAGCTGACCGACGACGAGGCCGAAGGCCAGGGACTGGCGGCACGCGGTACCTGGGCACCGCTGCGCAGCGATGAGGAGGTGCTGCACTTCGGCCTGTCCGCGGCGCGCTTCGATATCCCGGAAGGGGACGGCCGCATGCGCGCCAGGCCCAACGCCGACCTCGCCGAAACGCGCCTGCTGGACACCGGCCTGCTGCCCGACGCACGCCGCCAGGCCACGCTGGGCGCCGAGGCAATGTGGTATCGCGGGCCGGTCAAGCTGCAGGCGGAATGGTTCCAGTCCACCATCGAGCGCGATATCGAGTCGGACTTCGACGCCCGCGGCGGCTATGCGTCCGCGCTGTGGAACCTGACCGGCGAGGGCTGGAGCTACCGCGAGGGACTGCCGCGCACGCCGCTCCAGGGCGATGGCCGGGCCGGACTGTGGCAGCTCGGGCTGCGCTACGACCACCTCGACCTGGACGACTTCCACACCGTGCCCGGCGCCCTGGACGTGGCCGGCGTGGCGGGCGGCACCATGGACGCCTGGACCGTCGGGGTGAACTGGTACTGGCGCGAACGCCTCAAGCTCGCGCTCAACTACGTGGGCGTCTCGACCGAGCGCCACGATCCTGCCACCGGCGAGCGGCTGGACATCGATCCGGACGTCATTGAGGCGCGTGTGCAGCTGCACTGGTAAATCACGGCTGACCGCCGCTGCCACCGTCATCGGGAAGTCATCGCAGCGCAACAGCGCTGACACCGCCTGCGGCCACTCTGGGTAAAACCGGAGCGTCCGATGCACTACGCCATCGTCACTGAAACCTGGCCTCCCGAGGTCAACGGCGTCGCCCTGACCGTGCGCAGCCTGCAGCAGGGGCTGCGCCGGCGCGGCCACCAGGTCACCGTGGTCCGCCCCTGCCAGCAGCGCGGACAGCGCGCCGAGGCGCACGAGCTGCTGGTCCCCGGCGTGCCGCTGCCCCGCTACCCGGGGCTGAAATTCGGCCTCACCGCGGGCCGGCGGCTGCGCCAGGCCTGGGAGGGCGACCGTCCTGACGCCGTCTACATCGCCACCGAGGGGCCGCTGGGCTGGAGCGCGCTGCGCGCGGCGAGGCGGCTGTCGATCCCGGTCGCCTCCGCGGTGCACACCCGCTTCGACCTGTACATGCGCGACTACGGGCTGGCCTGGCTGGAGTCCTTCGCGCTGCGCTGGATGCGACGTTTCCACAACCGCGCCGACGCGACGCTTGCGCCGACCCTGGAGCTGGAGCGGTTCCTGCAGGGCGCCGGTTTCCGGCAGGTGCGCCGCCTGGCCCGCGCGGTGGATACGGGCCGGTTCGACCCTGGCCTGCGCGACCGGGCCCTGCGTGAGTCGTGGGGCGTGGGCCGCGATGAGGTGGCCGCCATCCACGTCGGCCGGATCGCCGCGGAGAAGAACCTGGACCTGGCGGTGCGCGCCTTCCGTGAGCTGCAGGCGCACCGGCCGCTGGCGCGGATGATCTGGGTCGGCGACGGCCCGCAGAGAGCGGCGCTGGAACGCGACAACCCGGACTTCATCTTCTGCGGCACCCGGCGCGGCGAGGACCTGGCCAGGCACTTCGCCAGCGCCGACCTGTTCCTGTTCCCGAGCCTGTCGGAGACGTTCGGCAACGTGACCCTGGAGTCGATGGCCAGCGGCATCGCCACCGTCGCCTTCGACTACGGCGCCGCGCGCGAGCACCTGGTCGACGGCGTGCACGGCGCCTGCATCGGCACTGATGCCGACTTCATCAAGGCCACGGTCCGGATCGGCTGCGACGACCCGCTGCGCCGCGCCATGGGCGCGCGTGCGCGCGAGGCGGTGACGGGGCTGCACCCGGACCGGGTTGCGGCGGATTTCGACGCGCTGCTGCACGACATCGCCACCAGGGAGGAAGGACATGCGTCCATCGCCGCTGCGTAACCGCCTGCTGGCCAGCGACTCCGGCTGGTGCCTGGCCGCCAACCGGATGGCGGCCAGGCACGCCGTGCGCGGCTACTTCCGCGCCGTCAGCCGGCTCGGGGACGGGGTGTT
>JBQDAV010000032.1:0-31411 GCA_052090405.1 Luteimonas sp.
GCAGCCGAGCCCCGCCGTGGCCGGGAGGCCTTTGCGCGTAAGTAAAGGAGGAGGCCGTAGCCGCGGGCGGAGGCCGGGGGACATGGAGCGCAAAGGCCTGCCGGCCGCGGCGGGGCCCTCCAGATCACCGCGAAACGGGACATCGCTACGGAACCCCGCCAACGTCCCCATCTACACTGATACCCCCTTTCCACGACCATGCCCGCAATGACCAACCCGCTGCTCGATTTCTTCGGCCTGCCCCGCTTCGATGCCATCCGCGCCGAACACGTCGCCCCCGCCATTGACGAGCTGCTGTCAGAGGCCGAGGCGGCGGTGGAGCGCGCCGGCGCCGTGGCACCGGTCACCTGGGACAGGTTCATCACCCCGCTGGAGGACGCCACCGAGCGCCTGGGCCGCGCCTGGGGCCAGGTCACCCACCTGCAATCGGTAATGAACACCCCGGAGCTGCGCGAGGCCTACAACGCCGCGCTGCCGCGGGTCACCGGCTTCTTCAGCGCCCTGGCGCAGGACCAGGCGCTGTACGCGCAGTACCGGGCGCTGGCGGAGGCGCCGGAATTCCAGGACTACGACGCGGCGCGCAGGAAGGCGGTGGAGAACGCCCTGCGCGACTTCCGCCTCGGCGGCGCCGAGCTGCCGGACGCGCAACGTGCGCGCTTTGCCGAAGTGCAGCAGGAACTGGCCTCGCTGTCGGCGAAATTCTCCGAGAACCTGCTCGACGCCACCGACGCCTTCGCCCTGTATGTGGAGGACGAGGCGGAGCTGGCCGGGTTGCCGGCCGACGTGCTGTCCACCTGCCGCGCCGCCGCCGAAGCGGACGGAAAGCCGGGCTGGAAGCTGACCCTGCACATGCCCTGCTACCTGCCGGTGCAGACCTATGCGGACAGCCGCGGCCTGCGCGAGACCCTGTATCGCGCCTACGGCGTGCGCGCCTCGGAGGCGGGGCCGGCGGCGCTGGACAACTCGGCCCACATCGATCGCATCCTTGCCCTGCGCGCGGAGCTGGCCGGGCTGCTTGGCTTCGACAGCTACGCGGAGGTGTCGCTGGCCACCAAGATGGCGAAGACGCCGGACGAGGTGCTCGGCTTCCTGCGTGAGCTGGCAGCGAAGGCAAAGCCGCACGCGCAGCGTGACCGCGCGGAGCTGGAGGCCTTCGCCCGCGACGAACTCGGCCTGGACACGCTGGAACCGTGGGACCTGGCCTGGGCCAGCGAGAAGCTGCGCCAGTCGCGCTACAGCTATTCGGCGCTGGAGGTGAAGCAGTATTTCACCGAGCCGGAGGTACTGGGCGGGCTGTTCGCGCTGATCGAAGACCTGTACGGCCTGAAGGTGGAAGCCGACGCGGCGCCGACGTGGCATGAAGACGTGCGTTTCTACCGCCTGGTCGACGGCAGTGGCCATCTGGTCGGCCAGTTCTACCTGGACCCCTACGCGCGATCGGGCAAGCGCGGCGGCGCGTGGATGGATGACTGCCGCAACCGCCGCGCCCGCTCCGGCGGCGAGCAGACGCCGGTGGTGTACCTGGTGTGCAACTTCGGCCGCGGTGCGGACGGGACGCCCGCCACGCTCGACCACGGCGAGGTGCTGACCCTGTTCCACGAGATGGGCCACGGCCTGCACCAGCTGCTGACCGAAGTCGGCGCGCTGCCGGTGGCCGGCATCAACGGCGTGGAATGGGACGCAGTGGAACTGCCCAGCCAGTTCATGGAGAACTTCTGCTGGGAGTGGGAGCGGGTGCAGGCCATGAGCGCGCACGTGGAGACCGGCGAGCCGCTGCCGCGCGGGCTGTTCGAAAAAATGCTGGCGGCAAAGAACTTCCAGAGCGGCATGCAGACCGTGCGCCAGCTGGAGTTCGCGCTGTTCGACATGCTGCTGCACAGCGGCGCAGACGAAGCGCAGGACGGGGTGATGCCGCTGCTGGAGCGGGTGCGCGAGGAGGTGGCGGTGAACCGCCCGCCGGCCTGGCACCGCTTCCCGCACCAGTTCGGCCACATCTTCGCCGGCGGCTACGCAGCCGGCTACTACAGCTACAAGTGGGCCGAGGTGCTGAGTGCGGATGCCTATGCCGCGTTCGAGGACGCTCCGGAAGCAGTGGCCGAAACCGGCGCCCGCTTCCGCCGCGAGATCCTGTCGCGCGGCGGAAGCCGTCCGGCGCTGGAGAACTTCACCGCCTTCCGCGGCCGTGAACCGCAGATCGACGCCCTGCTGCGCCACGGCGGCATGGCCGCATAGCGGCGAAAACCATCTGTCCCCTGCAGGAGCGCGCCATGCGCGCTCCTACGAATCCGGTGAATCCGGGTCTGCGAGTTCCCGGACCCATGCGGGGACCTTCGGCTCGCCGGCGCGGTAGGCACGCGGAAGGCGCTTGCCCATCGCCCAGCGTTGCAGCCAGCCCGGGCCGTCGGTGCCGTGGTATGCGTTCGCCTGCGCATACGCCGGATCGCGCATCGCCGTCTCCAGGTCGACGAACCGGTAGCCGCGCCGGCGCATGCCGTCGATGAGATCGCCGTAGGCAACCGCGTTGAGCTCGTTGGCATGCAGGCGCAGCACCTGCGGCACGGCACGATCGAGCAGGGTCAGCGACTGGCGTTCGCGGAAGTCCAGCTTGTGCAGCAGGTAGGCGACGTAGCCGCCGTGCAGGCGCTCGAGCAGTTCCATCCGCTCCGGGCCGCGCGGGTGACGGTCGAGCACGTTGGCGTAGGCGGCCGCCCACGCCGGCTCGTCCATGCCCACGGTGACCGGCGCGATGCGGTAGCCGCGCGCGGCAAGGAATTCGGCCACGGCCCGGGCTTCTTCCTCGCTGCTGCCGGTGTGCAGCCACGGGTGCCGGAACCATTCGGGCACGTTGCCCAGGCCTGCAAGCAGCGGCCGCAGCGCCTGCTCGCCGCGCAGGATATCGGCCCGGAACCCGTCCGCCCCGACCTTGTGCAGGTCACTGTGGGCCCAGGTGTGGTTGCCAAGCTGGAAGCCGGCTTCCAGCCAGTCGAGCAGCATGCGCATGCGGTCCGGGTCGCGCTCGCCGTCGATCTCCAGGCCGGATTCGTTGAGGAACCCGATTGCCGGCGCACCGGCCGCGCGCATTTGCTCCAGCAGCTGGCCGTAGCGGCCGGCAAGCTCGGCCTCCGGCACCCGTTCGATGTGCTGCCACGGCAGGTCGTCGATGGTCACCGCGATGCGCCGATCGATCGCTTCGTCCGCGTCTTCCGCCGCCACCAACGGCGCCAGCAGCAGGCAAGCCAATACCAGTGCAAACCGTTTCATCGCTCGCCTTCGTCATCCACGCGGCTTTCAACAGCCGCATGTCCGGTCAGTCCGGGCGACCCGTCCCCTGGTATCCGAGCCCTCCCCAATACTCCTGCAAACGCAGGCCGGCGCCCGCTGCGGCCACGCTGCGGCGCGGATGCTAGGCTGCGGCGGCCCGCCTGAACCGGATTCGTGCAATGCCGACCACCATGTCCCGCTCCTGGCTGCCCGCCCTTGCCGCCGCCCTGCTGTGCGCCTGCGCCACGCCGCCGCCCACACCGCAAGCCGCCGACCCGGGCCCGGGCCCGGTCGCCGCGGTGCGGGTGGCGTTCGACCGCGACGGCGTCACCGACGCGCGCGCCAGCGGCGTGGCCGACCTGGCCACCGGCCGCGAGGTCACGGTGGATGACCCGTCCCGGGTGGCGTCGATCTCCAAGCTGGTGGTGGCGATCGGGGTGATGCGGCTGGTGGAGGCGGGCGAACTGGACCTGGAGGCGGACGTGTCCGGCCTGCTTGGCTGGAACCTGCGCCACCCGGAGTTTCCCGACGCCCCGATCAGCCTGCGCCTGCTGCTTTCGCACACCAGCGGTCTGACCGACGACGCCGGCTACTGGCAGACCCCGCTGGACGGCGAGCTGAAGGAACTGCTGGACGATCCGGAGGCCTGGAACAGCGGGCAGGCGCCCGGCACCTGGTTCCAGTACGCCAACCTCAACTTCCCGCTGGTGGCCTCGGTGATGGAAAACGCCACCGGCGAGCGCTTCGACCTGCTGATGAAGCGGCTGGTGTTCGATCCGCTGGACGTCGACGCCTGCTACGGCTGGACTGCCTGCGACGACGGCACCGTGGCGCGCGCGGTGGTCCAGTACCGCGCAGACCGCACCCCGGCGGCCGACAACAACGGCGGCGGCCGGCCGGATTGCCCGGTCAGGCGTGCCAGCGACGGCGGCTGCGACCTGGATCTGTGGCGCCCCGGCGTCAACGGCGCGCTGTTCGGGCCGCAGGGCGGGATGCGCATCTCCGCCAGCGACCTGGCGAAGATCGGCCGGCTGCTGCTGGGCGAGGGCAGCGTGGACGGGGTCACCCTGCTCACGCCGGCGTCGGTGCGCACGCTCATCGCGCCGCAGTGGTCGCTGGCCGAGGGTGCCGGCGCCACCGTGGAGACCGACGCCAGCAGCCAGTCGCGCGAGGGCTTCTTCTGCCGCTACGGCCTGGCGACCCAGACCCTGGCCACGCCGCTGGACGCCTGTCGCGATGATCCGTTTGGCGACGGCGTGGAGCGCGTTGGCCATTCAGGCAGCGCCTACGGCCTGCTGTCGGGCCTGTGGGTGGACATGGCCGGCGGCACCGGCGTGGTCTATTACGCCACCGGGATGTCGGACGCCGATCCCGGCGCGCATTCGGCATTCAGTGCGGTCGAGGAGGCAATGGCCCGCGGCGAACTGCCGCCGGGAGCGGCGGCGGGGCCGGCACAGCCCTGAACCTTCCCAACCCGGCCGGGGCGGCCGGAACGTGACCGGGTTCGCGCGCGATCAGCGCACCAGGGCTCCCAATCGTGCCGTGTCACGGCTTGGTCACGTGATCGTCAAGCTTTCGGAATGACTTCGGCCGGGGCGTGGCACAGCGTCGGGCAGCCCGACCCTGTCCGTTTGCGCTGCGCGCTACCGGCGCCGTGTCGCTCCATGAAAAGGAACTCGCCATGCCCCGCAACCCCCTGACGCTCGCCCTCTCCGCCGGCCTGCTCTCCACCAGCCTGTTCGCCGCCGCCCCCAGTGCCCAGGCGCAGCAATCGCCGCTGGAGCTGTCGCTGGTGCGCGGTGGCACCCTGCAGTCCGACCCTGTCGCCATGGGCGACCTGGTCTACGTGTCCACCGGCCGGGTGATCTCTACCTGGGCGTACGACGACCCGGCCGCGCCGCTGCACCTGTCGGATTCGGCGCCCGCCAGCGCACCGATCACCGGTCTGGTGCGCCACGGCGAACACCTGTACGCCAGCTGGCGCGGCACGGACGGCGGCGGCGGCGTCGCGGTCTGGTCGCTTGCCGATCCGCTGGAGCCGGAGCTGGTCGCCGAGTTCGACGACTACACCGACCAGACCCGGCGCCCGGTCGGGGTGGCGGTGGCGAACGAGCACCTGTACCTGTTCGACCAGGACCGCGGCGTCTTCGTCGCCAGCCTGGAGGATCCCGCGCAGCTGCAGCTCATGCCGACCGGCATCACCAGCACCGGGGTGCCCTACGCCAGCGTCGTGGCCCACGGCGACATGATCCACGCCAGCGGCCGCAGCTTCATCGGCCGGACCGTGCTGCACGTCTACGACGCCAGCGCGCCGGCGGACCCCATCCGGATCGCCAACCACAGCGTCGATGGCCTCCGCAGCTTCAGCCTGGTGATGGAGCCGGAGCGGGCGATCGGCGTGGGCAACTTCATGGACATCTACGACCTGAGCGAGCCACTGGTACTGGAGCCGCGCGGCTCGATCGACATCCCGCCCGCCTTCGCCGGCGCAAGCGCGGGTGAATACGTGTACACCTTCGGCTGGGGCGAGGGCCTGGACATCTGGGACATCAGCGACATCGATGCGCCCGAAGCCGCGGGCCACCTGGAGACCCGCAGCTTCAGCGGCCGGCGCAGCCTGCAGGCCAACGGCCAGCTCATCATCCCGACCGAAACCGACCTGCTGCTCTCGCTGGATGTCGGCCAGCCAGGGGCGCCTGCAACCTCCGCAACCGCGTGGAACCCCGGCGCCACGATGGCAATGGACGCCACCCTGCACGGCGACCACCTGCTGATGGTGCAGTCCATGTACGGGCTGACGGTGAACGATCCGGACACCCTGGAACCGCTGGCGCGGTTTGACGCCGAGCTGCCCGAACGGGACGAAAGCCGGGTCTTCTACCAGGTGGCGATGGACGGCAATGTCGCCCACCTGGTGGCGTGGGGCTTCGGCCTGGTCAGCGTTGACCTGTCCGACCCGGCCAACCCCACCGAGGTCGGGCGGCTTGCGTTCACGCACGCCTCCACCATAGCGGCCGACGGCGGGTACGCCTACCTGGCCAAGAACACCAACGGCCCGCTGCTGGGCGTTGTCGACGTATCCAACCCCGCCGAGCCGGCGCTGGCGTGGCAGGCCGACCTGCCGACGCGCCCGCGCCAGCTGCGGGTGCATGCCGGCCACCTGTACCTGGCCGAAAACCGCTTGAGTTCCAGCCCGGACCAGACCGGCGGCGTGCGGATCTTCTCGCTTGCCGACCCCGCCGCGCCGGCCCAGGTGTCACGCATCGACGATGACTGCGGAACGGCCTTCGACCTGGCCATCGACGCCGGGGTATCGCTTGCCTACGTCGCCTGCAACGGCAGCATGCAGGTGCTTGATATCGAGGATCCAGCGGCGCCGGCGGTGGTGGGGCGCTACCAGGCGTCACGCGCCAGCGACTCGCGCATCGCCCAGCGCGGCGACCGCGCCTGGTTCGGCGATGTCGACGGCCTGCACCAGCTCGACGTGTCCGATCCGACCGCGCCGGTGCTGGTTGCGCTTTCTCCGCTTGGCCAGTCTTCCCCCCAGGCGCTGTACGCGGCAGGAGACGAGCGCCTGCTGGCGCTGGGCGACGCCACCGGCGTGCACGTCTTCGCTGCAGGCGACGGCGAGGATGCGATTCCGCTGGAAAACGGCGTCCCGGCCAGGGACCTGGAAGCAGGGCAGGACGAAGCGCTGCTGTTCTCGATCCAGGTGCCCGAAGGCGCCGACATGCTGCAGGTGCTCAGCTACGGCGGGCGCGGCGACGCCGACCTGCAGGTCAGGCACGGCCAGCCGCCCACCGCCGACCAGCACGATGCCGCCTCCACCCGGCCGGGCAACAACGAGACGGTGCGCATCGCCGCACCGGCCGCCGGCACCTGGTATATCCGCCTGGTGGGCACCCGGGCCTTCAGCGGCGCCAGCCTGCAGGCGCGCCACTGACCATCGACGCGGCGGCGGCTGCGTGCTTGGCGCAGCCGCCGCCTCGCGCTAGTGTGCGTGCATGGACAAACGCCTCCCCTTCGCGATCGCCGCGACCGCCGCGCTGCTGGCACCCGCCATGGCGCTTTCCCAGGTGCAGACCGCGCCGCTGCCGGTACCGGATGAACCGCCCACCCAGCCCGACCGCAGCGAACGCCAGACCGGCATGGTCAGCTATGACGAAGCCGGCGGCCAGCAGGTGATCATCCGTTCGTTCGAGCCGACCACGGTGCTGTCGAGCGACTACAGCATCGACTTCGATGCGCTCGACGTCGACGGCGACGGCACCATCAGCCGCCGCGAGGCCGCCATCCACGAAACGCTCAGCCAGCAGTTTGGCGGCGTTGACATGGACGGCGACGGGCGGCTCAGCCGCGACGAGCTGCGCGGCTGGATCCGCTGACCCGCGCGGCCGCAGGGCCCGCCGTCAGAACGCGTACTCGCCGGTCAGGCTCAGCAGCGCGGTCGAGCGCTTGGGACCTTCGAAGGTGATGCCGCTGTCCGGATCACGCAGGTCGCCGGACTTGGCCCGGAAATAGTCGTAGTGCACGCCGACGCTGAAGCGGTCGGTGACATTCCAGCCGGTGCCCACGCCGGCGTACCAGCTGTTGCGGCCGTCGCGGCGGCCGCTGTCCAGGCGCAGTTCCTCGCCAACCCGGTTGTAGTAGCGGGCATCGTTGTCCGAGGCGCGGAAGTAGCCGCCGCGCAGGCCGACGTACCAGGCCGGGGTGATGTGCGCGCGGGCGTTGGCGCCAAGCTGCCAGCCGCGCAGGGCGTTGGTGTCCTCGCGCTGGTCGATGTCGTCGCCGTCGAACGCGTTCTTGACCACCAGGTTGCCCAGGTCGGTGTAGCCGCCTTCCATGCCCACGGCCCAGGACGGGGACACCTTCCAGCGGTAGCCGCCGACCAGCCCGTAGCCGGTCTTGCGGCCCTCGCGGCTCTCGAAGAGGTTGAAATCGCCGGTGCCGAAGCGGGTGGCGCTGCCGCCGTCGGTGCGGCCGACGTTGCCGGCAATGAACCAGTGGCCGTTGCCGGGCTGCAGGTCGGGCCGGTAGTTGTCGCCGGTGGTGGACTGCGCGATGGCCGCGGGGGAAAGCGCGAATGCCGCCAGCGCGGCGGGAATCAGGAACCTGTTCATGGGGGATGCTCCTTTCTTGTTCTGGTTTCGGGGCGCGCACAAGTAAAGGGGCGCGCGCCTGAAGCGCACGCAAACGTTGACGCCGTCTGCACGCTGAATTCGCAGCCACGCTTCAAGCGGCGTTTAGGCAGCACGCGCGGCCCTGAACGAAGGCGCGGCGCCCAGGCCCCGCCTCACGATGCCTTGATAGTCGGGCGGCCAGCATCGGCAACATGCCCCAACGTGGTAACCGACCCATGAGCACCCTTTCGGCGCTGACCGGGGAAACCTCCAACAGCAAGGTCGCGGCGACGTTCGACAGCGAACGGCGCGCGCGCCGCATCGCCCAGGGCCTGCGCCGCGCGCTGGGCCTCAAGCACTCCCAGGTCCAGGTCATCACCCCGCGGGTCCGCCACCCGGATCGCAAGCTGGAACCCGAAACGCGGGGGATCGTGCGCACCATCGTCATCGCCCACCTCAAGCTGGGCGCGGCGGGCGTGGTGGCCGGCGCGCTGCTGTATGCACTGGGCGTGGACCTGGTGACCTCTTCGCCCGGCTTCGCCGTCGCGCTGATGATGGGCTACGGCGGCGTGTTCGGGCTGATGGCCGGCGGCCTGGTCTCGCTGCGGCCCGACCATGACCCCTACATCCACAAGGTGCACGATGCGCTGGACGAAGGGCGCTCGGCGGTGGTGGTGCACGCCTTCGACGCCGACCAGCGCGATGCCGCCAAGCGTGCCCTGGACGCCGAGGGCGGCGATACCATCCGCACCCTGTAAACGGCTTCATGGGTCCAACGCCGTTCCCCGCCTATACTCGCGGCCAGTCCTGAAGGAGGCCACCGCGCCCGATGCTTTCCCCGATCCCGGCGCTCGCCATCCGCGCCCATACCGCCACCACCGCGCTCGGGCGCGGGCGCGCCGCCCAGGCGCAGGCACTGGAGGAACGCCGCAGCGGCCTGCGCCGCAACGATTTCGGCGACGACCCGCTGGACACCTGGATCGGCCGCGTCGACGGGCTCGAGGACATGCCGCTGCCGCAGCGGCTCGCCGACTGGGAATGCCGCAACAACCGCCTGGCGTGGCTGGCGCTGCAGCAGGACGGGATGATTGATGCGGTGGACGCCGCGGTGCAGCGCCATGGCGCCGGCCGCGTGGCGCTGGTGCTGGGCACCTCGACTTCGAGCATCGGCGCGACCGAGGAAGCCTATACGCGGCTGGAAGGCGGCGCCTTCCCCGCCGACCTGACCCGGCCGGGGGTGCACACGCCACATTCGCTGGGCGGATTCGTGCAGCAAGCCACCGGCCTGCGCGGGCCGTGCATGACCGTAGCGACCGCGTGTTCCTCCAGCGCCAAGGTGTTCGCCCAGGCGGCGCGGCTGGTCCAGGCCGGGGTGGCGGACGCGGCACTGGTGGGCGGCATCGACACGCTGTGCGGCAGCGTGCTGTTCGGTTTCAATTCGCTGGGCCTGGTGTCCGCGCGGCCGGCGCGGCCGTTCGACCACCGGCGCGACGGACTGTCGCTGGGCGAGGCCGGCGGCTATGCCCTGCTCGAGCGCGCCGATGCAGCCGAAGCCGGGCTGCGGCTGTGCGGCTACGGCGAATCCAGCGACGCGCACCACATGTCGACCCCGCATCCGGAGGGGCTGGGCGCGCGGATGGCAATGGGCGACGCGCTGGCGCGGGCCGGGATCCAGGCCGGCGACGTCGGCTACCTCAACCTGCACGGCACCGCGACCCCGGCCAACGACGCGGTCGAGGCCCAGGCGGTGGCGGCGATGTTCGGCGACGGCCTGCACGCCGGCTCGACCAAGGGCTGGACCGGCCACACCCTGGGCGCTGCCGGGATCGTGGAGTCAGTGTTCGCGCTGATCGCACTGGAGGACGGCCTGCTGCCGGGCACGCTCAACAGCGAGGCGCTGGACGCCAGCTGCGGGCCGCAGATCCGGCTCGACAATGCCCGCGCCCAGGTCCGCTACGCGATGAACAATTCATTCGGCTTCGGCGGCAACAACTGCTCGCTGGTGTTCGGGAGGGCATGACCGGCATGGAATCCACCCAAGCCAGGCTTGAGGCCAGGATCGAGGGCGTCGGCTTCTGGGCCGACGGCTTGCCCACCTGGCAGGCGGCGCGCGACTTCGCCGCAGGGGCTGCGCCGGCAGACGACGCGCCGCGCCGGCCCTCACCTGCCCTGCTGGCACCCAACGAACGCCGCCGCGCCCCGCAGACGGTGGCGGTGGCGCTGGACGTGGCGCTCGCGGCCTGCGAGGCGGCCGGGCGCGATCCCAAGGCGCTGCCCTCGGTGTTCACCTCCACCCACGGCGACCTGGCAATCACCGACTACATGGCCGCGACGCTGGCCGACGACCCGCGCGCGATCTCGCCCACCCGGTTCCACAACTCGGTGCACAACGCCGCCGCCGGCTACTGGACCATCGGCGCCGGCTGCACCGCCGCGGCGACCGCGGTCAGCGCCGGCACGGCCAGCTTCGCCCAGGGCCTGCTGGAAGCGCTGGCGCAGCTTGCCGCCGGCGCCGACGCGGTGCTGCTGGCCGCCTACGACATCGGCGCCGCGGGACCGCTGGGGCAGATGACGCCCAGCGAAGGCCTGCTCGGCGGCGCGCTGGTGCTGTCCCGCGGCGAAGGCGGGCCGCGCCTGCGCGCGGACCTGGTCGACGGCACGCCGGATACGGGCGACGGACCGCTGGGCACGCGCTGCGGCGGCAACGCCATGGCACCAATGCTGCCGCTGTTCGACGCGCTTGCCACCGGCGCC
This sequence comes from Luteimonas sp., assembly GCA_052090405.1. GTDB lineage: Bacteria > Pseudomonadota > Gammaproteobacteria > Xanthomonadales > Xanthomonadaceae > Luteimonas. The sequence goes on from JBQDAV010000032.1 coordinate 11,136, forward strand.
GGCGCGGTGCTGCTCGACGCCGGGCCCGGACGCGCGCTGCGGGTGGAGCTGGCGCATGACTGAGCAGCCATCCCGGCTGCGCGCCGGCGACATCGCGGTGGTGATCCCGGCCCTCAACGAAGCGCTGCGCATCCGTAAGGTGGTCGAAGGCGCGCTGGCACACTGTCCGCGGGTGATCGTGGTCGACGACGGCTCCGACGACGACACCAGCGGGCTGATCGCCGACCTGCCGGTGACCACGCTGCGGCACGCGGAGCGGATGGGCAAGGGTGCGAGCCTGCGCGACGGCTTCGCCGAGGCGCTGCGCCAGGGCGCGAAGGCGGTGGTGACCATGGACGGCGATGGCCAGCATTCGGCCGCCGACATCCCGCGCATGATCGACAGCGCCAACCGCCACCCGGGCTGCGTGATCGTTGCCGCGCGCCTGCGCAAGCGCGGTTGCCAGCCCTGGTACCGCCGGCTGGGCAACGACTTCGGCGACTGGGGCATCAGCTGGGCCTGCGGCTTTCGCATGGTGGATTCACAGAGCGGCCAGCGCCTGTATCCAGCGGCGGCCTGCGCGATGGACGACGTGCCCGGCGAAGGTTTCGTGTTCGAGGCGCAGATGCTGATCTCGTCCGCGCGCCAGCTGGGCCTGGGCGTAGTGGCGCTGCCGGTGGACACCCGCTACGCGGACGCCGAGCACAGTTTCCGCAAGAGCCATTTCCGGCTCTGGCACGACCTGCGCCTAATCACCTCGCACGTTGTGCTACAAGTGATGCGCTACGGCAACGTGATTGGAGAATATCGGCGCACCCGCAAAACCCGTCCGGTGATCGACGATCCAACGGGGGAATTCTCCGGCGACCGCGCCCAGCGCCAACCCACGCACACAGGCTGATGAACATGGAGCAGGCGACCCCCGACACCGACGTGTTGATCCTGGGCGGGGGGCTGGCCGGGCTGACCCTGGCGCTGCAGCTGCACCAGCGCAATGCGGGGCTGCGGATCTCGATCATCGAGCGGCGCGCGCACCCGGTGCGCGAGGCCGCGCACAAGGTCGGCGAGTCGACGGTGGAGATCGGCGCGCACTACTTCGCCAACGTGCTGGGGCTGCGCGAACACCTTGAAGACGAACAGATCCGCAAGTTCGGCTTCCGCTTCTTCTTCTCCGACGGCCGCAGCGACATCGACGGCTGCACCGAGCTGGGCGTGAGCCGGCTGATGCCCACGCCCTCGTGGCAGATCGACCGCGGCCGGTTCGAGAACTTCCTCGGCGAACGCGCGCGCGCGCTGGGCGTGGACTTTCGCGACGGCGCGGTGGTGCGCGGCATCGACATGGGCGAAGGCGACGCGCCGCACGCGGTGCACCTGGAGCACGATGGCGCCGGCCAGACGCTGCGCGCGCGCTGGCTGGTGGACGCCTCCGGCCGCGCCGGCCTGCTCAAGCGCAAGCTCGGCCTGGCCGAAAGCAACGACCACGACGTCAACGCCGCGTGGTGGCGGGTGGACGGGATCCTGGACCCGAACGGCTGGTCGGACGATCCGTCCTGGCTGCAGCGCTGCGACCCGCCCGACCGCTGGCGTTCGACCAACCACATGGTCGGGCCGGGCTACTGGTTCTGGATGATCCCGCTGGCCTCGGGCGCGCACTCGCTGGGAATCGTGTGCGACGCGAAGATGCACCCGCTGGAGGACATGAAGACCCACGACAAGGCGATGGACTGGCTGCGCAAGCACCAGCCGCAGGTGGCGGACATGCTCGACGCCGGCGCCCACGCGGTGAAGGACTTCCAGTTCCTGCGCCACTTCTCGCACGGCTGCAAGCGCGTGTTCTCCGGCGAACGCTGGGCGCTGACCGGGGAGGCGGGGATGTTCCTGGACCCGTTCTATTCGCCCGGCAGCGACTTCATCGCCATCTCCAACACCTACATCTGCGAGCTGGTGGACAAGGACCGCGCCGGCGCGCCGGTGGCGCCGTGGGCGGAGATCTACCAGCAGCTCTACGTGTCCTTCTACGACAGCATGATGCCGATCTACCAGGACCAGTACCGGCTGTTCGGCGATGCGCGGGTGCTGCCGGTGAAGGTGATCTGGGATTACACCTTCTACTGGGCGCTGCTGGCGCCGCTGTTCTTCTCCGGACGGATCGCCGACGTGGGCGCGTTCGACCGCCTGCGCGCACCGCTGGAAGCGGGCCGGGTGCTGAACGAGGCGATGCAGCCGCTGCTGCGCGAGTGGGGCGAACGCAACACCGCGGCAGGGCTTGCCGAGGGACAGGCGCGGCTGCTGGACCAGTTCGGGATCGACTGGTTCCGCGAGCTCAACCGCGGCCTGGCGGACGAGCTCGACGACAACGCCTTCGACGCGCGCATCCACGCCAACGTGGACCGCATGCGCTGGTTGGCCGCGGAGATCCTGGAGCGCGCCGGCGCCGATCACCCGGACATCAGCGATCACGGGCTGGCGGCGCTGCTGGACCGCTCGCCAGCGCCGCCTTCGCTAGGCCGGCACTGGTATCCGGCTGCGGCCTGACCGCACCCGGCCTGCAACCGCCCGCTTCCCACGCCTACCGGTCCGTCCATGGAAAACCCGCTCCTGCTGCAGCTCGTCGTGATCATTGCCACCGCCCGCGCCTGCGGGCTGCTGCTGCGCTACCTGGGGCAGCCACCGGTGATCGGCGAGATGGCGGCGGGGATCCTGCTGGGGCCGATCGTGTTCGGCGCGCTGTTCCCGGAGTTCCACGGGCGCCTGTTCGCCCCGGAGTCACTGTCGGCGCTGTCTTCGCTGGCAACGCTGGGGCTGGTGTTGTTCATGTTCATCGTCGGGGTGGAGCTGCGCTCGCCCGAGGGCGTGCGCGCGCAGCTCAAGTCGGCCGGCTGGGTGGGCGTGCTGAGCGTGCTGGCGCCGGCGGCGGCGGGGGTGGCGATCTCCCCGGCGCTGCATCCATCGCTGGCCCCGGAAGGCGTGGCGTTCTGGCCGTTCGCGCTGTTCATGGCCGCGGCGATGTCGATCACCGCATTCCCGATCCTGGCGCGGATCCTGAAGGAACGCGACATGACCCATACGCGCCTGGGACGGCTGTCGCTGGCGTCGGCGGCGATCGCCGACGTGCTGGCTTGGATCCTGCTGGCGCTGGTGGTGGCGATGATTGGCGCCGGCCAGGGCTACGCCGGGTTCGTGCGCATCATCGTCGGCCTGGTGGTGCTGTGCGCAATCGTGTTCGGACTGCTGCGGCCGCTGTTCGCGCGGCTGCTGCAACGCCATGCCGCCGACGGCTGCCCGGGCGGGTTCGTGCTGGCCGCGCTGTTCATCGGCCTGTTCGCCTGCGCGGCGGTGACCGAGTGGCTGCAGCTGCACGCGGTGTTCGGAGCGTTCCTGTTCGGTGCCTGCCTGCCGCGCGACGACCGCCTGCTCAAGACCTTGGTCGAGCGCGTGGAACACCTGGCGATCATCGTGCTGATGCCGATCTTCTTCGCCCTGGCCGGGTTGCACACCACCGGCGACGCGTTCGTGGGCGCGGGCCTGGGCGCGCTGGGGCTGATCATGGCGGCGGCGGTGGTGGGCAAGCTCGCCGGCGGCGCGGCGGGCGCGCGCCTGGCCGGGCTGGGCTGGCGCGACAGTCTGGCGGTGGGCTCGCTGATGAACGCGCGCGCGCTGATGGAGCTGATCGTGATCAAAGTCGGCCTGGACGCCGGCGTCATCGGCCAGCAGGGCTTCACCATGCTGCTGGTGATGGCGATCGCCACCACCGTCATGACCGGTCCGCTGATGTCACTGTTCACGGGCCGACGCAGGTCCGACACCCTCCCCGCGCGCACCAGCGTCCCGCCGTCCTGATTTCCTGCGCCAGTGGCAGGGGTTCGCAGAGCCCACCATCCCGCCTGGAACCATCCCGCCTGGAACAAACGACCTGCCCGGCGACGCCGACGCGACCCAGCCGCGCCTCGCTCAGGAGCCGGGGTCCGGCGCAGGCTGGAGATCGGCCGGCGGAGGATTGGGGACGTGGATGGCGATGCCGCCGGCGTGCTTCTGCCGCGGACTGACATTCACGCCCACGCCGACGCCGCCAAAGCCGCTGCCACCGATGCGGCCCCCGCCGGCGCCCACGCTCACGCCGCTGTTGCCATAGCCGTCGGCGGTACCCTGGAACAGGACGCCGTTGGCGCCAAGGCTGGCGGCCTCTTCGCGCAGCTTGCGCAGCACCGAGTCGATCTTGTTCTGCTCGCCGTAGGTGAACGCGCCGCTGGAGGTCTCCAGGATGGCGATTTCTTCGAACCCGCCCGGCGGTGGGCTGTGGTAAATGCGCACCTGCGAGGGATCGATCGGCGCCCGCGGCGCGCCGGTAAGCACGTGCGAGGTGGCGCAGCCGGCCAGGGCCAGCGCGAGCAGCAGCAGGAGCAGCGGACGGACGATACGCATGGCAGTGCCCTCGTTCAGCGTCCGCCCGCGCCACGGCGGCGCAGGCGGGACGACGGCCTGATTATGCGCACATCGGGCTGAAGCCGGCGTGCATGCCGCCGATCGCTCAGCCGCCCTGTCCGATCCGCGCGCCGTCGACCGGATTCCGCAGCCAGCGGCGGATGTGCCAGGTCATGGCGCCGAAATAGGATTTCATCTGGTAGCAGCCGCTGCTCAGGCTGCCACCGCGCCCCATGATCACGCCGTTGAAGGCGGCCTGGTGCTCGCCATCGCGGTACAGGGTGCCGCGCACGCGGATGGTCTGGTCGTGTTCGATGAACCAGTTGCCGGCCCACAGCGCATCCACGATCTCCACCTTCAGCACCTGGCCGGCCATGTCGGTGATCGGAGCCTGTTCGGCCACCGCCACTTTCCGCAGCTCGCGGGTCAGGCGGCGGGTGAAGTCCTCCTGGATCCCGCAGTGGGAAATGATCTCGTCATCGATGTCGTGGTCTTCGACAAACGGGATCGGGACCTGGAGGCGGATCTTGTCATCGGCCACCGCGGGCAATGCGGTCGCGGCGAAAGCCAGCAACAGGGACAGGGCTGCGATCCGATGCATGTGCAACTCCTTCAAGGCGGTGACAGGCGCCACAGGGTACCCGACCGTCGTCAGCCCATCCCGCCGTTGACGCCAATCACCTGGCCGTTGACGTAGCCGGCGGCATCCGAACACAGGAATGCGGCCAGCGCGGCCACCTCGTCCGGGCGTCCGGCGCGCGCGGCAGGCACGATCTGCTTGATGCGCTCGGGCGGGAACGCGGCGTCGGCCATGGCACCTTCGATCACCCCCGGCGCCACCACGTTGGCGGTAATCCCGCGCGAGGCCATTTCCCGGGCCAGCGACTTCGTCGCCCCGTGCAGGGCGGCCTTGGCCGCGGCGTAGTTCGACTGCCCACGGTTGCCGGTCACCGCGGCCACGCTCGACACGCTGACGATCCGCCCCCAGCGGGTGCGCGCCATCGGCAGCAGCAGCGGCTGGGTGGCGTGGAAGAAGCCGTGCACGGATACGTCGACCACGCGCTTCCACTGCTGTTCGCTCATGCCGGCCAGCGGCGCGTCGTCGTGGATGCCGGCGTTGTTGACCAGCACCTGGATCGGGCCGGCTTCGAGCAGGCGTTCGAGCTGCACCGCAGCGGCAGTGCCGTCGGTGAGGTCGAAGGCGACGGCCTCGGCGCTGCCGCCGGCTTCGGCGATGGCGGCAACCACCGATTCGGCGCGGCCGAGGTTGGCGTTGGCGTGGACGATCACGTGCAGGCCGTCGGCGGCCAGCGCGCGGCAGATCGCCCCGCCGATGTCGCCGCTGCCGCCGGTGACCAGGGCGCGGCGTTTGGATTCGTGTGCAGTCATAGGCCGATTATCCCGTAGGAGCGCGCCATGCGCGCGAAGCCGCGTGAATCCTGTTGCGGTCCCCGGTTTCGTCTTGGACAACCCCGCCGGAGCCACAAACCACGCGGGCGGGCCGGCGGGGTAGCCCTTGGCGGGACACGCAGGCAAGTACCCGCTTCGCGGGCCCGGCCCTACGGCATAGCCTCCGGGCGTTCGACAGCGCGCGAAGCAATGCTTCGCAAACGCGCAGTCTCACCCATGTACGCTTGTCGGCGCCGTCCATGGCGCCGACAGTCCCGCCAAGGGCTACCCCACCGGCCCCGGAGACATCGTCCCAGCCATCGGGAAAAGCGTCGCATCATTCCGGCGCGAGCATGACCGCGGCGCGGCCTTCGGCGAGGAGGGTGCCGGCGTGGGTGATGCGGAAGCCGTATTGCTGGCTGGCAGGGGACTGGGCCAGGACTTCGGCAGTGCATTCAAGGTCGCCGGACAGGTCGTCGATGCGGCCTGCGTGCAGCTCCACGCCGCGCAGCGCGACCAGCACGCCGGGGGCGGCAGCACCGCCGGCGTCGCGCGCCAGCAGGCCGCCGTGCACGGCCATCGCCTGGGCGCCGTATTCGCACAGGTGCACCGCGTGCAGGCGGCCGTCGGCGCGCAGCGGGTGCGCGGGATCGCGATGGTTGCCGGCGCGCAGGCGGATCGAGCCGGTGTCCCATGCCAGCACCTCGTCCCACAGGCACATCGCGCCCTGGTGCGGGATCAGCGCCAGGATGTCCTCGCGTCCAATCACGCCCGCGCTCCTTCCACCGGCTCGGCGGGCCTGCGGGCGATGAGCAGCGCGAGGATGAAGTTGCCAACCACGCCGATCGTCACCGTCAGGCCGATCGCCCGCAGCACCGGGATCGAAGACAGCGCCAGCAACCCGAACACCAGCGCAGTCATCGATCCGCACACGACGATCGCATGCAGGGTGCGCAGCTGCTCGCGGCGATCGCTGCCGGCGCGCTCGAAGAACAGCGCGTAATCCAGGCCCAGGCCAGCGCCCAGCACCAGCGACACCAGGTGGAACAGGGTCAGCTCCACCCCGAAGCCCCGCAGGATGGCCAGGGTCAGCAGCAGGGTGAAGGCCATCGGCACCACCACCCGCATCACCCGCCGCGGCGAGCGCAGCGCAACCCATACGGTGGCCACCAGCAGCAGCGCCGCCAGCGCCAGCGCCGCTAGCACCTGGCCGCGCCAGGCCTGCACCAGCGATTCGGACACCGCCTTCAGGTCGAGCAGGCGCGCGCCGGCCTCTTCGACCACCGCTGCCACCGCGGTCGGATCCTCCAGCCCGCCCAGCGTCGCCAGTGCGGTGACCCGGCCGGGCCCATCCTCCACCAGCAATCCCGGCACCACCGCGTCCAGCGGGGTGCCGGCAAGGTCGCCGGGCCGCAGCGGCGCTGCCTGGCGCGCCGCTTCCACGTCCGCCAGGAACGGGGCGAACACGCCGGCGCGGAACGGGCTGCCGGCAACGGCCGCATCCAGCGCCGCGCGCAGCGCGTCGGGTTCGGGCAGGCGCGCCTGGCGCGCGCGCTGGACGGCGACGCTGGGCAGGTAGCGGGCAGCGATTTCATAGCCGCTGATCGCGCCCGCTTCGACCAGTTGGTCCAGCGCCGGCAGCAGCCGCTCGGACGCCTGCAGCGCCTGCTCCGCGTTGTCGCCCTCCAGCGCCAGCAGGTAGCGCACGTCCGGCGCGCCCAACTCGCCGCGCAGGCGGCCGTCCTCGGCCAGTGCCTGCTCGGGCACCGGCGTCAGGCTCGCCAGGTCGTTTTCCCAGAACGGTCCCGGCGCCAGCGCTGCCACTGCGACGGCGCCCACGGCCAGCACCGCCATCGCGATGACGCCAACGCGCCGCCCCGGCCGCGGGACGGCGTCGATGCCGGCGGCCAGCGCACCTACCCCACGGCAATCAGCGGGATCGCCGGGGCGCGGATCAAGCAGCGGCGGCAGCAGGAACCGCGTGGTCAGCGCGGCGGTCAGCAAGCCGACGACGGTGAACACCGCGAGCTGGCGCAGGCCGTCCACGCCGGAAAAGAAGAACGTCAGGTAGGCGATGCAGGTGGAGACCACCCCGGTCAGCAGGGTGCGCCACAGCGCGCGCGCCGTGGCCGGCGGCGGTTCGCCCGCGCGCAGGTGGCTGAACAGGTGCACCGGGTAGTCCTGGGCCACGCCGATGAGGGTGAAGCCGAAGGCCAGGGTGATGCCGTGCATGCCGCCGTACAACGCGGCCACCGCGGCAACGCCGGCCAGCGCCGCGCTCGCCAGCGGCAGCACCCCGGCCAGCAGCAGGCGGCCGCTGCGGTAGGCCAGCCAGTACAGCAGCACCAGCCCCAGCGTGCCGATCATCCCGATCCGCGCCGCCTCGCGCGCGGTACGCCCGCCGATTTCCACCGAGAACGCGCCCGGCCCGGTCATGGCCAGCGCGCTGCCGGAGTCCGCCGACACGTCCGCGAACGCACTTTCGATCGCCCCGACCACGCCCGCCTGCGCGGTCGGGTCGAAGCCGGCGTCACGCGTGCGCACCACCAGCAGCGCTTCGCCGCCGGTGCTGTCAAACCAGACGCCGTCGATGCGCTGCGGCGCGCCGGCCGGCTCCCAGGCCTGGGCCAGGGTCAGGGTTTCCAGGGTCGGGTCGGACGGCAGCAACGGTTCAACGAGGCCGCCGGCCGGGGAACCGAGGTCCTGCAGCCGGTCGGCGATGGCCTCGCGCAGCACCGCTTCGTCCAGCGGCCGCTCGTCCAGGCCCGGACTGAGCAGGTAGCGGTACGGGCGCAGCCGCTCGGGGATCGCCTCCAGTCCGGCCTCGGCTTCGCTGCCGTTGGCAACCAGCTCGATGCGGTCGTCGCCGGCCAGTGCCGCGTACAGCGCGCGCGACTGCGCAGCCAGCGTCTCCTGCCCCGCGCCGGAAATCGCCAGCAGCAGCAGGCGCGCGCCGGGACCTTCACCCAGTTCGTCGATCAGCAGCCGTTGCTCGGGCGTTTCCGGCGCCGGCATGAACGCGCGCAGGTCGCCGCTGAGCTGCAGGTGCCGGGAGACGAACAACCCGACCACCACCAGCAGGCCCAGCCACGCCAGGGCGAGCGCGAGCCGCGTGCGCGAGGACATCAGCCGCCGGCGCCGCCGCGGCACAGGGCGAGCAAGCCATCCGCCGCGTCGTCTTCGGATGCCGCCTGGACAGCACTGCCAAGCAGGGTCCGCTGCACTTCGTCGTCTGCGGTCAGCGTCTCGATGCAGCGCAGGTCGTCGCCGGCACCGAACAGGCTGATCGACTGCACCCGCCTGGCCAAGGCGCGGTCGCGCGGGGCCATGGTCATGGTCCAGCCATCCTGCGCACCGTAGACGCCGATCGCATAGGCCGCTTCAAGGGCGGCGTGGTCGCCGGCCAGCAGCGCGCCAAAGCTGGCCTGCAGCCCGGCCAGCTCGGGCGCGCGGGACAGCGAAAAGCTGCGCGGCGAGCGGCCCTCGCGTTCGATGGTGGCGCGGCCCTCGGCAAGGGTGGTGGTTTCGGCATAGGGCGAATGCACCTCGCGCACCAGGGTGCCTTCGTCCGGGCGGCGGTATTCGCCCTGGATCCGCAGCGGCGCTTCCAGCAGGTCCGACTCGCGCAGCTCCAGGAACGGCGTTGCCGCCGGCACCGGCCGTTCCAGCTGCCCCAGGATCCAGGCGCTGTCGAACGGCTCAGCGCCGCCCGCCTGCGCCATTGCCCACGAGGGGATCAGCATGCACGCCAGCACCGCCGCCGCGAGGGCCGCTGCCTGCCTGCGCGTTTTCCGCATCGCTGCCTGCATCGTCGTCCTTCCAGAAGTCATAGAAATTGAACCAGTTGTACGGCGCATCGCGGGCATGATGTTCCAGCCGCCGGGCGTAACGGCCGATGAGCGCCGGAATCCCGGCGGCGCGTTCGCGACGCGGCAGGTCGATGCCCTCGCTGAACGGCTCGAACACCAGATCGTAGCGGTTGCCGCCGCGATACAGGCCGAACGCCAGCACCACCGGGATCTTCAGCACCGCCGCGATCTGCCACGGCGCGACCGGGAACGCGGCCGGATCACCCAGGAACGGCACCCGCGCGACGGCCTCGCCCGGCTGGGCGCGGTCCACCAGCAGCGCGATCATCGCCCCTTCCTGCGCGGCGCGCTGGATCTCGAGCATGATCGCCGGACCCGGCTGGCCGGCGTCGATCACGGTGGCGGCGATCTCCGGGTTGATCGCATCCAGCACCTGGGTCACCGCCGCGCTGTGGCTGCGATCCAGCACCACCCGGATCTTGTAGTCCGGGCGCCGCCGCGCCAACACCCGCAGCACCTCGAAGCTGCCCAGGTGCGAGCCGAACAGCAGCACGCCCTGGCCGCGGTCCACCCGCTCGTGCAACGCCTCCACCCCGCTCACGGTCACGTCGAAGCGCTGCAGCTCCTCGCTGAGCAGGAAGTAGCGGTCCAGGATGGTGGCGGCGAAGGTGTGGATGTGCCGCGCCGCCTCGCGCAGCGTCGCAGCACGCCCGAACACACGACCCAGATAGGCGCGCGAATCGCGCCGTTCGGCCGGACGGCGCAGCAGGAAGTACAGGGTGATCGGCACCAGGAACAGGCGCGCGACGCCGCGCCCGGCACGACCGGCGCAGGCGCGCATCATGCGGATCGCCACCCGCCCGCCGCCCTCGCGACGGCACTTCCACTCCGCGCTCACGGTGCCTCCGCGACCACTTCGCCGCTGGCCACCGGCGCGCCGGCGTGCGACACCCTGAATCGCCAGCGCCCCTCGCCACCCTGTTCCAGGTCGACCTGCGCGGCCTGGCCCGGCAGCAGCGGTCGCAGGAACTTCACCTGCGGCAGCCGCAGCGGCCCCAACGGACCATGCCCGGCCTCGATCGCCGCCATCACCCGCTCCAGCACCACCACGCCGGGCACCAGCGGGCGCCCCGGAAAGTGGCCGGGCAGGCATGGATGATCGTGTGGGACGCTGAACTGCATGGCTTTCGGAACCCCCTGCAACCGCGGCAGGATACCGAATGGCGCGTGTAATCCGCTTGGCGACTCAGCCCGCGCGCTGGCGCAGCAGCGCCTCCACCGCGGCCTGGGCCCGTCCCGCCAGCTCCTGCCGGCCACGCGCGCCGGCCACCTGATGCAGCGGCAGCGGGCTGCCGAAGCTGACCCGGATCGGCCCCCTGCGCACGCGGAAGAAGCCGCCCGGCGGCAACACCTCGCCGGTGCCCTCCAGCGCCACCGGCAGCACCCGGGCGCCGGCGTCGATGGCGACCTGGAACGCGCCCGGTTTGAACGGCGCCACGCTGCCGTCGCGGCTGCGGGTACCTTCAGGAAAGATGCACTGGATCGCGCCAGAGCGCACCAGCTCCGCTGAACGCTTCAGGCTGGCGCTGGCGGCGCGGCGGTCGTCGCGCCGGATGAACACCATGCCCATCGCCTTCGCGTACCAGTTCACGAACGGCATCCTGGTCATCTCCTGCTTGAGCAGGAAGTGCAGCGGCACCGGCACCGCCCGGAACAGCGCGCAGATGTCGATCACCGACTGGTGGTTGGCCACCAGCACGTAGGGCTGCGACCAGTCCACCCGGTCCAGGCCCTCGACCTTGAACGGTCCGGAGAACGCCAGCAGCCCGCGCGCCCACAGCCAGGACGCCATCCGCAGCGGAATCCGCCGGTTGCCCCCGGTGACGGCGAACACCACCAACGCCGCGGTGATGCAGCCCACGGTCCAGACCAGGGTGTAGGCAAGCTGGGCCGCGTTCAGGGCGACTTGTCCCCAGCGCCGGAGCGGGGTCGGGGCGGGAATGGTCTGGATGTGCTGGCTCACGGCTGGCTCACTGCTGACTGTCCATGGCGGCGAATCGGGCCATCGCATCATGCCGCAGGCGCGACGGCAAGGGGAGCGCCGTCAACGCAGCTGGTCGCGCCAGAACGCCGGCCCGAGCCCGCCGAGCCGGCGCAGGAACCCCGCGAAACTGGGATAACGGCCGGGAAAACGGCGCTTGCGATACTGGAACTCGACGACGAAGAACGCGGCGATGAAGCCATAGTTGAACAAGTTGGCGAACCACGACCACTGGGTGCGGGTGATGGTCACCGGCGACGCCAGGCTCAGTTCAGCCAGCAGGCCATCGGGGCTGGCAATCATTGCCAGCGCCAGGTTGACCACTCCCAGCACCAGCAGCAGCACCGCCCAGGCCAGGGTCAGCGCGCGCGTGTAGGCGGCCAGGTCCGGCTCCATGCGTTCGGGCGCGACGTCGTCCAGCACGGTCACGATGCGGGTGATCAGCGGAAGCCGTCCCGGCCGCAGGGTGCGTCCGAACATCCACGCCACCAGGCCGATGAAGGCCACCGGCACCAGCAGCAGCGGCAGCGGCGCATGGCCGGTACGGAACAGGGCCCAGCAACCGGCCGCCAGCAGCGGCAGCGCCAGCCACGCCCATGCCCGGCGCGCGGCCATCGGCGAGGCGAGCAGCAGAACGACCAGCGCCAGCAGCGCCGCCAGTGCCAGCGGATGGCTGTCGCGGGCGCTGGACAGGTGTGCAAGCACGCCGTAGGCCACCGCCAGGGCGATCTCGACGGCCAGGATCATGGGGTTTGCGGCCGGCGGCGCGGCGTCGGGCGCGACTGCGCTCAACCGGCCTTGTGCTGCTGGATATGCGCGGCCAGCGCGCGCAGCGAAGCGAAGATCCGCAGGTTTTCCTCATTGTCCGAGCGCAGCTGGAAGCCGTAGCGCTTGCTGATCGCCAGCGACAGTTCCAACGCGTCGATCGAGTCCAGGCCCAGGCCGGCGTTGAACAGCGGCGCCTCGGGATCGATTTCACCCGGCTGCACGTCTTCCAGGTTCAGGCTCTCGACCAGCAGCTCGGCCAGTTCGCGCTCGGCGGGGGTCTGGGTGGACATGTTCGCTTCCGTGTTGATGAATGGGTGAAGTGCAGGCTCCGCGCTATGATGCGCGCCCGGAATGATGGCACGGGCAGGACCGGACGGCGAGCGGCAGCGCAGGAATGTTGAACCAGAAACAAGCACCCACGGATGACCCCGGCATGCTCACGCCGGATGTGCTGGTGATCGGCGGCGGACCAGGCGGAAGCACCGCGGCGACCCTGCTGGCACGACGCGGCTGGCGGGTGCTGATGCTTGAGAAGGACACGCACCCCCGGTTCCACATCGGCGAGTCCCTGCTGCCGATGAACCTGCCGATCCTCGAGCGCCTGGGTGTGCTTGACCAGGTGCGCGCAATCGGCGTGCACAAGGCCGGCGCGGACTTCACCGTCGCCGATTCGGATACCGACACTCACGTGTTCCGCTTCACCCAGGGCCTGGGCCTGCCGCGCGACCACGCCTTCCAGGTCAGGCGCTCGGAGTTCGACCAGCTCCTGTTCGAGCACGCCCGCGCCAACGGCGTGGACGCGCGCGACGGGGTGCGGGTGAAGCGGATCGAATTCGGCGACGACGGCCGGCCTTCGCGGGTGCACGCCACCGCGGCCACGGGCCCGGCGCTGGAAGTACGACCGCGCTACGTGGTCGACGCCAGCGGCCGCGACACCTTCCTGGGCAGCAAGCTCAAGCTCAAGCGCAAGAGCCGCAAACACCAGTCGGCGGCGATCTTCAGCCACTTCCGCGGCGTGGAGCGGCGGCCCGGGATCGACGCGGGCAACGTCACCGTGGACCGCTTCGAGCACGGCTGGTACTGGCTGATCCCACTGCGCGACGACATCATGAGCGTGGGCGCGGTGTGCTCGCCCGAATACCTCAAGCAGCGCCGCAGCGACAACGAGACCTTCCTGATGCAGACCCTCAACGCGCGCGGCTCGGTGGCCCGGCGCATGCGCGGCGCCGAGCGCGTGGCCCCGGTGCACGCCACCGGCAACTATTCCTACGCCTGCACGCGCATGACCGGCCCGGGCTGGGTGATGGCCGGCGACGCGTATGCCTTCATCGACCCGGTGTTTTCCTCGGGCGTGTTGCTGGCCATGCTGAGCGCCGAGCAGGCCACCGACGTGGTCGACGGCGCGCTGCGCGACCCTTCGCGCGAGGCGGCGCTGCAAAAGGCGATGGAGAAGCATTTCAGGCGCGGGCTCAGGCACTTCTCGTGGTTCATCCACCGCTTCACCTCGCCGGTGATGAAGCGGCTGTTCGCCACGCCGCGCAACGACCTGCAGATCCAGCAGGCGGTGGTCTCGATGCTGGCCGGGGACGTGTTCGACAACCGCGCGGTGCTGTGGCGGCTGTACGTGTTCCGCGCGCTGTACGCCATGAACGCGATCGCGATCGCCCCGCAGGCGCTGCGCGGCTGGCGCGAGCGGCGCCGGCGCGTGGGATCGACTTTCAGCGGCGACACCCTGCACGAGGGCAATCCATGAGCAGCGCGGCACACGCGATCGATGGCAACCGCGCGCAGCTGCGGGTGGACTACGTGGCCGACGCGACGCCCCGGGAGCTGTTGCGCCAGGCCGACGTGCTGGCGGTGTTCGGCTTCGGTAGCGATGCCCCGCGCTGCGACGACCCGCGCTATCTGCGCGTGCCGCTGCAGCCGTTCGGCGCGGCGCAGCTGGAGGTGTGGCGGAGCAACGCGCCGGTGCGGCACGGGCGCGATGGCGATATCGCCTGGGCCAGCGACGGCCGCCTCAGCTTCGGCGTGATCGAGGTGGACGAGGCCGACATCGGCATCACCGAGGCGGCCCGGCGCGGCTACCAGGCGCTGATCGCACACGTGGCCGGCAGCCAGACCCCGCAGCTGCTGCGGATCTGGAACTACCTGGACGCGATCACCCAGGGCGACGGCGACGCCGAACGCTACCGCCAGTTCTGCCTCGGCCGTGCCGCCGGGCTGGGCAGCTTCGACGCCACGCGGCTGCCGGCCGCGACCGCGATCGGGCGCTGCGACGACGATCGGGTGATCCAGCTCTACTGGCTGTCGGCGCGCGAGCCGGGCACGCCGGTGGAGAACCCGCGCCAGGTCAGCGCCTACCGCTATCCGCGCGAGTACGGGCCGCAGGCGCCCAGCTTCGCCCGCGCGATGCTGCCGGCCGACGGCGCCGACATGCCGCTGCTGCTGTCGGGCACCGCGGCGGTGGTGGGACACGCCTCGCAGCACGACGGCGAGCTTCTGGCCCAGCTCGACGAGACCTTCGCCAACTTCGACGCCCTGCTCGGCGCGGCGCGCCAAAGCCGCCCCGGCCTGCCAACGCAGTTCGGCGACGGCACCCGGCTCAAGGTCTACGTGCGCGACCGCGACGACCTGCCGCTGGTGGCCAGCGCGCTGGACCAGCGCTTTGGCAACCGGGTGCCGCGGATCGTGCTGCACGCCGCCATCTGCCGCCGCGAACTGGCCGTGGAAATCGACGGCGTCCACGCGTAGACCATCCGGTCCGCCCTACAATGGGCGCATGAGCAGACTTCCGATCCGCCCGCGGCGCATGCGTCGCGACGACTTCTCGCGCCGGCTGATGCGCGAACACGCGCTGACCGCCGACGACCTGATCTGGCCGGTGTTCGTGCACGAACCGGAAGGCCGCGAAGCGGTGCCGTCGATGCCCGGCGTGGAGCGGGTATCGATCGACGAACTGCTGCGCCTGGGCGAGCAGGCCTGCGAACTGGGGATTCCGGCGCTTGCGCTGTTTCCGGTAACCGCGCCGGAGGCCAAGTCGCTTGACGCCGCCGCGGCCTGGGACCCGGACGGCCTCGTCCAGCGCGCGGTGCGCGCGCTCAAGCAGCGCTTCCCGGACCTGGGCGTGATCACCGACGCGGCCCTGGACCCCTACACCGCCCACGGCCAGGACGGCGTGCTCGACGACACCGGCTACGTACTCAACGACGAAACCGTGGAGGTGCTGGTCAGGCAGGCGCTGTCACACGCGCAGGCCGGCGCCGACGTGATTGCACCCAGCGACATGATGGACGGGCGCATCGGCGCGATCCGCGATGCACTGGAATCCGACGGCCACATCCACACCCGGATCATGGCCTACTCGGCCAAGTACGCCAGCGCGTTCTACGGCCCGTTCCGCGACGCGGTGGGCTCGGCCGCGGCGCTGGGCAAGGCCGACAAGACCACCTACCAGATGGACCCGGCCAATTCGGACGAGGCCCTGCGCGAGGTGGAACTGGACCTGGACGAGGGCGCGGACATGGTGATGGTCAAGCCGGGCCTGCCGTACCTGGACGTGATCCGGCGGGTGAAGGACAGCTTCGGCGTGCCCACCTTCGTCTACCAGGTCAGCGGCGAGTACGCGATGCTCAAGGCCGCCGCGGCCAATGGCTGGCTGGACGAGCGCGCCTGCGCGATGGAGGCGCTGGTGGCGTTCAAGCGCGCCGGCGCCGACGGCGTGCTGACCTACTTCGCCCCCGACGCCGCCCGCTGGCTGCGCGAGGACGGCTGACGCCGCGCGAACGGCTTCACGGGAGTAGACTGGGGCGGCCAGTGCAGGGAGGTCCGCCATGAGTAACAGTCCCGACGCCGTTTCCCGCTACGCGCTGTTCGGCCACCCGATCGCCCATTCGCTGTCGCCGGCGATCCACGCCGCGTTCGCCCGCGACCGCGCGATCCGGATGGAATACGCCGCCATTGACGCGCTGCCCGAGCAATTCCCCGAACTGCTGGCGCGCTTCGCCGAAGAGGGCGGCGCCGGCGCCAACATCACCCTGCCGCTCAAACGCGACGCCGTTGGCTTGTGCGACACGCTGGGCGACCATGCCCGCCGCGCCGGGGCGGTCAATACCCTGGTCCGCCGCGACGGCGGCTGGCACGGCCTGTGCACCGACGGCCGCGGCCTGGTGCGCGACCTCACCGACCGCAACGCGCTGGACCTGCGCGGCCGCCGCACCCTGCTGATCGGCGCCGGCGGCGCGGCGCGCGGCATCGCCCCCGCGCTGCTGGACGCCGGCATCGGCGAGCTGTTCGTGGTCAACCGCACGCCGGAGAATGCCGACGCCCTGGCCGATGCCCTTGGCGAACCGGACCGGGTGCACCCGCGCTACTTCGACGACCTGGGCAAGCTGGGCGAATTCACCCTCATCATCCAGGCCACCTCGGCCCCGCGCGGCTCGGGGCTGCCGCCGCTGCCGATGTCGCTGGTCGGCAACCGCGCCGTGGCGGTGGACCTGAACTACGGCGAGGTCGCGATCCCGTTCCTGGCCTGGGCCCGCGCCTCGCGCGCGCAGCACGCCGTCGATGGCCTGGGCATGCTGGTTGAACAGGCCGCCGAGAGCTTCTTCTACTGGCACGGCACGCGCCCGCAGACCGACGCCATCTACGCAACCCTGCGCGAGCGCCAGTCGACCCTGGTCACTGCCGACTGAGCCGCGCGAACACCCTGTCTACGGCGTTGCCTGGAAACCGCTGAGATATTCGTCTTTCAGCCGCACGTAGTGGGCGGCGCTGTAGTGCAGGCCCTCGATCTCCGCGTCGGTGAGCGCGCGCGCGCGCCTGGCCGGGCTGCCGACCCACAGCTCACCCTCGCCCACGGTCTTGCCCGGCGCCACCAGCGCGCCGGCGCCGACGAACGCGTGCTTGCCGATCACCGCGCCGTCCATGACCAGCGCGCCCATGCCGATCAGCGCGCGATCGCCGATCGTGCAGGCGTGGATCACCGCCTTGTGGCCGACAGTCACATCCTCGCCGATGAGGGTCGGGTAGCCGTCCAGGCGCGTGTGCGGGCCGGCATGGCTGACGTGGATCACGCAGCCGTCCTGGATGTTGCTGCGCGCGCCGATGCGCACGTGGTTGACGTCACCGCGCACCACCGTGCCCGGCCAGATGGACACGTCGTCGGCCAGGGCCACGTCGCCGATGACGGTGGCGGCCGGGTCGATATACACGCGCTCGCCGAGCGCGGGAAGCTTGTCGCGATAAGGTCTGATATTCATGGCAAAAGCATATCCGGTAGCCGCCCGCCATGCGCGCTTCCACCCCGGGCTAGACTGCGGGAATGGACGAGACCCCCGTTGCCGGATTGCAGCCCACGCTGGAACGCCTGCGCGAAGCCTGGCACGCACGCAGGCCCGGACGCGCGCAGCGGCTGGACGACCTTGCCCGGCTGCGCGACGCGCTCAAGCAGCGCCTGGACGAGATGGCCGCCGCGATCTCCGCCGACTTCGGCCACCGCTCAACGCATGAATCGCTGCTGGCCGACGGCATGACCGTGCTCTCGGAGATCGACCGCCTGCGCCGCCACCTGCCGGGCTGGACCAGGCCGCGCCGGGTCAGCGCCGGCTGGCGGCTGTGGCCGGCGCGGGCCGAGGTGCGGCACGTGCCGGTGGGCGTGGTCGGGGTGATCTCGCCGTGGAACTACCCGGTCAACCTGGCCCTGGTCCCGCTGGCCACCGCGATCGCCGCCGGCAACCACGTCTACCTCAAGCCCTCCGAGCACACGCCGCGGACCTCGGCGTTCCTGCGCGACCTGCTGGCCGGGGTCTTCCCGGCCGACCGGGCCGCGGTGGCGCTTGGCGATGCCGACGTGGGCGCCGCGTTCGCCGCGCTGCCGTTCGACCACCTGGTATTCACCGGTTCCACCGCGGTCGGGCGCAAGGTGATGGCCGCGGCGGCCGCGAACCTGACGCCGCTGACGCTGGAACTGGGCGGCAAGTCCCCGGCGATCGTGTGCCACGACTTCCCGATCAAGCGGGCCGCCGCGCGCCTGGCCACCGGCAAGTGGTTCAACGCCGGCCAGACCTGCATTGCCCCGGACTACGTGCTGGTGGACGCGGACCGGCGCGATGCGCTGGTCGACGCCCTGCGGCGCGAAGTCGCGCGGCGCTATTCACGCGATGGGGGAAGCGACTACACCCACATCGTCAACGAGGCGCAGCTTGCGCGCCTGGGCGGATACCTGGACGACGCCCGCGGCCGCGGGCTCGAAGTCGTCACCCTTGCCGAAATCGCCGGCGCGCGCACGTTCCCGCCAACCGTGGTGCTGCAGCCCGACGGCGACGCCGAGGTGATGCGCCACGAGGTCTTCGGTCCGATCCTGCCGGTGATCGGCTACGCCACCCTGGAGGAGGCGATTGGCCGCATCGCCGCCGGGGACCGCCCGCTGGCGCTGTATCCCTTCAGCCATGACCGGGCCACGGTCGAGCGCATCCTCCGGCATACCCTGGCCGGCGGCGTCACCGTCAACGACACCCTGTTGCACTTCACCGCCGGCGAACTGCCGTTCGGCGGCGTCGGCGCCAGCGGCATGGGCGCCTACCACGGCCGCGCCGGCTTCGACGCCATGACCAAGGCGCTGCCGATCCTGTGGCAGGCGCGCCGCTCGGCGACCGACCGCCTTCGGCCGCCGTACGCGAAAGTCGAGCGGCTGATCAGGATGCTGGTGCGCTGATATCCCGGCGCGGGCCGACCGCGTTGCCTAGAATGGGCCGCGCACGCCGTCGCATGGAACCTTCTGCATGAAAATCGCCTCCTGGAACGTCAACTCCCTCAACGTGCGCCTGCCGCACCTGGAACGCTGGGTGGGCGACTTCGTGCCCGACGTGGTCGGGCTGCAGGAGACCAAGCTCGACGACACGCGTTTTCCCGCCGAGGCGCTGGACAAGCTGGGCTACCGCAACGTATTCCACGGCCAGAAGACCTACAACGGGGTGGCGATCCTCGCCCGCGGGCGGGACATTTCCGACGTGCAGATGGGCATCCCCGGCTTCGACGACGACCAGAAGCGGGTGATCGCGGCCACGGTGGACGGGGTGCGGATCATCAACCTGTACGTGGTCAACGGCCAGGACGTGGGCACCGAGAAGTACGCCTACAAGCTGCGCTGGCTGGAGGCGGTGCATGGCTGGATCGCCGAAGAGCTCAAGGCCCACCCGGAAACGGTGGTGATGGGCGACTTCAACATCGCCCCCGATGACCGCGACGTGCATGACCCCGAGGTCTGGAACGAAGGCCACATCCTCACCTCCACCGCCGAGCGCGCTGCGCTGCAGGGACTGCTGGAGCTGGGCCTGCATGACGCCTTCCGCCTGCACCACGACGAGGGCGGGATCTTCAGCTGGTGGGACTACCGCCAGGCGGCGTTCCGCCGCGGGCTGGGGCTGCGGATCGACCTGACCCTGGTGTCGGACGCACTGAAGGACCGCGCGGTGGCCTCGGGCATCGACCGCGAGACGCGCACCTGGGAGCGCCCCAGCGACCACGCGCCGGCGTGGGTGCAGCTGGGCTAGATCAGTCGAAGATCTTGCCGGGGTTCATGATCCCGGCCGGGTCGAACGCGGCGCGAATGGCGCGCATCAGCGCAATCTCCTGCGCGCTGCGGGTGCTGCCAAGGTACGGCTTCTTGAGCAGGCCCACGCCATGCTCGGCGGAAATGCTGCCGCCATGGCGCTGCAGCACGCCGGCCAGCAGTTCGGTGACATGGGCGCACTGGCGCAGGAAGTCGTCGTCGTTGCTGCCGTCCGGCTGGAGCACGTTGATGTGCAGGTTGCCGTCGCCGATGTGGCCGAACCAGACCACGTCGAAGTCGGGATAGGCCTCGCCCAGCA
>JBQDAV010000033.1:0-9161 GCA_052090405.1 Luteimonas sp.
CCTCCTTTACTTACGCGCAAAGGCCTCCCGGCCACGACGGGGCTCGGCTTGCGGAGCGCACGTTCCGGTCCGGTCCCGGTTATCTTGGCGGGTGTTACAGGACCGAGGGACCGGAAACGATGGAAGCGTTGATCCTGCTGCTGGGCCTGGCGTTGCTGGCCGTGCCGGTGCTGCTGGTGGTGGCCCTGGTCATGATCGGGGACCTGCGGCGCCGGGTGCGCGAGTTGGAGGATCGTACGCAGCGGCGGCCGCAGGAGGCGCAGCCGCGGCAGGCCGGTCCGTCGGTGCCGCATTCCGTGGCGCCGGAGCCGGCACGACCGGAGGCGTCGATGCCGCCGGCACCCGCGCCTTCGCCGGCAAGTGCTCCCAGGCCCCGGTCGGAAGCAACGCTGCCGCCCCGGCCGCCGGTTGCGGAAACCCCGGTCCGCACGGTGCCCTTGTCGCAGCAGCTGGAAACGGCAACCAGGCGCGCCAACGAAGATGGCGCGGGCGCGCGCCTGCTGCGCTGGTTCACCACCGGCAACGTGATTGCCAAGGTCGGCATGCTGGTGCTGCTGGCGGGGGTGGCGGCGCTGCTGAAGTACGCCAGCGACCAGGGCTGGCTGGCGGTGCCGATTGGCTGGCGCCTGGCAGGCGTCGCCGCGGCGGCGCTGGTCGGGCTGGGGTTTGGCTGGCGCCAGCGGGAGGCCCGGCCGGCGTTCGCGCTGACCCTGCAGGGCGGGGCGATCGGGGTGTTGTTGCTGGTGGTGTTCGCGGCGTTCCAGCGCTATGACCTGATGCCGGCGGCGCCGGCGTTCGCGCTGAGCGTGGCGCTGGTGGCGGCGCTGTGCGTGCTGGCGGTGCTGCAGCAATCGCGGACGATGGCGATCTTCGGCATCCTGGCCGGCTTCATGGCGCCGATCTGGCTGTCCAGCGGCGCTGGCAACCACGTGGTGCTGTTCTCGTATTACGCGCTGCTCAACCTAGGCGTGCTGGCGATGGCCTGGCGCCGGCCGTGGCGGGAGCTGAACCTGCTCGGCTTTGCTTTCACCTGGTGCATTGGCGTGGCCTGGGGCGTGCTGGGTTATGTCCCGGCCGACTACGCCACGGCGCAGGCCTTCCTGCTGCTGTTCTTTGCGTTCTACCTGGCCATCCCGCTGCTGTACATGCGGCTGCGGCCTGGGCACGGCTACGACCGTATCGACGGTGCGCTGGTATTCGGCACGCCGCTGGTGGCGTTCCCGCTGCAGGCACTGCTGCTGGATGGCGAACGGCTGCAGCTTGCGCTGTGCGCGCTGGCGCTGGCGGGCCTGTACGCACTGCTGGCCTGGCTGCTGCTGTCCAGGCCGCGGTGGCGCGCCATGGGCGTGGCCAAGGCCACGCTGGCGGTCGGGTTCGCGACGCTGGCGGTGCCGCTGGCGTTTTCGGCACGGGTCACCGCCTGCCTGTTTGCGCTGGAAGGCGCGGCGCTGATCTGGCTGGGGCTGCAGCAGGGGCGCCGGCTGCCGCGGGTGACCGGCGTGGCGCTGCAGCTGGTGGCGGCGCTGGCGTATGCGCTGTCGCTGGCGTGGAACGGCTTCGATGACGGGCGGATGTTCGCCAATCCCGGCTACCTGGCGGCGCTGCTGATCGCGGTGGCCGGCCTGGCCAGCGCGTGGGCGTTCTGGCGCGGCGAGCGGCCGGGTGCAGCGCTGCTGGCGTTCCTGTGGGGCACGGCCTGGTGGTTCCTGGCCGGGATGGCGGAAATCGACCGCCACGTGCCCGCGGCCTGGGTGCTGCATGCCCAGATGGCGTTGATGGTGGTGACCGGGTGGCTTGCCGCCGAGGCGCGGCGGTGGGTGCCGGCGTCCGCGCTGACCGCCACTGTGGCGGCCATGTTCGCGCTGGTGCTGATGACGGTGGCGACCATGGCCGGCGGCGCAATGCATCCGCTGGCGGCCGGTGCGTGGTGGGCGTGGGCGGTGTTCTTGCTGGCCGGTGGGCGGGCGCTGTGGTGCCTGCGTGTCGACGGCGGCAGCGGCGCGCGGCTGGCGCAGGGCCTGTGGTGGCTGGCCTGGCCGCTAGCGGTCTCGATATCGGCCTGGCACCTGGCCGGGCAGGCCTCGCTGGCGCCGGGGTGGCGATGGGCCGCCGCGGCCTTGCCCTGGCTGCTGTCCGCCGCGGTGTCCACGTTGCGCTGGCGCTGGCTGCGGCTGGCACAGGGGCAAGGCTTCGATGCCGCCCGCCCGGCGCTGCAGGCCGCCCTGTTCGCCGGGCTGGGTGCGTGCTGGCTGTACGGGCTGCTCCAGGCCGGTGGCGCCGCGCCGCTGCCGTGGCTGCCGCTGCTCAATCCGCTGGAGGCGGTGCAGGCGCTGGCCTGGGCGCTGTTCGCGCGCTGGCTGCTGTCGGCGCGGGCGCCGTTGCCGGCGGGGCTGAACGCCCGCCTGCTGGCCGGAACGCTGCTGTTCGTGCTGCTGAGCAGCGTGGTGCTGCGTGCGGTCCACCACTGGACGGGCGTGGAATGGTCGGGAGCGCTGTGGCGCGACGGCGTCGCCCAGACCGGGATCACGGTGCTG
The DNA here is from genome assembly GCA_052090405.1 of Luteimonas sp. Lineage (GTDB taxonomy): Bacteria > Pseudomonadota > Gammaproteobacteria > Xanthomonadales > Xanthomonadaceae > Luteimonas. The sequence goes on from JBQDAV010000033.1 coordinate 2,535, forward strand.
TGGAGCCTGCTGGGCATGGCGGCCTGGATCGCCGGTTCCAGGCGTGGCGAACGTGGCACGTGGCTGGCCGGCGCGGCGCTGATGGGGATGGTGCTGGCGAAGCTGGTGCTGGTGGATTGGCAGCACCTGGGCAACCTGCCCGGCATCCTGTCGTTCATCGCCTACGGCCTGCTGTGCCTTGCCGTGGGCTATTTCGCCCCGGCGCCACCGCGGCGCGACGGGCCCGCAGGGGGTTAGCGGGCGGTCAGGGCGCGGTTTGCTACTGCGGCGCAACAGGCGGACAATGCGCGGCTTGTGGCGGGAGTCACGCGCTTGATGGCCCCGGAAAACCAGGGGCCGACGCGTCGCCGAAACCCCTGATCGCGAGCAGAGCAAAAGATGGCAATCCTGCGAATGACCGACCTCGACCTGTCCGGCAAGCGCGTGCTGATCCGGCAGGACCTGAACGTGCCGCTCGACAACGGCCGCATCACCTCCGACCAGCGCATCATCGCCTCGCTGCCCACGCTCAGGCACGCGCTTGAGCAGGGCGCGGCGGTGATGGTGACGGCGCACCTGGGCCGGCCGGTGGAAGGCGAGTGGAGCGAGGAATTCTCGCTGGCGCCCGTGGCCAAACGGCTGTCGCTGTTGCTGGAAACCGAGGTGCCGCTGGTGCGCGACTGGGTGGACGGCGTGGACGTCAAGCCGGGCCAGATCGTGCTGCTGGAGAACTGCCGCATGAACGTGGGCGAGAAGGCCGACGATCCGGCGCTGGCGAAGAAGTACGCCGCGCTGTGCGACGTGTTCGTGATGGACGCGTTCGGCAGCGCGCACCGCGCCCAGGCCTCCACCCGCGGGGTGGTCCTGCAGGCGAAGCAGGCCGCCGGCGGCCCGCTGCTGATGTCCGAACTGGACGCCCTGGCCAAGGCGCTGGACGATCCGGAGCGGCCGCTGCTGGCAATCGTGGCCGGCGGCAAGGTGTCCTCGAAGCTGCAGCTGCTCACCAACCTGTGCGGCAAGGTCGACCAGCTGATCATCGGCGGCGGCATCGCCAATACCTTCATTGCCGCGGCCGGGCATTCGATCGGCAAGTCGCTGCACGAACCTGACCTGATCGACACCGCGCGCGAGATCATGGCCAAGGCCAGCGCGCAGCATGCCGACATCCCGATCCCCCTGGACGTGGTGGTGGCGAAGTCGTTCTCCGCCGACGCCGAGGCAACGGTCAAGCCGGTGGACGAGGTGGCCGACGACGAGATGATCCTGGACATCGGCCCCAAGACCGCCAAGCGCTACGCCGAGCTGGTGGGCCAGTCCGGCACGGTGGTCTGGAACGGCCCGGTCGGCGTGTTCGAGTTCGACGCCTTCGGCAAGGGCACCGAAACCGTGGCCCGCGCAATCGCCAAGTCGCACGCGTTCTCGATTGCCGGCGGCGGCGACACCCTGGCGGCGGTCGACAAGTACGGCATCGCCGGTGACATCGGCTATATCTCCACCGGCGGCGGCGCGTTCCTCGCGTTCCTGGAAGGCAAGCAGATGCCTGCGGTTGCGGCGCTCAAGCAGCGCGGCCCGCAACGCAAGGCCGCCTGACACCGCGGCTGCGGGTCACCGCTTTGTGCTAGGTTTCCCGGCCACTACCGGGAGACCCACGTGACCGTACACCAGCGCCGTACCCGCATCCTCGCCACGCTCGGTCCCGCCAGCGACGGGCCCGGCGTGCTCGAAGGGCTGCTGCAGGCCGGCGTGGACGCGGTCAGACTCAACTTCTCCCACGGCAACCGGGACGAGCATCGCGCGCGCGCGAACGCGGTGCGCGAGACCGCGCGGCGGCTGGGCAAGGAAGTCGGCATCCTGGCCGACCTGCCGGGGCCGAAGATCCGCATCGACCGCTTCGAAAACAGCCGCGTGGAACTGCAGGCCGGGCAGCGCTTCGACCTGGTGGCGGACGGGTCGGTGGCGCTTGGCAACGCGCGCGAGGTGGGGGTGAGCTACGCCGACCTGCCGCGCGACCTCAACGCCGGCGACGTGCTGCTGCTTGACGACGGCATCGTCCAGCTCAGGGTGGAATCGATCGACGGCGCGCGCATCGTCACCAGCGTGCTCAACGACAGCCCGCTGTCGGATCGCAAGGGCCTCAACCGCCTGGGCGGCGGGCTTTCGCTGGGCGCGCTGACCGACGAAGACCGCGCCTGGATCGACTTCGCCGCCGAGCTGGACGCCGACTTCATCGCGGTGTCGTTCTGCCGCAATGCCGCCGACATGAAGGAAGCGCGGGAGCTTGCCCGCGCGGCCGGCTCCGACGCTTCGCTGGTGTCGAAGATCGAGCGCGCGGAAGCCATCGAGAACCTGGCCGAAATCATCGATGCCAGCGACGTGGTGATGGTCGCGCGCGGTGACCTGGGCGTGGAGATCGGCGACGCCGAGCTGCCGGGCCTGCAGAAGAAGATCATCCGCGAATCACTGGCCCGCAACCGGGTGGTGATCACCGCCACCCAGATGCTGCAGTCGATGGTCGACAGCCCGATTCCGACCCGCGCCGAGGTGCTGGACGTGGCCAACTCGGTCATCGACGGCACCGATGCGGTGATGCTCTCGGCCGAATCCGCGGCCGGGCAGTATCCGGTGCGCGCGGTCGAGGCGATGGCGCGGGTGTGCGTGGGCGCCGAGCGCCAGTTCACCCACGAGGCCGACTACGACCAGGCCGGCCGCGTGCTGGAGCGCGCCGACCAGGCGATTGCGATGGCGGCGATGTTCCTCACCGAGCACATCGGCGTGCGCGCGATCGTGGCCATGACCGAGTCCGGCGGCACCGCCCGTTACCTGTCCCGGTTCCGCGCGGGCACGCCGATCTTCGCGTTCTCCCGCCACGCCGGCGCGCGCCGGCGGATGACCCTGATGCGCGACGTGTTCCCGATCGATTACGACACCCGCGGCCAGACCCCGCGCGAGGCCGCCCGCGGCAGCGTGGCCCGGCTGGTGGCCGACGGCCTGCTTTCGTCCGGGGAGCGGGTGGTGTTCACCAGCGGCGAGCACATGGAAAAGCACGGCGCCACCAACACCCTGCGCCTGCTGCGGGTGGGCGCCGAAGGCCGCGCCGAGGGCCTGGGCGAGCTGTAGCTGCTCAGAACCCCCAGCGCAGCTTGACCAGCACCTGCTCGGCGTCTCGCAGGTCGCCGATGTCGCCGAACAGGCTGCCCAGGCCACGGTGATACCTGTCGCCGTCGCCGTCGTCGGGAGGCTGCAGCGCCTGGGCCTGTCCGCCGCGGCCGTAGACCACGTACAGCTCGCGCTGCGGACCGAACTCATAGCGGTAGCGCAGCTGCAGGCCGAAGCTGTTGACGGTGAACGGCGCCACCTCGTCGTTGCTTTCGACCAGGTGGCCGCCGGCGCCGATGCGGAAGGGCGTCGGGTCGTGGGCGTCGATCCCGATCCACTGCGCCTTCAGGCGCAGCTCGTGGCGGCTGCCGGGATACCAGCTCATGTCCACGTCCAGCTGGAGCTGGCGGCGCCGATAGCTGCTGAACAGCGTGTCCTGCTCCCAGATCAGCCAGTCCTGCGACCACAGCGGGGACACCAGCAGGCTCAGGTCCACGTCATCGCGCGGGAACCAGCGCACGGTGGCCTCGGGCTGGATCGCGTAGCCGTCGTCGCCTTCCTGCAGCACGGTGCCGCCCAGCTGCCAGGCCCAGTTGCCGGTGCGCGGTCTTTCCCAAGTCTGCTCCAGGCCCTGGAGGCGCGGCTGCTGCACCACCGTGCCGTTGCCGCGCGAGACCAGGTCGTCGTAGCCGCGCCAGCTGTACACCAGCTCCCCCTGCCAGGAAGCGCCGCTGCGGGTGCGCAGGTCATACCCCAGCTCCAGCTCTGGCGGCAGGCGCTGGCCGCTGTCGTTCCAGTGCAGCAGCGGTTCGAACTCCCAGGCGATGCTGCGCCGCCAGTCATCGGCGTCGAAGCCCGTCACCCGCCACAGGCTGCTCCAGGCCAGCGCGTTGTAGCTGCCGCGGCGCTGGTAGCCGGCGTCGTTGAAGTCCAGGTGGCGGTCGAAATGCACCAGCTCCAGCTCATGCTCCAAGCGCGCGTCGGGAGCAAAGGCGGCGGTCAGCCAGGCGCCGCTGCCGCGCTGGTCGTTGCCGTCTTCGCGCACCGAGCTGGTCAATACCTGGCCGCTGACCAGCCAGCGCGGATCGGGCCGCCAGATCGCGTCCACCGCCTGCACCGTCGCGCGCCGGTCCAGCGCCGGGCGGTCGGTCCAGGTGCCCAGCCAGCCCAGGCTCAGCGCCCCCACTTCACGCTGCAGGCGCTGGACGAGGAACAGCCGGCCCAGGTCGTCGGCGTGCTCGGCCTCCAGCACCGCCAGGGTGCCGTAGTCGAAGCCGGCCACGCTGCCGTTGAGCTTGAGCGCGGCGTCGATGTCGCTGATGCGCCCGTCGCGGTCGTCCGGCCCGCCGAAGCGGCGGGTGTACACCAGCCGCCCGTCATCGGGCGTGCGCAGGTCGAAGATGCCCTGGTTCTCGGTGAAGAACGGACGCTTGTCGGAGAAGAACACCTCGACCGCATCGAAGTCGACCACCAGGTCATCGGCCTCGACCTGGCCGAAGTCGGGATTGAGCGCGGCGCTGAGCTGGAACTGGCCCGACGGCTTCCAGAACACGTCCACGCCCGCGCGCCCGTCGTTGCCGCCGTCGATCAGGTCGTGCTGCATGGAGGCATACGGCACGACCGACAGGTATCCGCGCGGCGGATGGCTCTGGACCTGGACCCGGGTGAATTCGGACACGTAGCGCGGGCGTGTGTAGCTCACCGGCGCCGAGGCGCTGCGCTCGCCGCGGCTGGCCAGCACCCGGTCGAAGTTGACCCCGATGGTGCGCGTGGGCCCGTCCGCCTCGCGCATCGCGGCCACGCTCCAAGGGATCAGCATCTCCACCGACCAGCGGTCTTCTTCCTCGTGCAGCGCGTACTGCCATACGCCATCCCAGTCGGCGTTGTAGCTGTTCTCGTTGCTGACCACCTCGTCGGCGATGGCGTTGCCCAGGGTGACCATGAAGTTGTAGGCTAGGCGTCCGTCGCCATCGAAATCCACCGAGAAGTTCACCCGGTCGGCGTCGACGTTGGCATCGCGGCCAGCGCGTGGCTTGAGCCGCGGGACGTCGCGCGGTTGTTCGACCACGAACGCCACTGCCAGGCCTTCGGGCAGCGAACGCAGCAGCGCCCGGGTCGGGTGGGTGGCCGGGTCCAGGGTGTAGGGCGAGGTGACGCGGAAGTCGTCGAACACCTGCGCATCGCGCCACAGCGCTTCATCGGCAATGCCGTCCAGCCGCAGCTCGCCGGCCGCGCTGGCGGCGAAGGCCGGGATCAGCAGGCAGGCCGCGGCGAAGCAGCAGGGGATCAGGCGCATCGGGCGGATCGGAAGGCAACCGGAAGGGGGGCGGCGCAGGACTATACTGGCAAGCCGCAGCGCGGCGAAACCAGGAGCCCCCATGAGCATCGAAGAGCTGGCACACACCGCCCAGGCCATGGTGGCCGCGGGCAAGGGCATCATCGCCATCGACGAATCCCCCGCCACCATCGGCAAGCGTTTCGACGCGGTGGGGGTCGCCAACAGCGAGGACAACCGCCGCGCCTGGCGCGAACTGCTGCTGACCACGCCCGGCCTGGGCGACTACATCAGCGGCGCGATCCTGCAGGACGAGACCCTCCGCCAGTCGACCGCCGCCGGCGTGCCGTTCGCCAGGGTGATGGCGGACGCCGGCATCATCCCGGGCATCAAGGTCGACCGCGGCACGCATGCGCTGGCCGGCTTCCCTGGAGAAGTGATCACCGAAGGGCTGGACGGGCTGCGCGAGCGGCTGCGTGAGTACTACCGGCTGGGCGCCCGCTTCGCCAAGTGGCGGGCGGTGATCCACATCGGCGAGGACACGCCGTCGGGCACCTGCATCGAGGCCAACGCCCACGCCCTGGCGCGCTACGCGGCGCTGTGCCAGGAGCAGGGGCTGGTGGCGATCGTCGAGCCCGAGGTGCTGATGGAGGGCGACCACGATATCGAGGCCTGCTACGAGGTCACCGAGATCACCCTGCGCGGGCTGTTCGACGCGCTGTACAACCAGCAGGTGATGCTCGAGGGCACGATCCTCAAGCCCTCGATGGTGCTGCCCGGCCGCGATTGCGCCGAACAGGCCGACGTGGAGGAGGTGGCCGAGGCCACGCTGATGTGCCTGAAGTCGACGGTGCCGGCGATCCTGCCGGGCATCGTGTTCCTGTCCGGTGGCCAGTCCGACGAGGACGCCACCGCGCACCTGGACGCGATGAACCGGATGCGCCCCAACCCGTGGCCGCTGTCGTTTTCCTACGGCCGGGCGATGCAGCAGGCGGCACTGAAGGCCTGGGCGCAGGACCCGGCGGGCAACGTCGGCAGGGCGCAGGAGATCGTGCTCGGCCGCGCCCGCGCCAACGGCATGGCCGCGCTTGGCGAGTGGGGCGGCGCGGCCTAGGGCAGGCCGGCCAGCCAGTCGTCGTCGGAACCTTCGTTGACGCCCTCGAACAGCGGGGTGGAGAAGTAGCGCTCGCCGGTGTCGGGCAGCATCGCCAGGATCACCGCCCCCGGCTCCGCGTTTTGCGCCACCTGCAGCGCCGCGGCCACCGTGGCGCCGGCGG
>JBQDAV010000033.1:9261-31140 GCA_052090405.1 Luteimonas sp.
CCCGGCTCCGCGTTTTGCGCCACCTGCAGCGCCGCGGCCACCGTGGCGCCGGCGGAGATGCCGGCGAAAATGCCTTCTTCCGCGGCCAGCCGGCGCGCGGTGGCAATGGCCTCGTCGTCTTCCACCGACAGCACCCGGTCGGCGGCGTCGGGGTTGAGCACCTCGGGCACGAAGTCCGGGGTCCAGCCCTGGATCTTGTGCGGCGTCCAGTCCTTGCCTTGGAGCATCGATGCCTTCACCGGCTCGGCCGCGACCACCTCGACTTCGGGGCGGGCCACCCTCAGCACCTCGCCCACCCCGGTCAGGGTGCCGCCCGTGCCCCAGCCGGTGACCACGTGGTCGAGCCGGCGGCCGGCGAAGTCGCGCAGGATCTCCGCCGCCGTGGTCTGGCGGTGGTAGGCGGGATTGGCGGGGTTGGCGAACTGGCTGGCCAGGAACCAGCCGTGCTCTTCCGCCAGTTCCGCCGCCTTGCGCACCATGCCGGTGCCGCGCTCGGCGGCCGCGGTCAGGATCACCCGGGCGCCATAGGCGCGCATCAGCTTGCGCCGCTCCACCGAGAAGGTCTCGGTCATCACCGCCACGAACTTGTAGCCGCGCGCTGCACAGACCATGGCCAGGGCCACGCCGGTGTTGCCCGAGGTGGCCTCCACCACGGTGTCGCCGGGCTTGAGCAGGCCTTTTTTCTCGGCATCCAGGATGATGGCGATGGCCAGGCGGTCCTTGACCGAGCCACCGGGATTGAAGCTTTCCACCTTCGCGTACAGGCTGACGCGGTCGGTGGCGATGCGCTGCAGGCGGACGACCGGGGTATGGCCGATCGTGTCCAGGATTGATTCGTGGATCATCGTGGGGCTCCGGGGTGGGGACGACCGGGCCGTGGCTGCCACGGCGGGGCAGCTGGGAGTGTAACGCGCGTCCCCGTGATCGGTTGACACCCGCCCTGCTCCCTCGCGTATGCCTGACGACACAGGGCGATGACATGCGATACGCCTAGAATCGGCGGGATGCCCAACCCCGCCCGTCCCGGTATGCGAATCCGCCCGTTGTTCCGCCTCCCCCTGCCCGTTGTGCCGCTCCTGGCCGCGCTGCTTTTGGCCGCCTGCGGCGGCACCGACACCGCGGGTGCCGCCGGACAGGCCGGCGCGGCCACCGTCACCACCACCCTGGTGGCGAACGAACCCTGGAGCGACACCATCGATGCGCTTGGCACGGTTGCCGCGCGCGAATCGATCGTGGTCACTGCCAAGGTCAGCGAGACCGTGGACCGGGTGCACTTCGAAAGCGGCGACATGGTCGAGGAGGGCGCGGTGCTGGTCACCCTGAGCGGCAACCAGCAGCAGGCCGCGCTCAACGCGGCCCAGGCCGCCGCCGAGGAGGCTGACAGCCTGTACCGGCGCCAGGCCCAGCTGGCCGAGCAGCGGCTGATCTCCAGCGCGCTGCTGGATACCCAGCGCGCGACCCGCGACGCCGCCCGCGCCCGGGTCGCGGAAATCCGCGCCAACCTGGGCGACCGTTCCATCCGCGCGCCGTTCGCGGGCGTGCTCGGCATCCGCCGGGTCAGCCCCGGGGCGCTGGTGCAGCCGGGGACCGAGATCGCCTCGCTGGACGATGTCTCGCGGGTCTACGTGGATTTCCCGGTGCCGGAAGTGCAGCTTGCCAGCCTGGCCCGGGGCCAGCGGCTGACCGGGCGCAGTTCGGCCTGGCCCGGTCGCGACTTCGAGGGCGAGGTGTCGATGGTGGGCACGCGGGTGGATTCCAACACCCGCGCGGTCACGGTGCGCGGCAGCTTTCCCAATGCCGACGGCGCCCTGCGCCCGGGCATGCTGGTCCGGGTCCGGCTGAACCGGCCCGAGCGCGAGGCGCTGGTGGTGCCGGAGATCGCGGTGGTGCAGGTCGGCCGCGACTCGTTCGCCTGGCGGGTGCGCGACGACCAGACCGCGGAGCAGGTGCGCATCGAGATCGGGGCGCGGGTGGCGGGCCTGGCCGAAGTGATCGACGGCCTGGCCCAGGGCGACCGCATCGTGGTGGACGGCACTGCCAAGCTCCGGCCCGGGCTGGAAGTCGCCGACGTGGGACCCGACGAGTTCATCGACGACCCCGGTCCCGATGACGTCCGGGGCGACGCGGACGCCGTGGGCGGGAGTGTCGTGCAGTAATGCGCATCTCCGATCTTTCCATCAAGCGGCCGGTGTTCGCGGTGGTCGTGAGCCTGCTGCTCGTGGTGCTGGGGGTGATGTCGTTCATGCGCCTGACCCTGCGCGAGATGCCCAACATCGACCCGCCGATCGTGTCGGTGGACGTGACCTACCCGGGCGCTTCGGCGGCGGTGGTGGAGACCCGCATCACCCAGGTGCTGGAGGACGCGCTGGCCGGCATCGAGGGCATCCGCACGATCCAGTCGCGCAGCCGCAACGGCCGCGCCGACGTGACCCTGGAATTCAACATCACCCGCGACATCGAAGCCGCGGCCAACGACGTGCGCGACGCGATCAGCCGGGTGGCCGACCGATTGCCGCTGGAGGCCGAGGCGCCGGAGATCTCCAAGGTCGAGGCCGACGCCGACGCGATCATCTGGCTCAACATGAGCTCGAGCACCATGGACACCCTGGCGCTGAGCGACTACGCCGACCGCTACGTGGTCGATCGGCTGTCGGCGCTGGACGGCGTGGCCCGGGTGCAGCTCAGCGGCAGCCAGCGCTACTCGATGCGGATCTGGCTGGACCGCGATGCGATGGCCGCGCGCGGCGTCACCGCCGCTGACGTGGAGAACTCGCTGCGCAGCGAGAACGTGGAACTGCCGGCCGGCCGGATCGAATCGGAAACGCGCGATTTCACCCTGCGGGTGGAGCGCGGCTACCGTACGCCTGACCAGTTTGAAAGCCTGCCACTGCGGCGCGGATCGGACGGCTACGTGGTCCGGCTGAGCGATGTGGCGCAGGTGGAGATCGGCCCGCGCGAGCGGCGCTCGTATGCCCGCAGCAATTCCATCCCCAACGTCGGCCTGGGCATCGTGCGCACGTCCACCGCCAATGCGCTGGATGTGGCCCGCGCCGCCCGCGCCGAAGGCGAGCGGATCCAGGATTCGCTGCCCGAGGGCACCGAGATCTACGTCGCCTCCGACAACACCCAGTTCATCGAGGCGGCGATTGATCGCGTGTACTGGACGCTGGGCGAGGCGATGGTGCTGGTGTTCCTGGTGATCTGGCTGTTCCTAGGCAAGCTGCGCGCGGCGCTGATCCCGGCGGTGACGGTGCCGGTGTGCCTGATCGCGGCGTTCATCGCCCTGTACGCGTTCGGATTCTCGATCAACCTGCTGACCCTGCTGGCGCTGGTGCTGTGCATCGGCCTGGTGGTGGACGATGCGATCATCGTGCTGGAGAACGTGCAGCGCCGCGCCGATGCGGGCGAGCCGCCGCTGGTGGCGGCCAAGCGCGGCACCGCCCAGGTGGCGTTCGCGGTGGTGGCCACCACCGCGGTGCTGGTGGCGGTGTTCCTGCCGGTGGGCTTCATGGAAGGCAACAGCGGGCGGCTGTTCCGCGAGCTGTCGGTGGCCCTGGCGGCGGCGGTGGCGCTGTCGGCGTTCGTGGCCCTGACCCTGACCCCGATGATGTGTTCCAAGCTGGTCCGGCCGCACGGCGAGGAGCGCGGCCTCAGCGCCTGGATCAACCGCACCCTGCGGCGGATCAGCACCGGCTACGGCCGCCAGGTCGGCTGGGTGGTCGCGCTGCCGCGGGCGCGCCTGCTGGTGCTGGTCATGCTGGCGATGGGTGCCTGCCTGGTCGCCGCGGCGTTGCTGTTCCTGCGCGTGCCCAGCGAGCTGTCGCCGGCCGAGGACCGCGGCCGCTTCTTCGTCGCCGTCGACGGCCCGGAAGGCGCGGGCTTTGATTACACCGTGGGGCAGATGCAGGGCGTGGAGCGGATTTTCTCCGACTACGTGGGCGGCGACGGCCCGATCGCGCGCGCCAACTCGCGGGTGCCGCGCGGCTGGGGCGGCAGCGAGGAAATGCACTCGGGCTATGTGATCGTGTTCCTCAAGGACTGGCGCGAGCGCGAGGAGAGCGCCGCCGATGTGGTCGGGGAGCTGCGCGACAGCTTCACCGGGCTGCCCGGCGTGCAGGTGCGCGCGAACGTGCCCGGCGGCCTGATCAGCGCCCGCGGGCAGCGCTACCAGCTGGTGCTGGGCGGCCCGGACTACGAGGACCTGGCGCAGTGGCGCGACCGCATGCTGGTGCGCATGGAGGACAACCCCGGCATCCAGGACCCGGATTCGGACTACAAGGAAACCCGGCCGCAGATGCGGGTGGAGATCGACCGCGCGCGCGCGGCTGACCTGGGCGTATCCGTGCAGGAGATCGGCCGCACCCTGGAAACGATGATGGGCTCGCGCCAGGTCACCACCTACATCGAGGATGGCGAGGAATACGACGTCATGCTGCAGGCCGCGCGCGACGACCGCATGGAGCCCGACGACCTGTCCAACACCTGGGTGCGCGGCCGCGACAACCGGCTGGTGCCGCTGTCGAACCTGGTCACGCTCAGCGAGGTTGCCGAGCCGGGCAGCTTCAACCGCTTCAACCGCCTGCGCGCGATCACCATCAGCGCCGGCCTGGCGCCGGGCTACACCATGGGCGAGGCGATCGACTGGACCTACCAGGTTGCCGCAGAGGAGCTGCCCGACTACGCCCAGATCGACTGGAAGGGCGAGACCCGCGAGTTCCAGGAGGCGGGCGGCGCGATCATGCTGACCTTCGCCCTGGCGCTGGTGATCGTGTACCTGGTGCTGGCGGCGCAGTTCGAAAGCTTCATGCACCCGCTGGTGATCATGTTCACGGTGCCGCTGGCGGTGCTGGGCGCGCTGCTTGGGCTGTGGATCACCGGCGGTACGCTCAACCTGTTCAGCCAGATCGGCATCGTCATGCTGGTGGGGCTGGCGGCCAAGAACGGCATCCTGATCGTGGAGTTCGCCAACCAGCTCCGCGACCAGGGCCGCGATGTGCTCGAGGCGATCGCCGAGGCCTCGGCGGTGCGCCTGCGCCCGATCCTGATGACCGCCGCGGCCACCATCATGGGCATGATCCCGCTGGTGGTCGCCGGCGGGCCGGGTTCGGCCAGCCGCGCCACCATCGGCGTGGTGATCATTTCCGGGGTGGCCTTCGCCACCCTGCTGACCCTGTTCGTGGTGCCGGCGCTGTATGCGCTGATGGCGCCGTTCACGCGTTCGCCGGAGACGCTGGCGCGCAGGCTCGAGGCGCTGGAGGCGAGCACGCCCGAGGTCAGCGGGCAGGGCTGATTGCAGCGACATGGCCGTGCCGGTTTCCCGATGCCCGCCGATCGGTGAGAATCGGCCGGTCGGCCGCTGCGCTGCGAGCCGTAATTTCCAACGTTCGGGGAGAACCACGTGGAGCAGTTTGTCGAAGCCTTGAACGGGTATGTGTGGAGCATGCCCCTGATCATCCTGTGCCTGGGCGCGGGCCTCTGGTTCTCGATCCGTACGCGGTTCGTGCAGTTCCGCCAGGTGCCGGAGATGGTGCGGCTGCTGCTGAGTGGCACCACTTCCGCGGCCGGCGTGTCCTCGTTCCAGGCGCTGGCAATGTCGCTGTCGGGACGCGTGGGCATCGGCAACATCGCCGGCGTCGCCACCGCGATCGCGTTCGGCGGGCCCGGTGCGGTGTTCTGGATGTGGGTCATGGCGCTCCTTGGCGCCTCGACCGCCTACGTCGAGTCGACCCTGGCGCAGATCTACAAGGAGAAAGACGAGCAGGGGCGTTACCGCGGTGGGCCGGCCTATTACATCGAAAAGGCCATGGGCCAGAAATGGTACGCATGGTTGTTCGCACTGGTCACCGTGGTGGCCGCCGGGTTCCTGATGCCGGGCGTGCAGGCCAACGGCATTGCTTCGGCCGCGACCAACGCCTGGGACCTACCGCCCACCACCACCGCGGTGGTGCTGGTGATCGGACTGGGCTTCATCATCTTCGGCGGGGTCAAGCGGATCGCGCGCTTTGCCGAGCTGGTGGTGCCGTTCATGGCCCTGGCGTACATCCTGGTCGCGTTGGTGATCATGTTCCTCAACCTGTCCGCGGTGCCGGCGATGTTCCTGCTGGTCATCGAGAGCGCCTTCGGCATGCACGCCGGCTTCGGCGCCATGCTTGGACTGGCGGTCGAGTGGGGGGTCAAGCGCGGGATCTACTCCAATGAGGCCGGCCAGGGAACTGGCCCGCACCATGCCGCTGCCGCGGAGGTCTCGCACCCGGCCAAGCAGGGCCTGGTGCAGGCGTTCTCGGTCTACGTCGACACCCTGCTGGTGTGCTCGGCCACTGCTTTCATGATCCTGTCGACCGGCATGTACAACGTGGTCGGGCGCGGCGGCGAGTTCCTGGCCGAGGCGCTGCCGGGGATCGAGGCCGGGCCGGGCTTCGCCCAGTACGCGGTTGAATCGGTGATGCCGGGCTATGGCGCGGGCTTCGTGGCGCTGGCGCTGTTCTTCTTCGCCTTCACCACGATCATTGCCTACTACTACATGGCCGAAACCAACATCGCCTACATCAACCGCAGGATCCACCGGCCGTGGATGATCTTCGCGCTGCGGATCGCGATCCTGGCCGCGGTCACCTTCGGCTGCGTGCGCACCGCCGGGATGGCGTGGACGCTGGGTGACATCGGCGTGGGCCTGATGGCGTGGCTGAACCTGATCGCCATCGTGATACTGCAGAAGCCGGCGATGCTGGCGCTGGGCGACTATGAGGCGCAGAAGAAGATGGGGCTGGACCCGACCTTCGATCCGCTCAAGCTCGAGATCCGCAACGCCGATTTCTGGATTGGCAGGGCGGACAGGCAGTGACCGGCAGGGGCGGCGATGGCGACGACGGGCCGTGGCGCACCCGTGGCCGTCCGCCGCGGCGCGAACCGTTCCGCCCCCGGCGTAACGACCAGGCGCGGGAGACTGCGCCCACACGCCCGGCCGCGGCCCGGCCGGACCGCCGCGACGAGGTGCGCCTGTACGGCATGAACGCGGTGCAGGCGGTGTTCTCGCGGCGGCCGCAGGCGATCCGCAAGCTGTACCTGACCGGTCCCCGGGTTCCCGACCTGCAGCCGCTGCTCAAATGGTGCGTGGCCAACCGGGTTGGCTACCGGGTGGTACACGAGGAGGCGGAGCTGGGCCGCCTGGCTGGCAGCGGCCGCCACGAGGGCGTGGTCGCCGAGGTGCTGCGCGAACCCGTGCCTGCGCTGGAAGCATGGTTGCCGGGGCTGGCCGCCGGGCCGCAGTGCCTGCTGTGGCTGGACGGCGTGGGCAATCCGCACAACTTTGGCGCGATCCTGCGTTCGGCCGCGCATTTTGGTGCCGCGGCGGTGCTGTTGCCGGAGGATTCCGGGCTGGCTTTGTCGGGTGCCGCGGCGCGGGTGGCCGAGGGCGGCGCCGAGGCGGTGCCGCTGGTGCGGATGGGCCCGCAGGCCGGGGCGATCGGCCTGCTGCGCGAGGCCGGCTTCGGCCTGGCGGCCACGGTGGTTGATGGCGGCGACGACCTGTTCGCCGCGGCCCTGCCCGAACGCCTGGTCTACGTGATGGGCGCGGAAGGCGGCGGCATGGATCGAACCCTCGCCGACGCCTGCGACCTGCGCCTGTCGATTCCCGGAACCGGCGACGTGGAAAGCCTCAACGTGGCGGCCGCCACCGCCGTCTTCCTCGCCGCCTGGCGACGTTCCTATTCTGCAGGCGCGCTGCCGAAGTCGCCTTCGGCGTCCGCGGCCAGGTAGGCGAACACCACGTAGGCGGCGGTGTTCTGGGCCAGCGCCTGCGGGTCGATCTTGTCCAGGGTGTCGTCGGCGTTGTGGTGCAGGTCGAAGTAGTGGGTGCCGTCCTGGCCCATCCAGGCCCAGGTCACGCCGGCCTGCGACATCGGGATGATGTCCGGACCGGGGCCGCCTTCGTCTTCCATGTACTGGATGCCAAGCGGCGCCAGCGCTTCGGCGATCTGCCGGGTGGCTGCGCGCGCGTGCTCCGGGGCGCCGGTGTTGAAACCGTAGATGCGGCCGGCCCCGAAGTCGCTTTCGGCTGCGATCAGGTGCAGGCCGATGCTGTCGGCGTGGCGCTGGGCGTACTGGCGGGCGCCGATCAGGCCCTGCTCCTCGTTGGCGAAGGCGATGACGCGGATGCTGCGCGCGGGGCGCTGCTCAAGCTGGCCGATCAGGTGTCCGGCGGCCATGGTGATGCCCACGCCGGAGGCGTCGTCGATGGCGCCGGTGCCAAGGTCCCAGGAGTCCAGGTGCGCGGCGATCACCACGAACTCGTCGCTGTCGCCGCTGCCGGTGATCTCGCCGATCACGTTCTGCGAGGTGTATTCACCCTCGAAGCCGACGTCCAGCGCCAGGTGCACGGTGACCGGGCCGCGTTCCAGCAGGCGCACGAGCTGGTCGGCGTCGGGCAGCGACAGCGCGGCGGCGGGAATCGGCTCCACCCCTTCCGCGAACCGGGTGATGCCGGTGTTGGCGACCCGGTGCGGGCTGGTCCCGAGCGAGCGCATCAGGTAGCCGATGGCGCCCTTGCTGCTGGCCACCGACGGGCCGCTGCCGCGGGTTGGCCCGGCGTCGCCGTAGCCGCTGCCGTCCGCGGTGCGGGCCATGCGGTAGTCGATGAAGGCGATGCGACCTTGCAGTGAACCTTCCGGGGCGGCCTCCAGCGCGGCGAAGTCCTCGAAGCGCACGATCTGCGCCTCGACCTCGCCCCCGGGGCTGCCACCCAGCGCGGTCACCACCAGCGGCTGCGCACTGCCGCCCACCACCCGCGCGCTTTCACCGCGGCGCACCCACTTGGGAAAGGTGACCGGCTCGGTCCAGACCCGGTCGAAGCCCAGCTCGGCGAACTTGGCCTGCGCCCAGGCCACCGCCCGCGCGTCGGCCTCGCTGCCGGGCAGTCGGGGACCGATTTCGGTGGTCAGCGATTCGGTGACCCGCCAGGAAGTATCGTCGGCCAATGCCTGTTCGCGCAGTTCGGCGGCCCGCTCAAGCGCAGCGTCCGGGATCCGGGCCTGTTCCTGGGCGAGTGCAGGGATGGATACGGTGAGCGCGAGCAGCAGCGACGCAAAGCGCATGGAAGTCTCCGGCAACAGACGAAAGAAGGCCGCGAGCTTAGCAGCCCGCGGCCTTGCCGAAACGGTGGGATCCGGCGGGACCGTGGCCCCGCCCGTGCTCAGCGCGCCTTGAGCGAATCGCGGATCTCGCGCAGCAGCACCACGTCCTCGGACGGCGCCTCCGGCGCGGCCGGTTCATCCTCTTCGGCCGCCTTGCGGTTCAGGCGGTTGATGCCCCTGACCACCATGAAGATGGCGAAGGCGATGATCAGGAACTGGACCACCGCGTTGAGGAACTCGCCGATGCCGATCACCACCGCCGGGATCTCCTCGCCGGCCGCGTCCACCGCGGCCTCGCGCAGGGTGATGACCCAGTCGGCGAAGTCCACCCCACCAACCAGCAGCCCGATGGGCGGCATGATCACCTTGTCCACGAAGGCGGTGACGATGTTGCCGAACGCCGCGCCGATCACCACGCCAACGGCGAGGTCGACGACGCTGCCGCGCATGGCGAATTCCTTGAACTCCGAAGCAATGCTCATTCATGGCTCCTGCAAAAAGTGACGGGCCGGCGCGTGGGCGGAGTGATCCGGTCCCCGCGTTCCGGAATCAGGCAAGCGGAGGCAGGATAGCGCAGTCCAGCGCCAGCAGATCGTCCAGCCGCGCGCTGCAGCGGTCGCCGGGCTGGAGCGCCGCCACGCCGGCCGGGGTGCCCATGAACACCAGGTCGCCGGCGCGCAGGCGGTACAGGTGCGAGAGCTCATGCAGGATATCGGCCACGCTCCAGATCATCTGGTCCAGGCGGGCGGACTGTCGCTGCTGGCCGTTGACCTGCAGCGACAGGGTGCGTGCCTGCAGCGGGCCGGCATCTGCGGCGCGGACCAGTTCGCTCACCGGGGCGGAATGGTCGAAGCCCTTGGCGGTGTCCCAGGGCAGGCCGCCGGCCTTGGCCGCGGCCTGCAGGTCGCGGCGGGTCAGGTCCAGGCCGATGCCATAGCCCAGCACGAGTTCCGGCGCTTCCGCCGATGCCAGGACGCCGGGGCCGGCGTCGCGACCAATCGCCACCGTCAGTTCGACCTCGTGGTGCAGCTCGGAGGTGGCAGGGGGGTAGGGCACCCGGCCGTCCAGCACGATGGCGTCGGCCGGCTTGGCGAACAGCACCGGCCGGCCGCGTGCTTCCGGCGAGGCCGGCGCCTGCGCGCCCATTTCGCGGGCGTGGTCGGCGAAGTTGCGGCCCACGCAGTAGATCCTGCGGACCGGGAACGTGCCGCCGCCGCGCACCGGGATGCGCGGCGGTTCGAACGCTGGAACCAGGTCCGCCACCGGCTGTGTCAGCGCAGCAGTGGCTTGTCGACCACGCGGTAGTCGCCGTCGAGCACCGTGCCGCCATCCTGCGTGGTCGCCGCTGCCGGGCGCCGCCCCAGCAGGCGCATCACCAGCCCCGTCGCCAGCATTGCCGCGCCGATCACCACGCCGAACACCAGCAGCGCCGCCAGCAGGGCGATGCCGGCCAGGCCGAACAGCATCCGGACCAGCGGGTGGCGGGGCTTGCGCGGTGCAAAGACGGCGGAAAAGCTGGCGCTGCGGTAGCGCAGGAGCAGGTTTTGCAGGAAACGTGGAGTCATCTGGTGCGGGGCTCGTGACACAATGCGGCGCGCGGCCGGAGACTGCACAGTATGGTTTCCATGGCCCCGAAATTTGTGATTTTCCCGTTAAATGACGGGGTTGAGTCGAGGATTGGACGTGTCCCTGATCGCGCTGGAGAAGATTGCCGATGGCGGTTTGGCCGAGGTCGAGGCCGAGGTCGACGGCGAGGTTGAATCGCTGATCGTGCATCGCCAGGGCGCTGTGGTGCGCGCATGGCTCAACATCTGCCCCCACGCCGGCCGGCGCCTGGACTTCGCGCCGGGGCAGTTCCTGAAGTCCAAGGACGGCCTGCTGGTGTGCGCCGTGCACGGCGCCAGCTTCGAGCTCACCGGTGGCGAATGCACCGCCGGCCCCTGCCGCGGCGAGCATCTGCGCGCGGTGCCGGTCAGCGTTCGTGACGGCCAGGTCGTCCTGGCCCGGGCCACTCCCGCCACCCTGTAGAGCGGAGCTTGCTTCGCTACTGCATCAGAACAGCAGGTTGACCATCAGCACCACGATCACGATGTAGATCAGCGACAGCGGCCCGCACACGATCCACAGCTCTTTTGCGCGGTAGCCGCCGGGTCCGGTGATCATCGACATCACCGGGTTGGACTGGGTCATGAAGTTGTTGGACGCGGCCAGCGCCACGATCAGCGCGAACGAGGTCGGGTCCGCGCCCACCGCCAGCGCCAGGTTGATCGCCAGCGGCACCATCACGATGGTCGCGCCGACGTGGCTGATCACCAGCGAGAAGCTGGCGGTGAGGATCGCCACGGCAATCTCGATCAGCCATACCGGCAGGCCGGAGGGCAGCTGCTCGATCGAGGCGCCGGCCACCCACGCCGCCGCGCCGCTGCTGTCCATCG
The DNA here is from genome assembly GCA_052090405.1 of Luteimonas sp. Lineage (GTDB taxonomy): Bacteria > Pseudomonadota > Gammaproteobacteria > Xanthomonadales > Xanthomonadaceae > Luteimonas. The sequence continues at coordinate 20,825 of JBQDAV010000033.1, forward strand.
CCCAGCCCAGCGGGATCAGGCAGGCCATCAGGAACACGGTCTTCCAGTTGATCGCGCCGTAGGCCTCGTCCATCTTCAGCACCCCGGTGACCAGCATGCCGGCCACGCCGGTCATCAGTGCGATCGCGGTGGGCACGCTGCCCGACAGCGCGATCAGGATCGTCACCGCGAAGATCGCCATCGCGATCTTGAACTTGTGCGGACGCTGCTCGCCCTTGGGGTAGTCGGTGACCACCACGAAATCACGCTCGGTGGCGGTCTGGGCCAGGTTCTTCCAGAAGCTGTGCAGCACCAGCATGTCGCCCGAGCGCAGCGCCAGGTCGCGCACGTTTTCGCGGATCACCGTGTCCTTGTCGCGGTTGACCGCCAGCAGGCGCAGGCCGTGCTGGCGGCGCAGCTGCAGCTCGTTGGCGGTCTTGCCGACGAAGTCGGAGTTGGGCGGCACCACCGCCTCGGAGATGCCCGCGCGGCTGGGATTGAACAGGTCGCCGAAGTGGCGCAGGCGGGTGCTCAGGCGCAGGAACTGGTTCTGGGCGAAGTCGGTCACCTGCTCGCGCGTGCCCATCGCCCCGATCACGCTGCCCACCCAGATCCGGGTGTCGGCGGCGGGTGCCAGCCGGGCCTGGTCCTCGACCTTGAGCGCCAGCAGCACCGGCGCGTTGTGCAGCGATTCGGCCTCGCCGAAGGTCATGCCCACCAGCGGGCTGTCGGCGGTGACGACCAGTTCGAACACGTCGCCGTCGATGCCGTACACCCGCGCGAAATAACTTTGCGTGCGCCCCGGCGCGACGCTGGCGTCCTTGCCCCCGCGCAGCCGGCGGTTGCCCCAGAAGTGGAAGTAGGCCAGCGCTGCCAGCAGCAGCGCCAGGCCGATCGGCGCCGGCGCGAACATGTTCAGCGGGGTCAGCGTGGCCGCGCCGGAGGGCAGGTTGGCATTGGCCGACACCAGCAGGTCGTTGAGCATGATCAGCGGCGAGTTGCCGACCATGGTCAGGGTGCCGCCCATCACGATTGCTACGCCCACCGGCAGCAGCATCCGCGACAGGCTGATGCCGGTGCGGGACGACAGCCGCGAGATCACCGGCAGGTACAGCGCCATCACCGACGGATTCTGCATGATCGAGGAGTTCATGCCGGCGATCCCCGCGGTCAGCAGCAGCAGCCGCTCCTCCACCCCGCGCGCGCGCCGCAGCAGCCAGCCGGCCAGGCGGTTGAGCGCGCCGGTACGGTCCAGGCCCAGGCCCAGGATCATGGTGGCGATCACGCTGATCACCGCGTTGGAGGAGAAGCCGTTGAACACGTCTTCCGGCGCGACCTGGCCGGTCAGGCCCAGCAGCACCAGCACCACCAGCGCCACCAGGTCCGCGCGCACCCGCTGGAACAGGAACAGCACCATGGTCAGCGCCACCAGACCGAGGACGATCTGCATATCGGTGGTGAGCGCGAGAGCGGTGTCCATGCCCGGTTGTCGGTCTCAGCAGGTCAGGTGCGGTCGTAGATCAAATCCCAGACGCCGTGGCCCAGGCGCTGGCCGCGGGTTTCGAAGTGGGTCTGGGGTCGCCAGTCGGGCCGCGGCAGGTGCCCCCGGTCCCCGGCGCGGTTGCGCAGTCCCCCGTTGGCATCGAGCACGTCCCACATGTGCTCTGCATAGTCCCGCCAATCGGTGGCAAGGTGCAAGCGGCCGCCCGGTGCCAGCTTGCGCACCAGCAGCGCGGCGAAGTCGGGCTGCACCAGGCGGCGCTTGTTGTGCCGCTTCTTGTGCCACGGATCGGGGAAGTAGATCCGGACCTCGTCCAGGCTGGCGTCGGCGATCTCGTGCCCGAGTACTTCCACCGCGTCGTGGTGGTAGAGGCGCACGTTGCGCGCATCGTCTTCGGCCAGCGCGTTCAACAGCCGGCCCACACCCGGGGCGTGCACCTCGATGCCGACGTGGTCGCGGTCCGGATCGCGGGCGGCCGCGTAGCGCAGCGCCTCGCCGTTGCCGAAGCCGATCTCCAGCACCCGCGGCGCGCTGCGCCCGAAGGCGGCGTCGAAGTTGCGCGGCGAGCCCTGGTAATCAAGCCCGAAGCGTGGCCACAGTTCGTTGAACGCGCGCTGTTGGGCGGGGCTGAAGCGGCCCTGGCGCAGCACGAAGCTGCGCACCCGCCGGCGTTCCGGGTCGACGGTGTATGGCTTGCCGCGCTCGGTCTGGTTCATGCCACGCGGCTTCGCGCGCATGGCGCGCTACTGCAGGGAAGGAGGTGAGGCATCACCCCAGCAGTCCTTCCTCGGGGGAGGAGGCGCTGGCGTAGCGCTTGCGCGGGATGCGGCCGGCCAGGTAGGCGTCGCGCCCGGCTTGCACCGCCAGCTTCATCGCCCGTGCCATCCGCACCGGCTCCTTTGCGCCCGCAATCGCGGTATTCATCAGCACGCCGTCGCAGCCCAGCTCCATTGCGATCGCCGCGTCCGAGGCGGTGCCCACGCCGGCGTCGACCAGGATCGGCACCTTGGCGTTGTCGACGATCTCGCGCAGGTTCCAGTGGTTCTGGATGCCCAGGCCCGAGCCGATCGGCGCGGCCAGTGGCATCACCGCCACGCAGCCGATTTCCTCCAGCCGCTTGCACAGCAGCGGGTCGTCGCTGGTGTAGACCATGACCTGGAAGCCGTCGGCGACCAGCATCTCTGCCGCCTTGAGGGTCTGCACCACGTCCGGGTAAAGGGTCTTCTTGTCGCCCAGCACCTCCAGCTTGGTCAGCGGGTGGCCGTCGAGCAGTTCGCGTCCCAGGCGGCAGGTGCGCACCGCTTCCTCGGCGGTGTAGCAGCCGGCGGTGTTGGGCAGGATGGTGTAACGGTCCGGCGGCAGCACGTCGAGCAGGTTCGGCTCGTTGGGGTCCTGGCCGATGTTGGTGCGGCGGATCGCCACGGTCACGATCTGCGCGCCGGCGGCCTCGGTGGCGCGCGCGGTCTCGTCCAGGTCCTTGAACTTGCCGGTGCCGGTGAGCAGGCGCGAGGCATAGGCCTTGCCGGCGATGACAAGGGCGTCTTCGGGTGCGTTTTGTGCGGTCATCGCGCGATTATCGCGCAGATGGGCCCGGCCGGCTTACCCGCCGCCCAACGCCTGGACGATCTCGACCCGGTCGCCGGGGGCGAGCGCGTGTTCTTCGTGGCGGCCGCGCGGCACGATTTCGCCGTTGACCTCCACCGCCACCCGCCGGCCGCCGAGGCCGCGGGACTGGATCAGGGCCGCGATGGTGGAGCCGTCTTCAACTGTCAGGTTGTCGCCGTTGAGCATGATTTCCATGGCGTCATTGTCGCCGTTTCCGCCCTTGCAGGCCATTCATGACAGCTTGATGACGCACTGCGGCGTGAGTGCATGCGGCGATCATGGAACGATCGCCACCATCCGCCGCCGTATGTGATGCGGCAGGCCCCACGCATCGATTCAGATTCAGGAGGAATCATGACCCTGCGCCGCTTCGTCCCCACCGCACTTGCCAGCGCGCTGGCGCTGGCCGCCATCCCGGCGCTTGCCGCCGACAGCCAGTTTTCCCGCACCGTGTTCTTCGGCGACAGCCTGACCGATGCCGGCTTCTTCCGCCCGCTGCTGCCGCCGGAGGTGCAGGCGGTGACCGGCCAGTTCACCACCAACCCGGGCTGGGTCTGGGCGCAACACCTGGCCGAGCGCTACGGTACCGACGCTTCGGCCAACGGCAATGGCCAGTCCGGTGACAACTACGCGGTCGGCGGCGCGCGCATGGCCGAGGATGTGTTCGGCGCGCTCGGCCCGACGCCGTCGGTGGCCAGTCAGGTGCAGTCCTTCATGGGCGCGGGCGGTGTGGACCCGGGCGCGCTGTATACGGTGTGGGGCGGGGCCAACGACATTTTCGCGATTGCCAGCGGCGCGCCGCCCGAGCAGACCATCGGCACCGCCGTCAGCACCCAGATCGGCCTGGTCGGCGCGCTGCAGGGCGCCGGCGCGCGCTACGTGCTGGTGCCATCGCTGCCGGACATGGGCATCACCCCCGCGGCGCGCGCCCAGGGCCCGCAGGCGCAGGGACAGCTCACCGCGCTGACCGCCGCCTACAACGACGCGCTGTTCGGCGGCCTGGCCGCCAACGGCCTGCGGGTGATCCCGCTGGATACCTTCAGTTTCCTGCGCGAGGTGATCGCCAATCCGGCGGAGTTTGGCCTCTCCAACGTCACCGGCACCGCCTGCGAGCCGCAGATCACCGCCCAGTCGCTGACCTGCAGTCCGGCCAGCTACAGCCACCCGGATGCGCCGAACACGCACCTGTTTGCCGACGGCGTGCATCCGACCGACGCCGGCCACGCCGCGCTGGCCGACTTCGCCGCCTCGATCCTGGAGGCGCCGGCGCTGGTGGCGGCGCTGCCGCAGGCGGCGGCGGCGACCGGGCGCGCGCGCGCCGAGCGGGTGGCCTGGCACCTGGAAGGGCTGCCCGAGTCCGGCGGCTGGTGGTTCGACGTGGCCGGAAACTACCTGCGCCGCGGCGACGGCGACTTCCACGACGGTTTCGGCCCGGCGCTGACGGTCGGCTTGGACTGGGTGCACGGCAACGCCGTGTTCGGCGCCTTTGGCGGCTACGGCGAGACCCGCCAGGACTGGGGCCTGAGCCGCGGCGATTTCCGCCACGAGGACCTCACCATCGGCGGCTTCGCCGGCTGGTACGGCGACGGCGGCGCGTGGGTGAACGGCCAGCTCGCCTGGTCGCAACTCGACTTCGAAAGCCAGCGCCGGGTACGCCTGGGGCAGGGTGAGCGCGGCCACCACGGCTCCACCGATGGCGAGAGCCTGACCGCGGCCGTGCATGGCGGCTGGAACTTCCAGCGCGGCAGCGTGAGCCACGGTCCGGTGCTGGGACTGGTGTTCCAGCAGGTGGAGATGGACGGCTTCGCCGAGAGCGATCCGACGCTGTCCACCTCGCTGGCCTATCCGGACCAGGACTTCGATTCGCTGATTGCCAGCGTCGGCTGGCAGCTGGCGGTGACCGGCGACGGCCCGCTGCGTCCGTACGCGCGGTTCACCTGGGACAGCGAGCTGGAGGATGCGCCGGAGGAGGCCTTCGCCATCGCCCAGACCATGGCCGCCAGCGGCCCGTACGCGGTACCCACGTACGGTACCGACGACAGCTACGGCACCGTGACCCTGGGCGCCCGCACCGCGCTGTTCGGGCTGGACGCCAACGTCGGCGTCAGCGGCACGGTCGGGTATGACGGCGGTGGCAACACCGCCGTGTTCCTCAGCCTGGGCCGCGGATTCTGAGCGGCCCCGCCGGCGGTCAGGCGGCCTTCGCCGCCTGCTCCGGCTGCTGCACTTCCGGGTGCCGCACCTGGCCGTCGCCGCGCACTACCCAGCGTTCGATGGTCAGCGATTCCAGGCCCATCGGGCCGTAGGCGTGCAGGCGGGTGGTGGAGATGCCGATCTCCGCGCCCAGGCCGAGCTGGCCGCCGTCGTTGAAGCGCGAGGAGGCGTTGACCATCACCGCCGAACTGCGGATCGCGCGCACGAAGCGGTCGGCCGCGGCCTGGTCGGTGGTGCAGATGGTCTCGGTGTGGTCGGAGCTGTAGCGCTGGATGTGGGCAATGGCGTCGTCGATGGAGTCGACCACCCGTACCGCCAGGATCGGCGCCAGGTACTCGGCGTCGTAGTCCTCTTCCGTGGCGGCCTTGGCGTCGGGGAACAGCGCGCGGGTGCGCTCGCAGCCGCGGATCTCCGCACCGCCGCGGGCCAGGGTGGCCAGCGCGTCGGGCAACCACGATTCGGCGATGTCGGCGTGCACCAGCAGGGTTTCCAGCGCGTTGCACACGCCCGGGCGCGACAACTTGGCGTCCACCGCCAGGCGCACCGCGGCGGCCGGGTCGGCGGCGGCGTCCACGTACAGGTGGCATACGCCCTTGTAGTGCTTGATCACCGGCACCCGCGCGTTCTCGGCCACGAAGCGGATCAGCCGCTCGCCGCCGCGCGGGATCGCCAGGTCCACCAGGTCGGTGAGCTGCAGCAGTTCCAGCACGTGCTCGCGCGCGGTGTCCTCCACCAGCGCCACGGCCTCGGCCGGCACGTCGAATTCGGCCAGCGTTGCGTGCAGGCAGCGGGCGATGGCGATGTTGCTCTCGCGCGCCTCCGAGCCGCCGCGCAGCAGCACCGCGTTGCCCGCGCGCAGGCACAGCGCGGCGGCGTCGGCGGTCACGTTGGGGCGGGCCTCGTAGATCATCGCGATCAGGCCCAGCGGGATGCGCACCTTTTCAACGGTCATGCCGTTGGCGTGGGTCTCGCTGCGGGTGACCTGGCCGACCGGGTCGGGCAGGGCGGCGATTTCGTCGATCGCCTGGACGATGCCGTCGATGCGCGATTCGTCCAGCTTCAGCCGGTCGAGCATGGCGCCGGTGGTGCCGGCTTCTTCGGCGCGCTGCATGTCGCGAGCGTTTGCGGCCAGGATGTCGGCGCGGCCGCCATTGACGGCTGCGGCCATCGCGCGCAGCAGCGCGGCGCGGCGTTCGGGTTCAAGCGCGGCGATCGCGTGCGAAGCTTCGCGCGCGCGCTCGGCGAGTGAGCGGATGTAGGACATGGGGGTTACCTCTTTCAATGGGGGGTCGCGGCGGCGTGGTCGAGCAGGACCATGTCGTCGCGGCGGACGACGGTGCGGCCGTTGTGGAAGCCGAGCACGTCCTCGATTTCCTGGCTGTGGCAGCCGGCAATGCGCTGCAGGTCGCTGGCGTGGTACTGGACCAGGCCGCGGCCGATGCGCCGGCCCTGCTGGCTCACCAGGTCGACCACGGCGCGGCTGCTGAAGTCGCCTTCAACGCCGGTCACGCCGCCGGGCAGCAGCGAGGCGCCGCATTCGGACAGCGCGTGGCAGGCGCCGTCGTCGATGCGCACGCGGTTGCGGCTGGCCGGCTGGTGGCGCAGCCACAGCTTGCGCGCCAGCAGGCGCGGGCCGTGCGCGGGGATCAGGGTGCCAAGCAGGTGGTCGTTGGAAAGCGCGTCCAGCGCGCGCGCATCGTGGCCGCAGAACAGCGCGGTATCGATGCCGGCCGCGGCGGCCTTGCTTGCCGCCTCCAGCTTGGTCGCCATGCCGCCGGTGCCGAGCTTGCCGGCGCCGCCGGCGGCCATGCGCACTACTTCGGGGGTGATCGCCTCCACCAGCGGCAGCGGCACCGCGTCCGGGTCGCGCACCGGATGGCCGGTGTACAGGCCGTGGATGTCGGTGGCGATCAACAGCACGTCGGCGTCGACCAGGGTGGCCACGGCCGCGGCCAGGTTGTCGTTGTCGCCGAGCTTGAGCTCGTCGATGGCCACGGTGTCGTTTTCGTTCACGATCGGCAGCGCGCCGCTGCGCAGCAGCTCGTGCAGCGTGGCCTGGGCGTTGAGATAGCGGCGGCGGTTGCGCAGGTCGTCATGGCTCAGCAGCACCTGGGCCACAGGCTGCTCCACTAGGTCCTGCCACAGCGCCAGCATCGGGGTCTGACCCAGCGAGGCCAGCGCCTGGCGCTGCACCAGGCCGCCGCGGCGCCGCGCCACCAGGCCGCGGCCGGCGGCGACTGCGCCCGAGGACACCAGCAGCACCTCGCGGCCCTGCGCGCGGAAGCGGGCGACCAGGGCGGCCAGCGCGGCGGCGTTGTGCCTGCCGAGATTGCCGCGGCCGTCGGTCAGCAGGCTGCTGCCGATCTTGATCACGGCGCGCCGCCAAGGCGGCAGCGGTTGTTCCGGGAATGGATGAGGTCGTGGCTGATCTTCTCGCATGGGCGGGGAATCCTCCTGGTTTTATCGGATTGCTGGCTGCCGGCCGGATGGCGCAAAGCGCCGCGCAGGCCCGGCGAACGGGCTCGCGAACATGCGCGGCACAAACGCGCGCACGAAAAAAAGGACCGGCAGTGGGTCCTGGGCACGCAAACGATCGGGAGTGATCACAAGCGCAGTGCGGCGCGAGAGCGGACTCGATCGCGCGCCTGGTTGTGGGGGTCCGCCGCCTGCCGCAGCGAAAGGTAAAACGGGTGGGCAGGTGGGACCGAACGCGTTCATGTTACCAGAACCGGCCTTTCCATCCAAGGCCGTATGGAGTGTTACGGCCCGGATCGGGGATTTTCCGCGCCGGTTTCGCGGCATTCAACGGCCCGTGCCGGCGTGGCAATTGGCCCGCGGCGCTTGGCAAAGCGCGCCTGCCGGCCCTAGACTGCGCGCCACGGGCGGGTGTAGCTCAATGGTAGAGCAGAAGCTTCCCAAGCTTAAGACGAGGGTTCGATTCCCTTCACCCGCTCCACTCTGGCCCCGGAGATGATGCCTTGGGTTCGATCCTGATGCCGATGTCGATCGGCGAGCTGCTGGACAAGATCACCATCCTGGAGATCAAGTCCGAGCGCATCGCCGATGATGGAAAACGTCGCAACGTGGAAGTGGAGCTGGAAGGGCTGGCCGCGATCTGGGACGGCCTGCGCGATCGCCACCCGGGCGTGGAAGAACTCAAGCACCGGCTGAAGGCGGCCAACGAGGCGATGTGGGACGTCCAGGACGGCCTGCGCGACCGCGAGGCGGCGAAGGACTTCGACGACGAATTCATCCGCCTGGCCTGCGCGGTCGGCAAGGAAAACGCGGTGCGGGTGGGGCTCAAGAACGACATCAACCGCCTGGTCGGCTCGTCCTTCATCGACGAGAAGGAATACCAGGTGGACGCTGCGTCCGCTGCCCGGGGACCGAAGGCGCCCTGACCGCGATTGCCGTTGACGCGGCGCATCGGCTACCGTGCCCGGATCGCCCAACCCGCCGCATGCCGTGACGAGTCCAGATCGATCGACCTCCCGCATCGCGCGCTTCCGTTCGGCGCTGTCGGCGTCGCCGCCGCTGCTGTGGTCGTTCCTGTATTTCTTCTGCCTGCTCAGCGGCTATTACGTGCTGCGGCCGGTACGCGAGGCGATGGCCGCCTCCAGCGACGTGCAGGCGGTGTTTCCGCCCGGCCTGATCGCCTTCTTCGCCGACCGTGGCGTCGCCATCGGCGAGTTCACGCTGCAGTTCATTTTCACCGCGGTGTTCCTGATCATGCTGGCCCTGCAGCCGGTGTACGGCTGGCTGGTCAGTCGCTTCGCGCGGCGGGTGTTCCTGCCGGTGATCTACGGCTTCTTCATCGTCACGCTGCTGCTGTTCTACGCCATGTTCGACAGCGGCATGCCCGGCCGCGGGCTGGCCTTCATCCTCTGGCTGACGGTGTTCAACCTGTTCGCGGTGGCGGTGTTCTGGAGCTTCATGGCCGACGTCTACACCAACGTCGAGGCGCGCCGCTACTACGGCTACATCGGCGCGGCCGGCACCGTCGGCGCCTTCCTCGGTCCGGTGTTGACGCGCACCCTGGTGCAGCAGGTCGGGATCCCGAACATGATGTTGATCTCCTGCGCGCTGCTGACGGTGTGCGTGGTCTGCATCCTGCGCCTGCGCCGCTACGCGGTATTGCGCGAGGTCCAGCGCAGCCAGGCCAGCGGCGAGGTGCCGATGGGCGGCGAGGTGCTGGCGGGGCTGAAGCTGGTGCTGAAGGAGCCGCTGCTGCGCTGGCTGGCGCTGATGGTGGTGCTGGGCGTGGGCGTGGGCACGCTGCTGTACAACGAGCAGAACCGGATCGCCCGCACGATGTTCACCAGCGCCGAGGAGCGCGCCGCGTTCTTCGCCACCCTGGACCTGGCGGTCAACTCGCTGACCCTGGTGGTGCAGCTGCTGATCACCCGCGCGCTGATGTCCCGCTTCGGCGTTGCCCCGGCGCTGCTGATCCCCGGCGCCGCGATCATCCTGGGCTTTTCGATCCTCTCGGCCTCGCCGCTGCCGGTGATCGTGGCGATCGTGCAAGTGGTCACCCGGGCCAGCGAGTTCTCGCTGGCCAAGCCGGCGCGCGAGACCATCTACACCCGGGTGGGGCGCGAGTGGCGCTACAAGGCTGGCGCCGCGATCGACACCGTGATCTACCGTGGCGGCGACCTCACCTTCGTCTGGGTGCACAAGCTGCTGGCCGGTTTCGGCCCGAACGCGGTGTTCGGCGCCGGCCTGCTGATCGCATCGGGCATGACCTTCAGTGCGTGGAAGCTGATCAGGGAGGAAGCGAAGCTACCCAGCGAGCGTGCCCCCGAGGCTTCGGCGGCCGTTTCCGACGGCGAGATGGCGCCGGGGAAGTCCTAGGCCTGAAGGGTCGGTGTTCTGATGCTCGGGGCCCGGCGTTCCGGGTCACGCGGTGTGGCTGGCAGGTCGGCCCTGCGTGGCTGACGTGCGACGTCCGGATCCGCGGGGCGTCGGGTGGGGGTGCCCTTTAGTCTCCATGTCCCCCGGCGTCGGCCTGCGGCCGCCA
>JBQDAV010000034.1:0-30459 GCA_052090405.1 Luteimonas sp.
GCAGCCTGTTCGGGGCCAACGCCGCGGTGGCGGTGGTCAACCTGCTGTTCCTGCCGATGGCGTTCCTGTCCGGGCTGTGGATGCCGCTGTCGGTGTTGCCGGATATTTTTGCCCGACTCGCGCCGGTATGGCCTGCGTATCATCTGGGCCAGATCGCGATGAAGGTCGTGGGCCATGACGCCGGGGACAGCGCGTGGCTGCACCTGGCGGTGCTGGTGGTGGTGACGACCGCATTCTTCGTGCTCGCGCGCCGCCGCCTGGCCGAAGCGGGTTGAGCCTTGCCTCTACAACAGCGATCGGGGAGTACCGACATGAATCGACTGGTTGAAATCATCGCCTTCGGCGCGCTGGCCGCAACGCTTGGGCTGGCGGTCGCGCTGCAGGGCAACGCCGGTGACCGGCCCGGCGGGGCGGACGAACCGGCCGCCGGACAGGCGGGCAACAGCTTCGCCATCCGCGGCGCGCGCGTGTTCGACGGTGAGCGCGACCTGGGCGTGGCCACGGTAGTGGTGCGCGATGGACTGGTGGAGTCGGTGGGCGCCGAGGCCGAAGTCCCGGAGGGATTGCCGGTCATCGACGGCGCCGGCAAGACCCTGCTGCCGGGCCTGGTCGATGCCCACGTACACGCCTGGGGCGACGCACGCCGCGACGCCGTGCGTTTCGGCGTCACCACCGCCTTCGACATGCACGGCATGGTCGATCGGCTGCCGGCGCTGCGTGGCCAGCGCCAGTCGCTGGGCGATACCGGCCAGGCAGACCTGTGGGCGGCGGGCCATGCGATCACCGCGCCGGGTGGGCACGGCACCCAGTACGGCTTCCCGGTGCCGACCGTGGATGCCGATACCGACGTCGCCGCCTTCATCGGCGAGCGGATCGGGGAGGGTGTCGACTTCATCAAGCTCATCGTCGAGGACATGAGCGCGTATCCGGGCGCGCCGACGCTGCCGACGCTGGCGCCCGAACAGGTCACCCAGGCAATCGCCGCCGCGCACGCCGGCGACCGGCTGGCCGTGGTGCACGCATCGACGCTGGAGGATGCGCGCCACGCGATCGACGCCGGGGCGGACGGGCTGGTGCACATCTTCGGTGATGAAGTGGCCGACCCGGCATTCGTCGAAGCCGCGCGCGCGAGCGATGCGTTCGTGGTGCCGACGCTGTCGGTGGTGGCGTCGTTCTCCGGCGAAGGCGAAGGCGCGGGACTGCAGGCCGATTCCCGCCTTGCACCGATGCTGACCGCCGAACAGCAGGCAACGCTGGGGGCGGCCATCCCGGGTTTGGCCGGGCGCAGCAAGCAGTTCGAGCGCGCGCTGCAGAGCGTGCGCGCCCTGCACGCGGCCGGCGTCCCCATCCTCGCCGGGACCGACGCCCCCAATCCCGGTACCGCGCACGGGGTGAGCATGCACGGCGAGCTGGAGATGCTGGTGCGCGCCGGGCTGTCGCCGGCGCAGGCCCTGGCCGCTGCCACCGCGCTGCCGGCGAAGCGCTTTGGCATCAACGACCGTGGCCGCATCGCCACCGGCATGCGCGCCGACCTGCTGCTGGTCGAAGGCAATCCGCTGGCCGACATCTCCGCTACCCGAGCGATCGCGGAGGTGTGGAAGAACGGTTACCCGATCCAGCGCGACCCGGCCGCCGGCGCGGTCGCCGCGCAGGCGGCGCCGGAGCAGACCCTGGTGGCGGACTTCGACGGCGACGAGATCGCGGCAGAGTTTGGAAGCTGGCAGGCGACCACCGACCAGATGGCCGGCGGCGCGTCGACCGTGGAGCACCGGCTGGTGTCGGGCGGGGCCAACGGCTCGGGCGGGGCGCTGGAGGTCACCGGCCAGGTACGGCCCGGGTTCGCCTTCCCCTGGGCCGGGGTGATCTTCTTCCCGGCCGACGAGCCGATGCAGCCGGTGGATTTCTCCGCCCGTGCGGAGCTGGTGTTCCAGGTCCGCGGCGACGGCCGCAGTTACAGCGCGATGCTGTTCTCCGGGCCGTCCGTGCAGGGCATGCCGAGCGTGTTGGCGTTCCAGGCAGGCCCGGAATGGACCCAGGTGAGGCTGGCACTGGCCGATTTCCCCGGCGCGGACCTGTCCCAGCTGCGCGGGATCGCCTTCACCGCCGGGCAGCCGGCCGGGACGTTCGAGTTTTTCCTCGACCATGTGGAGTTGCGCTGAGGCCATGAGGCGCGTCGCTGCACGGAGGGACTGCTGATGGCCATCGCCGCCACCGCTGCGCGCTGGTTTGCACCGGCTCCGGATTCACTGATCGGCTGGACCCTGCGCCAGGGCAGGTCGGCGTGGACCGAAATCATGCACGTGGCGTGGACGGCGTGGGTGTTCATTACCCCCGCCTTTGGCCCGGGCGGCTACAGCCAGCGCTGGCTGCTGCTGACGGCGGTGTCCTATCCGCTGTTCCTGCTGCTGTTTGCGCGGGCGTTGACGGCGCCGGCGCGAGCGGCGTGGCGGCCGGCGGTGGGCATGATCGTGCTGTGCGTCGTGCTGTTGCGCTGGTATCCGGCGGGCATGAGCTATTTCGTGTTCGGCTGCGTGTACCTGCACATCCACGGTAACCGCTCGCTGTTCGCCACCCTGGCCCGGCTGCTGGCGTTGGCTGCCGGTTTCGTCGGCTACGCGCTGTGGCTCGGCTATCCCTGGCAGGTGGTGGCCTGGATGCCGCTGGTGGTGCTGATCATCGGCCCGCTGATCCACGTCGAGCGCGACAACCAGCGCAAGGACGCGGCGCTGAAGCTGTCGCACGAGGAGGTCCGGCGGCTGGCGTCTACCGCCGAGCGCGAGCGCATCGGCCGCGACCTGCATGACCTGCTGGGCCACACGCTGTCGATGGTGGCGCTGAAGTCGGACCTGGCCGCGCGCCTGGTCGAGCGCGATCCGGCCGCGGCGCGGCGCGAGATCGAGGAGGTGGCGAGCGGGGCGCGACAGGCGCTGGACCAGGTGCGGCGCGCGGTCAGCGGCATCCGCGCCGCTGGGCTGGCGGCCGAGCTGGCCGCGGCGCGGCTGCTGCTGGAGACGGACGGCGTGGACTTCGGCTACGAGATTGGCGGGGGCGGCGATCATTCCGCGCTGCCGCCCGGGGTGGAGTCGATCCTGGCGCTGACGGTGCGCGAAGCGGTCACCAACATTCAGCGCCATGCCCGTGCGAGTTCGGCGAAGGTCAGGTTGTCGGTCGAGGGCGGGGAGGCGGTGCTGCGGATCAAGGACGATGGCCGCGGCGGCGCGCTCGTCCCCGGCAACGGGCTGGCCGGCATGCGCGAGCGGCTGGAGGCGGCGCGCGGCAGCCTGCGGATCGGTCCGGGCGTCGAGCACGGCACCTGCGTCGAGGCGCGCCTGCCGCTGGCAGCCAACGATGATGCTCCCCGGGTGTAGGCGCGCGCATGGCGCGCTCGTACCCGTGGGGTCTGGTAGCTTGCGCGGATGATCCGGATCCTGCTTGCCGAGGACCAGGCCATGGTGCGCGGCGCGCTGTCTGCGCTGCTTGGCCTGGAGCCTGACATCGAGGTGCTGGGCGCCTGCGCCGACGGTGAGGCGGCCTGGCGGGAGGTGCAGCGGCTCAACCCGGACCTGCTGGTCACCGATATCGAAATGCCTGGCCTGACCGGGCTGGAGCTGGCCCAGCGCATCCAGCGCCACGAGCTGCCGGTGAAGGTGGTGATCGTGACCACGTTCGCCCGCGCCGGCTACCTGCGGCGTGCGCTCGATGCCGCGGTGTCGGGCTACCTGCTCAAGGACGCGCCGTCTGAAGAACTGGCCGCGGCCCTGCGCAAGGTCCACGGCGGCGGCCGCGCGATTGATCCGCAGCTCGCGCTGGAAGCCTGGTCGGAGGCGGATCCGCTCAATGACCGCGAGCGCCAGGTACTGCGGCTGGCCGGGGAGGGCCGTTCGGCCGGGGAAATCGCTGCGCGGCTCAGCCTCTCGCAGGGCACGGTGCGCAACTACCTGTCCGAGGCGATCGGCAAGCTGGGGGTGGGCAACCGCATCGAGGCCCACCGGCTGGCGCGGCAGAAAGGCTGGCTGTAGAGGGACTGCGGAAGTTGCTGTTGCGGGGAAACAGGGCAGCGTAGACTGCGCCTGGGCGGCAAGGGAGGAAATCATGACGAACGCAAAAGCACCGGCGAGTCTGCGCGTGATCGGCTGGGTCGCGCTGTTCTGGAACCTGGTGGGCGTGGTGATGTTCATCATGCAGACGGGCCTGACGCCCGAACAGATCGCGGCGATGCCGCCCGAACAGCAGCTTGTCTATCAGGCAATGCCGGGATGGCTGGCGATCACCTATGCCATGGGGGTGTTCGGCGGGCTCATCGGGTCGTTCGGCCTGCTGCTGCGCAAGGGCTGGGCGGTGGGGGCATTCGCCATCTCGCTGCTGGGCGTGGTGGTGCAGATGGGCGGGGTCTACGCGTTCACCCCGGCCTGGCAGCTATCCGGCGTGGCCGGGCTGCCGATGGCGGTGCTGCTGATCGCGATCTGCGGCTTCCTGTTCTGGTATGCGCGCCGGGCCAGGGTGCGGGGCTGGATCGGCTAAACTGGCGCCTGGTCCATTGACGCGTGCCACGCCATGTCCGCAGTTCCCGCACCTTCCGAGCAGGCCAACGCCCGCCAGACCTACGAGATCCGTCGCGGCGACCTGCCGCTGAGCTGCCCGCTGCCTTCGATGGCGGTGTGGAACTCGCATCCGCGCGTGTACCTGCCGATCGAGACCGAGGGTGGCGAGGCCGACTGTCCGTACTGCAGCGCCCACTTCGTGCTGGTGGACTGAGCCAGCCGCCGCGCGGAAGGATGCCGCCATGCCCGGCCGTCCGCGCCTGACCGTGGTCCAGCTGCTGCCGGCGCTTCAATCCGGCGGTGTGGAGCGTTCCACCATCGAGATTGCCGACGCGCTGGTGCGCGCAGGCCACCGCGCGGTGGTGGTGTCGGCCGGCGGCCGCCTGCTGCCGGCGCTGGAGGCCACCGGCGCCGAGCACGTGACGCTGGATATCGGCCGCAAGTCGCCGCTCACGCTGCGCCATATCTGGACGCTGCGCCGCCTGCTCGCAGGGTTGGACGTGGATATCGTGCATGCCCGCTCGCGGCTGCCGGCGTGGATCGGCTGGCGCGCGCTCCAAGGCATGCCGCCGGCGCGGCGCCCGCGCTTTGTCACCACCGTGCACGGGCTCAACTCGCCCTCCCGCTACAGCGCGATCATGGCCCGCGGCGAGCGCGCCATCTGTGTGTCGCGGACGGTGCGCGACTACGTGCTTGAACATTACCCGCGCACCGACCCGGAGCGCCTGCGGGTGGTTCCGCGCGGGATCGATCCGCAGGCCTTCCCGCGCCGGGCGCGTTCCGATCGCGGCGCGCGCGCGCAGGTGGCGGAGCGGTTCCCGGAGCTGGCCGGCGAGGGGCCGCTGCTGCTGCTGCCCGGGCGCGGCACACGGCTCAAGGGCCATGCCGATGCGCTGGCGCTGCTGGCCGCGCTGCGCGCCGACGGTACGGATGCGCGACTGTGGATGCCGGGCGCGCGTGAAGCGGGGCGTGAGCGCTACATGGACGAACTGGATCGTGAGGCCACCGCGCTGGGCGTCGACGGCGCGCTGGCGATGACGCAGGCCACCGACCGGATCGCAGGCGCCTACGCGGCCAGCGGCCTGGTGCTGCAGCTTTCGCGCAAGCCCGAGGCCTTCGGCCGCACCGTGGTCGAGGCGCTGTCGACGGGCCGGCCGGTGCTGGGCTGGGACCACGGCGGCGTCGGCGAGCTGCTGCGCGAGCTGCAGCCGGCCGGCGCGGTTGCACCGTTCGAGCCGGACGCGCTGGCCGCCCGCGCCTGGCAACTGCTGGAAACTCCGCCCGCGCCACCGGCTACCATCCCCTATACCCTGTCCGCCATGCAGGACGCCACGCTTGCCGTCTATGACGAACTCATCAGCCGCTGATCCCACCGCCGGCGCGCCGGGCTGGCGCTGGTCGCCGCACTTCGTCCTTGCATTCGTGGCCCTGTGGCCGGCGCCCGGCTACGCCGAGGGGGTGATGGTGCTGGGCGCGCTGGTGGCGATCTTCCTGCTGCTGCGGGCGCGTTTCGCCCACGGCACCGCGCTGCTGAGCGTGCAGGCCTGGGCCCTGACCAGCGTGCTGTTTTGTGCCTACTGGCTGCCGGAAGTGTTCTCGGTGATCGGCGCTGTGGACGGCAGCCGGGCGATGCGCGAGGCGATCGTGGACCTGCGCTACCTGCCGTTCCTGTGGCTGGTCGCCTCGGCGGTGGCCAACGCGCGCGGGCGGCGGATCACCTTCATCGGCCTGGCGGTGATCGTCGCGGTGTGGACCGTGGATGGCCTGGCCGAGGCGTTCTTCGGCACCAGCCCCTTGTTCTTCGGCATCGACGCCGCCAAGCAGGCCATCAGCGGCGGGCCGATGTGCTCGGCCGAAGACGTGGCCGAAGTCGACCGCCTGGGCGGCATCCTCGGTCCCTGCAACCTGAAGCTGGGCCTGGTGCTGGCCAGCCTGTCACCGTTCCTGCTGTTCCCGCTGGCGCGGCGGTTCGGCACTGGCGGCTGGGTTGCCGGCGCCGCCGCGATCGGGATCGTCGTGCTGCTGGCCGGCGCGCGGGCCTCGTGGGTCACCTTCGCCCTGGTGCTGGTGTTTTCCGGCTGGCGGCTGCTGGGCTGGAAGCGGATGCTGGCGGTGTTCGCCGGCGGGGCGGTGGTGCTGACCGCGCTGACCCTGCTCTCTCCGCAGGTGCGCGACCGGGTGGAGCGGACCGCGCAGCTGGCTACCGCCGACGAGTCGGGCGTGGACATGGCGCTGTCCGGGCGGCTGACGATCTGGAGCGCGGCGCTGTGCATGGTCGGCGAGAGCCCGGTCAACGGCGTCGGCGTGCGCGGCTTCCGTACTGCCTACCCGGACTGCGACCCGAATCCCGGCCAGCTGCCCGCCTGGGGCGAAGGCCCGGCCTTCCATGCGCACCAGATCGTGCTCGAGGTGCTCAGCGAAACCGGCATTCTCGGCCTGCTGCTGTGGCTGGCCGGCGCGGCGCTGGCCTGGCGCGCGTGGCGCTATGCGGACCTGGCTGCGCGCGACCGCGCCCGCCCGGCGATGCTGGCGCTGGCGGTGACCGTATTCCCGCTCAACACGCACCTGGCGTTCTATTCAACCTTCTGGGGCGGGCTGACCCTGATGCTGGCCGCGCTGTACGCCGGCAGCCTGCTGGCCCGCGACCCGCCGGATCCAGCCGCCACCGGGGCGCAGGATCACGCGTAGACGTCGGTGCCGTCCGGGCGGCGCTTGAAGCGGCGGTGGATCCACAGGTACTGGGCGGGGGCGGCGCGGGCCATGTCTTCGATGCCGGCCATCACGCGAGCCGTATCCGCGGTCGCGTCGCGTGACGGGAATTCCTCGAAGGCCGGTCGCAGACGCAGGGTGTAGCCGCCGTCGTCGCGCCGTTCGTGCTGAAACAGCAGCACCGCGGCGCCGGACATGCGCGCAAGCTGGTGGGTGGAGGTCAGGCTGTGCGCGGGCTGGCCGAAGAACGGCACGTACACCGCGTCGCCGCGGCTGGGGTCCTGGTCCGGCGCGTACCACAGCAGGCCGCCGCGCTTGAGGTGGCGGACGCTGCCGCGTACGTCCTGCTTGCGGAACATCGCCGCCGCGTAGCGCGCCCGCCCGCGCAGTACCGCCCACTCCATCGCCGGCTGAGCGTGCGGGCGGTACATGCCGGCCAGCGGCACGTGGTCGCACATCAGCCGGCCGCAGACCTCCAGGGTGGTGAAATGACCGGAAACCATGATCACTCCGCGCCCGTCCGCGCGCGCTGCCTCCATGTGCTCCAGCCCTTCCACCACCAGGCCGCGTCGCAGCGGCGCGACCGAACCCCACCACGCGCGCGAGAACTCGAACAGCCCGATGCCCAGCGAGGCGAAGTGCTCGCGCAGCAGTTGCGCGCGCGCCGCCGGTTCAAGCCCGGGCAGGCACAGCTCCAGGTTGCGCGCGGCGATCGCACGGCGCCTGCGCAACACCACGCGCAGGATTGCGCCGATTGCACGGCCCAGCCCTCGCTGCAGCGACCACGGCAGGCGCGCGGCCGCCGCCGCCAGGCCGATGCCGAACCAGGTGAGCCAGTGGCGCGGTGCCAGGGGCGGTGAAGGGGTGGGGTCGCGCCGGGTCATGGGTGGATTGTAGAGGGCCGCGGGCCGGCCTTGCGGGTATCCTTGCCCGATGCGCGAAGCCTTCGTCGAACGCCTGCTGCGCGGCCTGTATTCGGCCGCGCTTTACGTCCTGGTGCCGGTGACCGTGTACCACCTGATCTGGCGTGGTTTCCGCCAGGTCGAATACTTCCAGCGCTGGGGCGAGCGCTACGCATCGTATTCGGACGAGCCGCACCGGGCGACGCTGTGGATACACGCGGTGTCGGTGGGCGAGGTCAATGCCGCCGCGCCACTGGTCGACGCGCTGCTGGAGCAGCGCCCGGGCATGCGCCTGCTGGTCACCACCATCACTCCGACCGGCTCGGCGCGGGTGTCCCGGCTGTGGGGCAACCGGGTCGAGCACGTCTACCTGCCCTACGACCTGTCCGGGGCGGTGCACCGGTTCCTGGACCACTTCCAGCCGCAGCTGGGCCTGATCGTGGAAACCGAGCTGTGGCCGAACCTGCTGTTCTGCTGCCGCGACTACGGCGTGCCGGTGTACATCGTCAACGCGCGCCTGTCGGCGCGCTCGCTGCGCGGCTACCGGGCGTTGCGGCCGCTGGTGTCGCGGGCGCTGCGCAGCGCGCGGGTGATCGCAGCGCAGTCGGCCGAGGACGGCAGGCGCTTCCGGCGCCTGGGCGCGCGCGAGGACCAGGTGGAGGTCACCGGCAACCTGAAGTACGACATCGCCGTGGACCCGGAGCTGGAGGCGTTCGCGCGCCAGTTCCGCGAACGTTCCGGCGAGCGGCCGGTCTGGATCGCCGCCAGCACCCACGTGGACGAGGAGGCGGCGGTGCTGGCGATCCACGCCCGGCTGCGCAAGCGCTGGCCGGAACTGCTGCTGCTGTGGGCGCCGCGCCACCCGGAGCGGTTCCGCGCCGTGACCCAGCAGGCGGTGGAGGCCGGCTTGCGCACGGCCACCCGCACCCTGACCCGGGAACCGGACGCGGGCGATGCGGTATTCGTGATCGATACCCTGGGCGAGCTGACCAGCTTCTACGCCTGTGCGGACGTGGCCTTTGTCGGCGGCAGCCTGCAGGAGGTGGGCGGGCACAACCTGCTTGAGCCGGCGTCGATCGGCACGGCGATGGTCACCGGCCCGCACCTGCACAACTTCGCCGACATCGCCCGCCGGTTGAAGGAAGTCGATGCGCTGTGCGTTGGTCAGGACACGGATGCGGTGGGCGCGGAACTGGAAGCGCTGCTGGCCGATCCGGACCGGCGCGGACGGATGGTGGCCGCTGCATCACGGCTGGTCGATGAGGGCCGCGGGGCGGTCGAGCGCACCTTTGCGGTGATCAGGCGGGACCTGCCGCCGACCGGCTGAGCCGGTCGGCGGAGCGGTGATTCCGGCTTACTGGGTGCCGTCTTCGTCCGGGGCCAGGCGCGAGTCGGCGGCGACGGTCAGCAGGCCGTTGATCTCCTGCACGTCGGCGATGTCCAGGGTGCCGGCGGCCTGGGCCAGCAGCAGGCGGTTCTGCAGGAAGCTGTAGCGGGCGACGGCAAGGTCGCTTTCGGCATTGAACAGGTTCTGCTGGTTGATCAGCACGTCGACCACCGTGCGGGTGCCCACCTCCAGGCCGACCTGCGAGGCCTCGTAGGCGCTGCGCGCCGAGATCACCGCCTGGCGGCGCGCCTCGACCTCGCTCACCCCCGCGACCACCGCGTTGTAGGCGGCACGGGTGCTGCGCTCCAGCGAGCGCCGGGTCAGTTCGAGGTTGTCATTGGAGATGTCGCGCCGGGCGATCGCCTCGCGCACGCCGGAGCGGATCGCGCCGCCGGCGAACAGCGGCACGGTCAGGTTGAGGCCGACGCTGTAGCCTTCGTTGTCCCGGTTGCGAGGCTGGCCCGGCAGGTCAGGGTCGCCGAAATTCCGCCCCCAATAGGTGTCGTTGCCGTAGTTGGCGCCCAGGGTCACCTTGGGCAGGTGCTGGGAGCGGGCCGTGTTGACCAAGTGCGCGGCGGCGCGGGTGTCGTATTCGGCCGCGCGCAGGGTCGGGTTCTGCTCGAACGCGGTTGCCACCCACTGTTCGACGCCGCCGTCGGTGGGCAGGTCGGGCTGGAAGTCCTCCGGCAGCGCCTGCAGGTCGCGCAGTTCCCGGCCGGTGATCTCGGCCAGCGCCTGATAGGCGTCCTCCAGCGCGTTGCGGGCGAGCAGCACGTTGGCGCGCGCGGTGTCGTACTGGGCGCGGGCCTCGTGCACGTCGGTGATCGGCGCCAGGCCGACCTCCAGGCGCCGGTCTGCGAAGTCGTACTGCTTCTGCAGCGCTTCCTCGGCGGCGACCGCGGCGGCCAGGGTCTCGATCGCCACCAGCACGTCGAAGTAGGTGGCCGAGGTGCGGGTGATCAGCTCGTCGTTGGCGGCCTCCAGGTCGAAGCCGGCGCCGGTGTCCAGGTCCTTCTGTGCCTGGAGGGTGGCGACCTGGCCCAGGTCGAACACGGTCTGCTGCAGGCCGATGCCCCAGCTGCGGCTGCGGCTGTCGCCGGATTCGCCGGCGACGTAGCTGCGGCCGATCGAACCGGAGCCGCTGACCGAGGGCAGCAGGTTGGCGCGTGCCTGGACCCGGCCTTCGCGCGCGATGTCGCGGTTGGACTCGGAGATCGAGAGCTGGCGGTCGCCGGTGCGGGCCATTTCATAGGCTTGCAGCAGGTCCTGGGCGTGCACGGCGGTGGGCAGGGCGAAGGAAAGGGCGAGAACGAGGGGGAGGCGGCGCAGCATGGGAAGTCCTTGTGGTTTCCGTTCGGTCCGGGCGGGGCGGCCCGGGCGGTTGGCGGCTACAGGTGGAACTCGGCGGCGGGCTCGGCGCCGGCCAGGTAAGCGATCTCGGTGTCGAACAACGATTCGGTGGGGGGGGCGTTGACATCCCCTTCGCCTTCGCCGCGGTGCACCAGCACCGCTTCCATCACCGGGGCGCGGCCGTGGACGATGAACATCCGTCCGCCCGGGCGCAGCCACTGGAGGAAGCGCGAGGGCACCTTGTCCACGGCCGCGGTCACGCAGATCGCGTCGAAGCGGCGCTGGGTGTCCCAGGCGAACGCGTCGGCGGTTTCGACCGTGGCGTTGTCCAGGCCCTGCGCGGCCAGGCGCTGGCGGGCGGCGTCGGCCAGTCCGGCATTGCGTTCCAGGCTGACCACTTCACGGGCCAGGTGGGCCAGGCAGGCGGTGACGTAGCCGCTGCCGGTGCCGATCTCCAGCACCACTTCGCCGGCCTGCGGCAGCAGCGACTGCAGCACGCGTCCGGCGACCACCGGCTTGAGCATCCGTTGCCCTTCGCCGAGCGGGATCTCGATGTCGCCGTAGGCGACGGCGCGGTAGGGCGCGGGCACGAATTCCTCGCGCGGCAGCTTGCCCAGCACCTCCAGCACCCGCGCATCAAGCACGTCCCAGGGACGAACCTGCTGTTCGACCATGGCGTCGCGGATTTCTGTGTAATCAATGGTCATCGTGACGGTCTCGATCGCGGGGAACGCAAGTTTACCGGGCCGGGCGCGGCTGCGCCGGGTACAGGATCGCCGCCCGGGCCGGTGGGAACTGAGTGCCGAAAGTCATCGGCCCGGGGGGCACGGGCGGTGGCTGGCGCCTGCTTATGACCGCTGCTTCCGGGCGCCGTAGGCGCGCAGGAACATGTCCACCGTGGCCTCCAGGTGGGCGCGCTGATGCGCTTCGCAGGCCGCATCGTCGTCGTCCGGGCAGTCGAACACCATGCGCATGTGCACCTCGCCCTTGACCAGGGAGAAGAACTGGGCCGCGGCGCGCTGGACATCGTCGATCTCCAGGTCGCCGGCGGCGATCCGGCGCTCCAGGAAGCGCGCGAAGTCGTTCTGCACCCGCCGCGGGCCATCTTCCCAGAACACCCGCGCCAGTCCCTTTTCCAACATTTGCGGCGAGCACAGCAGGCGGTGGCCGGCTACCGCCTCGGGCGCGCTGATCATGGCGAAGAAGCTGCGCGCGATGTCCAGCAGCCGGGCGCGAACGGGCAGTTCCGGAGCCGGTTCGAACACCGAACCGGGCATCTGGTGCTCGCAGTAAGCCTTGGCGGCTTCGGTGAACAGCGCGTCCTTGTCGCCGAAGTGGCTGTACACGGTGAGCTTGGACACGCCCGCTGCCGCGGCGATCTGGTCCATGCTCACGCCCTCGAAGCCGTGCTGCAGGAACATGCGCTCTGCCGCTTCCAGGATGGCGGCGCGCTTGGCCAGGTCCTTGGGGCGCCCGGGGCTGGCCGTTGGCCGGGCAAGCTTGATGGAAGGGGAAGGGGGCATGCGGACAATATTATACCTGCCGGTTCTGTAAATATGCTGAACTTGGCGGTTCATTAATTGGCGTTCGCGCGGATCAGGGTCCTTCCCTATCCCCTTCGGTGACCCCGCTGCGCTTGGCCCGCTCCTGCCACAGCTCACGGGCGTAGGCGCCCAGGTCTTCGATCGTGTCCAGCTCGTCGACGATCTCGAAGCCGAACACTGTTTCCACCACGTCCTCCAGGGTGACGATGCCCACGACCGTGCCGTACTCGTCGGCCACCGCCAGGATCTGGTGGCCCTCGCTGATCAGGTGCCGGAACAGGCGGTCGACCGGCATCTTGTCCAGGGTCGAGTCGAGGGGCCGGGCGAGATCCGCCAGGCTGACGGAGGCGCGATTTTCCGGCTCCTGGATATACCGCATCAGCGCCTCGCCCTTGATCACGAATCCGGCGATGTTGGCGCGGTCGTCGCCCTCGTGGACCGGGACCCGCGTGAACGGGGAATCCTCCACCGCTTCGACGAACGCCTCCAGCGTCATGTCCGCGGGCAGGGAGAACATCACCGTGCGCGGGGTCATGATGTCCGTCGCCTTGACCTTGTCCAGCTGCAGCACGTTATGCAGCACGCGGCTTTCCCCCGGGTGGAGCTGGCCCGAGTCCTCGCCCATCCGGGCCACCGTAATCAGCTCGTCGCGGTGGCGCGGAAGCGGCGCGGGCCGGCCGCGCGTGATCAGCCGGGTGATCTGCTGCGACAGCCACACCAGCGGCGCCAACGCCACGATCAGGAACGGCAGGATCCGGGCCACGAAGGGTGCCACGCCCACCGCGTAACGCGCGCCAATGGTCTTGGGAATGATTTCGCTCAGGATCAGCACCGCCGCGGTCAGGGCGACGGCGAACACCGCCTCGCTGCCGTAGCCGTATACCCGCGCGTACTGCGCGCCGGCGCCGGCCGCGCCCATGGTGTGCGCCACCGTATTGAGGGTGAGGATGGCGGCCAGGGGACGATCGATGTCCTGCTTCATCGTTTCGTAAACCCCGGCCCAGCGCTGGTCGGCGTTCTTGCCCGCCTGGATCTGGGTCGGGGTGATGGTCAACAGCGACGCCTCCATGATCGAGCACAGGAAGGAGAAGCCGAGTGCAATCAGCACGTAGATGATGAGCAGGGTCATGGGGACAGCTCCGCGGTGGTGTCTTCGATGAGCAGGGCGCCGGGGGCCGTGACCGGAGACACCCAGGTGCGGGCCTGGAAGCCGGCGTCGATGAAGCCGGCGCGCATCGCCGGCGCCGCGGCCTCGGCTTCGGCCCGGGATGCAAACCAGGCGAACGTGGCCGGGCCGGCGCCGGAGAGACTGGCGCCAAGCGCGCCGTGATCGAGTGCCGCCGCCTTCGCCCGGCCAAACCCCGGCACCAGCGGCGCGCGGCGCGGTTCGACCAGCACGTCATGCAGTCCGGCGCGGATCAGTCCGGCGTCACCGCGCTGCAGGCCGATCAGGAACTGCGCCAGATGGGCGCTGTGGGCCGTGACCTCCCGCAGCGGGTAGGGATCGGCCAGCACCGCGCGCGAGCGGCGCGTTTCCAGCACCTGGTCCGGGTGCACCACCACGCAGTGCAGCCAGTCGGGGGCGGACAACCGGATCATCCTGTCGGCGGTGGCCAGGACCACGCCGCCCACCAGCATTGGCGCGACGTTGTCGCCCTGGCGGCTGTCGCTGGCGACCGACTCGCCGTCCAGTGCGAACGGATACAGTGCCTCGCGCGGCAGTGGCGCTTCCAGCAGGGCGTTGGCGGCGACCAGCGCAGCCACGCAGGAGGCCGCCGAGCCGCCCAGGCCGGAGCCGAGCGGAATGCCCTTTTCCAGCTCCACCGCGAACCCGTGCGCAAGCCCCAGCGCGTCGCGCAGCGCAATCAGCCCGCGCCCCGCGGTGTTGGCGTGGGCATCGAGCGGAATCTCCGCGGCCCCGCGCGCGCCGCCGGACACCCTTTCAATGCGGATAACCGGTTCGTCGAGCAAGCGTACCGTGGCGATGTCACGCGGCCCGTCGATGACGTGCCCGAGCAGGTCGAAGCCCACCCCGATATTGCCCACCCCGGCGGGCGCGGACGCGGTGGCGGCGTGGGCGGAGTCGTCGTGCATCGGCGGCATGATACGGCGCTGGCCGTGGTGGGCGCTTCATGGTCCAATGACCGTTGAAGCGGGGGTACCGCCGCCGGCCCGTCCGGCGCGGTTGAGACAGACCCTTCGAACCTGATCCGGCTGATGCCGGCGTAGGGAAGCTTCGCAGATGCGCCGTGTCGCCCCGCGTTTGCCGGCCCGCGATCCGTCCGCAGCATGCGCCGCCGCTTCGTCCCGCCACCGCACAGGACGATGCCGATGAACGCAGTTCCCGATTCCCTGGCCCAGCAGGCCGAACAGCTCTCCGCCTCCGTCACCCGCCCGATCCCCGGTTCGCGCAAGGTCTTCTTGCAGGGCTCGCGCCCGGACCTGCGGGTGCCGATGCGCGAGATCGCGCAGACTCCCACCCCGACCCTGTTCGGCGGCGGCGACAACCCACCGCTCCCCGTCTACGACACCTCGGGCCCATACTCCGATCCGGACGCCGCAATCGACTTGGCCCGCGGGCTGCCGGCGCTGCGCGCGCAGTGGATCAGCGAGCGTGGCGACACCGTGGGGCTGGACGGCGTCAGTTCGCAGTTCGGCCGCGCGCGTGAATCCGACCCGCGCCTGGACGCGGTGCGTTTCCCCAGCCGGCGCCCGCCCAGGCGTGCGGTGGAGGGCGCCAGCGTCACCCAGATGCACTACGCCCGGCGCGGGATCGTCACCCCGGAGATGGAGTTCGTGGCGATCCGCGAAAACCAGCGGCTGGAAGCAATGCATGATGCCGGCCTACTGGCGCAGCACGCCGGGGAGGACTTCGGTGCAAGCATCCCGCGCGCTGTCACTCCGGAATTCGTGCGCGATGAGATCGCACGCGGCCGCGCGATCCTGCCGTGCAACATCAACCATCCCGAGAGCGAGCCGATGATCATCGGCCGCAACTTCCTGACCAAGATCAACGCCAACATCGGCAACAGCGCGGTGAGCTCCGGCATTGCCGAAGAAGTGGAGAAGCTGGTCTGGGCGATTCGCTGGGGCGCGGACAACGTCATGGACCTGAGCACCGGCAAGCACATCCACGAGACCCGCGAGTGGATCATCCGGAATTCGCCGGTGCCGGTCGGCACGGTGCCGATCTACCAGGCCCTGGAAAAAGTTGACGGCCGCGCCGAGGAGCTCACCTGGGAGGTCTTCCGCGACACCCTGGTCGAACAGGCCGAGCAGGGCGTGGACTATTTCACCATCCACGCCGGCGTGCTGGCGGGGCATGTGCCGCTGGCGGCGAAGCGGGTGACCGGCATCGTCAGCCGCGGTGGCTCGATCATGGCCAAGTGGTGCATGGCCCACGGCCGCGAGAGCTTCCTGTTTGATCACTTCGAGGACATCTGCGAAATCATGAAGGCCTACGACGTGGCCTTTTCGCTCGGTGACGGCCTGCGGCCGGGCTGCATCGCCGATGCCAACGACGCTGCCCAGTTCGCCGAGCTGGAAACGCTCGGTGAACTCACGAAGATCGCCTGGAAGCACGATGTGCAGACCATGGTCGAGGGCCCCGGCCACGTGCCGATGCAATTGATCAAGGAGAACATGGACAGGCAGCTGGCCGAGTGCGGCGAGGCGCCGTTCTATACGCTCGGCCCGCTGACCACCGACATCGCGCCGGGCTACGACCACATCACCAGCGCCATCGGCGCGGCGATGATCGGCTGGTTCGGCACCGCCATGCTTTGCTACGTCACGCCCAAGGAGCACCTGGGCCTGCCCAACCGCGAGGACGTGCGCGAGGGCATCATGGCCTACCGGATCGCCGCCCACGCCGCAGACCTGGCCAAGGGCCACCCGGGCGCACAGGTGCGTGACAACGCATTGAGCAAGGCGCGCTTCGAATTCCGCTGGCAGGACCAGTTCCACCTGGGCCTGGACCCGGAGAAGGCCCAGGCGATGCACGACGAGACGATGCCCAGGCAAGCCCACAAGCAGGCCCACTTCTGCTCGATGTGCGGTCCGCACTTCTGCTCGATGCGGATCACCCGGGACGTACGCGATTACGCCGCGGGCCAAGGAGAGTGAATGAACCCTTCATGCGGTCATCGCGACGGTTCCACGCCAATATGCGTATATGTTGGTTGAACAGTCGGGAGAACCGCCATGAATGCCACCCATCGCACCGCCGCCTGGATTGCCGCCGCCTGCGCCGCGCTGTTGCTCGCCGGCTGCGCCACCGGCCCGCGCATCAGCACCGAGGCCGATCCGCGCGCCGATTTTTCCGCGTACAGCACCTGGGCCTTCTATGAGCCGCTGGCGATCGAAAGCTATGGCTACGAGACCGCCACCAGCGAGATCGTCAAGCGCGCCGTCAGGCGGGAAATGGAAGCGCGCGGCTATGGGTACGACGCCGAAGATCCCGACCTGTGGGTCAACGTCAACGCCTACATGCAACGGCGCACCGACGTGAGTTCGATGCCGACCGTGGACTACGGCTATTACTACAATTACCGCGCGCGCCGCTATGTGGCCGTGCCTTACTGGAACGAACGCACCCACGTGAGCCGCTACACCGAGGGCACGATGAACGTGGACCTGGTGGATGCCGGCCAGAATCGGCTGGTGTGGGAGGGGATCGCCGTGGGCCGGGTGTCCAACGTGACCGCCGAGACCCGCGAGCCGCGCATCAACCAGGCCATCACCGAAATCTTCGCCCGCTACCCGCATCGCGCAGGGGCTGCCGCACCGCCGATGTAGCCCCACCGGTCCAGCGCCGCGGCGCTGGACCGGCTCATCATGGATGCAGGCGACGCTGCACGCCGGTGAGCCAGTCACGCCAGCCGGTGCCCTCACGGGTGGGGTCGTACTCGCTGCCCAGGGCGCGCACCGCCGCGCCCAGCGCTTCATCTTCCAGGTCGCGTGCCAGCAGGCGGTCCAGCTCGTCGCGCGCGCGGGCGATGTATTCCTCGCCTTCGCCCTCGCGCCAGGCGTCGACCACCGCGTCGGCACTGTCATGCTCGGCCGCCCAGTCCTGGTGGAAATAGGCGGAAAAGAAGTTCTGCAGGGTGGGAAAGTCGCTCATCGGGAGATCGCCTGGCCGGTTCAGGGTGCTGAGGGGTAACCGGTGATGATTCTATAACCGATGTCCAACCGGTCGGAGCGCTCAAGCACTACCCTCACCGAGAACACGTCCTCGGCGTGGCTTTCGCCCCGGGCAACCGAAATGCCGGTGGTGGCATCGAAGCTCGCATCCAGCACCAGGCGGTTGCCGCCACTGCCGTCGAGCCAGGCGTCGATGTCGCCCTGGTTCTCGCCCAGGGTCTGGGAGACAAAGTATTCGGCTTCGGGCAGGTCGCGGAAGCTGGAAGCGGCGCTGATGTTGTCGTTGCGCACGCGGTCGACCAGCCACTGCTCGCTCTTGCCCACGTGACGCTCGATCAGGTGGCCGCCGGCATCCTCGTGCGCCTGCAGGCCGCCGCCGGGAACAAGCGCGCCGCCGTCGGGGCCGTCCACCAGGTGGGCGTCGAGCAGGGCCACGGTGTCCTGGACCGCCTCGCGTTCGGTGCGCGACAGCTGGCTGGTGTCGAGTGTTTCCAGTGCATCGCGGATCACCGTCAGCGCCGGATCGAGTTGCTCGGCCAGGAAGGGTGTCTGCCCGGCCAGGCTGACCGCCGAGCGGGCCTGGTCGAGGAAGCCGCCCAGCTCGCCCTGTTCAGCCAGTTCGGCCAAGTGTGCTTCCAGGTCCGGGCCGGCGCTGGCAGCGTCGAGCGCGAAGGCGTGGGCGTCGAGCCCTCCGGGCATCGACCGCAGCGAGCCGTCGAAAAGTGCGTTCGGGGTTGAAGCGGTGATGGCGTCCATGTAGCACCGGTGTTGGGAAAACGCACAGCCTACGGATCCCCGGCTGCGCCGCACATCTGGTGTCGACCCTAGGTGCCGCCTCGCGACTGCGCTTGGCAAGGGGCGCACGACGGTACAATCAGTCCTGCAGGGGGCGGGCCGGAGCCGGTGTGCCACCCGACGAATCTTGCTGGATGTGTCGGATCCATTTGCAATGCATGTCCGTTGATTCGATTTGTTCAGTCGGAGACAGGCATGATTCATGCTTGTCACGCTACGTACGCCCGCGGCAATTCACAGCATGTTGTTGAACCCTCCCCCGATCCCTGCCGCTCCGCGGCGCATGCGTATTGGCGATGCGCTGGTGGATGTGGCTACGCGCGAGATTGAATCGCCGCATGCGCCCCGCCCGCTGCGGGTGACGCCAAAGGCGATGGCGGTGTTGTGCGTACTGGTCGAGGCGTCGGGACAGGTCGTCGCGCGCGACGACCTGCTGGCTCGCGTCTGGCCCGATACCCTGCCGACCGACGACGTGCTGACCCAGGCCGTCACCCAGCTGCGCAAGGCATTCGGACCGCAGGGCAGGGGCTACATCGAAACGATCGCCAAGGCGGGGTACCGGCTGCTGGCGCCAGTAGAGCGCATCGAGCCGGCGAACGATGCCGCGCCTGTGCTGCTGGCGTCGGACGT
Organism: Luteimonas sp.; assembly: GCA_052090405.1. Taxonomy (GTDB): domain Bacteria; phylum Pseudomonadota; class Gammaproteobacteria; order Xanthomonadales; family Xanthomonadaceae; genus Luteimonas. The sequence goes on from JBQDAV010000034.1 coordinate 19,001, forward strand.
CGCCGACGTGGATCGGATGCGGGCGGGCGATGCCGGCCAATCGCAATCGGCGGCCCCGCAACTGCAAGCGCAACCTCGATCCCCGCCGCCGGTGGCCTCGCGGCGCTGGCGACGGACGCGTCCCGCGCTGGCCGCCATCCTGGCGATGCTCGCCCTTGGCGTCGTCGCCTGGCTGCTGGGGCACGACGAACCGGCGCGGGCGTCGCAGGCCGCGCTGGGCCTGCCGGCCGCGGCGCTGGAGCGGCCTTATCGCGTGGTGACGACCGCGCCGGGCTTCGAACTGTGGCCGACGCTGTCGCCGGACGCCTCGATGATGGCCTACAGCGCGTTCGCGCCGGGCTCAAGCCGGGCGTCCATCCAGGTGCAGCCGACCGTGCCTGCCTCGCCGCGTCGGCTCAGCATGCCGCCGGACGGTGCCTCCGATTCGCTGCCGGCCTGGTCACCGGACGGGCGCGAGATCGCGTTCGCCAGACGCTGGGCCGACGGGCGTTGCAGGATCATGGTTACTGCGGCCAACGGCGCCGGTGCGGAGCGGGAGGTGGCCCAGTGCGGCAGTGGCAGCCTGCTCAGTTTCAGCTGGACCCCGAATCAGGCGGGGCTGCTGTTTGGAAGCATGGACGGACGCGGCGACGACCCCGGGATCCGGCTGCTGGACCTGGCCGATGGCCAATGGAGGCCGATCCCCTACGACGCGGACGACGGGCTGGATCACGCGCCGCAGTATTCGCCGGATGGGCGCTGGATCGGATTCGTGCGAAATCCGCAGCGCGGTGACCTCTGGCGGATGCCGGCATCGGGTGGCGAGCCGGAGCAGCTTACCCGGATGGGCGCGGAGATCCGCGGCTGGGGCTGGCTCCCGGACGGCCGGTCGCTGGTGTTCAGCAGCCGCGTCGACACCAGTACCCGGTTGTACCGGCTCGACATCGACAGCAGTACCGTGACCGACCTGGGGCTCAGCGACGCCCAGACGCCGGCGGTCGCGGCGGCCCGCGACGCGCTGGTGTTCGTGCGCCGGAATCCGCGGTTCGGCATCCACCGCGTGGTCCGCGACGGGCCGGGCGGGGCGGCGCCACGGGCCGAGCGCCTTTTTGAATCGCAGGGCCGGGACGTGCTGCCGTCGGTGTCGCCGGACGGGCGCCAGATCGTGTTCGGCTCCGACCGGACCGGCCACTTCGAACTGTGGTGGGCGGACCTGGCCGATCCCGGCTCACTGCGGCCAGTGGAAGGGTTGCAGCCTGATGCCAGGCACCTGCCGACATGGTCGCCGGACGGACGCAAGGTGCTGGTATCCGGCTGGCGCGATCCGGATGCGCCCGGGATCTTCGAAGTGGAGCCTGCCAGCGGACAGTCGGCGGCCCTGTCGATCCCCGGCGCGCGCCCGTTGAACGCACTCTAGGTGACGGAAGATGCAAGAGATGCCCTGGGCCGACCGCGGCCGCCAGCTCCGCTTCGAGGCCGGCGAGCCCCCGGTTCCCTTCAACCGCTGCCTGGGCCTGGCGCGCCTGGGTGGTGCGGCAGTGCCGGCGCCGCTGTTCTCGGTCTGGATCCAGCTTCGCGGCAATGGCTGGGTGGAAGCGCGCGAGGGACGGTTCGACCTTGGTGCCGGTGACTGGATCATGCTCGAGCGGGACTCCGCCCCACAGGTCCAGGTGGGCGGGCACGGCCTGTGCATCGGGCTGTTGCTTGATGGCGAGGCGCTGGCTTCGCTTGAGGCGCTGGCCGATGTGACGCTTTACACGGGGCGCGGGCACCTGTCCCGGGCCCAGCGGCGGTCCGCGCTGCGGCTCTGGCGCGAGGCGGCGCCGGGAGGTGACGTGCTTGCCGTGCGGCCTCTGCTGCTCTACCTGGCATCGGTGCAGCGCGAGCTGGCGGCGCGGGTGCGGCACTGCCCGGGACGTTCGCGCAGCCACAAGCGCCAGGTGTTCGGGCGCATGCAGCGTGCCCTGTTGTACCTGGAGGGCAATAGCGACCGGGTTGTGCGGATCGACGAAGTGGCGCGGCTGGCCAACTTCTCCAGCTGGTATTTCTCCAAGGCATTCCATGTCCTGTATGGAGAGAGCCCGCAGTCGCTGTCGGCGCGGCTGAGGCTGGAGCGGGCCGCAGGGCTGCTGCAGCGCACGTCGATGATGGTTGGCGAGGTCGCCGCGGCCAGCGGTTTCGACAACTCATGCAGCTTCGCGCGTGCGTTCCGGGCCCGCTACGGGGTCACCGCCACGCGTTACCGGCAGCAGCGCCAGCACCCGTTGGAAAGGGCGCGTGCATGAATGTTGCAGGCGTGCGGGGTGACCCGGCCGCGGCGTCGTGTCGGACAGGATCGGCAAAGCGAGCGGGCCGCGGACGCAAGGCGGGCGCCCCGGCCAGCCCGTAACGTTCCGGATGCGTTTAACGCCTCACTAACGACATCCGGAGAGAGAACCCAATGAATTTCCGCATTCCGGCGGTGCGGCAGGGCCTGTTGCCCGCCGCTATCGCACTGGCACTGATCCCGGCGGCCGTTGCCGCCCAGGATCAGCCGCAGACCCGGGAAGGTGCGACCACGCTGGACCGCCTCCAGGTCACCGGCTCGCGCATCCGCCAGGTCGACATTGAAACGGCACAACCGACCGTCACCATTTCCCGCGAAGACATCGACAACCAGGGTTTCCAGTCGGTCGGCGATATCCTGCAGAACATCGCGGTCACCGGCAGCCCGACGCTGAGCCGCTCGGCGCCGCTGAACGCGGGCGAGAGCCCCGGCGGCACCTACGTGGACCTGCGTAATCTCGGTCCCGAGCGCACCCTGGTGCTGCTCAACGGCCGTCGTCTTGGCGTCAACAACGACGGCCTGCAGGACCTGGCGACGATCCCGTCCTCGGCTGTCGAGCGCATCGAGGTTCTCAAGGACGGCGCTTCTTCGCTGTATGGCTCGGATGCGGTGGCCGGCGTGATCAACGTCATCACCCGCCGCAACTTCGATGGCGCCGAAGCCACCGCCTACTTCGGCCAATACGGCGAGGGCGACGGCATCCAGCAGTCGTTCGACTTCATCGTCGGTTCCACCAGCGACCGCAGCGCCGTTACCTTCGGCGTGCAGTACGACAAGGAAGAGCCAGTTTGGGCCAGGGACCGCTGGTGGGCGATCGACACCTATCCGGGCGTACCGGAGGCGGAGTGGTACAGCTGGACCGCAGTCGGACAAGCCGGGACGATCATGACTCCCAACGGCCCCATGGTGCTGCGCGATGGCGGTGATCCAAGCAACATGGCCGACTATCGCCCGCAGATCCAGCCGGGCACGGGTGACTACAGCGACAGCAGCAACGCGGCCGAGCAGATGATGGTCAAGACCGGCATGGAGCGGACCTCGATCTACACCAGCGCCGATTTCGACCTGACCAACAACGTGCGCTTTGTCGCGGATGGCAGCTTCAACCGCCGCGAAACCGAAGTGCAGGTCGCTGGCTACCCGTACCAGAGCGCCGCGATCGACGTGCAGACGCCGATGAGCCCGGACAGCTACTTCAACCCGACCGGCGAAGAACTCGACTTCCGCCGCCGCGGCTGGGAAATGCCGCGGACGACCGAGCGCCGCCTGGATACCTATCGCTTCAGCGGCGTGTTTGAAGGCTCGTTCGACGTTGGCGACCGCTATTTCGACTGGGACGCGGGCTACCTGTTCTCCCGCGGCGATGCGGTCATCCGCGCCCGCGGCGACTTCAACAAGCTGGCCGTGGGCGATGCGATCGGGCCGTCTTTCATGAACGCCGACGGCGTGATCCAGTGCGGTACCGCGGACAACCCGATCGGCCTGGACGCCTGCACCCCCTGGAGCCCGGTGCTGTCGGAAGGCCAGCACTCGTTGGCCAATCCGGACATCCAGAACCGCTTCTTCATGTGGGAGAACGCGACCTCCGAGACCAATACCCACAACTACTTCGTCAACCTCAGCGGCTCGATCGCTAGCTTGCCGGCCGGTGACCTGGGTTTTGCAACCGGCTACGAGTACCGTCGCACGAGCGGACGCTACTCGCCTGACGCGTTCGCCCAGACCGGCAACTCGACCAACCTGGCGGCCCAGGAGACCTCCGGCGGCTATAACGTCAACGAAGTCTATCTGGAACTGGACGTCCCGCTGTTGGCGGACATGCCGGGTGCCCAGGAGCTGGCGATCAACGTGGCCAGCCGCTACTCGGACTACGACGCGTTCGGTGACACCACCAACAGCAAGTTCAGCATGCGCTGGCGGCCGATCGAGGACCTGCTGGTCCGTGGCACCTGGGCGCAGGGTTTCCGTGCGCCGTCGGTGTCCGATCTGTATGGCGGTGTGGGCCAGACCTTCGACTGGTACTCCGATCCCTGTGACGCGGTGAGCGGCTTGGCGTCGAACAACGCGGACGTTTATGCGCGCTGCGCCGCGGCGATCCCGAACTACGCCACCGTCGGTCCCGATGGCGGGCCCTACCAGCAGCTTGGCCAGGGTGGAAATATCGCCTATGGCGGCCAGACCGGCACCCCGTTCCTGAGCGGGTCGGATCCCGACCTGACGCCGGAAACCTCGACCAGCCGCTCGCTGGGCCTCGTCTACAGCCCCAGCTACGTTGAAGGCCTGGGCATCAGCCTGGACTGGTGGAAGACCAAGATCGACAACGTGATCACCGGCTTCACCGCCGGCGGCATCCTCAACGACTGCTACGTCAACGACATCGCATCCCAGTGCGACTACTTCACGCGCGGCGAGGACGGAGTTGTCGACTATCTGCTCCGCACCGGACGCAACGCGGGCTACTGGCAGGTTGAAGGTTACGACTTCGAGATCAACTACACGCTGCCCCAGACGGCCTACGGCAACTTCGGAATCAACTGGGCCACCACCTACTACAGCGACTTCGAGATCAAGTCGGACAACGTGGATACCACGACGCCTTCACCGCAGGTGGGCATCGGTTCCACGTTCCGCATGCGGTCGGTGGCGACCCTGAACTGGGACATGGGTGAGTTCGGTGCCTCGTGGACATCCCGGTATTTCTCCGGGACGCGTGAAAACTGTTCCTTTACCCAGTACTGCACCGATCTGGACTTCGTGAATCACTTGGGCAACAACGTCCCGGTCAACCGGGCGGGTTCGAACACGTTCAACGACGTCCAGGTCCGCTGGAACGCGCCATGGGATGCCACCATTTCGTTGGGCGTGAACAACGTCTTCGACCGCGAAGGGCAGATCATGATGTCGGCACCGAGCAGTGGTTACTCGTACTACGGTGGCTTCGACTTCGGTCGTTTCACCTACATGAAGTACCAGCAGCGCTTCTGATCCACCGGAAGCGTCGGCAAAACGAAGGAGGCGGGCCAATGGCCCGCCTCCTTTTTTTGTTTCTTTTCCCGAAAAAGGAAACCTGCGGCGCTGTTACGCCGTGCGGTTTACGCCGCGCGGTTGCGCTCGATCGCCTCGACCAGGACCTCCTTGGCCTCGGTCGCGCCGCCCCAGCCGTCCAGCTTCACCCACTTCTCCTTCTCCAGGTCCTTGTAGTGCTCGAAGAAGTGGCCGATGCGCTCCAGCCAATGGGGGGAGACGTCGCCGATGTCGTTGACGTGGGCGTAGCCGGCGAAGACCTTCGCCACCGGCACCGCGAGCAGCTTCTCGTCGCTGCCGGCCTCGTCGGACATCTTCAGCACGCCCACCGGGCGGCAGCGGATCACCGACCCGGGCACCAGCGGCAGGGGCAGGATCACCATCACGTCGGCGGGGTCGCCGTCGCCGCAGACCGTGTCCGGCACGTAGCCGTAGTTGCAGGGATAGCGCATCGGCGTGGACAGCACGCGGTCGACGAAGATCGCGCCGGTGGCCTTGTCGACTTCGTACTTTACCGGTTCCGAATCCTTCGGGATCTCGATGATGACGTTGATTTCGTCCGGCGGATTGCTGCCGGTGGGGACGTGGTCCAGGGCCATTATTTGGTCTCCGGGGTGCGACGCCGGGGCGCCGCGTGGGGGATGGGGTCGCTTGGACCGCCCATTTTAGCCGTTTTCTGCTGCGACGCAGCATTCCCGGGCTTTCGTGGCCGCATGCATTGCTTTGCGCACCTCGGGAAAACCCTAGATGGGGAACGCCCCAGCTTGGAACGGTCCATACGCATGCGTATCTATATCCCCAACGTCAATGAGGGAGTGCCCGCCATGTCCATCCAGCTCGATACCCCGAACCCGATAGGTACCGCCCAGCACAGCCAGCAGGGCGTGTGGGAGCAGCCGCTCGACCAGGCCTCGCGCATCGAACGGCACGAGCTGGAAAACGCCCCCTTCGATCCCAATGCCGGCCAGGTGCGTGGTCCGGGTGAGCGGCCACAGGAAGGCCTGGCCGCCACCCGCATTGACGGTGACGCCACGAACTCGGGCGGCAGGACCCAGACCGAGACCACCGACGGCAAGCCGGTGCTGGTCGACCCGCTGCACGAGTCGCCGGAGGTGTCGATCACCCGCGAGCGCACCGCGGTCGAGCAGGGCGGGCAGCTGTACGCGGTCTCCGACCAGCTGGTGTTCACCACCGGGGCCGGCAACGACCAGGTGCAGGTGACGCAGAATCCAAACGGCAGCCTGAATTTCGATGTCAACGGCGAGAACTTCGAGGTGGACCTGGCGCAGGCGCAGGAAATCACCATCCGCGCCGGTGACGGCGACGACACGATCCAGATCGATGCCGGGATCACGGTGAACTTCGTGATCGAAGGCGGCGAGGGCGCCGACACCATTTCGGCGCTGGGCAGCGGCGACAATCGCATCTTCGGTGGCGCGGGCAATGACCAGATCACCGTGGGCAGCGGCAACAACTACGTCTACGGCGGCGCCGGCGACGACGCCATCAGCGTGCTGGGCGACGGCCGCAACGTCCTGTATGGCGGCAACGGCAACGACACCATCACCGGCGGCCAGGGCATCGACTACATCGACGGCGGTGCCGGCGACGACGCGATCGACGGCGTGGCCGGGCAGAACATCCTGGTCGGCGGCCTGGGTACCAACGTGATCAACAGCGGCACTGGTGATTCGCGCGTGTATGCCGGCGATGACAGCACCGTGGTCAACAACGGCGGCGACGACGTGGTCTACGCGTCCGAGGCGATCGCTGACCGGATCAGCGCCGATGCCGGCGCCAGCAACACCGTGGTCAACGTGGTGCTTGATCCGGCGCTGGGCCGCAGCCTGACCATCGAGGGTTCGGAGGAGTTCACCAGCCGGGTCCAGGCCGACATCGAGATGCTGCGCAGTTCCCCCCACGGGCAGCAGATGCTGGCTGAATTCGATGCCGCCGCGGCGAGCGGCAATCGGGTGACGATCGTCGAACTGCAGAACGAGCAGAACGGCTTTGCCAGCATGATCCCGACCTACATCCAGGACGGCCAGGCCGGCCGCGGGTCGGACGTGACGATCTCCTACAACCCCTCGTTCTTCCTGGAAGACCTGCCGGCCCCGTCGGTGATCCTGTATCACGAGATGTCGCACGGCTTCAACGCGGTGACCGGCACCTTCATGCCCGGTGAATACGACGGCGGTGCCGAGGGCAGCAGCCATCCCGACTTCGGCCTGGTCAACGTGGAGCGCCAGGCCGTCGGCCTGCCGGCCAGCCATGAGCCCTTCGATTTCGGCGATGGCCGGGTGACCAATTCCAACCCCTTCGCACTGACCGAGAACGGCATCCGCGAGGAAATGGGGCTGGAACTGCGGCCCAGCTACATCCTCTGACGCCCGCCACCGGGCGGGCCTAGGGTCCGCCCCAGCTTGGCAAGTCCCATACCTTTGCGTATCTATACGCCACCGTACTGATACAAGCCACAGGCCGGAACCATGAATCTGGACACCTCTGCAGTCAATCCGTCGACCCTCGTCCCGACCCAGCAGCAGTACTGGGACGGCGCGCCGCTGGAAGGCGGGGAGAAGTTCGCCGAGGCCCCCCTGCGCAGCGAAACGAGCGCTCCGATCGAAGCGGTCCGCGACAGTGCCACGGACGGCGCCGTCGCCATCGCCGGAAGCGACACCGGCAGCAGCCTGCCCGGCAAGACCACGCCGGACGGCAAGAACATCCGCAACGCGGAGCTGCACCAGGGCGAGCAGGCCACCGTGACCCGCGAACAGACCCAGGCCGGCAGCCTGTTCAACTCCTACATCAGCAGCGACCAGGTGGTGTTCACCACCTCCGGCCAGGGCGACGATCACGTCCAGATCAGCCAGCGCGATGACGGCACCCTGGACATCGACGTCAACGGCGAGGTCTACGAAGTGCGCCTGACCGAGCGCCAGGAGCTGACCATCCGCACGGGCGACGGCAATGACGTCATCGAGGCCGCGGCCAACGTCACCGTCAACATGGTGGTCGACGCCGGCGCCGGCGACGACCACATCGTCACCGGCATGGGCGACGATCGCATCCAGGGCGGCGACGGCAACGACTTCATCCAGACCATCGGCGGCCGCAACGACATCGACGGCGGCAGCGGCGACGACGTAATCCACGGTGGCGACGGCGCCAACGTGATCTACGGTGGCCGTGGCAACGATGAGATCCACGCCGGCAGCGGTTTCAACCACATTGACGGCGGTCGTGGCGACGACGTGATCCACGGCGCTGGCGGGGAGAACATCATCTCCGCCGGCAACGGCAGCGACCAGGTGAACCTGGCCGGCGGCAGCAATACCGTCTACACCGGCGACGGCCAGAGCCGGGTCGAGGGCGCCGGTGCCGGCGATACCGTCTATGCAACGGTGAATGACCTGATCAACTCCGCCGGCGCAGCTTCGCCCACGGTGGTCAACGTGGAGATCGATCCGGAGCTGGGCCGCAGCATCGAGGTGACCGGCTCGGATGCCTTCCAGCAGCGAATGGAGGCCGAGCTTGATTTCCTGCGTGCCTCCCCGGCCGGGCAGCAGATGCTGGCCGAGCTTGATGCCGCCGCCGAGAAGGGCAACGTGGTAACCATCCGCGAGCTTGCCAACGAGCAGAACGGCTATGCCCAGACCATGGGTCGTGGCGCTGCCGAGATCAGCAACGGCCAGGCGGGCGACGGATCGGACGTGCTGGTGAGCTACAACCCGTCTTTCCACATGGACGCCTTCCCGACGTCCAACGTGGTGTTGTTCCATGAGCTCTCGCATGCCTACAACGGCGTGACCGGCACGTTCCAGCCGGGCACCTACGTGGGTGAAGGGCCCGATTCGGGCCGGGTGCCGAACGCCGAGCGCCAGGCGGTAGGTCTGGAGACCTCGGCCGATCCATTCGATTTCGATGGTGATCCTTCCACCCCGCCCACCACCCACAACCCGATGCACCTGACGGAGAACGGTATCCGCCGGGAAATGGGGCTGCCTGACCGCCCCAGCTACGCCCTGTAACCATCTGCCCCTGGCAGCGGTTGCATTCTCCAGGGATGGAGAGGACGGGCAGCCTGCTTAACGGCAGGCTGCCCGTCATCATTTAACCTGCGCAAACCTGATAACAACCGAGGGTGATGCCGCATGATCCCAGGCTTTCCACGCGCAGCGGGCCGCTGTGCAATCCTCGTCGCGCTGGCGGCGACAGCGACCGGCTGTGCCCATGCGGTGGACGCCGGTTACGATCAGGTTTCCGAACCCATGGAGGCAAGCGCCATGTCCGAGGCGTCCAGTGCGACGGTGGAAGGTGAAGGGGTCCGCGTCGAGGCCGCGTTCGAGGCCGTCGCGGACGGCCCGCTGAAGGTCCGGTACCGGGTCCACAACACCGGCGGTGGTGACCTGGCGGTGTTCGATCGGGGCAATCGCCACGCGGTGCTGACCAAGCGCCAGCAGGCCGGTGAAGTGGGCCAGCCGATCTTCCGCGAGGAAGGCGACGGTGGCCTGACCCTGAGCCACATGGCCATGCCGCTGCCGCAGCCCAGCCCGACGCTTCCGCCCACGCCGCTGGCGGCCAGGCTGGGTGCGGGGCAGGCGCTGGAGGGCGAGTTCAGCTTCGCTCCGCTGGTGGGCGAGCCGCCCACGCGGCTGCGCTGGTGCCTGGGGGTGACGCCGTTCGAGGAGGCGCGCTTCACCGCCACCGAGCATGCCGGCGAGTTCGAGGTCTGGCAGGCTTCGTTCGCGCATGCCGACAGCCAGCAGGTGCTTTGCACGCCCTGGTTTGACGTGGCCAAGGGTGCGTTCGCGGCCGAGTGACCCTGCTGGCGTCGGGGCTACGCCCCCGACATCCGTACTCCCCCGAAAAAGAAACGGCGGCCCTTGGGCCGCCGTCCTGTTTTCTCACGTCGGGCGCCTTGGTCAGAGCAGCGGCACCATCAGCAGGGCGACGATGTTGATGATCTTGATCAGCGGGTTGATCGCCGGGCCGGCGGTGTCCTTGTAGGGATCGCCAACGGTGTCGCCGGTCACCGCGGCCTTGTGCGCCTCGCTGCCGGAGCCGCCGTGGTTGCCGTCCTCGATGTACTTCTTGGCATTGTCCCAGGCGCCGCCGCCGGCGGTCATGGAGATCGCCACGAACACGCCGGTCACGATGGTTCCGATCAGCAGTCCGCCCAGCGCCTGCGGCCCAAGCAGCACGCCGACCACGATCGGCACCGCCACCGGCAGCAGCGAAGGCACAATCATTTCCTTGATCGCCGACTTGGTCAGCATGTCCACGGCGCGGCTGTAGTCTGGTTTGCCGGTGCCTTCCATGATCCCGGGGATCTCGCGGAACTGCCGGCGCACCTCTTCCACTACCGATCCCGCCGCGCGGCCCACCGCCTCCATCGCCATGGCGCCGAACAGGTAGGGGATCAGGCCGCCGATCAGCAGGCCGATGATCACCATGTGGTTGGACAGGTCGAACGCCGTCTCCACGCCCAGTTGCGTCTCAAGGTTGTGGGTGTAGTCGGAGAACAGCACCAGCGCGGCCAGCGCCGCCGAGCCGATCGCATAGCCCTTGGTCACCGCCTTGGTGGTGTTGCCGACCGCGTCCAGCGGGTCGGTGATCTCGCGCACTTCCGGCGGCATGTCGGCCATCTCGGCGATGCCACCGGCGTTGTCGGTGATCGGGCCGTAGGCGTCCAGGGCCACGATCATGCCGGTCATCGACAGCATCGCGGTGGCGGCGATGGCAATGCCGTACAGCCCGCCGAGCTCGAAACACGCCCAGATCGCGATGCACACCGCGATCACCGGCAGCGCGGTCGACTTCATCGAGATGCCCAGGCCGGCGATGATGTTGGTGCCGTGGCCGGTGGTGGACGCGGCGGCGATCTGCTGCACCGGCTTGTACTGGGTGCCGGTGTAGTACTCGGTGACCCAGACGATCGCGCCGGTCAGGATCAGGCCGATGATCGCGCAGGCGAAGATGTTGGTCGCGCCGTGGCTGTTGTCGGCCATGAGCTCGGTGGTGATCGGCCAGTAAAGGATTGCCGCGATCACGCCCGAGACGATCACCCCGCGGTACAGCGCGCCCATGATCGAGCCGCCGGCCTTCACCTTGACGAAGAAGGTGCCGA
>JBQDAV010000035.1:0-28905 GCA_052090405.1 Luteimonas sp.
TGTCCGCCCGACAGTTCACCGATCTGGCGCCTGCGCAGCTCCAGCAGGCCCACCCGCTCCAGTGCGTGGTCGACCCGGCCGCGGTCTTCTCGCGAAGGCCTGCGTAACGTGTTCATCCGGCCCTGTCGGCCCATCATCACCACGTCCTCGACCAGCACCGGGAAGTTCCAGTCCACGTCCTCGCTCTGCGGTACGTAGGCCACCAGGTTCGCGCGCAGGGCTTGCGCCACCGGGAGGCCGAGGATGCGGATGCGCCCGGAGGACAACGGCACCAGGTCCATCGCGGCCTTGAACAGAGTGGACTTGCCGCTGCCGTTGATGCCCACCAGCGCTGTGATCGAACCGGGCGGGATCGCAAACGTCGCGCGCTCCAGGGCCATATGGCCGTTGCGGTAGATGACAGTGACGTCGTCAACCTCAATTCCCGGTGCGGGTCCGGGCGGGGAATCACTCACCTCGACAGTTCCTCCACGATCCGGTCGCTGGTCACACGCAGCAGGTCCAGGTAGGTCGGCACTTCGCCCTCCGGGCCGCTGAGCGAGTCCACGTGCAGCACGCCGCCGTATCGCGCACCGGTTTCGCGCGCGACTTGCATCGCCGGGTCGGGCGAGATCGTGCTTTCGCTGAACACTACCGGGATGCGGTGTTCGCGCACCGCATCGATGACCTTGCGCACCTGCTGCGGCGTGCCCTGCTGGTCGGCGTTGATCGGCCACAGGTACAGCTCGCGCAGCCCGAAGTCGCGCGCCAGGTAGCTGAAGGCGCCCTCGCTGGTGACCAGCCATCGGCGTTCGGCCGGCAACGCGGAGAAGCGCTCGCGAATCGGCGCGAAGGTGGCGTCGATCCGCGCCTTGTACGCCGCGGCATTGGCGCGATAGACACCCGCATTGTCCGGATCGTGTTCTGCCAGGGCATCACGGATGTTGTCCACGTACAGGTGCGCGGCGTCGGGCGACATCCACGCGTGTGGATTGGGCCTGCCGTTATAAGGCCCCTCGGTGATGCCAATCGGTTCCACACCCCGGCTGACCACCACGCCGGGCACGTCTCCCAGGCGGGCGAAGAACCGCTCGAACCACAGCTCCAGGTTCAACCCGTTCCACAGCACCAGTTGCGCGCCTTGGGCCCGCACCATGTCACCCGGTGTCGGTTGATACTCGTGGATTTCGGCGCCGGGCCGGGTGATCGATTCGACCACCGCGGCATCGCCGGCCACGTGGCGGGCGATGTCGGCGATCACGGTGAAGCTGGTCACCACCTTGAACCTGTCGTCGGCCTGGTCCTGCCGGGCATCCTGGGACGAACCGCTGCAGGCGGCCACCACCAGCACCGCGCAGCCGAACGCTGCGGCGGGCAGGCGGCGCAGTACGCGTCGGATCAATGGATCCATCACTCGATCTCCTCGTTGGAAGGAAAGGCGTCAGCGGAACCCTGCGGCCCTCCGGGTTCCGGCTCTTGCAGTGCGTCCACCCAGGCCTGGAGCACCGGCTCCAGCCCCAGGCGGCGGCGACCCGCCCAGCCGCTGGCAAGCACCCGGCCATCGGGGTCGAGCAGCACCAGGTTCGGCGGCGCCGCGCCCCCCAGCGCGCGAATCGCCGGCAGCACGCGCAGGCGGCGGTGGTCGATCGCCGGCCACGGCATTTGCTGCCGGCGCATATAGCGACCCATGTCCCCCGCGCTGGCATCAAGGCTGACATACACCACTTCGGTGTCCGCCCCGGCTTCGCGCAGCGCGTCGCGGACTTCGCGCAGGACCGGTACAAAGGCGTGGCAGGGGGCGCACCAGTCGGCGCCGAAGTACAGAGCGATGATCTCCGGCTCCTTCTCCCAGCGGAAGGAGATGAAACGCGCCCCCTCCGGACGGACCAGGTTGGCGACGATGTCTTCGCGCAGCCCCGGCGCTGCCACATCAGGCTCCCCGGCGGAGGCCGGCCTGATGGCTGCGAGCATCAGCAGCAACGGCGCTGCCCGCAGGCAGGCTTGGAGCAACGCCCCTTCCACACGCGGGCGCCCCTCCGGCTCAGAAGTTGAAGCGCGCACTGGCGTACACCGAACGTGCGAACCGCGGACCGTAGACGTAGTCGCTGTCGCGTCCAGGCCCGGTTTCCAGGTCGTTCTGCCGCTCATCAAACAGGTTGCGCACGCCCAGGCCCAGGTCCCAGTGGCGGTCCTCTTGCCCCAGATGCCAGGTGGCGCCCACGTCGACCACCCAGAAGTCGTCGCTGCGGTGCAGACTGGCGGTGTTGTTGTTGAGCACCAGCATCTCGCCGGTGTATTTCAGCCCGGCATACACATCGACCATGTGCGAAGGCGACCACGTCAGCTGCGCCTGCCCGCTCCAGCGTGGAGTCTTCAGGTACTCACGCGATTCAAGCACGACGTCACCGCCGTCTTCGTCGTCGAGCACCACCTGTACCTCATCGAACCGCGACCGGTACCAGGCCACGCCGGTGGTCAGCCGCAGGGAGTCGGCAGCCTGCCAGCCTAAATTGGTCTCGAACCCGGCCACCTCCGAGCCGCTGGCGTTGTCGCGCACCTGGTACAGGCCGGCATCGTCTTCGCGGATCTCGCTGAGGACGAAGGTGTCTCGCAGGTCGGTCATCGATACGGTCGCATCCCAGTTCACGGCACTGCCGGCCGGGCGCCAGTCGAGACCCAGCATCGCGGTGGTGGCCCGTTCCTCGCCCAGGTCATCGGCGTTGCGGATGTCCACCCGTTCGGCACCCAGCGTATCCACGTGCAGGTCCTCGCTGAACGCCTCCGGCGCGCGGAAGCCGGTAGACACGCCCGCGCGCCAGGTCACGGCCGGGGTCGCCCTCCAGGCCAGCGCCACCCGGGGCGAAAAGATCGCATCGTCCAGCGCCGAGCTCTTGTCCGCGCGCACGCCCATCACCAGGTCCACCGCATCGCTCACGGCCCACTCGTCCTGCACGAACGCGCCCAAATTGCTGAAGGTTTCGCGCTCGCCGCGCAGCACGGTCACGCCGGCGGCGTCGATCTGGTCGTCGCGCACCTGCTCGCGCCGGTATTGCACGCCGAAGGCCAGCGCGTGCGCCCCGCGGCGCAGGTTGAACTGGCTGTCCAGGTAGTGCAAGGGATTTTCGGTATAGCCGTACTGGTTCCAGGATTCTGAGGCCGCGCTGCCCGGCAGGGTTGGGTCCAGTTCGTCCGGATTGAACCCGGGCGCGGAGGGGTCGGTAACGACTTCGCCCAGGCCGCCATAGAAGCTCCTGCGCTTGATCCAGGCAAACGAGTAGCCCAGGGTGAAGTCCACGTCGTCACTCACGATCTGGTCCCAGTGCAGGCCACCGCGGTGGAACTCGGTCTGCAGCGACTCGGCGATGTTGGACAGCCACTCGGGCTGGTCCAGGCGGTTGCCGCCGCGCCTGTCCTCGTCGGTGTAAAGATAGTGCGCGCGCAGGGTGGTGTTCTCGTCTGGCGCAACCCAGCCCTGCACGCCGGCCACCCGCTGTTCCCGGTCCACGATCTCGGTGTAGCCGTCATCGTCGAAGTCCACCGGGTCGCCCCGCAGCCACTGGCCCGTGAACGACACGCCGGCGCGGCCGTTGGCAGACACCAGGTCACCGCGACCGTCCAGCGCGTACATCGGTTCACCGTCCTGGCTTTCCGCGATCATCTGCACGAAGCCGCCGTTGCGTACCGGCTCACGCGGGATCAGGTTCACCACCCCCGCCACCGCACCCGGCCCGTACAGCGCCGAGCCGCCGCCCTTGACCACTTCCACGCGGTCGATGAACGCCACCGGTATCTGCTCCAGCCCGTATACGCTGCCCAGCGTGGACATCAGCGGCGCCCCGTCGAACAGCAACTGGTTGTAGGCACCCCCCAGTCCCAGCAACTGGACCTCGGAGGTGTTGCAGTTCTGGCAGTTGCTTTCCACACGCAGGCCGTTGATCAACTCGGCCGCGCGCGAGAAGTCGGTCACCGCGCGCAGGGCAATGTCCTCGCTGTGCAGCACCTCGGTGCGCACTGGCACCTCAATGAGCAGGCGCTGGGTGCGGGTGGCGGTGCTTACCACCTGCACCCGGTCCAACTCCACCGCACCACGTTCGGCTGCCACTACCTGGCCAACGATCGCGGCAAGCAACGGGACCGACAGCAGGGCTGGGCCGAGGCTCGAGGGTGCGGCGGCCCGGGTGGAAGCGTAATCGGTCATGCGCAGCTCGGCAGGAAGGAGAGGCGGCCCACAATATAGCAATTGCTATCTTATGAATAGAGCTTCTATCTTGAATGCCAGCTCAAGTTTGACCGCACGCTTCAGCCGGATTGGCGACAATGGCCGCACGGTGCTGGTAAAACGGAGGCTGGGCGGCATGACACGGGTACCCCCATCAGGAAAGCCGAGGCCCGGCCAGCCGGCGCCGCTGCTCGACGCCCGGGTGCAGGTGGAAAGCTTCCGCCAGGTGCGCGAAGCGCATCGCCTGGAGCTGATCGAGGACTACGTGGAACTGATTTCCGACCTGATCGCCGACGGCGGCGAAGCCCGCCAGGTTGATATCGCCGCCCGGCTGGGCGTTGCCCAGCCGACCGTGGCGAACATGATCAAGCGCTTGGTCCGCGAGGGCTGGGCGATCCAGCGCCCCTACCGCGGCGTGTTCCTTACCGACAAAGGCGAAGCGCTGGCCACCGACAGCCGCGAGCGGCACCGCACCGTGGAGGAATTCCTGGTGGCACTGGGCGTGCCTGAGGACATCGCCCGCCGCGATTCGGAGGGCGTCGAACACCACGTCAGCCCGGAAACGCTGGCCATCTTCGCCGAGTTCACCAAAAAAGCCCGCCGGGGTTGAAGAAACCGCTGGATGGCCGCCCCTTCAAGGCGCTCCGTCGCCTTCGGGCACGTAGACCATCCGACCATCCGGTAGGCGGTAGGTGACCCCGGCACGCACGCCGCCGCCCTCCCCGATTTCGTCTGTGGACTCGTAGCGGGTCAGCTCCTCACCCTGCTTGATGGTGATGCGCATGTCGTCCTCGCCGGGATTCTCGATCACCACCGCGCTCTGCTGCGAGAACGGATTGAGCGGATTGTTAACGATGACGATCATCAGGATCCCGATCACCACCAGGAACACGTCGATCAGGTTCACCACCGACAAGATCGGATCATCGTCGTCCTCGCCGTCGAGGAAACGCATCAGCCGGCCTCCGCGACTGCAGCGGTGTCGTCACGTTCGATCGAGCGCAGCTCCTCCAGCAGCCAGCGCCGGCGGATGGTCAGCACCAGGAAGCTGATACTGGCCGCGACCAGCGCCAGGATCACCGCGGAAAACGCGACTACCAGGTTCTCGCCGACCCCCTGTGCGTCGCTGCGGGTCAGGGCCAGTAGGGCCGGGCCCATCGGGATCATGGTGGCCACAAGGCCGAGCATCGGCGCAGTGCGCGAGGTGATGCGCAGCCACTCCAGGCGCCGGATGATCCACAGTTCAAGATCGTCGGTTTCCCGGACTCCGGAAGCGTGGGCGGCCAGCAACTCGGAGCGGTGCCGGCCACGCCGGCGCTGCACGGCCTCCAGCACGAACCAGCCGAGCGCGGCGAAGGCGTACAGCAGGGCGCACAGGATCAGGATCAGCACTGGTGCCAGGAACAGGTGGGCGACGTCGTACAGCAGGGATTCGAGCGCGTTCATGGGGTCACGGGTCCGCTGTTGGGAAATGAGGATTGCAAGGCCAGGTAGCGCCATCCTCCCAGGCCGGAACACAGCGCCAGCAGCAGGCCCAGGAGGACCGCCCAGGGCCGGGCGAGGGCAGAAGGCTCGGCGGACACCTCGCGCATTACCCGGCCGCGCACCGGCGCGGCTGCGGCGTCGGCCGGTGCCGGAGAGCCGATACCGAAGCCGGCCGCCGGCGCGACCTGTTGCAGCTGCTGCAGGCGCTGCTCCAGCTCGGCGATGGTGCCATCGTCCGCCTGCCAGTAGCCACGGGCGATGGCCTCGCGCATGCGCTCTATCACCTGCGCCTGCGCAGTGGGGTTATGGCTTTCGAACCAGGCGTTGATGTCCATGTCGCGGATGTCGCGCACGTAGGTGTCGTGCAGCGCCTGCCACTGCGCATCGCGCACGCTGCCGGGGTCGGTCACCTGCCAGCCGAACAGGTTGTTCACCGTGTCCAGTACCGCCAGCGTGCCGGCGTAACCTTCCTCCTGCATCTGGCCGATCCAGTGCGGGTTGAGATAGCGGCTGCGCAGCTCGTCTGCGATGAAGCGCGCGGCGGTGGTGGTACTGCCCTGGCCGCTGCGCAGGTCGGACACGTACAGCTCCGGGCTGGTGCCATCGAGGTGGCGCACCGCGAGCGACAAGCCGCCCAGGTATTCGAAGGGGTGGTCGGTGGACAGCAGGCCGTGGGTGTTGGACGAGCGCGCCAGCACGGCCGCCTGCACCCCGCGTAGCTGCTCGGCGAACAGGTTGCCTTGATCGACGCCGGCATCCACTCCCTCGCCCAGCTTCAGGCCCCAGTCGCTGGTGCCGTAGGCATATTGCATACGCGAGAGGAAGCCATTGGCCAGGGTTGCGTCGCCCTTGTCTTCGGTGTCCTCCAGCACCGCGCCGGTCAGGCCGCTGCCGTATTCGCCGGGAGCGTTGCTGAAGATGCGCAGCGCCGCCAGCTGCCGGGCGCGTGCGCCGTGGATGCCGCGCGTGGCCAGCACCCGGGCCATCGCGTCGGTATTGCGCGCGATCGCATGTCGCTCCCCAGGCTGCGCGGCCAGGCGGTCGATGGCGTCGGCCAGCAGCCGCATGAAGCCGTCGAACTGGTCGCGGTAGACGCTGGTTACCTGCACTACCGCGTCGATGCGCGGGTGCTCCAGATCGGCATCGGGGATGATCTCCAGCGCCGTCACCCGGCCTGCCTGGTCCCATGTCGGGCGCAGGCCCAGCGCGTGCAGCACCTGGCCTTCCAGCACCCCCAGGTGGCGAATGGCCTCCGACGACCACAGGCTGAAGGCCATCTTCTCCGGGAGATCGCCGTGCGCATCGCGATGTGCGTGGATCAATTGGTCCAGCGCTTCGCGGCCGGCTTCGTAGGCGGCTCGGGTCGGGATCCGGTCGGGCTCGAACGGGTACAGGTTGCGGCCGCTGCGCAGCTCCGGGTTGCGAATCGGGTCGCCGCCGGGTCCGGGCGGCACGAAGCCGCCGGCCAGCCCGTGCAACAGCGATTCGGTTTCCTGGGTGTCGGCCAATGCTTCGTCCAGCCCGAGGGCCCGCTGCAGATGCTCGCGCAGGACTGGATCGGACACGCCGTCCAAAGGCGCGCCTTCGCGCAGGTGACGGTGTAGCAGGCGGTAGGCCCTGCCTTGGGCGAGGGTCTGGAAGTCCACGGAGAAAACCGCTTCCGGATCAAGCCCCAGCACTGCCAGATAGGGCTCGCCAAGCTGCTGCAACACCATCGCCAGCCGTCGCTCGGGCGTGGCCGCTTCGCCGAAGGTGTGCAGGCCCAGCGGCATCGGGCCACGCGCCAGCTCGTGGAGCTGTTCGTGCACGGCGGTGAAGAAGGCCGGGAAGTTGGCTTCGATGGCCGCACGGTCCCAACCGATGTCCTCAGCAATTCCGGAGTCCAGGGCGCTTTCCACGATCGCCGCACGGGTGCGATCGCCGGCGCTGCCCTCGTCCAGCTGCAGGTGTTCCTCCAGCAGCATGCGCAGGTCGCGCAGTTCGTCGTAGAGGCCGGCCGGTGCGAAGGCGGGCGTCTGGTGGCTGATCATCACCGCCCGGCCGCGGCGCTTGGCCTGCACCGCCTCGCCGACGTTGTCCTGGATGTAGGGATAGAACACCGGCAGGTCGCCAACGGCCAGGTATGGGTAGTCGTTGACCCACAGTCCACGATCCTTGCCCGGCGTCCACTCTTGGGTGCCATGGGTGCCGAAATGGATCAGCGCGTCGGCGGCGAAGCCCTCGCGCATGAACTGATAGGCAGCCAGGTAGTGGTGGTTGGGAATCGAACGGGTGTCGTGCGTCGCCTCGCCAACCCTGTCTGCGCGCGGCGGCAGCGGCATCACCATGAACTGTCCCAGTAGCAGCCGCGGGAACACGAACACCGCCTGTCCGTCGATGCGGCGCACCGCCGGATGCGCCTCCGGCTCACCCCAGCGCTCCAGCAGCGCCTGGCGATGCGCCGCCGGCAAGGTGCCCAGCCACTGGCGATAGCGGTCGACCGGAAAGGTGGCGGCAAGGTCGCGCTCGATCAGCGCATCCAGCGACCCGGGCCGGTAGTATCCGCCGAGCATCGCCTGTGCACGTTCGATCAGCGGCTCCTCGGCCATCGGCTGCACGCGATAGCCGGCCTCGCGCAGGTGCCCGCTCATCTGCGCCAGGCTGCGCGGCACGTTGAGGTTGGAGGCCGACAGGCTCTTCTCGCCTTCGGGCGCGTTCCAGAACATCAGCGCCAGCTTCTTGCTCGCCGCCGGCTTGTTTCGCAGCACCGCCAGCCGCGCCAGCTTGGCCGCCAGCGCCTCGACCTGTTCGGCAATCGCCACCACCTCCCCGTCTTCCACCGCACCCAGCACCATCGGATCGCTCGCGCCCCAGCCTTCGGATACCGCCAGAAAGGTGGCCACCAGCGAGACGCCGACGCCGCTGCTTGCCTGGCGCCAGCGCTCCGGATCGGACTGGCGATGGTTAAGCGCCTGAAGCACCGGCACGTCCAGCGCCATGAACTCGCGCGCACGCGCGGCGCCGTTCTGCAGGTGGGAGAAATTGACGATCGCCACCACCGGCATGCCGTCCAGCGCATTGGACAGGCCCTGCGGATCGTTGTCGTCGAACCACAGGCCGAACGCCTGCAACCCGCGCGCGGCGCTGCGCTCGATCAGCGCATCGATCGCCGCGGTCTGCATCGACGCCACCGAACCCGACGAAACCAATACCGCGACGCGGGGGGCATCGACGATGCCGCCTTCGCGCTGCCAGCGCAGGTAATCGGCCGCTCCGGCGAAGACAGCGGGCGCGTCGGGGTGGTAATAGCCGGTCTGCGGCATCGGCTGGGGCGGCGGCACCGCGACCACGTCGCCATCGTCGCGCCATCGGGCGAGGGCATCGATCAGGTGACGGAAGTTGACCGCGCCGCCCGCGGTGTAATAGCCGGACAGTCGCGCCGCCACCTCCCGCGACAGACCCTGCGAAGCCGGACGTCCGCCGCCGACCTGCAGCCACGGCGTGGCGGCGCTCTCCAGCGCACCTCCCAGCCAGGTCTCGACCTGGGCGCGGTCACCGGGCCGCGGCGTATCCAGCAGCAGCAGGTCGGCGCCGGCAATTCGCTCGCGCGCCCGGCCGCCGTCCCCGACCACCACGTGCTCGAAGGCCACGCCGTCCTCGCGCCCCCAGCCGTGCAGCCGCTCCACCTTGCCGGGCAACACAAAGTCGCTGCTGACCACCATCACCCGCAGGGGCTCCTGCGCGCCCAGCGGCAGGCAGCCGAGTAGCAGCAACCACAGCAGGCGACTCAACCAGGCACGCATCGTCAGAATCCGATCTCCACGCTCGCATGCACGTAGCGGCCAGTTTCCGGATAGGCATACAGCGCGTCGGACTGGTCAAGGCGCTCGTTGGCCAGGTTCTCGACCCCGCCGCGCAGGGCGACGCCGTCGGTGATGCGGTAGCCCAGGTCCAGCGACCACAGGTGGTAGCCGGACAACCGGGTCAGGCCCATGGCGCCGCCCTGCCACTGCGGGCCGGTGTAGTCCACTCGCAGCCCCGCGTTCCAGGCGTCTGCTTCCCAGCGCAGGCCGGCGTGGCCACTACGGCTGGCGCGTCCGGTCAGCGGTGTCTCAGCAGTCAGGTCGCGCGCCTGCAGCCAGGCATGGTTGAGGTTGGCGCTGAACCCCGTGGGCAGCTGGGCGCGGCCCCCCACCTCCACGCCGCGCACGCGGGCTCTGGCGACGTTGGTGTAGCTGCGCAGCTCCTGTCCGCGGATGCCGCAGCTTTGGATGCAGTAGGTCTGGATCAGGTCTTCGAGTTCGTTCTGGAAGACGGTCGCCTCCAGCGAGACGTCTTCGTTCACCCAGGTCGCGCCCAGTTCGTATGTCAGGACCGTCTCGGCATTCAGGTCCGGATTGCCAATGATCGTGAACATGCCGCCGCCGCCGACCGCCTGGTATCCGGGCGACAGGTTCTTGAGCGTGGGTGCCTTGAAGCCGGTGCCCACGCCGCCCTTGACCACCCACCCGTCGCCCGGACGTCCCACCAGGTAGGCGCGTGGGGAGTGGTGCCAGCCGAACTGCTGGTGATGGTCGGCCCGGCTCCCCAGCACCACCGACACCACGTCAAAATCAATCTCGTCCTGCAGGAACAACGCGCGGTGGACAGCGCCATCACGGCCGGAGTGGTTCACGGTGGCATCCTCCAACCGCTCGCGCCGCCATTCCGCGCCCGCGCTCAGTCGATGCCGCTGCCCGGCGTGGAGCGTCACCATGCCGTCGACGATGTCGTCGGTCAGCGACTGCGGCTGGGCAGGGGTGCCGCGATCACGGCTGTTCTCGCGATCCAGCGTAGCCCGTGAAGCGCGGAGCTGGGTGTCACCCCACCACCAGCTTCCACGATGGGCCAGCGAGGTCTGTCGGCGGTCGAT
This sequence comes from Luteimonas sp., assembly GCA_052090405.1. Taxonomy (GTDB): domain Bacteria; phylum Pseudomonadota; class Gammaproteobacteria; order Xanthomonadales; family Xanthomonadaceae; genus Luteimonas. The sequence goes on from JBQDAV010000035.1 coordinate 10,575, forward strand.
GTCGTCCACGCTGCGGTAGACGTAGGGCATGCCGCCGGCCTGCAGGGCGTCGCGCTCGCGGCGCTCGCGCCCGGCCAGGTGGCTGAAATCGATGCGCTGGTCATCGGTGGGCGTCCACGACAGCGCCATCCGCGCGGTCTCGGCCTTGCGTCCCTCCTGCTCGGTCAAGCGTTCGTCGTCCGGATCACGCGTCGGATCCTTTTCACGACGTTCGACCTGAAAGGTGGCACCCAGGCGGTCACGTACCAGAGGACCGGCTGCCTGCACGCCGGTCTGCACCACCCCGCCACCGTGGCCACCGGAGACCACCCCGCCGCCGTGGCGCAGGCTGCCGCGCCAGGTGTCCGGGGCGGCGCGGGTAATGATGTTGACAACACCGCCCAGCGCCTCGGATCCGTACAGCGCCGACATTGGCCCGCGCACCACCTCGATCCGTTCGATCCCGTCGACCGGGATCCAGCCCAGGTCGAAATCGGCGTGGGCGATGGCGTCGCTGGCCGGGTTGATGCGCTGCCCGTCGATGAGCACCAGCGTGTACTCGCTGTCCATGCCGCGGATGCGTACCCCACGCCGGCCCATGCCGATGCCATCGAATGTGATGCCTGGCGCGCCGCGCAGGGCGTCGGCCAGGTCCAGCACCGGCCGGGCCTGCAGCTCCTGGCGGGTAATGACGCTGGCTGAAGCCGGCGCCTGTACCAGGGGGGTTTCGGTGGCCGTGGCGGTAACCACGATGGCATCGAGGTCGAGGACGTTGGTTTCGGCCACCGCAACGGATGGCAAGAGCAAAAGACCCAGCAGGGCCGGGTGGGAGACGCGACCGGAGTTTCGCAGCATGGAGGGGGATTCAAGGCTTAGGAGGGAAGGAGGTGATCCAGGGGCGGCGCCGGTCGGCAGGCCTTCTTGCGCCCCAGAATTGTAATATTATATCATTTCGATTCTTCCTCAAGGAGCTATCCCTCAATGCGCCCCTGCTCCTTGACCACGGCCCTGCTGGCCGTACTGATCGGGTGCCCGGCCCTGGCAGAAGAGCCTGATCGTGATCCGGCCGACCTGGATACCGTCGTGGTCACCGCCACCCGCCACGCCAGCGATCCGCAAGACGTTCCGGCCAGCGTCACCGTGCAGGACAAGCGGGAGCTCGACCGCACGGGCTTCTATGCCGGTGGTGACGAATTCCGCGGCGTGCCGGGCGTGTTCTTCCGCCGCGGACAAGGCGACAACGAGGACATCCTGACCATCAACTTCCGCGGCATCGTCGGCAACCATGGCAACGACACTTTCCTTGCACTGTTCGACGGCCTGTCGTTCCTGAGTTCCGACGACGAGTTGCTGATGCAGGAACTGCCCTATGCAGCGGTGGATCGGGTAGAGATCGTGCGCGGGCCGATATCGGCGCTGTACGGACGCGGCGGCCTGGCCGGCGCGGTCAACTACCTCTCGCTGTCACCCGACAGCGACAGCAGCCACATTTCCTTGCGCGTGGGCAGCGACGCCTATCGCCGCTTGAAGGCCCTGTACGCCCGGCCGGGCGAACGCGAGGGCAGCGGCGTGGTCTTCAGCGCGAGCCACGAGAAGGCCGACGGCTGGCGCGAGAACAACCAGCGCGAAACCAGCCAGCTGTTCGCCAAGGGAGTGCTGCCGCTGACCGATGCGCTCGACCTGACGGTGTACGGCAGCTGGATGGACAGGAAGTACAAGACCGGGGGCGGCATCCCGACCTACGCAGACGGCACCCTGTTCGACCTCGGCCTGGGCCGGGAGGGCTACTACGGGCTGCCCGATTCGGGCCAGGACCTGACATCGTGGTTCGCCGCCGCCAAGCTGTCCTGGGACGTCAACGAACGGCTCAACTGGACCACGTCGCTGATGCAACGCAAGCGTGAGTTCGTCACGGACCAGAGCTTCTACGACTCCTGGCTGTTCGATCCGGACGATCATCTGCTCGGCGTGAACGGCTTCTTCAGCACCGGCACGGACACCATCTCTTTCCTCGACAGCGTGGTGACTTGGCACGGCGGAGGCCACACCGTAACCGTCGGCGCCAGCCACGAACGTGGCCGCCCCCACATCAACAGCGGATGGTCCGGGCAAAACGGCTTCACCTGGGAATGCGGTTTCCAGTGGTATGCGCATCTGTTCGACGCCCGCACCGGCGAATGGGTCAACCGCGACCACCCCTGCCAGAGCGCCGACGTCACCGCCGTGACCCGCGGCGACACCCGCTTCACCGCCGTGTTCGTGCAGGACGAAATCGCGCTGGGCGAACGCTGGCTGCTGACCCTCGGCGCCCGCTACGACAGCTTCGAACGCGACGTGGACATGCTGCCCTCCGACACCGTGGACCATGCACGGCGCGAGCATGACAGCGACAGCAACATCAGCCCGAAGGCATCGCTGGCCTACCGGCTCGACAACGGCCAGCTGTATGCCGCCTACGGACAGGGTTACAGCTCCAACTTTGGTCCGGTGTGGCAGTGGGACGCCGCCGCCTATGACCGCGACACCCGTCCGAGCACCCTCGACAGCCTGGAACTCGGCTACAAGGCCACCTTCTTCGCCAAACGCCTGCAGCTGGCCGCCGCCGTGTTCGCGATGGAACAGAAGAACCGCAGCTTCAACATCGACAACCCCGCATCCTGGGACGATCCCACGCTGCCCGGCACACTCGTGCTCAGCGGCCCGCCGCTCAAGAGCCGTGGCGCCGAACTGTCGCTGGCAGCGCGACTGGGGGATGCAACCCGACTCAGCGCATCGGCCAGCCATGTTGATGCCGAGTGGAGCACTTCCGACTTCTACCAGCGCTATCCGGCGCTGCCGGATATCGCCGGGCGGACCCCGGTCGGGGTCCCCGGGACGATGTGGAACCTGAACCTGGACCACCGCTTCTCGATCTGGCTGTCGGGACGGATCGGCTACGAGTGGTACGACGACTACTTCATCAGCCTGGACAACGGCCGCAAGGGCGGTGGCCACGCCCTGGGCAACCTGTCGTTGTCCCTGACCCCACCGGCCACCCCGCGGTTCTCGGCCGAACTGGTCGTCAGCAACCTGTTTGACCGCGACTACAGCTATTTCTTCGGTGGCGCCACCGACGTCAATTTTGCCGTGCCCGGCGTGCCTCGGCAGGTGTGGATCGACCTGCGCTACGACTTCTGAAGGGGACATCTTGATGCCGCTGCTGGAAACCTGCGCGCTCACCAAGCGCTACGGCGACACCCTCGCCCTGGACGGACTGGAGCTGGCCATTGCTGCCGGCGAGGTGGTCTGCCTGCTCGGCGCCAACGGGGCCGGCAAGACCACCACGCTGAACCTGCTGCTCGGCTTCCTCGCCCCGAGTTCGGGCGAGGCGCGGGTGGACGGACGCGTCGTGCACGAGGACCCACAGGCCGCGCGCGCACGGCTGGGCTACCTTCCGGAGGTGGTGCAGCTTTATCCGCTCCTGGGCGGCCTGGAGACCCTGCGCTACTTCTCCGATCTCTCCGGACGGGCGCGGCCCTCCAACGGCGAACTGCACCGCATGCTGGACCGGGTCGGCCTGCAGCGCGACGCGCACGCGCGCCGCGTCTCCGGCTACTCCAAGGGCATGCGCCAGAAGCTCGGCCTGGCCATCGCTTTGTCCAAGGGTGCTCAAGCGCTGCTGCTCGACGAACCGCTATCCGGGCTCGACCCCAAGGCCGCCAATGAACTGGTGGCGCTGGTGCGCGCGCTGGCCGTCGCCGACGGCCACGCGATCCTTGCCGTGACCCATGACATCTTCCGCGCCCAGCAGATGGCCGACCGCATCGGCATCATGCGCCAAGGCCGGCTGGTGGACATGCTTGATCCGGGTGCGATGACCGCCACCCAGATCGAGGAGCTGTACGTGCACCACCTGCGGGACATCGCATGAGCGGCGCGCGCATCGTCGCCGCACAGACCCTGCGCCTGTGGTGGCGCGAGGGTCGACTGCCAGTGGTATTGGTGCTGATGCTGGCGCTGGGCGCGCTGTCAGCGACGCTGTCGATCCAGCGCGCGGCCGGGGCCAAGCACGACCGCCTCGCCGCCGAGGCGGTCGAGCAGGAGACTTTTGCCAACCAGGGCGCGCGCAACCCGCACAGCGTCGCCCATTTCTCGCGCTTCGCGTTCCGGCCGCTGGCGCCGACCGCCGCGCTCGATCCCGGTATCGGCCCGTATGCAGGCGTGGCGATCTGGCTCGAAGCGCACCGGCAGGACCCGGCCAACCTGCGCGCGGCCGAGGATCGAGTGGAACTGGGCCGCTTCGCCGACCTCAGCCCGGCCTGGCTGTTACAGGTGCTGGCGCCGCTGCTGGTGGTCGCGCTGGCCTTCGACGCACTGGCCGGCGAACGCGAGCGCGGCACCCTGCCGCTGCTGCTCGGCGGCGGTGTCGGTGCACGCACCCTGCTTGCTGGCAACGCGCTGGCACTGGCACTCGTGTTCGGCCTGCCGCTGCTGGCGCTTGCCTTGGCGCAGCTGGCCGCCGGATGGGCGCACGCGCCGGCCGGGGAACTGCTTCTGCGCATCGTCGCCTGGACCTTCGGCCACGCGCTTTACCTGGGGGCGTGGATCGCGCTGGTGCTGGCGGCGTCGACATGGGCAACGCGCGCGCGCGGCGCACTGGTGGCACTGCTGGCGGCGTGGACGCTGGCGACCTTGATCGCCCCGCGGCTGGCGATCGGGGCGGCCGAGGTGATCGCGCCCACGCCTGCGGTCGACGCCTTCTACGCCGCGATCACCCGTGACCTGCGCGAAGGCATGGACGGGCACAACCCGACTGACGCAAGACGCGAGGCGTTCGAGCGCAGGGTGCTGGACGAGTACGGCGTGGAGCGCATCGAGGACCTGCCGGTCAGTTTCGCCGGCCTGGCCCTGCAGGAGAGCGAACGCTATAGCCATCTCGTCTTCGACCGCCATTTCGGCGTGCTCACCGGCGCCTACCGGGCACAGGAGCGCTGGCGCCTGCTCGGTGCGATCGCCGGCCCGCTGCCGGCGCTGCAGCAGGTATCAATGTCCGCGGCTGGCACCGACGTTGCCCACCACGTCGATTTCATGGCCCAGGCCGAGGCCCAGCGCCGGGAGATCGTGCGCGCGCTCGACGACGACCTGATCGCACACGGCGCCGGCCAGGATTTCGCCTACGTGGCCGACGAATCGCTGTGGAAGACCATTCCGAAGTTCGTCTACACGCTGCCCCGCCACGCCGCCCTGGTGCTGCGGCAATGGCCGGACTGGCTGCTGCTCGGCGGATGGGCGCTGCTGGCCGGGTGGCTGGCGGTACGTGGCGCAACGCGCTTGGAGGCCGCCCGATGAGCGCGCTGTGGCGCGGCCTGCTCTGGGACTGGCGGCTGCTGGCACGCGGCTGGGTGGGCCCGGCGGCGCTGCTGCTGACCCTGGCGCTTGCGCTGCTGGCCGCGTGGAATGGACAGCAATTTGCCACCCAGTGGCAGGCACAAACCGAAGCGGCACGCACCCAGGCCGACGAAGCCCGGACGCGCCTGGCCGCCGATATCGCCGCGGGCGATGGTTGGGCGGCGCTTCCGTTCAACGCCGAGGGGGCGGTACAGCTGCCGCCGGCGCCGCTGGCTGACCTTGCCAGCGGCCGCGCCGACCTGGATCCGCGTACCGCCGCCGCCTCGACCTTCCGCAAGCAGCATGAGCTGTTCCAGCACTATGAGATCGACAGCCCGCTGGCGCTGGCGCTGGGCAGGTTCGACCTGGCATTCGTAATCCAGACCCTGCTGCCGCTGCTGGTGATTGCACTCGGCTACGGTGTGCTCGCCGAGGAGCGCGAACGCGGGCTGGACCGGGTGCTGGCGGTGCAGGGGGTGTCGCCGCAGGGCCTGCTCGCCGGCCGGCTGCTGGCGCGCGCGGCGCTGTTGCTGGCGCCACTGCTGGCAGTGTTCGCCTGGCTGTGGCTGGCCGGCGGCGCCGACGCCTCCGAGGCCCAGCGCACCACACGCCTGGGTTGGGCGCTGGCGCTCACGATTGCCTACCTTGGCTTCTGGTGGACGCTGGTGGCATGGATCGGCACTTGGCGGTTGGGCACGGGGCAGACCCTGCTGGCGCTGCTGGCGGCATGGGCGCTGCTGGTGCTGGCGCTGCCGGCGCTGGCGGGCCTGGCCTCGCGCGAACTGCATCCGCCGCCGTCACGCTTCGAGTTGATCGCCGCCGCACGCGCGCAGGAGATCGACGGCATCAAGCGCGGCCAGGCGCTGCTTGGCGACTACGTCCACGACCATCCGGACCTGGATCCGGCCGCGGCGGCCGACCTGCCGGGCTGGGCGACCAACCTGTTCCTGACCTCGCGCCTGGTGGACGATGCGGTGGCGCCAGTGGTGCAACGCTTCGACAACGCGCTGGCCCAGCAACAGGCCAGCGTGGCGCGTTGGCAGTTCACCACTCCGGCGCTGATGCTGCAGCGTGGCCTGATCGCCGTCGCCGGGACCGACGAGCATCGGCGCAGCGCGTTCCACCACCAGGCCCGCGCCTATCTGGTCGAATTCCGCGAACATACCGGGACGATGATGTTCGAAGGCCGGCTGCTGGACGAGGATGGCCTGGACGCGCTACCGGCGTTCGTCTTCATCGAACCCGACACCGCGGCCACCTTGCGCAACGTGCGGGCGCCACTGCTGGCGATGCTGTCCGTGTCAGCGCTGTTGTTGCTACTGGCGTTCGCCCAGCCTGTGAGATGCCGCGCTACCTGACCCTCCAGCAGCCTTTTGCAGCAGGCACTGCCGGAGGTCCCAGGTTCCGGCGCAGGCGCCGGGGGTATCAGGCGATCGAGGCGCGGTAGATCGATTCGATCGAGTCGTCCAGCGCACTGTTGAACGCGTCGTCGCCGTGCTGCGCGGTCAGGCCCTTGGTCAGCGCGCGGCTGAAGCTTGCGATCACGCCGGGATTCTTCGCCAGCCTGGCGTTGGCGTCGGCGCGGCTGTAGCCGCCCGACAGCGCCACTACCTTGAGCACCGCCGGGTGGTCGACGATTTCCTGGAAGAAGCCGTCCACGCTGGGCAGGGTGAGCTTGAAAATCACCGGGTTGGCCGGATCAGCCTTGGCCAGGCGCTCCAGGATGCCCTTCTTCATCTCGACCTCGATCGCTTCCTTGTCGGCCGCCTTGATGTCCACCTCCGGCTCCAGGATCGGCACCAGGCCGGCGCCAAGCACCTGCTGGCCCACTTCGAACTGCTGGTCCAGCACCGCGGCGATGCCGGCGGCGTTGTTGGACTTGATCACCGAGCGTTCCTTGGTGCCGAACACGCCCTTGGCCTTCGCCTTGGCCAGCAGCGCGTCCAGGCCCGGCATCGGCTTCATCAGCTGCACGCCGTTGGCCTCGTCCTCAAGCCCCTTGTCGATCTTCAGGAACGGCACCACGCCCTTGGTCTGCCACAGGAACGCCGCCGCGTCCTGGCCTTCGAAAGTGCCGTCCAGGGTGCGTTCGAACAGGATGGCGCTGCAGAAGTTCGCCGCCACTCCGGATGCCGAAGGCGTGGTGCTGTTGAAGGTGAAGCTGGAAACCATCGGCGAGGACTTCTTCCGCGGGCTGGGCCTGCGCCAGACCCCGGCCCAGATCGCCGGTGCGGTGGCGGTATATTTCGCCCGGGCGCCGACGTGAGGGTACCCGCCGCCGCCCCTGCAAAGCGACGGTCAGGCGTCGTCGGAGGGTGCCGGGTCTTCGCGCATGACGGTGGTGGTCACCGGCCCGGCTTCCTGCTGTCCGCGCGGCAGCGGCAGGCCGGCGATGGCCGCCTCGGCGGCTTCGACCAGTTCCCTGCGGCGTTCGTCCGGCACTTCCTGCCAGTGGATGTCGCGCAGCGCGCCTTCCAGCGCGTAGAGCAGGTTGAGGCTGGGCCGGAAGCCGGCGCGGCGCACCCGCATGTAGGCATCGAGCGGACCGGCGGCTTCAAGATCCTCGCGCGTACGCAGACCCACCTGGCGCAGCCAGGCCGCGGACTTGGGGCCGATGTTGCGCAGCTTCTCCCCGCTCACTTCAGTGACTCCATGAACGTACCGGCGATCCGCTCCAGGCCCGCCTGGTCGTCTTCGTCGAACCGTCCCGGCAGCGGGCTGTCCAGGTCGAACACGCCGACCAGGTTGTCGTTGGCATCCACCAGCGGCACCACCACCTCCGAGCGCGATGCGGCGTCGCAGGAGATGTGGCCGGGGAAGGCATTGACGTCTTCAACCCGCTGGGTGGTGCGGGTGCTGGCGGCCGTGCCGCACACGCCGCGTCCAAGCGGGATCCGCACGCAGGCCGGCTGGCCCTGGAACGGGCCGACCACCAGCTCGGTGCCGTCGAAGAGGTAGAAGCCCACCCAGTTGAGGTCTGGCAGTGCGTGGTAGACCAGCGACGCCAGGTTGGCGGCGTTGGCGATGCGGTCGCGTTCGTCCGCCAGCAGGGCCCGCGCCTGCGCGTTCAACTGGTCGTACTGGCTGGCCTTGTCGCCCTGGAGGCTTTGCGGTGCGAACATGCGGGCAGTGTAGCAAGCGGGGTGGAAACCGGATGGGCAGTGGATTGGCAATGACACGGGGTCGGCGGCGGGTATGTGCGGCCGGGGCGGGGCGATGAATCCCCGGCCGCTGTTCGTGACGGGCACCGATACCGGCGTGGGCAAGACCCTGGCCTCGGCAGCGCTGCTGTACGCGCTGCGCGCACGCGGCCTGCGTGCGGTGGGGATGAAGCCGGTGGCCAGCGGCTGCGAGCGCATGGCGGGTGGCTGGCGCAACGAAGACGCATTGATGCTGCAGGCCGCCAGTGATCCGCGACCCTCCTATGAAGACATCAATCCGCATGCCCTGCCGGCACCGACCGCACCGCAGCTTGCCGCGCGCGAGGCCGGGATGGACGTGGAGCTGGAATCGATCCTGTCCGCGCACGCGCGGCTGGCCGCCGTTGCCGAGCGGGTGGTGGTGGAAGGCGTCGGCGGCTGGATGGCGCCGCTGGCCGATGGCCTGGAACAGTGTGCGCTGGCCCGCGCGCTGGACGCGGATGTGATGTTGGTTGTCGGCCTGCGCCTGGGCTGCCTGAGCCATGCGCGCCTCACCGCGCGCGCGATCCAGGCCGATGGGCTGCGCCTTGCGGGATGGCTCGGCAGCGCGGTCGATCCGGCGTTCGAGCGCCAGCAGGCGTACCTCGACCTGCTGCGTGAAGCGCTGCCGGCGCCGTGCATGGGCGTGATCCCGCACATGGTCCATCCCGACCCGGTTCTCGCCAGCCGCGACCTGGATGCATCCGCTTTGTAGGAGCGCCATGCGCGCGAAGCCGTGTGAATCGCGGCATCTTCGAACGCTTCGGCCGCGGCGTCGGGGCCGAAGCCCCGTCCGCCGCCAGGTGTCACGCGGTTTCGCGTAAGACGCGCTCCTACGCCTGTGGGGCCGGAGCTTGTTCGCCCGCCTGTTCACGCCCGCCATCCTGCGCATGGTCGCGGGCCAGGAACATGTAGAACGCCGGCAGCACGAACAGGGTGAACGCGGTGCCGATGGTCATGCCCGCGGCAACGGTCGTACCGATCGCGAAGCGCGCGGCCGCACCCGGGCCGCTGGCCAGCAGCAACGGTACCATCGCGAACGTCAGCGCGGCGGTGGTCATCAGCACAGGGCGCAGGCGGATGCCGGCGGCGCGTTCGATCGCCTCGCGCTTGGAAAGACCTTCGTCGATCTGCAGCTTGTTGGCGAACTCCACGATCAGGATGCCGTGCTTGGCGATCACGCCCACCAGGGTCACCAGGCCGACCTGGGTGTAGATGTTGATGCTCATGCCGGGGAACATCTCCAGCCCGGCGAACTGCAGCATCCCGCCCAGCATCGACAGCGCGTTGAGTACCAGCAGCGCACCGCTGATGGCCATCGGCACCGTGACCAGCATGATCAGCGCGTCGCGGAAACTTTCGAACTGCGCCGCCAGCACCAGGAAGATGAACACCAGCGCCAGCAGCAGGGTCACCAGCATGCCGGCGCCCTCCTGCTTGAACTGGCGCGACTCGCCGGCATAGTCGACGCTGTAGCCCTGCGGCAGCACCTCTGCCGCGGCCTCTTCCAGCACCCGCAGCGCATCGCCCTTGGATACGCCCGGTCGAGGCATGAAGGTGATCGCCACCGCGTTGAGCTGCTGGAAGCGCTTGAGGTTCTGCGGCTGCACGCTCTCCTGCAGCGTCACCAGCGTCGACATCGGGATCAGTTCGCCGTTGCGGGTGCGGGTGTAGTAGCTCTCCAATTGTTCCGGATTGAGCCGGTCGCTGCGCTGCACCTGCGGGATCACCCGGTAGGAGCGGTTTTCCATCGCGAAGCGGTTGACGTAGCCGCCGGCCAGCATCGCGGTCAGGTCGGCGGCCAGGGTGCGCATCTCGATGCCCATCATCGCCGCCTTGTCGCGGTCCACCTGCACCTCCACGCGCGGACTGTCGATCTTCAGGTCGGTGTCCAGGAAGATGAAACGCCGGCTTTCCTGGGCCCGCTCCAGGATCGCGTCGGCCAGGGTGCTGAGCTGTTCGGAGGAGCCGATGCCGCCGATGATGAACTCGCCGCCCCCGCCGCCGCCCGCGGCGGGCAGCGAAGGTGGTACCTGGGCGAAGAAGTTCAGCCCCGCCAGTTCGGCGAGCTTTGGCTGCAGGTCCTGCTGCAGCACCTGGTTGGTCGAGCGGCTGCGCTCGCTCCAGGGCTCGAAGATGAAGCCGGCGATCGCGGCCATGCCGCTGCCCGGACCCATGCCGCCGTTGACCAGGAACACGTCGCCGATCTCGTCGATCTCGTCGACGTAGCCATTGATCTGGGCCGTGTAGCGCTCGATGTAATCCAGCGTGGCCGGGGCGTCGGCGAAGGCGATGCCGAAGATGAAGCCTTCGTCCTCCATCGGCGCCGGTTCCTTGGGCGCGATCATGTACAGGCCGACGCAGGAAGCGAACACCAGCGCGCCGAAAATTCCGATCACGCCCTTGGTGTCGAGCGCGCCGTGCAGCCTGCGTTGGTAGCCCGCGTGGAGTTTGTCGAAGCGCTCGTCCAGCCAGGCTTCCAGCCGGCCCTTGCCGTCACCCTCCTTGTGGCCCTTGAGCAGGCGCGCGCACATCATCGGCGACAGGGTCAGCGCCACCACGCCCGAGAGCAGCACCGCGCCGGCCAGGGTGAAGGCGAACTCGGTGAACAGCACCCCGGTCATGCCGCCCTGGAAGCCGATCGGCAGGTACACCGCCACCAGGGTGGTGGTCATCGCCACCACCGGCCAGGCCAGCTCGCGCGCGCCCTTGAGCGCGGCCTCCGTTGGCGTCAGCCCCTCCTCGATATGGCGGTGGATGTTCTCCAGCACGATGATCGCGTCGTCCACCACGATGCCAATCGCCAGCACCATCGCCAGCAGGGTGAGCAGATTGATGGTGAAGCCCATCAGCAGCATCAGGAACATCGCGCCCACCAGCGACAGCGGCACCGCGACGGTCGGGATCAGCACACTGCGGATCGACCCAAGGAACAGGAAGATCACCACGATCACGATGAGCAGCGCCTCGATGATCGTGCGCACCACCTCGTTGATCGCATCCTGGATGGCTTCGGTGCTGTCGTAGGCAATCGTCGCCACGATGCCTTCGGGAAGCTGCGGTACCACCTCCTCGTCCAGCACCCGGCGCACCTCGGCCATCACGTCCAGCGAGTTGGCGTCGGGCGAGGTGAACATGCCCATGAAGGTGGCCGACTCGCCGTTGATGGTCACCGAGGCGTCGTAGTTTTCCGATCCCAGCTCCACGTCGGCCACGTCGCCCAGGCGCACGATTGCGCCGTCGGATTCGTACACCACCAGGTCGCGGAATTCCTCCGGCGTGCGCAGGTCGGTGCGCGCGGTCAGGTCCACCGACACCATCTGTCCGCGGGTCGAGCCCAGCGCGGACAGCACGTTGTTGGACTGCAGCGCCCCGTGCACGTCGCTGGCGGTCACCCCCAGCGCGTTCATGCGGTCGGGTTTGAGCCACACCCGCATCGCGAACGTGCCCGCGCCCATGATCTCCGCGCGCTGCACGCCGGGGATCGTGGCCAGGCGCGGTTCGACCACCCGCACCAGGTAGTCGGTGATCTGGTTGTCGTTGAGCTGCTCGCTGGAGAACGACAGGTACATGCCGGCCACCTGCTGGCCCTGCTGCAGGTCGATCACCGGGTCCTCGGACTCGGCCGGCAGTTCGCTGCGCAGCTTGTTCACCTTGGCCGCGATCTGGGTCAGCGCCTCGTTGGCGTCGTAGTCCAGGTGGATGTAGGCCTGGATGATGCTGATCCCGGCCGAGCTGGTCGAGGTGATGTAGTCGATGCCCTCGGCGCTGGCCACTTCGCGCTCGAGCGGGGTGGTGATGAAGCCCTGGATCAGGTTGGCGTCGGCGCCGAAGTAGGTGGTGCTGACGGTGACCACCGCGTTCTGCAGCTCCGGATACTGGCGCACGTTGAGCTCGGTGAACGAGCGAAAGCCCAGCAGCAGGATGAACAGGCTGACGACCATCGCCAGCACGGGCTTCTTGATGAACAGGTCGGTGAATTTCATCGGGTCCTCCGGCTTCCCCGGCGGCGGCGGAAGGGCGGGTGGGGGATGGAGCCGTGCAGCGCCGGCGTGGGATCAGCGGTTGGGCGGCTGCGGGCTCTCGTCGGCGCTCGGCTGGACTTCGTTGTTGATGGTCACCGCGGCGTCGTTGCGCAGCCGCAGCAGGCCGCCGTCGACCACGGTCTCGCCGGGCTCCAGGCCGCGGGTGACCACGATCATGTCGCCGCGGGTGCCGCCAGTGGTGACGAAGCGCTGGCGGGCGACCAGCTCGGGGCCTTCGGAGTCCGCATCGCCTTCGGCATCGCTTCCGCTCCCGCCCCCGGCGTTGCCTTCCGCGGGAACGACGACGTAGACCACGTTGCCGTACGGGTTGAAGGCGACCGCGGTCTGCGGGATCACCACCACGTCCTGTTCCTGGCCAATCTCGAACTCGACCCTGGCGAAGGAGCCGGGGCGCAACAGGTGCTCCGGATTTTCCAGCGTCGCCTGGACCTGGAAGTTGCGGGTGTCCGGGTCCACCGCCGGCTCGATCGCGGTGACGGTGCCTTCGAATTGCTGGCTGTCGATCGCGTCCACCCGGGCGCGCACGGCAAGCCCTTCGCGCACGTGCGCCAGCTGCTGCCCGGGCAGGGTGAAGTTGAGGTAGATCGGGTCGAGCGACTGCAGGCTGACGACGGGGTCGCCCGGCCCCACGTACTGGCCCAGGTCGACCCGGCGGATGCCCAGCACGCCGTCGAACGGGGCGCGGATGCGCTTCTGTGCGATCAGCGCGCGCTGTGACTCGGCCTGGGCGCGGGCGGTGGCGGCCTGGGTGGTGCGCTCCTCGACCTCGGCCTGCGACACCAGCTGGTCCGTGCCCAGGGTGCGCCAGCGTTCGGCCTGTACCCCGGCCAGCTTCGCCGAGGCTTCCAGCGCCTGCAGGGTGGCCAGTTCGGCGTCCGACGTCAGCTCCACCAGCAGGCTGCCGGCCTGCACCGGCTGGCCGGCCTGGAAGGCGATCTTCTGCACCACGCCGCCGGCCTCGGTGGTCACGTCGGTGCCGTTGACGGCGACCAGGGTGCCCACCGCTTCCAGCCGGCCGCTCCACTGTTCGGCGCGCGCGTCAAAGGTGGCCACGGCCACTGGCGGCTGCGGCATGTCGTCGAAGAAGCTGTTCATCATCGCCTGGATCGCGGCCCAGGCGGCGAACACGCCGCCGAACACCAGTACGGTGATCAGTAGCGTCCAGAACATGCGCTTGCGCGTCGACGGCGGACGTTTGGCGTGGGGAGGGGCCATGGGTTCCTCGCGGGGGGGGGGGCTGGACGGGGAGGTACGTTGGACGGGTAAAGCCGGGGAACGGCTGGTCCACGCGCGGCCTGTTCTTGTTCTGCTGGCCGCGCCCGGCGCCGGGTCAGATGCTGGCGTGCAGAAGCCCCGCCAGCATCTGCCGATCGTCAGCCTGCCGAAGGTTGGGGTGCCTGCCGGGCCGCTGGCGATCAACTCGCGGCGCAAGAATAGCAATTCTTGTACTGCCAGGTACAACAATCATTTCCGGCAATAAAAAACCCGGCCGCTTGCGCGGCCGGGTTCCAGGGGACGATGGCTGCCGGAGAGAGGGGGCAGCCGGTCGTTGGGGGTCAGGCCTTCCTGGCGGCCTTGGTCGCCTTGGCGGCGGCGCCCTTGGCCTGCTCGGTGGCGGCCTCGATCTGGCCCTTGGCGATCTGGCCGATGGCCTCGCTGCTCTTCAGGCTGTTGGCGAAGGCTTCCTGGCCGGCGTTGATGCTGCGCTCGACGTTCTCGCGGGCAACCTGCACGCCCTTCGGCCACAGGGTCTTGTAGCTGTCGCCGTCGCGCGCCTCGGTGACTTCACCGAAGAACGCGAACGCGGCGTTGGTGTTCTGCTCCAGCGTGCTCATCTGCAGCGCGAACACCTTCTCGGTGTTTTCCAGGGCGATCTGGTTGACCTGGGCGGCGGTGTCGGCGAACTGGCGGGTGGCGGCAGCGAACTGCTCGTTGTACTGGTTGTACTGGGTCATGGCGGTTTCTCCTGCTAGGGCTGGCCGGCAGGCTTTGCCGGTTTGTGCGGTGCAGCATATCGCAGCTTTTGTTGCGATGCAACATATGCCGTGCGCGGCAGCGCAGGAAACCGTTCAGTTTCCAATTTCCGATCCGAAATCAATTACCTACGAGCCCCGGTAGCGGCACCCGGCGGTGCAGGTTTCATGCACCACCACCTCGTCCAGCGCCGGAAGCGCCGGTTTCAACCGCTCCCAGATCCAGATCGCCAGCCGCTCGCTGGTCGGATTCTCCAAGCCTTCGATGTCGTTGAGGTAGTTGTGGTCAAGCTGCCGGTACAGCGGCTCGAACGCCGCCTTGACGTCGGCGAAGTCCATCACCCAGCCGCTGTGCTCGCCCGGCTCGCCGGCCACCTGCAGTTCGATCCGGAACGAATGCCCGTGCAGGCGCGCGCACTTGTGTCCTTCCGGCACGTTCGGCAGCCGGTGTGCGGCCTCGATGGTGAAGACCTTGTAGATGTGCATGGGCAAGGCGGGGGTAGGGCGAAGGGGCGCACAGGATACCGTGCCGATGCCGCCCGTTCCGGTAAGGTTGGTGCTCGCCAATCGCTTTCCCCCACCCGTGAGCACCTACGCGCTCGACGCCGTCTTCAGCCCCAGATCGGTCGCCCTGGTCGGCGCCAGCCCGCGCGAGCGCTCGCTGGGACGGCTGGTGCTGCGCCAGCTGCGTGAGGGCGGTTTTGCCGGCCCGGTTGGCCTGGTCAATCCGCGCCACCGCGGGATCGAGGGCGTGCGCGCGGTGCGCCGCCTGCAGGACCTGGAGTTCCAGCCCGAACTGGTGGTGATCGCCGCGCCGCCGGAGGACGTGGCCGGCGTGGCCGAGGCGGCCGCCGGCTGCGGCGCGCGCGCCGCGGTGGTCCTGACCCGCGGCATGGGCGCGGGCCCCGGCTCGTACAACGCCAGGCTGCAGGCGGTGGCGCGCGCGCGCGGGCTGCGCATCGTCGGCCCCAACTGCCTGGGCGTGGTGGCCCCGCATTCGAACCTGTTCGCCAGCTTCGCCGCGCACCGGCCGCGCGCGGGCGATCTGGCGTTGGTGTCGCAGTCGGGCGCGGTGGGCGCGGCGGTGCTGGAGTGGGCGCGCCCGCGTTCGATCGGGTTCTCGGCCGCGGTCTCGCTGGGCGACGCGATCGACGTCGACTTTGCCGACATGCTCGACTGGTTCGCGGTCGACCGCCACACCCGCGCGATCCTGCTCTACATCGAACACGTGCGCGACGCGCGCAAGTTCCTGTCCGCCGCACGCGCCGCAGCGCGGGCCAAGCCGGTGGTGGTGGTCAAGCCCGGCCGGCACGCCCCGCTTGCGCGTACCACCCATACCCACGCCGCTGCGCTGGCGGCACCCGACGACGTCTATGACAGTGCCTTCCGCCGCGCCGGCCTGCTGCGCGTGCACGCGCTGGACGAACTGTTCGCCGCCGCCGAGACCCTGTCCCACCTGGTGACCCTGCCCGGTGACCGGCTGGCGGTGCTGACCAACGGCGTGGGTACCGGCATGCTTGCCCTGGACCGTCTGGTGGACGCCGGGGGGACGCCCGCGGCGCTGTCGACGCAGACGATCCAGACCCTGGATGCGCAGCTGCGGCGTGGCTGGTCGCGATGCAATCCGGTCGACGTGCTGGGCGATGCGGACGGTGGACGTTACGCGCAGGCGCTGGAAGCGCTGCTTGCCGATGACGGTACCGACGCCGTGCTCGCCATCCACGTGCCAACCGTCCTCTCGCGCCCGGGCGGGACCGCGCAGGCGGTGGCCGAAACCCTGCGCGCGCATCCGGCCCGGGCCAGGCGCAAGCCGACCCTGGCGGTTTGGATGGGCGGTGACGGCGAGGCCGCGCGCAGGCTGGGCGAGGCCGGGGTGCCGACCTATTCCACCGAGGCCGAGGCGGTGCGCGGCTTCATGCACCTGGTGCGCCACCGCCATGCGCAGATTGCGCTGCGCGAGACCCCGCCAAGCCTGCCCGAGGACTTCAAGGTCGATGTCGCGTCGGCCCGGTCGCTGGTGCACGAGGCGCTGCAGGCGGGGCGTTCATGGCTGGATCCGGTTGAAGTCGCGCGGCTGTTCGACATCTACGGCATCCCGATCGCGCCCAGCGCGGTGGCCACCGACCCGGACGCCGCCGCGCACGCCGCGGGACCGCTGCTTGCAGCGGGTTCGCCGGTGGCGGTGAAGGTGCTTTCGGCCGACATCCCGCACAAGTCGGACGTGGACGGCGTGCGCCTGAACCTGGTCAGCGCCGACGCCGTGCGCGAAGCCGCCGGGGCGATCCTGCGCCGGGCGGCCGAGCTGCGCCCCGATGCGCACCTGGAAGGGGTGACCGTGCAGCCGATGATCGTGCGGCCCAAGGCGCGCGAGCTGATCGCCGGCATCGCCGACGACCCGGTGTTCGGGCCGGTGGTGGTGTTCGGCCGCGGCGGGGTGGCGGTGGAGGTGATCGACGACAAGTCACTGGCGCTGCCGCCGCTGGACCTGCGCCTGGCCCACGAACTGATCGGCCGCACCCGGGTCTCGCGCATCCTCAAGTCCTACCGCGACGTGCCGGCCGCCGACGAGCGCGCGGTGGCGCTGCTGCTGGTCAGGCTGGCCCAGCTTGCCGCCGACCTGCCCGAGGTGGGCGAGGTGGACATCAACCCGCTGCTGGCCGACAGCGATGGCGCGGTCACGGTGGACGCGCGGGTAGTCATCGGCCATTCGCGGCGGCTGCACCGCGGCCGCGGCCATCCGCGCTTCGCGGTGCTGCCGTATCCGCGCGAGTGGGAGCGCGCGATCACCCTTGCCGACGGCAAGCAGGCCCTGGTGCGCCCGGTGCGGCCGGAGGACGAGGCGATGTTTCGCACCTTTTTCGACAAGGTCACGCCCGACGACCTGCGCCTGCGCTTCTTCCAGGCGGTGAAGAATTTCAGCCACGAGTTCATCGCCCGCCTGACCCAGCTTGACTACGCGCGGCAGATGGCGCTGGCGGCGATCGACCCGGACACGGGCGAGATGCTCGGCGCGGTGCGCCTGGTGTCCGATGCCAACTACGATCGTGGCGAGTACGGGATCATGGTCCGCTCCGACCTCAAGGGCGCGGGCCTGGGTTGGCAGCTCATGCAGATCATGACCGAGGTCGCCGGCTGGCTGGGCCTGAACGCCATCGAGGGCCAGGTGCTGCGCGAGAACACCACCATGCTCTCCATGTGCCGCCACCTCGGCTTCAACGTCGCCCCCGACCCGGATGACATGACCGTCATGCTCGTCACCCTGCCGGTCAAGTAGAGCGGATTCCGGGATGTCTTAAGAATCGCCGCGTCCGCCCGCCACGGGCAGCCGCCAGCCGCGGCGGATCGCCAGCCAGCGCAGGCCGAAGCACAGCGTCGCTCCCGCCACCGCCACCGGCGCGTCCGGCAGCCCGAGTTCATTCCCTGCCACCATCACCAGCGAGGCCGCCAGCGCCGCCAGCGCGTACAGCTCGTAGCGCAGCACCGTGGGCACTTGCGCCACCAGCACGTCGCGCACGATGCCGCCGCCGATGCCCGACAGGATTCCCATCATCACCGCCCCCACCGGGCCGACGCCGGCCAGCAGCGCCTTGTCCGAACCGATCACCGCGAACAGCGCCAGCCCCACCGCGTCGGAGATCTGCACCGGGTTGCGCATCCGTTCCACCTGTTCGTGGCGGAAGAAGGTCAGCAGCCCGGCGGCGAGCGACAGCGCCAGGTAGCGCCAGTCCGCGACCGCCACCGGCGTCACCCCCAGGATCACGTCGCGGGTCATGCCGCCGGCGGTGGC
>JBQDAV010000036.1:0-8339 GCA_052090405.1 Luteimonas sp.
CACCTCCTCCTTTACTTACGCGCAAAGGCCTCCCGGCCACGGCGGGGCTCGGCTTACGGACTGGTAGCGGAGCAAGCTCCGCGCTACAGGATCCTGCCCGCCGCCAACTTTTTGTTTGTGCCGAAAGAAAGAACCAGTGGCCCCGGGCGGGACCCGGCCGGGGACTATTAGAGCCGCCTCGCCAGCAGCCAGGCGCCGATCCCGGCGCTGAATCCCACCACGGAGAAGGCGAGCAGTCCCGCGATCGACTGTTTCTGCATCGTCAGCAGCGTGCTGCCACCGCCAAGGATCGGCACGAGCAACAGCACCACCATCATTCCCAGGCTTGCGTAGGCGACGACTGCCAACAGCCAATACAGCCGCTGGAAGGCGAGGTCGGCCTGCTCCTGCGCGGAATCGTCCCTTCGTTGCCGGCGCTCGGAGGTCAGGCCCAGCAGGGCCAGCGCGTGGTCGAGTCCGCGACGCGGGGCGCTGCCCGCATCGCCGTTGGCAGAGCGCCGCCCGACCCCGGCGACCGTATGGCCGTGGGGCTGGCCCGCGCCGTCGCCACGGCCGTGCGCCGGGCCGCCAGCGACCATTGGGTTGCCACTGGCGTTGGCGGGCGCTGGCTGGGCCAGGGGTGCGGCCGGTATCGGAACGGTGGCCGGATTGGCCGCCTGGGGATTGCCGGTGGCGGGCACCGCAAGTGTCGTCGCAGCGGCGGTGTTGCCCGATGCCGCGGTAGCGGCCAGTTGCGCGTTGCCGGCCATCATCGCCGCTCGATCGGCGAGCGCCGCCTGGGCGGGGGCGGCCAGGGCACCCTGGGCAGCACCCGGCACGCCGCCGCCTATGGTGGTCGAGGCCACCTGTGCGGCGGCTGGAGCGGCCGTGGAAAGGGCGGCGCCATCAGCACGGGCTCCGGCCATTGTCGCCGGCGTCGCAAGGCCTGCGTGCAAGCTAGCGGCCGGCGCGCCGGCCTGCCCCGCCATGGCCAGGCCGGAGACTGCCGCCTGCGGTGCGCCGGCGGCCCGCAGGGCCTGTGCCAGTACCGCAACCGCCTGCGCCGGAGCCTGCGCCGCAGAAGAGGGTGCGGAACCGGCAAGGAGTCCCGCCGCGGCCGCGGGCACCTGTGCCTGGCTGCGGGCCAGGGCGCCGAGAAGCGTGGGTACCAGGGATCCGGCCTGGCTTGCCACGCCGGCCATGGTGGAAAACGCCTGCCCGGCACCGCCCGGACCGCCCGCCCCCGGCGGAGCGAAGCTGGACGAGCCTGAAGCCGACGTCCGCCCGCCAGGTGCTCCCGCCCATGGCGGACGCCCGGTGTCCTGGGCTGCATCACCCCTGGAGGGATCGCCCGGCGTCATCGGGCTGCGTGGCCCATCCGGCTGGCCCGCCCCCGGCGGAAGCCCTGGCGACAAGAGGCCGGAAGGGCCGTTGCGGAACAGCGTCGAGGTGAGCGTGAGTGTCAGGGCGCGCAGGGTCGTCGGGCCCGCCTGGAGAAGAGGACCGACGATGTTCGAAGGACCCGAGATCGGGAAAACCACGCGCTTGCTCCGGAGAAAGACCTGGACCCCCGCATCGACAACGTTACGCCTATGGCGGCGACAGGGAACCCCGGGGTCGACCCTAGGTCCGGTGCCGGCCCATAAAAAACGGGAAATCCGTGGATTTCCCGTGAAGCCGGCCGGAGCCGGAGGACCATGTTGTGGCGGGGAAATGTTAACCCGGCGTCAAAGTTGATGCAATACCTGAAATAAACCCATCTAACTTATTGATTTAGATCAATTTCCGGTATTCAGGGATGCACGCTTGAGGGCGCGCCGCTCGGCCCGTGGCAGGCTCCAGTCGCCGTTGAACAGGGCCGGCTCCCAGCCACCGTAGGTGGGATTGGGCAGCATCCACCAGCGCTGGCCGAACCAGTCGTCGTGTTCGGCCAGCACGCCCTCGCGCGCCTGCGCGGTACGGGCCGGCAGGTGGGCGAAATCGGTGACCTGGTCGCCGAACTGCATCAGCACCCGGTGACTGCGACCCACGAGCTGACGCCGGCACAGCTTGCCGCTGCGGCTGCCCGGCTGCTCGCAGCCCTCCACTTCCATGCCCAGCCCCAGGAACACATCCTCGTGTGCCACCGGCAGCCCGGCCGCGCGCAGGTTGGCCAGGGTGTCGTCCTTGAGCCGCTGCTCGCGATTGGTCACGTAATACAGGGTGATGCCGCGCTCGTTGGCGGCGCGGGCGAACTCCACGACCCCCGGCACCGCGGTGGCCTGCTGTTCGGCCACCCACTCGGCCCAGGTGTCGTCGTCGTACTCCAGGCCGTCGCGCACCAGTCTGGCCTGGTAGATGGAGTTGTCGAGCACGGTTTCGTCCACGTCCAGGATCACCGCGGGCGGCAGCGCGTGCCAGTCACCGGGGTTGTCGCGCTCGGCAGGCGGCAGCGCATCCCACTGCGGATCGGCCAGGGCCGCGTCCAGCCCGGCGATGGCGCCGCGGTAGACGGACAGCGCGGTAGCCCTGTACTCGTGCGAACGCTGCACCCAGAGCACGGCATTGAGGTTGTCGTCGGCGGTGTGCGTGGCGGGTGCCGGTGAGGGTGCCCCCCCAGGAGAAGTAGCGCAGCCGGCAAGGGCCAGGGCCAGCGCCGGGACAAGCAGGAAGGGGCTGGTCAGCCGCTGCGGACGCATCGCGTTGCTCCGTTTGGATCGGGCCGACGAGTGTACCCAACCCACGCCGCGCGCCGCGGCGGGATTCAATCGTCAAGCAGCGCCTGGATGGCGGCAAAGCCGGTGCTGGCGCGCTCCTTCCTGCGCGTTGCGTCGGCGACAGGGTCGGCGCCGTCGCGCTGCAGTTCTTCCGGCGGGAGTTCTTCGATGAAGCGGCTGGGTTCAAGCCGCAGCCGGCTGCCCCACTTGGTGACCTCGCGCGGGTACGACAGCCACAGCCGCTCCCTGGCCCGGGTGATGCCCACGTACATCAGCCGCCGTTCTTCATCCAGGCTGCCCTCGTCGATGCTCACCTCGTGCGGCAGGGTGCCATCGCTCACGCCAACCATGAACACGCAGCGGAACTCCAGGCCCTTGGCCGCGTGCAGGCTCATCAGCCGCACCTGGTCGCCGGCCTCGTCGCGATCGGCGTGGGTGAGCAGGGCAAGCTGCGCGGCCAGTTCCGCGGGTCCGGCGCCGCGGCCCTGGCGGGCTTGCCCGCCTTCGAACCAGTCGGCCAGCTCGTCAAGGTTGCCCCGGCGCATGGCGAACTGGGCCTCGTTGCGGCACTGGGCGCGCAGCGCGGCGAGCAGGCCGGAGCGTTCGTTGAGCGCGCGCACAAGGTCGGCCGGCGGCAGCCGCGTCGCGTCCGCACGCAGCCGGCGGACGATGTCGGCGAACCCGCCCAGGGCGTTGGAAGCGCGCGCGGGGAGCTGCTTGAGCAGGCTGATCGACTCGATCGCCCGCGCCATCGGCATGCCGGCGTGGCGGGCCAGTTCCGAGAGCTTTGCCAGGGTGGTGGCACCGACCTCGCGCCGCGGTGACTGCACCGCGCGCAGGAAGGCGGCGTCGTCCTCCGGGTTGGCCACCAGCCGCAGCCACGCCAGCGCGTCCTTGACCTCGGCCCGCTCCAGGAACGCGGTGCCGCCGGACAGGTGATAGGGCACGCGGATCATCTGCAGCGCCTTCTCCAGCGCCCGCGACTGGTGGTTGCTGCGGAACAGCACGCAGAAGTCGCCCCACGGGACCTGCTTGGCGTTGTGCAGGAAGTCGATTTCCCCGGCCACCCGTTCGGCCTCGTGGGCGGCGTCGCGGCATTCCCACACCCGGATGCGCTCGCCGTCGGCCTGCGCGCTCCACAGCGTCTTGGGGTGTTCGTGCGGGTTGTGCGCGATCAGCGCATTGGCCGCGCGCAGCACCCGGTTGGGGCAGCGGTAGTTCTGTTCCAGCTTGATCACCCGCAGCGCCGGGTAGTCGTGGCCGAGCTGCGACAGGTTCTCCGGGTTGGCGCCGCGCCAGGCGTAGATGCTCTGGTCGTCGTCGCCCACGCAGGTGAAGTTGCCGGCCGGCCCGGCCAGCGCCTTGAGCAGGCGGTACTGGGCGTCGTTGGTGTCCTGGCACTCGTCGACCAGCAGGTAGCCGATGCGCTCGCGCCAGCCCAGGCGCGCGTCTTCGTCCGACTCCAGGATCTTGACCGGCAGCCGGATCAGGTCGTCGAAGTCGACTGCGTTGAAGGTTTCCAGCCGCGCCTGGTAGCGCGCGTACAGCGATGCGGCCTCCAGTTCGCGGGTGCTGCGGGCGGCCGCGGTGGCCTGCTCCGGCGACAGGCAGGCGTTCTTGGCCCGCGACACCAGCTGGGCCATGGCCTGGACCGCATCGGGCTTGGCGCCGGGCATCAGGTCGCGGAACTGGGCCTGGCAGTCGTCCATGTCGAACACCGAGAACCCGCGCCGCAGGCCGGCCCGGGCGTGCTCGATCTGCAGCAGTTTCAGCCCCAGCGCGTGGAAGGTGCTTACCGTCAGCCCTTCTGCCCCGTCGCCGCGGATCCGCTTGGCCACGCGTTCGCGCATCTCCTTCGCCGACTTGTTGGTGAAGGTGATCGCGGCGATGCGCCGCGCCGGGTAGCGACCTGATGCAACCAGGTGCGCGATCTTCTCCACGATCACCCGGGTCTTGCCGCTGCCGGCGCCGGCCAGCACCAGCGTCGGGCCGTCACAGTGGGTCACGGCCGCGGATTGTTGGGGGTTGAGACCGTGCATTGGGAACCTTCCAGCGGGCGGCGATTGTATCCGTTCGCATCGGCGCTCGCGGATTGGACAAGACAGGCGATCCGTCCCGTTAGACTTCCCTGATGGCCAAGCTCTACTTCTATTATTCGGCGATGAACGCGGGGAAGACCACGACCCTGCTGCAGTCGGCGCACAACTACCGCGAGCGCGGCATGCGCACGCTGATCCTCACCCCGCGCCTGGACAACCGGGCCGGCGGCGGCAAGGTGGCTTCGCGGATCGGGCTGCAGGCCGAGGGCACGACGTTCGAGGGCGACGATGACCTGCAACGGCTGGTCGAGCGCGACATTGCCGCGCACGGCTCCCTGCACTGCGTGCTGGTGGACGAGTCCCAGTTCCTGTCCCGCGCTCAGGTCTGGCAGCTCAGCGAGGTGGTCGACGCGCTGCGCATTCCTGTGCTTTGTTACGGGTTGCGCACGGACTTTCGCGGCGAGCTGTTCCAGGGCAGCCAGCACCTGCTGGCCTGGGCCGACGAGCTCGCCGAGATCAAGACCATCTGCCACAGCGGCAGCAAGGCGACGATGACCGTGCGCGTGGATGAAAACGGCTTCGCGGTGCAGGCCGGGCCGCAGGTGGAGATCGGCGGCAACGAGCGCTATGTCTCGGTCAGTCGCGCCGAATTCAAGAAGGTGACGCGCGGGGAGGGGCGGATTGAACCGCTGCAGCCGGATCTTCCGCTGGGTTAGTCCGCGCACATATCGCGCGCCTGCCGCCTGTATTCAGATGACCTCCGGGCCGGTCGCGGTGTCGTCGTCCCGCGAGGGTTCGCAGCCCTGGCGCAGGGTGCGGATCTCGTCGCCAAGTGCACTTTCCCCGGGCAGGGCGGCCTGCACCCGGGTGTCCAGCGTCAGCAGTGCCGCGCGGGCGTCGGCGCCGGCCTGGTCATCGCGGATGCAGCGCGCAGCCAGCAAGGAAGCATACTCGCGGCGCGCCTGGCCGGTGTTGTGGTGGTCCGGGCCATGCACCTGGGCCGACACCGCCGCCGCGCGCGCGCAGGCGTCCACCGCGGCGTCCTGTTGGCCGGATTTCCAGTGCAGCGTACAGATGCCGCCCAGGATCTGGACCGCCATCGGGTGATGCTCGCCTGCCGTTCCCTGGAGTTGGGCGAGCGCGGCCGCCAGTCCCTGCAGCGCCGCTGCCGTCTGGCCGGCATCGGCGTCCAGTCCGGCCAGGTCGGCCATGTTCTCGGCGATGCCGGCGGTGTCCGGCAGGCGGTCGCGGCGCAGCGCCAGGGCGCGTCTGGCCAGCACCCTGGCCTGCTCGCGTTCGCCCAGGGCGCGGTGGCAGCGTCCGAGCTGGGAGTAGAAGTCGGCCGACTGCTGCGGCGTCCGGCCCTCCTGGCGCCGGGCCAGCGACTGTGTCGGACGCATGCGCTGGATGCATTCTTCCGCGCGGCCCACCAGCCGCAGCGCATGCCCCAGGTCGGTCGCTGACTCCAGCCGCAGGCTGGGCGGGACGTCATTGACCGGTTCAAGCAGGGCTGCCTGGCGCCGCAGCAACTCCAGCGCCTGCCCGTGGTCGCCCAGCCCCAGCCGCAGCCGCGCGATCACGCCCAGCAGGCCGGCGCGCACGACCGGCTGGCCCTGGAGCTCGGCTTCGCCCCGCTCCACCCCGGCCTGCAGGAGCTGGCGCATGTCCAGCGGCGCGCCCTCGGGCCCGTCGCCGGCGTCCTGGAACAGGCTGACGACGAAGTTCTGCATTGCCTGCGCGCGCGCCGCGTCCTGCAGTGACTGGCGCGACTGCCAGGCCACCAGGCCCAGCGCCGTGGCCAGCACAACGACCGCCAGCAATGCAGTGGACAACGGCCAGCGGTGGCGGCGTACGAACTTGCCGATGCGATATCCCAGCCGTTGCGGCCGCGCCAGCACCGGTCGGCCCTCCAGGTAGCGCTGCAGGTCCAGCGACATCGCCTCGACCGAGGCATAGCGCTGTTCGTAGCGCTTGGACAGCGCCTTGAGCACGATGTTGTCCAGGTCCCCGGCCACCTCGCGCGCGCGGCGCTGCAGGGCCTGCGCGGCATCGGGTTCGGCTTCGGCGCGGCGGAGCAGGGCCTGGGAGGGACGCATCGGGTCGCTGCCAAGGATCGCTTCTTCCCACTGCGCATCGCTGTTGCGCCTGGGCGCGTAGGGCTTGGTACCGGCCAGCAGTTCGTACAGCACCACCCCCAGCGAGTAGACGTCGGTCAGGGTGGAGACGGGCTCGCCGCGGATCTGCTCGGGGGCGGCGTAGTGCAGGGTGAAGGCGCGTGCGCCGGTGCGGGTGTGCTCCGGCACGTCGGTGCTGTCGAGCAGCTTGGCGATGCCGAAGTCGAGCAGGCGTGCCTCGTCCAGCGGGGTGACCAGGATGTTGGACGGCTTCAGGTCGCGGTGGACGATCAGGTTGGCGTGGGCGTGGCTGACCGCGTCGCAGACCTGCAGGAACAGCCGCACCAGCGGCCGCACCTCCAGTTCGCGGCGGGTACACCAGTCGCTGATCGGCTCGCCATCCACGTAGTCCAGCGCCAGGTAGGGCTGGTTGTCGGCGCTGATGCCGGCGTCGAGCAGGCGCGCGATGTGGGCGTGTTCCAGCCGCGCCAGGATCTCGCGCTCGCGGGTGAAGCGCAGGCGCAGGCCGGGGTCGGCCAGGCCCGGCCGCAGCAGCTTCAGCGCGACCCGGCGCTGGTACAGGCCGTCGGCGCGACTGGCCAGCCACACCTGGCCCATGCCGCCTTCGCCAAGCATGCGTTCGAGCCGGTAGGGCCCGACCTCGTTGCCCGGGCGTGCGCCGGGCAGCGGCGCCACCAGCGGCGTGTCGAGGAAGCCGTGGTCGTGTTCAAGCGCCAGCAGCGCCTGGAGTTCGTCGGCCAGCGCCGGGTCTTCCTCGCGGGTGGAGGCCAGGCTGGCCTGGCGCGCGGACGGGTCCAGCTCCAGCAGCGCGTCGAGCAGCGGTGAAATCCGGTGCCAGCGTTCGGCGTCCATGGCCGGCTCAGCGGCCGCGGCGGCGGGCGCCGCCCGGCCGCGGATCAGTCGGCCGGTTCATCCTGCAGCGCCGCCAGCAGGAACATCCGGGCCTTCTGCCAGTCGCGCCGCACGCTGCGCTCGGAGCGCTCCATCAGGCTGGCGATCTCCAGTTCCGACAGGCCCGCGAAATAGCGCAGCTCCACCACCCGGGCCAGCCGTTCGTCGGCGCGGGCCAGGCTGTTGAGCGCGGTGTCCAGGGCCAGCATGTCCTCGTCCAGGTGCAGGCCGCCGGGCAGGTCCTCGGGCAGGTCGGTGACCCGGTGCTGGTCGCCGCCGCGCTTGCGCGCCATGCGCTGGCGGGCGTAGTCGACCACCACGCTGCGCATGGCCGAGGCGGCGTAGGCGAAGAAGTGGGTGCGGTCCTCGAACCGGGCGCCGCGCCCGCCGATCAGCTTCAGGTAGGCCTCGTGGACCAGTGCGGTGGCGTCCAGGGTCTGCCCGTACTGGCCGGACAGCTGGCGCCGGGCCATGGCGTGCAGCTCCTGGTACAGGGTGGAAAGCACCTGGTCGAGCGCAGCGCGATCCCCGTCCCGCGCGGCGTCCAGCCACTGGGTGATGTCTGCGGTATCCGCCATCGAGTTCCCCCGCGGTGATTT
>JBQDAV010000036.1:8439-28542 GCA_052090405.1 Luteimonas sp.
ACCGGGGCGGTGGCCGGGTTCACCCGCAGGCTGCCGGACATGCCCAGGTGCAGCAGCGCGCTGCCGGCGGCGGTGTCGAGCAGCAGGTACTTGGCGCGCCGACGCACCATTTCGATGCGCTGGCCGGGCAGCAGCTCCGCGACCTCGGCCGGGATCGGCCAGCGCAGGTCCGGGCGGCGCAGCACCACCTCGCGCACCCGGCGGCCGACCAGGTGCGGCGCCAGGCCGCGGCGGGTGGTTTCGACTTCAGGCAGTTCGGGCATGCAGGCAAGGTGGAGGCGCGGACCCGCCGGCGCAAGGCCCCGGCTGAATACGGGCGGCCGGCTGCGCTGCCGGGGATGGCAATCGCCGGGCGCACGTTCCATCATGGCCCGCTTATCCCCGCAACTTCATCGGCTGCTCTTGCCCATGCCCGCTTCCCTGCTCGATTTCCTCGCCGGCGGCCTGCTCCAGTTCGGCTTCTGGCCGCTTGCCCTGGTATTCCTGGTCGCCACCCAGCTCACGATCCTCTCGGTCACCCTGTACCTGCACCGCAGCCAGGCCCACCGCGGGGTGGATTTCCATCCGGTGATCGCCCACTTCTTCCGTTTCTGGACCTGGCTGACCACCTCGATGATCACCCGCGAGTGGGTCGCCATCCACCGCAAGCACCACGCCAAGTGCGAGACCGAGGAAGACCCGCACAGCCCCATGCACAAGGGCATCGGCAACGTGTTCTGGCGCGGCGTGGAGCTGTACCGGGAGGCGCGCGGCATGCGCGGCGACATCGACCAGTACGGCAAGGGCACCCCGGACGACTGGATCGAACGCCGCCTGTACACCCGGTACGCCACCCTGGGCCCGGTCGTGTTGCTGTTCGTCCAGTTCGCCCTGTTTGGCTTTGCCGGGGTGGCGATCTGGGCGATCCAGATGGCCTGGATCCCGTTCTGGGCGGCCGGCGTGGTCAACGGCCTGGGGCACTGGTGGGGCTACCGCAACTTCGAGACCACCGATACCGCCACCAACCTCACCCCGTGGGCGGTGTGGATCGGCGGCGAGGAGCTGCACAACAACCACCACGCATTCCCCAGCTCGGCCAAGTTCGCGCTGCGCCGCTGGGAGTTCGACATCGGCTGGGTCACGATCAAGGGCCTGGAGAAGGTCGGCCTGGCCAGGGTGCTGCGGGTGGCGCCCTCGCTGGACGTGCGGCCCAACATCAACGTGCCCGACACCGACACCATGCGCGCGCTGCTGGCGCACCGCTTCCAGGCCATGACCGACTACCAGCGCAAGGTGCTCAAGCCGGCGCTGCGCGAGGAGGCGCGGCTGGCCGGCGAGAAGCTGCGCGCGCTGCTGCCGCGCAAGCTGCGCAAGGGCCTGGTGGACGACGGCCGCTGGCTCCAGCCCGAGGCGCGCCAGCAGCTTGAGCAATGGGTCGAGGAGCGTCCGCGCATCCGCACCCTGATCGAATACCGGGCGCGCCTGCGCGCGGTGCTGGAGGCGCGCAGCCAGGATGCGTCCGAGCGCCTGCGCCAGCTCCAGGCCTGGTGCCAGGAGGCCGAGGCCAGCGGGATCCGCGCGCTGCAGGAGTATTCGGCGCGGCTCAAGGGCTATTCGCTGCAGCCCGCGCGGGCGTGACCGCGCGCGTGGCCGTGATGCTGCGCAACGACGACCATGCAACGCCCGGCCGGGGATGGCCGGGCGTTTTTTCATGGCTGCTTCCGCCGGTGCTCGCCCTTGCGGCCATCCCGGCGCCGGCGCCTGCGCAGGTGACCGCCACCGCCGACTACCTGGCGCGCATGGATACCGACGCAGACGGCCGGGTTTCGCTCGATGAGTACCTGGCCTGGATGACATATGCCTTCCAGGGCATGGACCGCAACGGTGACGGCGTGCTGACCGCGGACGAATTGCCGGGCGGCAAGGGCAGGCCGGTGACCCTGGCCGAACACCACGCGCGCCTCACCGACCGCTTCAACCGGCAGGACGCCAACCGCGACGGCTTCCTGGACGCACGCGAACTGGCTGCGCCGCCGCGCTGAAGCCACGCGCGCCGGCGCCCGCGCCGGGCTGTCTCTTAGACCAAGGTCGTCTGGGCCCGCCTGCCGGTCCTTCCTACATTCCGGTCTCACTTTGCCCTTTGGCACCCGCCGGCACCCCTGTCCGGCGGGTCGGGCAGGATGCGCGACGGCAATTGAGGAGGGAGAAGACCATGCAAGACGATGACGTCGTTCGCCGGGTGCTCGACCACCCGAAATACCGGGAACTGGTGCACAGGCGCACCCGGGTCAGCCTGGCGTTCTTCGCGGTGATGATGGTGGTCTACGCCGGGTTCATCATCACCCTGGCGTACCTGCCCGAGCTGTTCTCCAGGCCCATCGGCGCCGGCTACACGATGAGCGTGGGGGTGCTTTCGGCCACCGTGGTGGCGGTGAGCGCGGTGGTGATGATCGCCGCCTACGTGCACTTCTCCAACAAGTACTTCGATCCGCTGATCAAGGCCATCGTGGAGGACGTGACATGAGGCGCCCGACCACGCTGGCCGTTGCTGCGGCCCTGTTCCCGCTGCCCGCCTTCGCGGCGGCTCCCGGCCAGGCCAACACCCCGGCCATCGTCATGTTCCTGGTGTTCATCGTGGCCACCATGGGCATCACCTGGTGGGCGGCGCGGCGGACCAGGACCACGGCGGACTTCTACACCGCCGGCGGCGGCATCACCGGTTTCCAGAACGGCCTGGCGATCTCCGGCGACTACCTGTCGGCGGCCTCGTTCCTGGGCATTGCCGGCATGGTCTACGTCAGCGGCTTCGACGGCATGATCTATGCCATCGGGTTCCTGTTCGGCTGGCCGGTGGTGATGTTCCTGATCGCCGAGCGGCTGCGCAACCTGGGCCGCTACAACTTCGCCGACGTGACTTCGTTCCGGCTCGGGCAGACCAGGATGCGGGTGCTGGCCTCCAGCGCGTCGCTGCTGATCATCGCCCTGTACCTGATTGCGCAGATGGTGGGCGCGGGCAAGCTGATCGTGCTGCTGTTCGGCATCCAGTACAACATCGCGGTGGTCATCGTCGGCGCGCTGATGATGGTCTACGTGGGCTTTGGCGGCATGACCGCCACCACCTGGGTGCAGATCATCAAGGCGGTGCTGATGCTGTTCGGCGCCACCCTGCTGGCGTTCCTGGTGCTGGCCGGATTCAACTTCAACCCGGATGCGATGCTGGCCGAGGCGGTGAGCGTGCACCCGACCGGGACCGCGATCATGGAGCCGGGTTCGCAGGTCAGCGGCAATCCGCTCAATGCGCTGTCGCTGGGCCTGGCGCTGGCCTTCGGCACGGCCGGCCTGCCGCACATCCTGATGCGCTTCTTCACCGTGGCCAACGCCCAGGAGGCGCGCAAGTCGGTGATCTACGCGAGCACCTTCATCGGTTACTTCTACCTGCTCACGTTCATCATCGGCTTTGGCGCAATCGCCATCCTGGTGCGCAACCCGGAGTTCTTCGAGGCCGCCTCCAACGGCAGCTTCGACATGATCGACGGGCTGATCGGCGGTACCAACATGGTGGCCGTGCACCTGGCCAACGCGGTCGGCGGCAGCCTGTTGCTGGGCTTCCTGGCGGCGGTCACCTTCGCCACGATCGTGGCGGTGGTGGCGGGCCTGGCGCTGGCCGGCGCGGCGGCGATCTCGCACGACCTGTACGCCAACGTCTTCGCCCGCGGCCGGGCCACCGAGAAGCAGCAGCTGCGCATCTCCAGGATCTCGACCGTGACCCTGGGCGTGCTGGCGATCCTGCTGGGCATCGTGTTCGAGAACCAGAACGTGGCTTTCATGGTGGGCCTGGCCTTCGCGATCGCGGCCAGCTCCAACTTCCCGGTGCTGGTGCTGTCGATCTCCTGGCGCGGCTGCACCACCCGCGGCGCCACCATCGGTGGTTTCCTGGGCCTGGCGGTGGCGGCGGCCTGGGTGCTGCTGAGCCAGACGGTGTGGGTGGACGTGTTCGGCAACGCAGCGCCGATCACCCCGTTCCCGAACCCGGGCATCGTCTCGATCCCGCTGGCCTTCATCGCGATCTGGCTGTTTTCGGTCACCGACCGCAGCAAGGCGGCGGTGCAGGAGCGCGAGGCGTTCACCGCGCTCACCGTGCGCAGCCAGACCGGCATCGGCGCCACCTCGGCAAGCGACCACTGAGCCGGGCGTGCCGGGCCGCCTTCGCGGCGGCCCGGCCTTTCTTCATCCGGGTATCAGCGCACCACCAGCACGGGGATCGCGCTGTGGGTGATCACGGAATTCGCCTGGCTGCCCAGCAGCAGGCGGTTCAGCCCGCGGCGGCCGTGGCTGGCCATGACGATCAGGTCCGCGCCGCGCTCCTCGGCGGCCGCCAGGATCGCATCGGCCGGGTAGGCATCGGCGACGTAGTGCGTCTGGTGTTCCACGCCCAGGGCGCTGGCGCGCTTGGCGGCCGCATCCAGGATTTTCGTGGAGGCTTCGCGGGCGTGGGTGCGGTACTCGTCCAGCAGGCTGGTTGCGCCGCCCCAGACCTGGCCGGCGTCGACCGACTGCCAGGGCTCGGTGACGGTGACGATGGTGGCCTGGGCGCCGGTGGCGGCGGCCACGCGAAGGCCGTGCTCAAGGCCCTTGGAGGCGAGCTCGGAGCCGTCGGTGGCGATCAGGATGTGCTTGTACATGGGTTCACTCCCCTCGGGTAGTGAACCCATGGTAACGGGTCGGTGCCGGGCCGGCGGCGGGCGTCAGCCGTCCGCGAGCGGGGTGCAGGCCATGCGCAGCAGGGGGTCGTCGGCGGCCAGGCGCACCCACCTGGCGTTTTCCAGGCTGCCGTCGTCGTTGAGCAGGACGTCGCCGACGAGGTCGGCGCGGCGGTGGCTTTGGCAGTCGAACACCGCGCTGAACTGCCGGGTCGGCTCCCAGCGGCCCGCCAGTAGCACCTGGGCCAGGACCTGGCCGGGCAGGTCGGCATGCTCGCGGTTGAAGCGCCGGTCGATGGCGACCATGCGGTTGGTCAGCGGCACCACGTAGGTCCAGGGCCGGTACCAGGAGCGGACCTGGTTGGTGGAGGCCACCTCCACCCCCTGCGGGAAGCTGCCGGCGGTGCGCTCCAGCCACGAGTACTCCAGCCAGATCGCCATCAGCAGCATGCCGGCGCCGGCCGAGGCCGGGAAGATCCACTTCGGCAGCCGCCTGCCGGCGATGAAGTTGAGCGTGAGCGCGATGCCGGCCAGGCCGAAGCCGGCGGCGACGATGGCGATCAGTTCGAGGAACATCCGGGCTCCCGGTGCAATGGTGGTGGAGCGGAGCGGCGATTGTATGCCGGGGCATCCGCCAGCCGTTCGGCGTGGCGGGAAAGAAACGGCCCGCCCCCGGAGGGGAGCGGGCCGTGGTTGCCAGGCCTGGCCAGGTCGCGGTCAGTGGTGGCCGGTGGCCGTCCCGGCGCCGCGCGGCACGCGGATGTCCTCGACCAGGTGCTGGATGTGCTCGGGCACCGGTGCGGTCATCTTCATCGTGATGTAGGCGGCGATGAAGTTCAGGATCGCGCCGACCGCTCCGAAGCTCAGCGGCGAGATCCCGAACAGCCAGTTCTCCGGAGTGTCGGCCAGCATGTTGGTCCCCGGGATGAAGAACCAGCCCTTGTAGGTGAACAGGTACACGCTGGTGGCGAGCAGGCCGGTCAGCATGCCCACGATCGCGCCGGTGGAGTTCATCCTGGTGGAGAAGATGCCCATCATGATCGCCGGGAACAGCGAGCTTGCCGCCAGTCCGAACGCGAATGCGACGGTCTGGGCCGCGAATCCGGGTGGATTCATGCCCAGCCACGTGGCGACCACGATCGCGGCCGCCATCGACACGCGCGCCGCCAGCAACTCCCCCTTTTCCGAGATATCGGGCTTGAACGTCCGCTTGATCAGGTCATGGCTGACCGCCGAGGAGATCGCCAGCAGCAAACCCGCCGCCGTGGATAGCGCCGCCGCCAGGCCGCCGGCCGCGATCAGGGCGATCACCCAGCCGGGCAGCTGCGCGATCTCCGGGTTGGCCAGCACCAGGATGTCCTGGTTGAAGGTGACCATCTCGTTGCCCTGCCAGCCGCGCTCGGCGGCCACCGCGGCGAACTCGGGGTTGGTGTCGTTGTAGGACTGGATGAGGCCGTCGTTGTTCTTGTCCTCGAACGCAAGCAGTCCGGTCTCTTCCCAGGTGTGCATCCACTCCGGCCGCTCGTCGTAGGCCAGTGGCGTGGCCTGCGTGCCTTCCGGATAGATGGTGGTCAGGATATTCAGCCGCGCCATCGAACCCACCGCCGGAGCCACCGTGTACAGCAACGCGATGAACACCAGTGCCCAGCCCGCCGACCTGCGGGCGTCGGACACCTTGGGCACGGTGAAGAAGCGGACGATCACGTGCGGCAGGCCCGCGGTGCCGACCATCAGGGACAGGGTGAACAGCGTCATGTTGAGCCGGGAGTCGTGCAGGCCGGTGTAGTCGTTGAAGCCCAGGTCCACCAGGATCTGGTCGAGGCGTGCCAGAAGAGGCATGCCTGATTCAACGTGGGTGGAGAACAGGCCCAGCTGCGGGATCGCATTGCCGGTGAGCTGCAGCGAGATGAACACCGCCGGGATCGTGTAGGCGATGATCAGCACGATGTACTGCGCCACCTGGGTGTAGGTGATGCCCTTCATGCCACCCAGTACCGCGTACACGAACACCACGGTCGATGCGATCAGCAGGCCGGTGTTGGTGTCCACCTCCAGGAACCGCGAGAACGCCACGCCGGCGCCGGTCATCTGCCCGATCACGTAGGTGATCGAGATCATCAGCAGCGACGCCACCGCCACCAGGCGCGCGGTGCGGCTGTAGTAGCGGTCGCCGATGAACTCGGGCACGGTGAAGCGGCCGAACTTGCGCAGGTAGGGCGCCAGCAGCATCGCCAGCAGCACGTAGCCGCCGGTCCAGCCCATCAGGTAGGCGGAGTTGCCATAGCCGACGAAGGCGATCAGGCCCGCCATCGAGATGAACGAGGCCGCCGACATCCAGTCCGCGGCGATCGCCATGCCGTTCATGACCGGATGGACGCTGCGGCCCGCGGCGTAGAACTCCGAGGTGGAAGCGGCGCGCGCCCAGATCGCGATCACGATGTAGAGCAGGAACGAGCCGCCGACGAAGATGAGGTTGAGAGTGAATTGATCCATGGCCGGCCCCTTATTGCTCGTCCACGTCGTACTCGCGATCGAGCCGGTTCATGTACCAGGTGTAGAAAACGATCAGCCCGATGAAGGTCAGGATCGAACCCTGCTGGGCGAACCAGAAGCCCAGGTCGGTGCCGCCGACCGGGATGCCCGCAAGCAGCGGGCGCAGCAGGATGCCGAAGCCGTACGACACCAGGGCCCATATGCCCATGCATATGAAAATGATCCTCAGGTTCGCCTTCCAGTAGTTTTGCGCACTCTTTTCCATCGTCTTCCACCCCTTCGTTGTCTTACGCGGTTGGTGTAACGCTCGCTGTCGTGGTCAGTGCAGGGGCCGGGCGTGTGAGCGTGCGTCCGGCCGTGGTGGCGCGTCAGAACGAGTAGCGCGCCATCGTGTGCAGGCGGATCAGCTCGCCGTCGGCACCGGACTCGAGCGTGCGCTCGCCCCAGATCGCCTCCACGCCCAGGTCGAGCTTTGGCACCGGCGACCAGATCAGGTTGGCGTGCGCCGAGTGCACCCGGCGGGTGACGCCGAAGCCGGTCAGCGTGGTGTCGTTGTCCCACTGCGAACGGGCGTAGAAGACGTTGCCGCGCACGGTGGGGTTGAACACGTGGCGCAGGCCCACGTACGCGGCCCAGCCGCCCAGCGCATCGATGTTGCCCGCGGCGTCGGCCATGGCGTCCTGCTGCACGGTGGCCAGGCCGATGTAGCGGCCAAAGCCCTCGCCGCCGGTGGCCTGGTAGCGGATGTCGGTGCGCTCGCCCAGCTTGACCAGTCCGCTGATCGTGGCGGCGAAGCCGGTGGCGCTGTCCTCGACCCCGGCGACCGGCTCGTACTTGAGCTGGCGGGCCATGCCGGCCACGCCGAAGTGGCCCCAGTCGGCCCGGTGCGTGTAGCGCGCGATCACGTCGGGCACGCTGTTGTCGCCGGCGATCACGCGCGGGCTGCCGCCGAACGGCTGGACGGTGGTTTCCGGGTTCTCGATCGACACCGACCACGGGCCGTTCGTATACCGGATCTGCGACTGGCGCACGAACACCAGCGCGTCGGTCGGGCCGACGAAGTCGACCGAGTCGATCAGCGCCGCGGTGTCCATGAAGTTCGACCAGGTCTGGCCGATCAGCAGGTTGTTCCAGGTGATGTAGGCGTGGCGCACGGTGGCGCCGTAGGTATTGGTGGCCGCGCTGTTGCCCAGCGCGCCGCCGAAGAAGTCCAGCTCGAAGCGCGCGCCGATCCTGTCGCCCGAGTCCAGCTCGGTGCTGGCGTCGAACCACAGCCGCGAGAACTTGGCGTGGCCGTCCATGTAGCTGTCCACGCCCTCGCCCCCGACCGGGATTGCGCCGGGCACGTAGAAGTCGCGGCCGGCGGTGTTCTTGGCGATGTCGCCGTCGGAGGTGTGGGTAAGCATGCCGTCCACCCGCACGTTGCCGCCCACGGTGAAGCGGGTGCCGGGGTTGGCGCCCGGGGTGATGCTGGTGGCCTGGATCGGCGTGGCGCCCTCGGGCACCGGGGCCGGCTGCCGGGCCTGCGCGGTGCGCACCTGTTCGACTTCGGTTGTGGTCTGCTCCTGCTGTGCAAGCAGCTGCTGCACGACGCGCTCGAGTTCGGCCACGCGGGCCTCCAGCTCGGCTTCGCGCGGGGTCTGGGCCAGCGCCAGGCCCGGCGCCAGCAGGGCGACGAGCAGTGCGGTGGCAAGCGGACGGCGCGCGGGCGCCCACGGTGGACACGACAAGGACTGCTGCATGCTCCCTCCCAAGAGATGCGGCCAGGAAATGGCCTGCCTGCCGAGACTGCGTGCATGCCGGGCCCGGGCCAATTCGCCATTGGTCGAATACGCCCCCGCCGCTTAGACCAAGGTCTACGCCCCGGCAACAGTGGATGCGGCACACTGAGGGGTACCGTCAATTGAGCCCCGGGAGGCCCGCATGTCCACGCAGCAAGACCTGTACCCCGTGCCGGAGGGGTTCGCCGCCGATTCCACGATCGGCAAGGACGACTACGAACGGCTGTACGCCGAGTCGCTGCGTGACCCGGACGGGTTCTGGGCGCGCGCCGCCGAGCGCCTGGACTGGATGAAGAAGCCCACCCGGATCAAGGACACCAGCTTCGACCTGGACGATTTCCGGATCCGCTGGTTCGCCGACGGCGAGCTCAACGTCAGCGTCAACTGCCTGGACCGGCACCTGGCCGAGCGCGGCGACAAGACCGCGATCATCTTCGAGCCGGACTCGCCGGACACCCCGGCGCAGGACATCAGCTACCGCGAGCTGCACGAGCGCGTGTGCAAGCTGGCCAACGCGCTGCGTGCGCTGGGCGTTCAGAAGGGCGACCGGGTCACCATCTACCTGCCGATGATCCCCGAGGCGGCGGTCGCGATGCTCGCTTGCGCGCGCATCGGCGCCGTGCACATGGTGGTGTTCGGCGGTTTCGCGCCCAACTCCATCGCCGACCGCGTCGCCAACTGCGGTGCCAAGCTGATCATCACCGCCGACGAGGGCCTGCGCGGCAGCAAGAAGGTGCCGCTGAAGGCCAACGTCGACGCGGCGTTGAAACTGCCCGGCACCAATACCGTGGAGACCGTGCTCGTGGTGCGCCACACCGGCGCGGCGGTGGACATGCAGATGCCGCGCGACCGCTGGTACGACGCGGTCGTGGACAGCCAGCCGGCCGAGTGCGAGCCGGAGCGCATGAACGCGGAGGACCCGCTGTTCATCCTCTACACCTCCGGCAGCACCGGCAAGCCAAAGGGCGTGCTGCACACCACCGGTGGCTACCTGCTCTACGCCGCGTACACCCACGAGGTGGTGTTCGACGTGCGCGAGGACGACGTCTACTGGTGTACCGCGGACGTGGGCTGGGTCACCGGGCACAGCTACATCGTGTACGGGCCGCTGGCCAATGGCGCGACCACGCTGGTGTTCGAGGGCGTGCCCAACTACCCCGACTACTCGCGTTTCTGGCAGGTGGTGGACAAGCATAAGGTCACCATTTTCTACACCGCCCCGACGGCCATCCGCGCGCTGATGCGCGAAGGCGCGGAGCCGGTGAAGAAGACTTCGCGCAAGTCGCTGCGCCTGCTGGGCAGCGTCGGCGAGCCGATCAACCCCGAGGCCTGGCGCTGGTACCACGACGTCGTCGGCGACGGTCGCTGCCCGATCGTGGACACCTGGTGGCAGACCGAGAACGGCGGCATCCTGATCTCGCCGCTGCCGGGCGCGTTCGACCTCAAGCCGGGCTCGGCCACCTTCCCGTTCTTCGGCGTGCAGCCGGCGCTGGTGGATGCCAACGGCAACCTGGTCGAAGGCGAGGGCGAGGGCAACCTGGTGATCCTGGATTCCTGGCCGGGCCAGATGCGCACGGTCTACGGCGACCACGAGCGCTTCATCGATACCTACTTCAAGACCTACCCGGGCACCTACTTCACCGGAGACGGCTGCCGCCGCGACGCCGACGGCTACTACTGGATCACCGGCCGCGTCGACGACGTGATCAACGTCTCCGGCCACCGCATCGGCACCGCCGAGGTGGAGAGCGCGCTGGTGGCCCACGACAAGGTGGCCGAGGCGGCTGTGGTCGGCTTCCCGCACGACATCAAGGGCCAGGGCATCTACGCCTACGTGACCCTGATCGGCGACGAGGAAGGCACCGAGGAGCTGCGCAAGGAGCTGGTGGCGCACGTGCGCAGGGAGATCGGCCCGATCGCATCGCCCGACTACCTGCAGTGGGCCCCGGGCCTGCCCAAGACGCGGTCGGGCAAGATCATGCGCCGGATCCTGCGCAAGATCGCCGAGAACGCGCCCGAGCAGCTGGGCGATACCAGCACCCTGGCCGACCCGTCGGTGGTCGACGCCCTGGTCAGGGACCGTCGCCAGCCGGGTTGAGCCCATTCGGAACGCCGCCCCTCCCGCCGCTGCAGGCGGAGGGGCCGGCGTGACGCCCGCGGCCCCATGGTGCACACTCGGGCCTCGTTCAGCCGAGCTGCCGCACTGCATGCCGACCCTGCTGATCGCAGACGATCATCCACTGTTCCGCGAAGCACTGCGCGGCGCGATCGGCCGGGTGCTGCCGACGGCCACGCTGCACGAGGCCGAGGACACCGAGGGCCTGTACGCGCTGGTCGAGGCCGAGCCGGACGCCGACCTGCTGCTGCTCGACCTCAACATGCCCGGGGCCCAGGGGTTCAGCTCACTGGTCTACCTGCGGGCCCAGCATCCCGAGCTGCCGGTGGTGATCGTGTCCGCGCGCGAGGAGCCGGCGGTGATGCGGCGCGCGCTGGACCACGGCGCGGCCGGTTTCATCCCCAAGTCGGCGGACGCGCAGACCCTTGGCGACGCGCTGCAGAAGGTCCTTGACGGCGAACGCTGGGCGCCGCCCGCCGCCGCGAACGCGCCGCCGGCCGCGCCGGACGAGCAGGACGTGGCCGCGCGCGTGCGCGAGCTGACCCCGCAGCAGTTCCGGGTGCTGCAGATGCTGGGCACCGGCCTGCTCAACAAGCAGATTGCCTGGCAGCTGGACGTATCGGAGGCCACGATCAAGGCCCACATGAGCGCCATCCTGCGCAAGCTCGGTGCCACCAACCGCACCCAGGCCGTGCTGGTCGCCGGGCGGCTGGCGGTGGATCCGTCGACCGGCGATGAGGCGGAAGCGGAGCCGGGGCCCGCCGCGGGCGGCTAGGGTCCTTGCCCGCATGCGCGCCTAGCCGGGGCGCGGCTGCTGCAGGGCCAGCCAGCACAGCGCCACGGTGGTGGCGTCGCCCAGCGCGCTGTGGCGGGCCAGCACCGGCACGTCGAGGGTCCGGGCGATGTGGGCGAAATCCAGGTTGGGTGGTTCGGTCGGCCGCGCGCGGACCGCACGGGCGGCGAACGCGGTGGCCAGGTCGGCCCGTGGATTGACCAGGCGGAAGCCGGTAAGCGCCTTTACGTGCGGGTCGAGCATCGCCAGGTCGAAGGCCAGGTGGTAGCCGAGCAGGCTGCGGCTTCCGAGCCAGTGCAGGAACTCGCGTACAGCCCGGGTCACCTGGATGCCCGCGGCGGCCTCCTCGGGCGTGATGTAGTGGTGCCGGGCCGATTCGATGCCGAAATCGCGGTCGGGCCGGATCCGGCGTTCGAACCGCTCCGACAGCAGCACCTGTCCGTTGCGCACCGGCACTGCGGCCAGGCTGAGGATGTGGTCGCGCTTCGGCTCCAGGCCGGTGGTTTCCAGGTCCAGGCTGACCCACTCGCCGGGCGGCGGCGATCGCAGCAGCCCGGACCATTCGCTGTCGCGATGCCGCCCTGCCAGCCACCTGCGTCGCAGCTCGCGCATCTCAGCCGGCCAGGTGGAAGCTGCGGCCGATGGACTCGCGGAATTCCTTGATCACGTGCAGGGCATCGCGCAGCATCTCGCGGTCAAGCCGGCTCAGGCTGCCGGTGTCGATGAAATTGTCGGGGGCGTTGCCGGCGTCGATCGCGGCCAGCTGGCTGCGCAGGCGCATCCGCTGCAGCACGCCCAGGGTCTGCGGCAGGTCGCGGCCCAGTCCGCCGGACAGGTGCCCGCCTTCGGCCAGGGCCGTACACCGCTCCAGGCTTCCGGTCGCCTGGATGCCGTGGCGCAGGGCGAGGCAGCGCAGGCCGTGGACCACCGGGAAGAGGCCGCCCTTCTTGATGTCGACCCCGCGCGGCGCGCTTTTCATCCGGCCGAAGAACGTCAGCGGCATGTCGAAGTTCAGCGTGGCCCTGGCCAGGTGGTGGAGCAGGATCTGGTCCTGGCCCAGCGACATCAGGCTGGCCTTGACCGGGATGAACAGGTCCGGGTTGCCGGCGATGGGGCGGGCGTCGAGTGCGATCGACAGGTCCAGCGAGGTCTGTCCGCCATGCTCCTGGCGCCAGCGTTCCACGCGCGCTTTCCATTCCCCTGCTGTCATCCGCCAGGCCGGATTGTTGACCATGACCCGGCCGGGACACGGCGGATAGCCCACCTGCGCCAGCGCCGCGCTGAAGCGTTCCATCGCCGATTCCAGCCCCGGCCATTGCAGGTCGTCGGCAACGACCAGCGCGTTGTCCTGGTCGGTCTTGAGCAACTGTTCGCGCCGGCCTTCGCTGCCCATCACCAGCAGGCACAGGTGCGGTCGCATGTCCCGCGGCACCACCAGTTCGAAGATCCGGGCCATGACCCGGCTGTTGAGCACGCTCACCAGCTCCATCACATAGGGAATGCGGGCGCCGTGCGCGTTGAGGCTGCGGATGAGCTGGTCCATGCCGCGGGCCGCCTCGGTGATCTGCTCCATGGTGCGCGCGCGCGCCAGGCGCAGGCCGATCAGGTGCGAGCGGCTGGTGAAATGCGACAGCACCTCGGCCACGCCCAGGGTGCCGATGATGGCGCCGCGCTCCTTCACCACCACCCGCTCGATGCGGTGCCCGGTCATGCTGATCAGCGCCTGGAACAGGGCTTCGTCGGTATCGATCGACACCAGCGGGCGGTTGGCCAGCAGGCCGACCGGCGCATCCAGCGGCGCCCGCGACAGGGTGAGGGCCTCCAGCAGGTCGGTGCGGGTGACGATGCCCGGCTCCGGGTGTGCCGGGTCTTCCACCAGCAGGCAGTCCACCCGCCGCTCATGCAGCTGGGCGCTGGCGTCTGCGATGGTGATGCTGGCGCGCACGCGCACCGCCGGGGCCGGCTGGGCGTCCCCGGCCTGGGTGATCATCAGTTCGGCGGCCTCGCTGCTGTCCGGTCCGTCGCCCGACAGCCGGCCCTTGCTGGCCATGCCCTCCTTGAAGTACGCGGCAAACCCCGGGTTGTCGGCGACCAGGCGCTGGAACACCGCCGCCGGGATCAGGAAGCACAGGCTGTCGCGGTGGGCGCGGTAGTTCAGGCGCGCGCGCCCGACCATGACCGCCCACACCCCGAACACGTCGCCCGGGCCGTAGTCGCCGAAGTGGCGTTCCCCGCCCTGGTCGTCGGGCAGGTAGGCGTGGACCAGCCCCTTGAGGATGACGAACACGTGGGTTGACGCCTGGCCGGCTTCGATCAGGGTGGCGCCGGCCGGTCGCAGGTCCATGTCCACCGATGCCTGCAGCCGCTCGCGGCCGGCAGCGTCGAGCAGGTCGAACGGCGGCTGGTCCAGGTCGAGTCCGGGCACGGGGTCCATGCCTGCATTCTGCGCCGCCGGCGCGTCGGGGTGGAACCCCGGCTTTGGACTAGGTGCCCGTCAGGCGCTGCCAGATCATCAGCGCGGCGTAGCCACCGCCGCCGATCAGCACGCTGAAGTAGACCAGCGTGACGATGGTGCCCAGGTGGCCGAGCAGGATCGCAACGCCGTCGCGCTGGATCATGCCGATCGCGTAGAACAGCAGGGCGATCCCGGGCAGCGTGTTGCTGAAGGGGATGAAGCCGAAGGGCATCATCAGCAGCAGCGCGGCGAAGATGAAGGCCAGGCTGTTGAAGATGTCCATCGCCCGGCCCTGGGCCAGCGATGGCAGCCGGTGCGCCCGGCTGATGCGTTCCAGCCGGTGCACCCAGACCATGCCGCGCCCGAGCATCTGCCGCAGCCGTTCGGCGGGAAGTTCGCGGTCACGCAGCCGGGC
This sequence comes from Luteimonas sp., assembly GCA_052090405.1. Lineage (GTDB taxonomy): Bacteria > Pseudomonadota > Gammaproteobacteria > Xanthomonadales > Xanthomonadaceae > Luteimonas. The sequence continues at coordinate 23,172 of JBQDAV010000036.1, forward strand.
CGGCAGCCACAGCGGGCGGTCAAGCAGGCGGCTTACGCCGATCAGCAGAATCGCCGCGCCGAAGACCGTGCTCACGCCGGGGATCGACACCGGGATCAGGAAAACCAGGGTCAGCAGCGCGGCGAACAGCAGCAGTCCCTGGGTGCCGACCCGTTCGAGCATCTGGCCCAGGGTGAGGGTCTGGGTGTCGAGGCTCTCGATGACCTGGGTCAGGCGGTCTCCGAGCGTGGTGGTGTGGCCGTTGCCGGGTGGGGTCATTGCTGGTTCGGATCGGGGGCCGGGCGCGCGGGCTGCCGCGCGGGGCGGGGCAGTGTAACGCGGCCGGCGAGGCGACTGCCTGGCGTGGATTCAGCCTTTGCGGGGGTGTGCGGCCAGGAACGCGCGCAGCGAGGCCGGCTTCACCGGTTTGGTGAGGACCCGGTAGTCGTGCTCGCGCGCGGCCTGCTTGAGCCGGTCGCTGCCGTCCGCGGTGACCAGCGCGCCCGACAGCTCCGGGCGCGCCGCGCGCAGCGCGTCCAGGGTCTGCAGCCCGTCGAGGCGATCGTGCAGGTGGTAGTCGACCAGTGCCACGTCCGGCTGCCCGGCCAGACAGGCCATGGCCTGGTCCACCGTGCTGGCGCACGACACCTCCACCTGCCAGCGCTGCAGCAATTCGGTCATCCCCGCGAGGATGTCCGGGTCGTTGTCCACGCACAGCACCCGCAGCCCCGACAGTGGCTCGGCCATGTCCGGGCCGGCGCTGTGGCTTGAAGGAAGGTCGGTGCGTTCGGCGCGTGGGACCACGATCGAGAACATGCTGCCGCGGCCGACCTGCGAGTAGGCTTCCAGGCGGTGGTCGAGCAGGCGCGAGATGCGCTGGCAGATCGACAGGCCCAGGCCGAGGCCGCGCTCGTCCCAGTCGAACGGCTGCTGGTAGCGGTGGAACTCGTCGTAGATCTGCCGCATGTGGTGTTCCGGGATGCCCGGTCCGGTATCCCAGACCTGCAGCGCGACCTGGTCGCCACGCACGCGCGCGGCCATGAGGATGCGGCCCTTGTGGGTGTAGCGCAGCGCGTTGGCAAGGAAGTTCTGCAGGACCCGGCGCAGCAGGCGGCGGTCGCTGCGCACCGGCAGGGCGCGGCCATGTACCCGTACCTGGATGCCGCGCGCGGAGGCCATCGGCGTGTACTGGCCGGCCAGCTCGCGCAGCAGTTCGACGGCATCGAAGTCGCTGGGCTCCGGATGCAGGGCGCCGGCGTCCAGGCGCGAGACATCGAGCAGGCCGTCGAGCAGTTCCTCGGCCGCGCCCAGCGAGGTATCTACCCGCTCGGCCAGGCGTTTGTGCTCGGCGGCATCGTCGGTCTCGCGCAGCGCCGAGGTGAACAGGCGCGCGGCGTTGAGCGGCTGCAGCACGTCGTGGCTGAGCGCGGCCAGGAAGCGCGTGCGCGACTGCTGGGCGGCCTCGGCCTCGCGGGTGCGCTCGGTCACCCGCTGCTCCAGGGTCTCGTTGATCTCGCGCAGGGCGCGCTCGACCCGCTTGTAGTCGGTCACGTCGCTGTAGCTGGTCACGTAGCCGCCGCCGGGCAGCGCCTGCCCGCGCACGTCGGTGACCACGCCCTTGCCGATGGTGCGTTCGGACACGTGCGGCGAGCCGGCGGACATGTAGTCGACCCGTTTGTCGATCTCCTCCTGGATCTGGGCCTCGGTCAGCTCGCCCAGCTCGCCGCGCTCGGCGTTGTAGCGGATCAGGTCGGCCACGGGGCGGCCCACGTAAAGCATGCCGTCGGGATAGTCGAACAGCTCCTGGTAGCGCCGGTTCCAGGCCACCAGCCGCATTTCGCGGTCGACCACGCTCACCCCCGGGTCGATGTTCTCCAGGGTGCTGGACAGGATCTCGCGGTTGAAGCGCAGCTCCTGGCCGGCCTCGTCGAGCACCGCCATCACCTCGGGCAGGTCCATGCCCGAGCCGCGCAGGGTGCTGGTGATCACCAGCCGCGCCGAGGCGGCGCCGATGGCCGCGGCCAGCAGGCGCTCGGTGAACTGCACCCAGGCGCGGTCGGCCAGGGCGCCGGGGGCGGGTTCGCCGCCCTGGCTGGCGGCAAACTCGCCGAACGCGCGCTGCGCCGCGCGCGCGCCGACCACGCGCCGCGCCAGTGCCCGCAGGTCGGCGATCGGCACGCCGCGCCAGTCGCTGGCCACCAGCACCCGGCGCTCGGCGTACGGATCCAGGAACGGCGCCGCGCGCAGCCGCTCGTCCAGCCCCGGCCGCCAGCGCGCGGAGACCAGCAGCAGCGTGCCGATGTTGAGCAGCAGCGCCCAGAAGGTGCCGTGGGTGAGCGGGTCCCAGCCTTCCACCCCGAACAGCTGGCGCGGGCGCAGCCAGCCGACCCCGAGCGGGCCGTGTTCCACCCACGCCGGATCGAGCCAGCCGGCGTCGGTCAGGGTCGGCAGCAGCAGCGTGTAGCCCCAGACGCCAAAGCCGATCAGCAGCCCGGCCTCCACCCCCTGGCGGCTGGCGCCGCGCCAGTACAGCCCGCCGATCAGCGCCGGGGCGAACTGCGCCACCGCCGCGAACGCCATCAGCCCGTAGGCGGCCAGGGTCGTGTCGGTGCCGCTGGCCCGGTAATAGCCGTAGGCGAACAGCGCGAAGCACAGGATCGCCACCCGCCGGATCCAAAGCACGGTGGAGGCCACGTCGCCGCCGTGGCGCTGGCCCCAGCCGCTGCGCAGCAGCAGCGGCATCACCAGGTCGTTGCTGACCATGATCGCCAGCGCCACGCTGGCCACGATCACCATGCCGGTGGCGGCCGAGAACCCGCCGATGTAGGCGAACAGCGCCAGCGCGTCGTAGTTTTCCGACAGCGGCAGGGCCAGCACGAAGGTGTCGGCCAGGGCCGTGCCGTCGTTGAACAGGGCGGTGCCCGCCGTGGCGATCGGCAGCACCATCAGGCTGACCAGCACCAGGTAGCTGCCGAACAGCCAGCGCGCGCGGCGGATGTCGCCGGCGTCCAGGCATTCGACCACGGCCACGTGGAACTGGCGCGGCAGGCACAGGATCGCGGTGAAGGCCAGCAGGGTCTGGCCCACCATGCCGGTGGCCGGTGCGTTGGCCAGCAGCTCGCCGGTGGCGCCGGCGAGGTTCAGGTCGTGGCGCTGGAACCAGAACATCGCGAACACGCCCACTGCCACCAGCGCCACCAGCTTGACCAGCGATTCGAGCGCGATCGCCAGCATCATGCCCGGCCGGTGCTCGGTGGCGTCCACCTGGCGGGTGCCGAACAGGATCGCGAACAGCGCCATCAGCAGGGCCACGTACAGCGCCGGGTCGCCAAAGGTGCCGGTCGGCATGCTGTCGCTGCCCAGGACCTGCAGGCTCAGCGCCACCGCCTTGTACTGCAGCGCCAGGTACGGCACCGCGGCGATCAGCGCGATCAGCGCCACCATCGCCGCCAGGCGCTGCGAGCGGCCGTAGCGGGCGGCGATGAAGTCGGCGATCGAGACCGTGCGCTGCGACTGTGCGATCAGCGCCAGCCGCTCCAGGATCCGCCAGCCGAAGATCAGCAGCAGCAGCGGGCCCAGATAGATCGGCAGGTAGCCCAGGCCGCTGCGCGCGGCGGTGCCGACCGCGCCGTAGAAGGTCCACGACGAGCAGTACACCGCCAGCGCCAGGCTGTAGACCACCGGGCGCAGGCCCGGGCGCTGGGTGAAGCCGGGGTTGCGGTCGCCCCACCACGCCACGCCGAACAGCAGCGCGGCATAGCCCAGCGACACCAGCAGCAACACCAAGTTCGACAACGCCCGTCCTCCCCCGGCGCGAACCTGACCAGTGTACGCAACGCCCTGCGCCGGGGGAGCGGCGTCAGAGGAACGAATCGGCCAGTCGCGCGATGCCCTCCAGGCTGCGCTTGAAGCCCGGGCGCTGCCGCCACTGGTCCAGCGACAGCTGTCCGGCGTCTTCCAGGTATTCGGCCTCGATCCCGCGCATCCGCGCCACCACCCGCTGGTCGTAGCAGATCAGCCCGATCTCGGCGTTGAGGGCGAAGGAGCGGATGTCCAGGTTGAGCGAGCCGACCAGCGCGATCTCCTCGTCCACGCTCATGTGCTTGGCATGCAGGAAGTGCGGCCGGTACAGCGCGATCTTGACGCCGCAGGAGAGCAGCTCGTCGTAGCACGCCTGCTGGGCCAGTTCGGTCAGGCGCTGGTTGTTGCTGGCCGACAGGATGAGCTGCACGTCGACCCCGGACAGCGCGGCGATGCGCAGGGCGTTGAGGGTGCTGTCGTCGGGGACGAAGTAGGGCGTGGTGATCACCAGCTTGCGCTGGGCCAGGTGGATCAGGGTCTCGACGGTGTCGCGGGCGTTGGGGAAGGGGAAGGCGGGGCCGCTGGGCAGCAACTGCACGGCGACGTCCTCGTCCTGCAGCGGCCGGGCGGGAGACACCTCCAGCCCCTCGCCGGTTTCCAGGTACCAGTCGACGGCGAACATCGCTTCCACGTGGGCCACCGCCGGCCCGTGCACGCGCGCGACGAGCTCGCGGTTGGGATGATCCGGCACGAAATCCGGACCGGCCAGGTTCTGCGAGCCGATGAAGGCGACATCGTCGTCGATCACCGCCAACTTGCGGTGGTTGCGCAGGTCGATGCGTCCGCTGCGGCGCCAACGCAGGCCGCCGGGCAGCATGTCGTGCACTTCCACGCCGGCCTTGCGCAGGGTGCGCCTGTACGCCCGCAGGCCGCGCTTGGCGCCCACGGCGTCGAGCAGGAGCCGGCAGTGCACGCCGCGCCCGGCGGCGCGCACCAGGGCCCGTGCCACGGCGTCGCCGACGGCATCGTCGTGCATCAGGTAGTACAGCAGGTGCGCGCGCTGGCTGGCACCGTCGATCGCTTCGATCAGCGCCTGCAGCGATCCGTCGTAGTCGTCCAGCAGTTCGACCGCGTTGCCGCCCACCGGCATGAAGCCGCCGAGGCGTTCGACCAGGGGCACCAGTTCGCTGTCGGCGTCGGTGCCGGGCGGGGTCCAGCGCAGGGCGGCCTGGGGTTCCTGGCCGGCGCGGATGGCGTCGGAGGCCTGGGCCTGGCGCCGGACCCGTTCGCGCGAGAGCCAGGGGTGGCCGAAGAGCAGGTACAGCGGCAGGCCGGCCAGCGGCACGAAGCCGACCAGCAGCAGCCAGCTGCGGGCGGCGGCGGGGGTGGTGCGGGTCGGGATCCAGAACAATGCGGCGATCCGGATCAGCCAGTCGATCGCCAGCAGCCACAGGCCGATATTGGAATCATGCCCATCCACGCGTTCGATTCTGTCCGTTTGCGGATGAACACGCCATCGCGACTGACTTGCGTCGCGACCTGGTGGGCCCCGCCGCGGCCGGGAGGCCTTTGCGCTCCATGTCCCCCGGCG
>JBQDAV010000037.1:0-25888 GCA_052090405.1 Luteimonas sp.
CCCGGCACGCCGTGCGCGGCTACTTCCGCGCCGTCAGCCGGCTCGGGGACGGGGTGTTCTGGTACCTGCTGATGGCGGCGATGATCCTGGTCGACGGCCTCGACGGGCTGGCCGCGTCGATTCACCTGGCACTCACCGGCATCGCCGCGCTGAGCCTGTACAAGGGGCTCAAGCGCTGGACGAAGCGGCCGCGTCCGTTCGCCGCGGATGTGCGCATCCAGGCCTGGACCGCGCCGCTGGACGAGTTCAGCTTCCCGTCCGGGCACACCCTGCACGCGGTGACCTTCACCGTGGTCGCCCTGGCCCACTATCCGGTGCTGGCCTGGCTGCTGGTGCCGTTCACGGCCAGCGTGGCCGCCTCGCGCGTGGTGCTGGGCCTGCACTGGCCCAGCGACGTGCTCGCGGCCACCGTCATCGCCTGCGCGCTGGCGGGGCTGTCGATCGCACTCGCCCCGGGCGTGGCGCTCATGGGCTGGGGCGGCTGATCGAAGGCGCAGCCGTGGCCCGGCGCCACTCATGACCCCCGCTCCATGGCTACCATGGGCGGATGAACTATCGCCACGCCTTCCATGCCGGCAACCACGCCGACGTGCTCAAGCACGTCGTGCTGCTGGCGCTGTGTGACGCGCTGACCGCCAAGCCTGCGCCGTGCTTCGCACTCGATACCCATGCCGGACGGGGCCTGTACCAGCTGGACGATGACCAGGCCAACCGCACCGGCGAAGCCGCCGATGGCATTGCGAGGCTTGGCGACGGCGCGGACATGCCCGGGCCCGTACGCCGCTACCTGAACGCGGTCGGCGCCTGCCGCCAGACACATGGCACGGCGGCCTACCCGGGCTCGCCGTGGCTGTTGGCGCACGCGCTGCGCGCGCAGGATGCGATCGCCTGCTGCGAGCTGCAGGCCGAAGAGGCCGATGCGCTGCGGCGCAACTTCCGCGATGAGCCGCGGGTGGCGGTGCACGCGCGCGATGGCTACGCCGCCATGGGTGCGCTGCTGCCGCCCCGCATCGGAAGCGTCCGCTTCGGCCGGGGGCTGGTGCTGGTGGATCCGCCCTACGAGCGCCAGCTCGATGAGTTCGATGATGTGCTCGCCGCGCTGGGCCAGGGCCTGCGCCGCTGGCCGCAGGCGACGTACGCGCTGTGGTATCCGATCAAGCAGCGCCGCAGCCTGCAGCCGTTCCTGCGCGCGGCCGCAGCGCTCGATGCAAAGTCGGCGCTGGCCTGCGAACTGCTGGTGCGCAGCGCCGACTCGCCGCTGCGCATGAACGGCAGCGGCATGCTGCTGATCAATCCGCCGTGGCAGCTGGACCTGGCGCTGGAGCCCGCGCTGCGACACCTGCAGGAACGCCTGGGCGGACCCGGCGCGGAGCACGCGCTGCGCTGGCTGCGCGCGCCCACCTGATCGCGCGGCACGCCTGCTTCATCGCATCACCTGCACATGCCATGCACTAAATGTCGAGGCACTGTTCAGGCTCCACCAGCGAACATTGCACTCCACGCATGGCAGCAACGGAACCAATGGCCGCCAGAAACCGACTCCCCCCGTGGCACGATGAAGTCCGCCTTGCCAACGGCCGCGAAATCCTCATCCGACCGATCCGGCCGGACGATGCGATGCCGATCCGCGCCGGCTTCAGCCTGCTCCAGCCCGACGAACTCCGGCACCGCTTCCTGCAGGAGATGAGCGATCTGACCCCGGAGATGGCCCAGCGCCTGACCCGGCCCGACCCCAAGACCACGTTCATCCTGGTCGCCGCCGAGAACCTGCCCCCGGGCGAAGCCCTGGTGGGCGCGGTGGCGCGGATCGCGATCACCCAGGGCACGCACGACGCCGAGTTCGCGATCCTGGTCGGCCAGCACATCGCCGGCATGGGCGTGGGCCGCCAGCTGATGCTGCGCCTGGTGCGCTGGGCCAGGGGCAAGAAGCTCGACCGGCTGTACGGCAACGTGCCCGAGGAGAACCAGCCGATGCTGGCGCTGGCCGAATCGCTGGGCTTCCGCAACGAGGGCGCCGCAGGACAGGGCCTGGCCCGCGTCGTCCTGGACCTGGATTCGAACGCGTCCGCCTGACCCGCCGGGGCCCTGCCCCTTTTGAAGCGAGGATCGCCGCCGACCCGGCCCGCGCAGGCCGTTTACAATAGGCGGTTCGATGAAGTCCCCCGAATCCCCCGTACCCCCGCTGCCCCGCCGCGGCCAGCAGCGTGCCTGGTGGCGAGCACCTGCTTCGCCCTCGGCGCTGGCCTGGGCGCTTGCCGGCACCGCCCGCGCGCACGGACGCCCGCTGCTGATGGTGGCGCGCGACAACCAGCATGCGCACCAGGTCGAGGCGGACCTGCATACGCTGCTGGGCGACGCGGAAGACCTGCCGGTGCTGCCGTTCCCGGACTGGGAAACGCTGCCCTACGACCAGTTCAGCCCGCACCCGGAGATCGTCAGCCAGCGCCTGGCCGCGCTGCATCGGCTGCCGGCGCTCGAACGCGGCATCGTGGTGGTCACGGTGGCCACGCTGATGCAGCGGCTGCCGCCGCCGGGCTACGTGATCGGCCAGACCTTCGACCTGCAGGTGGGCCAGGCGCTGGACCTGGACGCGGAAAAGCGCCGTCTTGAATCGGCCGGCTACCGGCACGTGCCGCAGGTGCTCGACCCGGGCGACTTCTCCGTGCGCGGTGGCCTGCTGGACGTGTTCCCGATGGGCGTCGACGCGCCGTTCCGGATCGAGCTGCTGGACACGGACATCGACACCATCCGCCGCTTCGACCCGGAGAGCCAGCGCTCGCTGGACAAGGTCGAGGCCATCCATATGCTGCCCGGGCGCGAAATGCCGCTGGACCAGGCCGCGCGCGAACGGGCCATGGACGCACTGGCCGAGCGCTTCGACATCGACCAGCGCCGCAGCGCGCTGTTCCAGGACCTCAAGGCCGGGATCGCGCCGGCGGGCGTGGAGTATTACCTGCCGCTGTTCTTCGCCGCCCCGCGCGAGCGCTTCGATGCGGCGCCGGCGCAGCCGCCCACCGCGACCCTGTTCGACTACCTGGCCGAAGACGCCATCCCGGTGATGGCGGCAGGCGCGCTGGAAGCAGCCGAACACTTCCACGCCCAGGTGCAGGAGCGTTACGAACAGCGTCGCCACGACGTCGAACGCCCGCTGCTGCCGCCGGACGAGCTGTGGCTGTCGCCGGACGCGCTGCGCGAGCGGCTCAATCGCGGCGAGCGGGTGGAGATTGCCAATGCCAGCCATCCGCGCCACGGCGAATCCGTAGCGCTTGGCGACCAGCCCGCGCCCGAACTGCCGCTCACGGTGCGCAACGAGGAACCCGCCGCCGCGCTGAAATCCTTCCTCGCCAGCTATCCCGGACAGGTGCTGGTGGCCGCCGACAGCCCCGGCCGCCGCGAAGCGCTGCTGGAAATCCTGCAGGCCGCCAATCTGCGGCCGGACGTGCTGGCCGATTTCCCCGCATTCCTGGATGCCGTCCGCTCGTCTCCCACCGACCCGCGGGCCGCGCCGGCCGGGCGGCTGCAGATCGCCGTCGCCCCGCTGGAAAACGGCTTCGCGCTGGACGAGCCCCGGCTCACCGTCCTCACCGAGCGCCAGCTCTTCCCCGAGCGCGCCAGCCAGCCGCGCCGCACCCGCCGCGCCGGGCGCGAGCCGGAGGCGATCGTGCGCGACCTGGGCGAGCTGGCCGAGGGCGCGCCGATCGTGCACGAGGACCACGGCGTGGGCCGCTACCGCGGGCTGGTGGTGCTGGAAGCCGGCGGCAGCCCCGCCGAATACCTGGAGATCGAATACGCCAAGGGCGACCGCCTGTACGTGCCGGTCGCGCAGCTGCACCTGATCAACCGCTACTCCGGTGCCTCGCCGGAAACCGCGCCGCTGCACTCGCTCGGCGGCGAGGCGTGGACGAAGGCGAAGAAGAAGGCCGCGGAAAAGGTCCGCGATGTGGCCGCCGAACTGCTGGAGATCCACGCCAAGCGCATGGCCCGCAGCGGCCTGGCGCTGGACGTGGACCGCGCCGAATATGAGCCGTTCGCGGCCGCCTTCCCGTTCGAGGAAACGCCCGACCAGCACGCCGCGATCGAGGCGGTGATCCGCGACCTGGGCTCCAGCCAGCCGATGGACCGCGTGGTCTGCGGCGACGTCGGCTTCGGCAAGACCGAAGTCGCCGTGCGCGCCGCGTTCGTGGCCGCCAACGGCGGCAAGCAGGTGGCGGTGCTGGTGCCCACCACCCTGCTGGCCGAGCAGCACTATCGCAACTTCGCCGACCGCTTCGCCGACTGGCCGATCCGGGTGGAGGTGCTGTCGCGCTTCAAGAGCACCAAGGAGATCAAGGCCGAGCTGGAGAAACTTGGGCGCGGGGAGATCGACGTGATCGTCGGCACCCACCGGCTGCTGCAGAAGGACGTGAAGTTCAAGGACCTGGGCCTGGTGATCGTGGACGAGGAGCAGCGCTTCGGCGTGCGCCAGAAGGAGGCCCTCAAGGCCCTGCGCGCCAACGTGCACCTGCTCACCCTCACCGCCACCCCGATCCCGCGCACGCTCAACATGGCCATGGCCGGCATGCGCGACCTGTCGATCATCGCCACGCCCCCGGCGCACCGGATGGCGGTGCAGACCTTCGTCGGCGAATGGGACGGCTCGATGCTGCGCGAGGCCTTCCAGCGTGAGCTCTCGCGCGGCGGCCAGGTGTACTTCCTGCACAACGACGTGGAGAGCATTGGCCGGATGCAGCGCGAGCTGGCCGAACTGGTGCCCGACGCGCGCATCGGCGTTGCCCACGGCCAGATGCCCGAGCGCCAGCTGGAACAGGTGATGCTGGATTTCAACAAGCAGCGCTTCAACGTGCTGCTGTGCACGACCATCATCGAGTCGGGCATCGACATCCCCAACGCCAACACCATCATCATCAACCGCGCCGACCGGTTTGGCCTGGCCCAGCTGCACCAGCTGCGCGGCCGCGTGGGCCGTTCGCACCACCGCGCCTACGCCTACCTGGTGGTGCCGGACAAGCGCTCGATCACCGCCGACGCAAAGAAGCGCCTGGAGGCGATCGCGTCGATGGACGAGCTGGGCGCGGGCTTCACCCTGGCTACCCACGACCTGGAGATCCGCGGCGCCGGCGAGCTGCTGGGCGAGGGCCAGAGCGGGCAGATGGCCGAGGTCGGCTTCAGCCTGTACACCGAGCTGCTCGAACGCGCGGTGCGCTCGATCCGCCAGGGCAAGCTGCCCGACGCGGATGAAGAGCCCGACCGCAGCGCCGAGGTGGAGCTGCACGCCCCGGCGCTGATCCCGGAAGACTACCTGCCGGACGTGCATACGCGCCTGACGCTGTACAAGCGGATCAGCAGCGCCGGCGATTCAGGGGCTCTGCGGGAACTGCAGGTGGAGATGATCGACCGCTTCGGCCTGCTGCCCGAGCAGGCAAAGCTGCTGTTCGCGATCGCCGACCTGAAGCTGCAGGCCACGGCCCTGGGCATCCGCAAGCTGGACCTGGGGCCAGAAGGCGGGCGCGTGCAGTTCGTGGAGAAGCCCAGGGTGGATCCGATGTCGGTGATCCGCCTGATCCAAGGCCAGCCGAAGCATTACAAAATGGACGGCCCCGACAAGCTGCGCATCACCCTGGATCTGCCTGATCCCGACTCCCGCCTGCAGGCCGCCCGCGGCCTGCTGATCGCGCTCGCACCCGGACCCTGACCGGTCTCACGCAGGTCCGGCCTGCCGCAGGTCCCGGTGCGGTGCCATCAATGCACGCAGCCACGCCCTTGCGTCCACACGACCGGCGGTGTCGAGCACGAATTCCTGCCCCTTGGCGACGCTGCGCAGCTCGCAATGCTCCCCGATGCGGCGCCACCGATCTGGATTCGCGTGATAAGTCAGCGCCGACCGGCCCTCGCCGGGATGGAACCAGTCCGGCAGCGTCCACACGCTGCGACTGGCCCCTTCCGCCGTCAGCCGCAGGCCGTCCGCGTAGCGCGTGAAAACTCCGCCGCCCGGTCCATCCAGCCCCAGCTTCGAGCGCCGCGGCGCCACGTAAAGCGTATTGCGTGGATCGGAGTAATGATCCGGGTTGGCAACGTGCGGATGACTGGCGATCCACGGATGCCGGCGCAGACAGCGTTCACGATCCGTCACCACCGCCAGCACTTCCTCCACCTCCAGCCATCCGTATATCAGGTGCAGGTGCGGCGCGCCTGGCACATAGCGCCAGCGCCCGGCATGGCGCTCCACCTGCCGGAACCAGCCGAAGAAGAGGAAGACATCCTCCGCTCCCACGCCCTGGTCACGCAGGTGCGACTGCGCGCTTCCGGCCTGGCCCAGCGCCGGTCGCCACCCCGGCGGCCGCAGGTCCGCGCGCCGGTCCAGGTCCGGGTCCAGGTGCACGCGCGTGCGTCGCGAATGGCGGCCGCAGGACAGGTCGCGCAGCACGGGTCCAAGCGCAACGCCATCGGCGTTCAGGTCTCCCAGCCGGAACGCGTCGTGCCTGGACGGGATCGGCAGCGGCAGCAGGCGCCCGTCCGGCAGGATCGGGCTCGGCATGCCGCCATAGCCCGAATCAAAGCCCTTTCGCGAGAGCACCAGCCTGTGTGGCAGCATTGTCGACAATCCCTCCTGACGCGGTCCCGGCCAATGGCCTGCCGCCCGGCCCGATATGCAAACGGAACCTTCCCATCCGGGTCACGGCCGTGTCACGGCCCATTGCGTAGGATCCGCACGTTCCAGCACTCCCGGACGGAGCTTCCCACATGCCCTATTCCAAGCTCAGCGAACTGCCCGACTCGGTGCGCGACAACGTGCCCAAGCATGCCCAGGAGATCTACAAGGAGGCGTACAACAGCGCCTGGGACCAGTACTCGGACCCGGACGACCGGCGCGGCGACGCCTCCCGCGAGGAAGTCTCACACCGGGTCGCCTGGTCGGCGATCAAGGAAAAATACGAGAAGGGCGACGACGACAAGTGGCACGCCAAGGACTGAGCGGGTCCCGACGCCCGCGGCTCACCCCAGCCGCAGGCGCACGATGCGATCAAACACGGCGGCCGCCACCGGCAACAGGTCGTCGTCGAACTTGAACGTGGGGTGGTGGCACATGGCGCTGTCCATGCCCAGGAACAGGTAGGCGCCCGGCCACTGCTCGAGCATGTAGGCGAAGTCGTCGGAGAACGGATACGCGCGACGGTCGGTTTCCACGGCCTCCGCGCCCAGCACCTCCCCCAGCGCCTGCGCCGCCAGCGCCGCCTGCTCCGGCGCGTTCACGCAGGCCGGGCACGAATGCGGGATCTCCAGCTTCACCTTGCAGCCGGACATGGCCGCGTATCCCTCGCACAGCGCGCGCAGCCGCGCGAGCAGTTCCTCGTGCACCTGCTTCGACAGCGCGCGGATGGTGCCGCTGAGCGAGGCGGTGGCCGGGATGATGTTGTGGGTGGTCCCGGCCTGCAGCGAGCCGACGTTGATCAGCGCCGCTTCCATCGGATCGATATGGCGGCCGACGATGCCGGAGATGTCGACCGCCAGCCGCGCAGCCACCTGCAGCGGATCGGTCGCCTTGTGCGGCGCAGCGGCGTGGCCGCCGACGCCCTCGATGTCGATCTCGAACACGGCCAGCGACTGCAGGGTGGGGCCGGTGCGCACGCTGGCGCGCCCCGATCCCAGCAGCGGCATGTTGTGGAAGGCGTAAACCTCGTCGCAGGCGAATCGCTCGAACAGGCCGTCCTCGGTCATCCGGATCGCGCCGCGGCCGCCCTCTTCCGCCGGCTGGAAGACCAGCACCACCCGGCCGCTGGCCGGCGGATGCGCCACCAGGTGCTTGGCCACCCCCAGCAGGGCCGAGGTGTGGCCGTCGTGGCCACAGGTATGGGCCACGCCCGGGCGCTGCGAGCGGTATTCCAGGTCGTTGTCCTCGTCCATCGGCAGCGCGTCCATGTCCGCGCGCAGGCCGATCGACATCCCCGGTTTGCCGCTGTCGACCACCGCCACCACCCCGGTGCCGCCGAGGCCGCGATGTACCTGCAGCCCCAGCGACTCCAGCACTTCGGCCACCAGCGCCGAGGTGCGTTCCTCCTCGAAGCCCAGCTCCGGCCAGGCGTGGATGCGACGCCGCCACCCGGTCATTTCGGGGGCCAGCTGCTGCAGGGAATCGGGAATGGCGGTCATGGCGGGTTCGTGGCGTCAGTTGAACGGATCTTGCAGGACCATGGTGTGGTCGCGGTCCGGGCCGGTGGAGACGATGGCGATCGGACAGCCGGCCAGCTCCTCCAGCGCGCGCAGGTAGGCGCGGGCGGCGGGCGGCAGCTCGTCCCACTCGGTGATGCCGTGGGTGTTCTCGCTCCAGCCGGGGAACTCCAGGTACACCGGCTCGCACTCGTCCCAGCCCTGGGCGTCCAGCGGCGCGTATTCGGTTTCCTTGCCGCGGTAGCGGTAGGCGATGCACATCTTCAGCCGCTCGAAGCCGTCGAGCACGTCCAGCTTGGTGATGCATAGGCCGGTGATGCCGTTGATGGCCACCGCACGCTTGAGCGCGACGATGTCGATCCAGCCGCAGCGGCGCGGACGGCCGGTGGTGGCACCGAACTCCTGGCCGCGCTTGCGCAGGCGCTCACCAGCATCGTCGTCCAGCTCGGTCGGGAACGGGCCGCTGCCCACGCGGGTGGCGTAGGCCTTGCAGATGCCCAGCACGTAGTCGATCGAGTCCGCGCCCACGCCGGTGCCTGCCAGCGCGCCGCCGACGGTGGTGTTGCTGGAGGTGACGTACGGATAGGTACCGTGGTCGACGTCCAGCAGCGAACCCTGGGCGCCTTCGAACAACACCCGCTTGCCCTGCTTGCGCAGGTCGTGGAGGATTCCGGCGACGTCGGACTTCATCGGCTCCACGTACTCGCCAAAGGCCAGCGCCTCGTCCAGGGTCTGCTGGTAGTCCACCGCCTCCACGCCCAGGTATTTGGTGAGCACGAAGTTGTGGTAATCCAGCGCGCTGCGCAGGGTTTCGGCCAGCTGGTCGGGATAATGCAGGTCGGCGACGCGGATGCTGCGCCGGGCCGCCTTGTCCTCGTAGGCCGGGCCGATGCCGCGGCCGGTGGTGCCGATCGCCTTGCCGCCGGCGGCCTTCTCGCGCGCCTGGTCCAGGGCGATGTGGTACGGCATGATCAGCGGCGTCGCCGGGCTGATCTTCAGCCGCGAGCGCACCTCCACCCCGGCCTCCTCCAGCTCGCCGATCTCCTTCATCAGCGCCGCCGGGCTGAGCACCACGCCGTTGCCGATCAGGCACAGCGCGTCTTCGCGCAGGATGCCGGAGGGAATCAGGTGCAGCACGGTCTTCTTGCCGCCGATCACCAGGGTATGGCCGGCGTTGTGCCCGCCCTGGAACCGGACCACGCCGCCGATGTCCTGCGTCAGCAGGTCGACGATCTTGCCCTTGCCTTCGTCGCCCCACTGGGCGCCCAGAACCACCACTGACTGACCCACGGCATGCTCCTGCTGACACGGAAAAAGCCGGCAGGCGAAGTGCCCGTCCGGCTTTTGTGCATTATCCGCGAATCACCGCCCCCCCGCCAGTGGGAGCGCGCCACGCGCGCGAAGCCGCACGAACCCGTTCAGCCCCCGCCGCGCACCAGGTACAGCGCCACCAGGCCCATGGCCAGCACGATGGCCCCGGTGGTCCGGACCTGGCCGTCCGCCATTGCCTGCACCCGTTCGGCGGCGCGCTTCCAGGCCCCGGGGGCGATGAACAGGACCAGGCCCTCGATCACCGCCACCAGGCACAGCGCCACCCACAGGTCGTTCATCGGTCGTCGCGCATGTACTGCAGGAAGGGATCCTCACGCTCGAGCACGATCACCGCCTCGCCGTCGGCGAACGCGGCCCGGTAGGCCTCCAGGCTGCGCTGGAAGGCATAGAACGCCGGGTCGCGGCCCGCCGCCTCGCCGTAGAGCCGGGTGGCCTCGGCGTCGCCCTCGCCTCGCAGGGTCTGCGCATCGCGCTCGGCCTCGGCCAGGATAACGGCCTGGTCGCGGTCGGCCTGGGCGCGGATCTCGCGTGCCTGCTCCTCGCCCTCGGCGCGCAGCCGTGCGGCCACCTGCTTGCGCTCGGCGCGCATGCGGTTGTAGACCTGATTGATCACGTCGCTGTCGGTGGGCAGGTCGATCTGCTTGAGGCGGATGTCGATGATCTGCATGCCCAGGGTCTGCGCGCCCTCGTTGATCGCCGTGAGCTGCTTGGCGATGACCTCCGAGCGGTCGCCGGACACCAGCTGGGTCAGGGTGCGGGCGTTGATCTCGTTGCGCAGCGAGTCCTTGATGATCGGCGCCAGCCGGTCCTCGGCCACGGCCATGTCGCCGGCCGTGGCGCGGTAGAAATCAGCCACATCGGAAATGTAGACGATGGCCACGAAGTCCACGGCCACGTCCTTGCGCTCGGACGTCAGGTAGCGCTCGGGCGAGAAGTCGACCGCGTTGAAGCGGCGGTCGAACACGTGCGCGGTCTGCGCCAGCGGGATCTTGAAGTGCAGCCCCGGGCCGATGTCGGTGCGCACCACCCGGCCCAGCTGCAGCACCAGGCCCACCTGGCCCTCGCGCACGACGTAGACCGAGCCCATCAGGCCGATCACGATCAGCACGGCCAGCACCGGGATCAATGCCTTGAATCTCATCGCGAGCCTCCTTCACGGGTCGGGCGCGGCAGCCGCTGGCTGCGCGCCGGCTGGTCCTGGCTGGCGCCGCCGTCGTTCGACGACGGCACTTCGACCGGCACGACCGGCGGCGAAGCACCGCTGCGCCCCTGGCCGTCCATCGGCACGTAGATCAGCTGGCGGCCGTCACCGCCGACCACGGTACGGTTGTCGGCCAGCACTTCCTGCACGGTCTCCAGCCACAGGCGCTTGCGGGTGACGTCGGGCGCGCCGCGGTAGGCGTCGAGCAGCAGCGAGAAGCGGGTCGAGTCACCGGTTGCGCGGGCGACCTCGGCGGTCTTGTAGCCCTCGGCGACGGTGCGGGTGCGTGCCGCCTCACCGCGCGCCTCCGGCACGATCCGGGCGGCGTAGGCACGGGCCTCGTTGACCAGGCTTTCCTGCACCTGCTGGGCGCTGTTGACCTCGTCGAACGCGGGCTTGACCTCTTCCGGCGGGCGCGCGTCCTGCAGGTTGAGCTCGGTGACGATCAGGCCGGTGCGGTAGATGTCCAGCGAATCCTGCAGCTGCTTGGCGGCCACCGCCGACAGCGGGCCACGGGCGCCGAGCACGGTGTCCAGGTCGGCGCGGCCGACCTGCTCACGGACCACGCCCTGGGCCACCTGTTCCAGCACCCGGGTGGCATCGCGGGTCCCGAACAGGAACAGCTCCGGGTCGCCCACCCGGTACTGCACGTTCAGCGACACCACCACGATGTTCTCGTCCCGGGTCAGCACCGGCACGGTATTGGTGAAGGTGCGGATGCCGGTGGCATCGACCTTGACCACGCGCTCGATCGGCCACGGCAGCTTCAGGCTCGGGCCCGGCTGCAGGATTTTCACCGCCTGGCCGAAGCGCAGCACCACGCCGCGCTGGCGCTCGGCGACCAGCACGAACGAGGTCAGCACCAGCCATGCCACCAGCGCGATCACCACCCAGCGCATCGGGCTGCCGCCGCCGGATCCGCCGAACAGGTTGCGCAGGCGATCGAACAATTCGTCGAAACCGCCACCGCCGCCGCCGCGGCTGCCGCCGGGTTTCCAGGGGCTGCGACCGTTACCGCCGGATCCGCCGCCGCCTCGATTGTTGTTGCCGGGAATGTTCCAGGGCATGCCTGCTCCAATCTGGGGATTTCGCGCCGCCGGGGCCGGGGCCGGCCGCGCGGGACGCACATTCTACAAGGTGGCGCGCGCCGCGCCTCAACCGCCGGCTCAGCCCGCGCGGTCCACCAGCGCCTGCAGCGGCTGGCCGCCCGTTTCCGCGGCGAGCCGGGCGGCATCGGCGTGTGGCAGATCGATGCGCAGGCGCCAGCCCTGTTCGTCGTGGGATTCCCCGCGCACCGCGTCCAGTTCGTGCAGCCGCGCGCGCAGGCGCCCGGCCGAGGACGGCAGCGCCAGCTCCCCGGCTACCCGCTTCAGGCCCAGACTGGCGGCGAGCGCCTCGCGCAGCAGGTCCAGGCCGTCGCCGTCCCGGGCCGAGACCCAGACCCGCTCGCGCTGCGGCTGGTCCGCGCCGGCGGCGGCGTGCGGCCGGTCGTGGCGCGGCCCGAAGCCCTCGATCCGGTCGATCTTGTTGAACACCAGCAACTGCGGGATGTCGCCGGCACCGATGTCCTCCAGCACCGCGTCGACCTGTGCGATGCGCTCGTCGCGCAGCGGGTCGGCGGCGTCCACCAGATGCAGCAGCAGGTCGGCCTCGCGCGCCTCGTCCAGGGTCGAGCGGAACGCGGCCACCAGTTCGTGCGGCAGGTCGCTGACGAAGCCGACGGTGTCGGACAGCACCACGTTCCCGCCCGGCAGCGTGATCTTGCGCACGGTCGGGTCCAGGGTGGCGAACAGCTTGTCCGCGGCGTAGGCATCGGCACCCGTGAGGGCGTTGAACAGGGTGGACTTGCCGGCGTTGGTGTAGCCCACCACCGCCACCCGCGGCAGTTCGCTGCGCACCCGCGCGCGGCGCATCTGGGTGCGCTGCACCCGCACCTTCTCCAAACGCTTCTGCAGCGACAGCATGCGCTTCTGCAGCAGCCGGCGGTCGGTCTCCAGCTGGGTCTCGCCCGGGCCGCGCAGGCCGATCGCGCCGCCGCGCAGGCTGTCCAGGTGGGTCCAGCCGCGGACCAGGCGGGTGGCCATGTGGCGCAGCTGGGCCAGCTCCACCTGCAGCTTGCCCTCGTGGCTGCGCGCGCGCTGGGCGAAGATGTCCAGGATCAGGCCGGTGCGGTCCACCACCCGGCGCTGCAGCAGCCGTTCCAGGTTGCGCTCCTGGACCGGGCTGAGCGGATGGTTCACCAGCACCAGGTCCGCGCCACTGGCATCGGCCGCCGCCTTCATTTCCTCCAGCTTGCCGCTGCCCACCAAGGTGGCCGGGTTGGGGCGGTCGATGCGCGCGCCCAGCACCACGGCCACGGTCGCGCCGGCCGAACGGGCCAGCTCGGCGAATTCCTCCAGCGCCTCCTCGTCGGCGGCACCACCGGCGTGTGGCTGGATCAGCAGGGCGTGTTCGCCCCGTCGACTGCGTTCAAACAAGCGGCGCGCGCTCCGTAAGGGTCAGACCCGAGACATGAGGCCGGCGGACGCCGTTGTCAAGCCGCGGCGCCCATGCGCCCGGAATGCGCGCGTTCAGTCGTCCCCGGGCTCCGCCGCCGGCTCCACCCCACCGTCGGGCGCAGCCTGGACGTGGCCGCCCCCCGGCCCCACGCGCACGTTGCGCGCCGGCACCACGGTGGAAATGGCGTGCTTGTAGACCATCTGGCTGACGGTATTGCGCAGCAGCACCACGAACTGGTCGAACGATTCGATGGTGCCCTGCAGCTTGATGCCGTTGACGAGGTAGATCGAAACCGGCACGCGCTCGCGCCGCAATGCGTTCAGGAAAGGATCCTGCAAGGACTGCCCCTTGGACATGGTGTTTCCCCAGCTTGATTATTGTTGTAGCGGCCTCCCGCCGCGTCGCACGCCTGCATCCCCGTGGCGCCGACCGGCCGATGGTACACAAATCAGCGGCGCATGATTGTGTCATCGGCAGGCAATATCGGCGCCTGGCCGAGGAACAACGCCACGGCCTCCTCCAGCGCGGCCCCGTCACGGGCCGGATCGAACCAGCGTGCGTCCAGTTCCCCGCGCAGCCAGGTGAGCTGGCGCTTTGCGAGCTGGCGTGTGGCGGCCACGGCGCGGGCGCCGAAGCCCTCGACGCCGGTCGCGCCATCCAAATGCTCCCAGGCCTGGCGGTAGCCCACCGCTCGCAGGGCCGGAAGATCCAGCGGCGCCGGATGGCCACGCAGCTCCGGCAGCGCCCGCAGCGCCTCGACTTCGGCAAGGAAACCGGCATCCAGCATGGCGTCGAAGCGTTGGGCGATGCGCCCATGCAGCACCGTGCGTTCACCTGGCGCGAGCACCAGCTTGAGCACCCGGTACGGCAGCCGCGGCACAGGCGCTTCGCGCTGCAGGGCGCTGATGCTCCGGCCGGTCAGGCGGTACACCTCCAGCGCACGCTGGATCCGCTGCGCATCGGTGGCATGGATGCGCCGCGCGGCCTCCGGGTCCACCTGCGCCAGCTCGTCGTGCAGCGCCGCCCATCCGCGCTCGGCAGCCTCGCCCGCAAGCTGCGCGCGCAACGCCGGATCGGCCGGCGGCATGGCCGAAAGCCCGCGCAGCAGGGCGTGGAAGTACAGCCCGGTGCCCCCGGCGAGGATCGGCAGCCGGCCGCGGTGCGCAATGTCGTCCAGCGCGGCCCGGGCGTCGACGGCGAATTCCGCCGCCGAGTAGGGCCGCCAGGGATCGCGGATATCGACCAGGTGGTGCGGCACCTCCTCGCGCTCGCGCGCGGTCGGCTTGGCCGCGCCGATGTCCAGGCCGCGGTAGACCAACGCCGAATCGACGCTGACGATCTCCCCGTCCAGCGCGCGTGCGCATTCAAGTGCAAACGCCGTCTTGCCCGACGCGGTCGGGCCCATGACGGCAATGACGGGGGGGCGGGCGTCGATCGACATGGACGGATTATCCGTCACCCCGCCCCGCGGCACCTGGCGCCGGTCAGTACCCCGTTTCGCGCAGCGAGGCGCGGATCTGCTCGTGGTTGCTCTGGATCTCGTCGGACGGCGCGCGCCCGAGCAGGCTGACCACCACGATCGCCAGGGTGGCCATGATGAAACCGGGCACCATTTCATAGAGCTGGGAACCGAACTGCTCCACCGCGATCTGCTTCCAGGCGATCACCACCACTGCACCGGTCACCATGCCGGCCAGCGCGCCGTTGCGGGTCATCCGGCCCCAGAACAACGACAGCAACAGCAGCGGGCCGAACGCCGCGCCAAAGCCGGCCCACGCGTATGCCACCAGGCCCAGCACCCTGCTTTCGGGATCACGCGCCAGCCACAGCGCCACCAGCGAGACCAGCAGCACGCTGGCGCGGCCGACCCAGACCAGCTCGCGCTGGCTGGCGTCCTTGCGGAAGAACCCGCGGTAGAAGTCCTCCGATAGCACGCTCGAGCACACGATCAGCTGGCTGGACAGCGTGCTCATCACCGCGGCCAGGATTGCCGACAGGATGATGCCGGCGATCCAGGGGTTGAACAGGACCTCCACCGCAATGATGAACACCCGCTCCGGGTTGGCTTCGACCGGACCGGCGACCTCCGGGTTGAGCGCAAAATAGGCAATGCCGAAGAAGCCCACCGTCAACGAACCAATCATGCACAGGATCATCCAGCTCATGCCGATCCGACGCGCCTTCGGGATCGACTCGATGCTCTCGGCGGCCATGAACCGCGCCAGGATATGCGGCTGCCCGCAGTAGCCCAGGCCCCAGGACAGGGCCGACACGATCGCGATCAACCCGCCGGCGCCGATCCAGTTCAGGCTGGTGGGATCGAGCTCGCGGATCAGCTGGAGGCCGTCACCCATTCCGCCGCTGTGGGTCAACACCAGGATCGGCGTGACCAGCAGCGCGAACAGCATCATCGTGCCCTGTGCCACATCGGTCCAGCTCACCGCCAGGAAGCCGCCCACCAGGCTGTAGAGCACCGTCACCGATGCCCCCCACCAGATCGCCTGGGCGTAGCTCAGGCCGAACACGCTTTCGAACAGCCGCCCGCCGGCCACCACGCCCGAGGCGCAGTACACCGCGAAGAACACCAGGATCACCAGCGCCGCCAGCACCCGCAGCACCCTGCTGGTGTCGTTGAAGCGGTTGGTCATGTAATCGGGCAGGGTCAGCGCATTGCCGGTGCGCTCGGTATAGACCCGCAGCGGGCCAGCCACGTAATGCCAGTTGAGCCACGCGCCGGTCACCAGGCCCAGCCCGATCCAGGCCTCCGACAGGCCGTTGAGGTACATCGCCCCGGGAAGGCCCATCATCAGCCAGCCACTCATGTCCGATGCGCCGGCCGACAGTGCGGTCGTGGTGGGACTGAGCCTGCGCCCGCCGAGGATGTAGTCGTCGAAACTCTTGGTCTGTCGCCACGCGTAGTAGCCGATCAGGACCATGCCGGCGAGATAGGCAAGAAAGGTGACGACGAGCGGCGTGCTGGTTTCTAGCATGGGCTACAGGTTCCTCGCGGTTCAGCCACCCGGAAGGGCGACGGCAACGGCGCAGCCTAACGCAGCTTGGGGGTCGCGTCAGCCGCGCGCCCCATGCACCAGCCACGCCGGGCCGGGCTCAATCGTCTTCCGGCCAGGCGATGTCCGGGCCCGCTTTGGCCCTGCGCGGCGTCGCCACGCCGTCGACGGCGGCCCACACCTTGAGCGCGTCGACGGTGGCCGCAACGTCATGAACGCGAAGGATTTTTGCCCCGCGCTGGGCCGCGACCAGATGGGCGGCAACCGAACCGACCGCACGTGCATCGGGCCGCTCGCGCCCGGTGATCTCACCGATGCTGCGCTTGCGCGAGAGCCCGGCCAGCAGCGGCACGCCGAGCTCGGCGAACCGGCCAAGCTGCGCCAACAGCGCGAGGTTATGCGCGGTGGTCTTGCCGAACCCGAAGCCCGGATCGGCCACGATCCGTCGCCTGTCGATGCCGGCCATCTCGGCGGCAAAGATGCGCTCGGCGAGGAACCGGTGGACTTCGCCAACCACGTCTTCGTATTGCGGCGAGTCCTGCATCGAGCGCGGTTCGCCCAGCATGTGCATCATCACCACCGGCACGCCCAGTCCGGCGGCGGCTTCCAGGGCCCCTTCGCGACGCAGGGCATAGACATCGTTGACCATGCCCGCGCCGGCCGCGACCGCGGCGCGCATCACCTCCGGCTTGGAGGTGTCGATGCTCAGCGGCAGGTCCGTTGCCTGCGCCAGGCGCTCGATCACCGGGACCGTGCGCCGCAGCTCTTCCTCCAGCGGCACCTCGTCGGCGCCCGGGCGCGTGGATTCGCCGCCAATATCAAGGATGTCCGCCCCCTCTTCCGCCAGCGCCAGCCCATGCGCCACCGCCGCGTCGAGGTCGAAATGCGCGCCCCCGTCGGAGAACGAATCCGGGGTGATGTTGACGATGCCCATGACCCGCGGGCGGTCGAGCCGCAGGCTGCGGCCACCGCAGTCGAGCGACGGCACGGTATCAAACATCAGCGCGAGCCCCCCGTGGCCAGGCGGGTGGCCAGGGCTCCCGCCGCCAACAAGCCGCCGAATCCAAACGAAAACCAGAGCGCCGGCAACCTGGGCTCGGAATGAAACACCAGCATCCCGGCCCCGATGCCCAGGGCGACCAGTGCGCCCGCGCCCATCGCCCTGCCGTAACGCTCCCAGGCGTTTGGCGACGGGTTGCTGCCGGGCAGGGACATCCGGCGCCGGCTCAGGTCTGCTCGGCCGGGCCGCCGATCGGGATCGGCTTGCTGTCACCACCGCCTCCGCTGTCGCCGCCGCCGTCCTTGCGCGACTTGTCCCAGCCCATGGGCGGCGGCGGATCGCGGCCTTCCATGATCGCGTCGATCTGCGGCACGTCGATGGTTTCGTACTCGAGCAACAGCTTGCTCATCGCGTGCAGCTTGTCGAGGTTGGCGGTCAGGATCTCGCGGGTGCGCTCATAGGCCTTGTCCAGGATCCCGCGCACCACCTCGTCGATCTTGCGCGCGGTGTCGTCGGAGACGCTCTTGTGCTGGGTGACCGAACGGCCCAGGAACACCTCGTCCTCGTCCTCGCTGTAGGCGATCGGCCCCATCTCGTCGCTCAGGCCCCACTTGGTGACCATGTTGCGGGCGATCTTGGTGGCCCGCTCGATGTCGTTGGAGGCGCCGGTGGTGACCTTGTCCTCGCCGAAGATCAGCTCCTCAGCCACCCGCCCGCCGTACAGCGAGCACAGCTGGGATTCGATCGCCACGCGGTTCATCGAGTACTTGTCGCCCTCGGGCAGGTACATGGTCACGCCCAAGGCTCTTCCCCGGGGAATAATGGTGACCTTGTAGACCGGGTCATGCTCAGGCACCAGGCGGCCGACGATGGCGTGGCCGGCCTCGTGGTAGGCGGTCAGCTCCTTCTCGTCCTCGCTCATGGCCATTGAGCGGCGCTCGGCGCCCATCAGGATCTTGTCGCGGGCGCGGTCGAAATGGTCCATGCGCACGTCGGACGCGTTCTCGCGCGCGGCGAACAGCGCCGCCTCGTTGACCAGGTTGGCCAGGTCCGCGCCGGAGAAGCCGGGGGTGCCGCGGGCCACGATCATCGGCTCGACGTCGTCCTCCAGCGGCACCTTGCGCATGTGCACCTTGAGGATCTGCTCGCGGCCCTTCACGTCCGGCAGGCCCACCACCACCTGGCGGTCGAAGCGGCCCGGGCGCAGCAGCGCCGGGTCCAGCACGTCGGGGCGGTTGGTGGCGGCGATCACGATCACGCCCTCCCCGCCCTCGAAGCCGTCCATCTCCACCAGCAGCTGGTTGAGGGTCTGTTCGCGCTCGTCATGGCCGCCGCCCAGGCCGGCGCCGCGGTGGCGGCCGACGGCGTCGATCTCGTCGATGAAGATGATGCAGGGCGAGTGCTTCTTGGCCTGTTCGAACATGTCGCGCACGCGCGAGGCGCCCACGCCGACGAACATCTCGACGAAGTCCGAACCGGAGATCGAGAAGAACGGCACCTTGGCCTCGCCGGAAATGGCGCGGGCCAGCAGGGTCTTGCCGGTGCCGGGCGGTCCGACCATCAGCACGCCGCGCGGGATCTTGCCGCCCAGCTTCTGGAACTTGGACGGATCACGCAGGAACTCGACCAGTTCCGACACCTCTTCCTTGGCCTCGTCGCAGCCGGCCACGTCGGCAAAGGTGACCTTGGTCTGCTCCTCGTTGAGCAGCTTGGCGCGCGAGCGGCCGAAGCTCATGGCGCCCTTGCCGCCGCCCTGCTGCATCTGCCGCATCATGAAGAAGAAGAAGCCGATGATCAGCAGGACCGGCAGGAAGTTGATCAGGATGTAGACCAGCGACGGCCCGGTGGCCGGCGGCGCCTGCTTGATGTCGACGTTGTGGTTGATCAGGTCGTCGATCATGCGCTCGTCGCGGCGCGGAGCGATCACCGTGCCGGTGCCGCCGTCGGTGCGCTCGAAGGAAATGGTGCGCTCGTCCTCGGCGATGTCGACGCTGCGGATCCGGTTGCCGCGCACTTCCTCCATGAACTGCGAGTACTGCACCTCCTGCGAGCCGGCGGTGTTCGGGCTGAAGCTCTGGAACACCATCATCAGCACGATGGCGACGACTACCCAGAGCAGCAGATTCTTGACCAGATCGTTCATTCAATTCGTTCCCGGCGCGGTGGCGCCATGCTACTTCATGTGTGTCCGCTTGCCGCCGGCAAACGCATAGACTTCCGGCGAACGCTGCCGCGACGCCGACGGTTTGCGGATCGCGACCTTGTCATAGCGCCGGCGCAGGTCCCGCACGTAATCGTCGAAACCCACGCCCTGGAACAGCTTGATCAGCAACGCGCCGCCCGGCCGCAGGTGCCGGTCGGCGAAATCCATGGCCAGTTCGGCCAGGTGCATCGCCCGCGGCTGGTCCACTGCATCCATGCCACTCTTGTTGGGGGCCATATCCGACAACACAAGGTCCACCGGCCGGCCGCCAAGCGCAGTCTCAAGCTCTGATAAGACCGCATCTTCCCTGAAGTCCCCATGAAGAAACTCGACCCCGGCCAGGGGCGGCATTTCCAGGATGTCCAGCGCCAGCACCCGGCCCGGCCGCGCCGCATCCAGCCGGTCCAGCTCCTGCCGCACCCACTGCGACCAGCCGCCCGGGGCAGCGCCCAGGTCGACCACGGTCATGCCCGGCTTCAGCAACCGGTCGCGGGCCACCAGCTCCTCCAGCTTGTAGGCCGCGCGCGAGCGCATGCCCTCCGCCTGCGCCCGTTTCACGAACGGATCGGAGAAGTGTTCCTTGAGCCAGCGCTGGCTGCTCTTGCTGCGGGCCATGGGGCGGTTCGCGGGAGGCTGTGGGTGGCGGGGGATCGCCGCCGGCATGATACCCTGCCGGTCCCGAACGACTCACGTCCCCCGTATGCCATCCGCCCTGACTGCCGCCCAGATCCGTTTCCTCCGCGGCCAGGCACATGACCTCAAGGCCATCCTGCAGGTCGGCGGCAAGGGCGTGACCGATTCGGTGGTTGCCGAACTGGACGGCGCGCTCGAGCACCATGAGCTGGTCAAGCTGCGGATCGCCTCCGACGACCGCGAGCAGCGGGTGGCCATCATCGCCGACCTGGCCGGACGCAGCGGCGCGGCGGTGGTCCAGAAGATCGGCAAGGTGGCAGTGCTGTACCGGCCGGCCACCGACGGCAAGCGCCAGATCGTCCTGCCCAGGCCCTAGAGCGGCCGTGGCCATCCACCGGCATCACGCGTTCCCTCCATGCACCTGAACCTCGAGCGTCCCGACTACGATTACTTCCTGCGCAGCGCGGACGGTGCCTCGGCGCTGGTCAACGAGCGCCGGCTGGTCCGCAGCTTCGTGATCGCACCCGACGCGCTGGTCGAGGACTGGCCCGTGCATGACGCAACCGCGCTGCGGGTCGAGCACCTGGAAACGCTCCTGGAACTGTCACCGGAGCTGGTTCTGCTGGGCACGGGCGCCAAACAGGTGTTCCCGGGCGCCGAAGTGATGTCCGCGTGCCTGTCGCGCGGGATCGGCCTGGAAAGCATGGCCAACGACTCGGCCGCGCGCACCTACCACGTGCTTGCCGGCGAAGGCCGGCGCGTCGTCGCCGGCTTCATCTTTCCGGAGTCGTAACGCCGGGCGTGCCGGGCGCGGATCAGCGCCTGGGCAGGTATGACAACGGGTCGACCGGCCGGCCGTTGTGGCGGATCTCGAAGTGGAGCATGTCGCGGGCGGCGCCGCTGCGCCCCATTTCGGCGATCTGCTGGCCGGCACGCACGCGCTCGCCCTCGTTGACCAGGCGCGAACGGTTGTGGCCGTAGGCCGACAGCCACTCCTCGTCGTGCTTGACGATGATCAGCTCGCCATAGCCGACCAGGCCCGAACCCGAGTACACCACCACGCCGTCGCCGGCTGCGCGCACGGGCTCGCCGCCGCTGCCGGCGATGCCGATGCCCTGCCCGGTCGGATCACCGGCGGTGAAGCGGTTCACGATCTGCCCGTCCGCAGGCCAGCGCCAGGAAACCGAGCTGCTCGCCGGGGCCGGCTCGGGTGGCGGCGTTGCCGCGGGCGTACCCGAGGGCCGGCTGGCAGTGGATGCGGGACGCGAAGGCGTGGACGCGGTCGACCCACCGCCGGAGGGATACAGCCGCAGGCGCTGGCCGGGATAGATCGTGTACGGCGGCGCGATGTTGTTCCAGGTCGCCAGGTCCAGCGGGCTGATGCCGTTGTTGACCGCAAGCCGGTACACGGTGTCGCCACGCTTCACGGTCAGGGTCTGTCCCGGGCGCGGCGTCGACGCGCCCGCCTGCGCCGCGCCACCCTCGCGCACCACCCGGCTGCTGCCGCACGCGGTCAGCAACAGCGCCAACGCCACCAGCACGAACGTCATCCTCATCAGCGTGAATCCTTTGGCACGTGGCATCAGTCGACAACCCCGGACAGCAGCGGTACGAAGACGACCGGGGCGATCTCGCTGCGATGGATCGTACCGTCGTCGCGCTTGCGCAACTTGACCAGCACCTGTCCGGCGCCGCTGCCCACCGGCGCCACCAGCACCCCGCCCGGGGCGAGCTGGTCGGTGAGCGCGTCCACCAGCGCCGGTGCGCCGGCAGTGACCAGGATCGCGTCGAAGGGGGCATGTTCGGGCCAGCCGATGCGGCCGTCGTCGTGCCGGCTGCGCACGTTCAGGCCAAGCGAGCGGAAGCGCTTGCGCGCCACCCGCAGCAGCTCGCCGATGCGTTCGACGGTGTAGACCTGGATCCCGAGCGAGGCCAGGATCGCGGCCTGGTAGCCGGAACCGGTGCCGATTTCCAGCGCCGTGGCCGGCATGCCGTCGGCCAGCGCCTCCTCGGTCATCTTCGCCACCACCCAGGGCTGGGAAATGGTCTGGCCGTGGCCGATCGGCAGCGCCGTGTCCTCATAGGCACGGGTGGCCAGCGCCTCGTCCACGAACAGGTGCCGCGGCACCACCCGGATCGCGTTGAGCACGCGCTCGTTGCCGATGCCGCCGCCATTGTCGGGGTTCCCGCGCAGCCGTTCGATCAACCGGTCGCGGACCCGCTGCGAGGTCATGCCCATGCCGATCGCTTCGGGCTGCAGGCGCAGGCGCGGCGTCATGCCCCGTCCTCCTTCAGCTCCGCGCCCAGCCCATCGACCCAGCTCGATACCTGTTCCAGCGCCTGGTAGCGGGTCAGGTCGACCAGGATCGGGGTGATCGAGATGTTGCCGGTGCGCACGGCGTGGAAATCGGTGCCCGGGCCGCCATCGGCCTCGGGGCCGGCGGGTCCGATCCACCACCAGTTGCGTCCACGCGGGTCCTCCAGCGGCACGCAGGGCTCGGCCCGGTGGCGGTTGCCAAGCCGGGTGACCTCGAACCCCTTCACATCGCTCCACGGAATGTCCGGGACGTTGACGTTGAGGATGGTGTCGGCCGGCAGCGGATCGGCCTTCAGCCGCTCCACCAGCTCCACCGCAGCGCGCGCGGCGGTTTCGTAATGCTGGCCCACGTGATCGGAGGTGACCAGCGACATCGCCAGCGCCGGCAGGCCCAGGAACCGCCCCTCCATGGCCGCGGCCACGGTGCCCGAATAGATCACGTCGTCGCCCATGTTGGCGGTGTTGTTGATCCCCGACACCACGATGTCCGGCTCCTGCTCGAGCATGCCGGTGATCGCCACGTGCACCGAATCGGTGGGGGTGCCGTGCACGCGCCAGACGTCGTCTTCCAGCTGCACCACCTGCAGCGGCATGTCCAGCGTCAGCGAATTGCTGGCGCCGGAGCGGTCGCGATCGGGCGCGATGATCAGGACTTCGTGGCCGGCGTTGCGCAAACCTTCGGCGAGGATCCGGATGCCCGGCGCGTCCACGCCGTCGTCGTTGCTGACCAGTATCCGCATGTAACTTTCCGCGCCGCCCCGTGCACTGAACCAAGGCGACATGATAGCGGATGCGCGCACCCGGCTGGCGCGGCTCGGGTAATCTGGGCGCATGGGCAGGCGAAGCGACAAGGACCCGCATCCGGACGACGACGCGGCGCTGTTCCGCGACGCGATCGGCCCGGTCCGGCGACTGCCGGAGGCGCCGGAAACGCCGCGCGCGCCGCGGGCCGAGCCGCGCGCGCGCATGGCCGAGCGCGACGAGCGCGAGGCGCGCAGCGAGTTCGAGCGACTGCTGGAAAACGGCCCGCTCGAGGCCGGGGACACCCTGCGCTACCGACGCGACGAAATCAGCCCGCGCATGTTCAGGCGCCTGGCCAGGGGCCACTACGCGGTCCAGGACGAGCTTGACCTGCACCACGCCGATGCGCGACAGGCGGAAACGATGCTCAGGCAGTTCCTGGCCGAAGTGCGCGACGCCGGCACCGGCTGCGTGCGGATCGTGCACGGCAAGGGCCTGCACGCCGATGGCGCACCCGCACTGAAAAACCTGGTCGACCGGCTCCTGCGCCAGCGCTCGGAGGTACTCGCATTCCATTCCGCCCCGCCCGCCCAGGGCGGGACCGGAGCGGTGCTGGTGCTGCTCCGGCCGCGCTGAACACCCGGGCCGGGGCCGGCGCCGTCAGGCCACTGCTCAGTAATCGAACCCGTTGTCGTCGACAGAGGCGATGCTGGTCCGCTTCACCGGCGGATTGACCCAATGCACCTCAACCCCGCGGCGGCGGGCAAGCTGCTCGACGGCCCCGGTGTACTCGGCGTCGCCGGTGAACTTCACCGGGCCGCTGGCGGCCGTGGGCGCATAGCCCGCAACCCCATGGCTTGCACATGCGGCCGCACCCAGGGCGGCTGTGGCAACGATGCAGCAACGAAGCAGGCTGTTCATGACAGGTCCTCCCATGCGTTGTCTGGATACGACGCCGACGCAAGGACGGCGCCTGGGTTCCGTTATACGCCGCAGGCCCAAGGCCACCAGCGCTCCGGCCGGCTGTCCGACGAACGGTCAGCCCTCCGGATCGGCCGCATTCCCGGCCCGCCCGATCTCGGCCAGTACGGTGGTGGCATAGGTCCCCGGCGGCAGCGCAAAGCGCAGCCTGAGTGTTCGCGGGTCCGGCCAGTCATGACCCAGTTCCAACGGGCGAAGCCGGGTGGCACGACGCTCCTGGCGCAGGCCCGCGGCCTCAAGACCGTCCCGCAGCGCCAGCGACTGCGGATCGTCAAGCGCGGCTGTCTCCAGCGCCAGCGCTTCACCCTCGCTGCGCGGCGCTCCACTGCCCCACAGCGGCGCGCTGGGATGGATGTCGAAATCCACCAGACGCTGCGCCAATGCATCGCTCCATGGTTCCGGCCCGAACACGCTGCGGCTGCCGTCCAGGATCCAGGCCTCACCCTCAATCGCGCGGTTCCAGTTGGAACCGCGGACCCGCGCGGCCAGCACCCGGTTGAAGAGCGCGGAGCGCGCGGCCGACAGCAGGTGGCTGCGCTGGTCCCGGCGCACGCGGCGGCCGGCAAACATCGCCAGCGCCGCCTCGACATTGCCGCCGCCGCGGCCAAACCGCTGCTCGCCGAACCAGTTGGGGACGCCGTCGGCCGCGATCCGCCGCAGCCGCGACTCGATGGCCTCGCGATCGCCCTGCACCTCGCGCAGCGTGAGCACGAAGCGGTTGCCGGCCAGCGCGCCGCGCGGAAGCTTCTTCGCATGCCGGGCATGGGCCAGCACGCGCAGGCCATCGCCGAGCGTCTCCACGGCCGGCGCCTCGCGCCCGGGCAGGTGCACGCTGAAACGCTGGCGGGTCACCGCGTGCCGGTCCTTGAGCCCGGCATAGCCCACCGCCGATTCCGCCACGCCGGCCCAGCGGGCGATGCTGCGGGCGGCGAACGCGGTGTTCAGGCCGCGCTTCTCGACGGTGAGCAGCAGGTGCTCGCCGCTGCCGCTGGCGGGGAAGCCGTCGATTTCCTCGACGAAGAAGTCTTCGGGCGCGCTGCGGATCACCGCCTCGAGCACCGGCTCTCCCCAGGCGCGGGGCTGGCTTTCCATCAGCTGCTGTCCGGCTTCGCTCACGCCCGGACCAGCAGGCACGCGGCGTGGGCGGCAATGCCCTCTTCGCGCCCGATATGGCCGAGTCGTTCGTTGGTGGTGGCCTTGACGCTGACGGCGTCGACGTCCACCTGCAGGTCGGCGGCGATCACCTCGCGCATGGCCAGGGCGTGCGGCCCGATCTTCGGGCGCTCGCAGATGATGGTGATGTCGGCATTGCCCAGCCGCCATCCGCGCGCTCCGATGAGTTCGCGGCAGCGGCGCAGGAACAGGCGGCTGTC
Source organism: Luteimonas sp. (assembly GCA_052090405.1). Classification (GTDB taxonomy): domain Bacteria; phylum Pseudomonadota; class Gammaproteobacteria; order Xanthomonadales; family Xanthomonadaceae; genus Luteimonas. The sequence goes on from JBQDAV010000037.1 coordinate 25,455, forward strand.
GGCGTCCTTCCACTGCCGGTCGCTGGGCGGGAAGTGGGTGCCGATGTCGCCCATCGCCAGGGCGCCGAACATGGCGTCGCACAGGGCGTGGATAGCGACGTCGCCGTCGCTGTGGGCCACGAAGCCACGTTCGTGCGCAATGCGCACGCCGCCGATAACCACGTGGTCGCCTTCGCCGAACGCGTGCACGTCGAAGCCGTGGCCGATGCGGAAGGGAATGGTGTCGGGCATTTGCGGGCTCTTTGTGGCTGTCGGTGGATCGGAGGGCGACATGCTAACGCCTGTGGGAGACGCGGGGCGTCGGGTGGGGTGCCCTACCGCAAGCCGCGCCCCGTCGTGGCCGGGAGGCCTTTGCGCGTAAGTAAAGGAGGAGGTGGCAGCCGCAGGCCGACGCCGGGGGGCATGGAGCGCAAAGGCCTCCCGGCCGCGGCGGG
>JBQDAV010000038.1:0-25262 GCA_052090405.1 Luteimonas sp.
CGAATGGGGCGGATGTCGTGCGCGCGTTCGGCCGTTTCGACCGCCCGCGCCAGTTCCGCCAGCTCGCGCTGGTACAGCTCCAGGAATGCGTCCTCGACCGGTGCGGTCACACGAATGAATTGGAATGGATCGTCGCCCGCGCTCGACAGCCGGCCGCAGCGTGCGCGCAGGTGGCGTCCGAGCATCGTGCCATCCGGCAGCGGTATTGAATCCAGCACTTCCAGCAGCGCGACCAGATCCTGCCGGTGGCGTTCCCCGAGAGCGTAGGCGCGGGGGCGCAGGTGCTCGGCATCGCCGCTCATGCCGGTGATCAGGCGCAGGCACACCGATCCCTCGGAGACCAGATGCTGCAACTTCGGCCATGCGCCGTGCAGATGTCCCAGCAGCTCCCATCGACGTTCTGCCATCGATCTGTCCGGATCCTCCAGCGTGGCCATTCCCAGGTGCAGGCGGCGGGCGAAGAGCGCGCCGATGCGCGTGGCCAGCTTGCGGTCCGGCGATTGTTCGTCGAGGCACGCGGCCAACCCGGCGCGCAGCGCAGCCGGATCCGGCTCGGAACCGTCGGGCATTACGAATGACGCGTCCATGTCCACCAGCCGTACCCACAAAGCTGCCTCGTCGGCGCGCATGCGCAGCCGTTGCAGGCGCTGCCACAGGCCGGCGGAATCCGGACCAAGCCGACGCAGCTCATCGATGCTGCCTTGCCAGTCGAAGCCGGACGTCGGCAGCAGGCCGGCTTCCGCCGGATCGATCAGCGGTGGCGCACCGAGCATATCGTTGCCGAAGCGTTTCCAGCTTGCGGCCAGTTCGTCCGGCAACTGTCCCATGCCGAGCAACTGTGCGGGCGTGATCAACCCCTGCGTGCCGACCGCCAGTGCCATGCCGCGGTAGTAGTGTGCGGTGACGCGCATGGACAGTGCGGAGAAGTCGGCGAACAGCTCGGTGGCCGGTCGTTCGTCCACGAACATGCCCGCTACCTGCGTCGACATCGCGTTGGCGATGCGCGCCTGGTCGGCCGGATGCGAGTCCCAGTAGCGGGTCTCGTCGTCGTTGTCGAGCTGGAGCTCGATTGCCTGCCAGTCCTCCTTGCGCCACTGGCCCAGTCGCAGCACGGCCGCAGCCGCCAGGTCGTTGACCAGCCGCCCCTCGCGCCACGCCTTGATGTTGGCTTGCTCGACCTCATGCAAGGCTTGCGCCAATGCGCGCAGGCGCAGCGCAGTGGTGGCGAAGCTGTCGCTGCCGGCGATGGCGACCTCGTAGCGGTCGGCGTCGAACTCCATTTCCTGCGACAGCCGCCGGCTCATGCGAAAGCTGAGCTGGAACATCGCGCGCAGCAGCAGGCGCGTCGCCTGGAGGCTGGCCAAGGTGGCCGCGCACACCAGCTGGAACAGGTCGCCGCCTTCGTCGTCTTCGTCGCCTTCGATCCAGCGCCGCAGCCGCGCGTCCCATTCGTCCGGATGGTAGGCGCGCGACTCCAGCCAGCGATTGACGTAATTGATGACATGGGCCGCGCGCATGCCGCCGCGCTGGGCGAAATGTCCGAATTCGTGCGCCAGCACGCCCACGAGCTGCCTGGAAGTCATGCCCGCCGCCAGCGGCAGGCCGATGGTCAGCGTGCGCGCGCCGCCGACGATGCCGGACAAGCCCGGAGCGAACTGGACCCAGGCATTGACGCTGTGGCTGAGGTAGATCCCGCGCGGCGGGCGCACGCCGATCGCCTGGCACAACGAATGCACCGCCGCGACCAGGGCCGGCTCGTCGTCCGGTGAAAGCTTCACGGCCTCGGGCGCCTTTGCGCGCGGCGCGAACAGGGGTTTGAGCAGGAACAGGACCAGCACCGACAGGATGAATCCCGGTGTCAGCCATGCCAGCGCGAGCAGCACCGCGTGTCCTTCGCGGGGTGCCCAGTCGGTGTAGTAGCTGTATCCCAGCCACGCCAGCGCCGCGACCAGGCCGAAGTAAAGCACCGGCATCAGCGCCGACAGCAGTGCCACCAGCCACAGCGTCAGGGTGTAAAGCGGGCGCCGCGCCGGACGCGGCACGGACCCCGGCGCCATCCGGCATACCAACTCCGCCGACGAGGCGGTCTCCGTGACTGCATGCATTCCCTGCCCCCGCACGCGCCGGAGGGCAGGGCGTGACCATGTGATGTCCGGATACAAAAACGCGTGCGTCGGTCGGCGAGACATCGACCCTATGGACTCCACAGCCCCCTGTGATCCACCGCGCCTGCCGGAGGATACACGACTGAAGATCGGGTGGCGGCAAGTCAGTCGCGCAGCCCCCGCTCCCTGAGGAAATCGATGGCGCCGGCGGGGTGGTTGGTGAAGATGGCATCCATGCCCATCTCCACGTACTTCTCCCAGTCTTCGGCGTTGTCGACGACATCGGAGTAGACCAGCACGCCGGCGTCCTGCAGTTCGCGCACGTCGCTGGCGACGGCGAAGCGGTGGCTGAGCAGGATGCACGAGGCGTGGTGGCGGCGGACCGCGTCCAGGTACGGCCGTTCCAGCTGCTGCGCGCGCAGCAGGCAGGTCCGGATGCGCGGGTTGATGTCATGCATCGCGTCGATGGTGCGGTAGTCGGAGGACTGCAGGATGAAGCGGTCTTCCAGCCCGCGCTCGCGGATGGCCGCTTCAAGCGCCGTGGCGAACCTGACCGGGTCGACACCCTCCACGCCCGGAACCGGCTTGGGCATCTTGGTTTCGCCGTAGAGCGTCGTATCGCCGTCCTTCAGGTGGTCGAGCAGTTCCCCCAGGGCAGGCATGCGCGCACCGGGGACGGCGACGAAGCCGTCCACGTCGTAGATCGGACGCACCTGCGAGCCGCAGTCCAGCTCCCGGGTCTGCGCGTACGTGAGCTGGCGCACGGGTGCTGACACCGCTTCGCCCGAGTCGGGCACGCAGATGGCCGGGTTGATGGTGCCGTCGTGGTAGACCACCACCTCGTCGTCGGCGGTCATCACCATGTCGAACTCGAGGATCTCCGCGCCAAGTTCCAGCGCGTGGTCGAAGGCGGGAAGGGTGTTCTCGGGCCGGTGCATGGCGCCGCCGCGGTGGGCAATGATCTCCGGGCCCGACTGCATGCCTGCCGGCGCCTGCTGCGGCGCTGCGCAGGCGGATATCGACAGGCCCGTGCAGGCAAGCAGGAGCGTGGTCTGGAGGGGGCGGGGGAGGGCAGGGTTCAAGGGTAGGTCCTCTGGTTCGGGCGGGCAGTCAGAAGCGGAACTTCGCGTTGACGTAGAAGTAGCGGCCGTAGACGTCGTACACGCCGCCGCCGCCCTTCCAGACACGCGGCCGGTAGGGGACTTCGGTGTCGAACAGGTTGTTGATGCCCACGCGCAGGGTGGTGCTCTCGTTCATGTACCAGCCGACGGTCAGGTCGTTGTAGAGCCGCGCCGGGAGCCTGTTTCCTTCGTAGGCCTCGTCGGACACGTTGGTGTAGTTGACCGTCTTGCCCCAGTAGCGGTTGTTCAGGCCGATTTCCCAGTCACCGATGTCGTAGTTCAACGACAGGTTGCCGCGCAAATCCGGGTTCTGGTAGCCGCCGTCGTAAATGATCCGGCTGGTGTCCACGCCCGGCAGGGTGGTGGTTTCGTACTTGAGCAGGTAGCTGGCGCGCAGGCCCATGCTCAGCCGCCCCGGGCCCAGGTTGAATCGGTAGTTCGCACCCAGGTCGATGCCCTTGGCCTCGGATTCGGACACGTTCATGTAGCTGGTATCCACGCCCTCGGCGTACCCGCGCGAATCACGGGTGATGCGGTCGCAGAACTCGTTGTCGCGGTTGGGCAGGTCCATGCACAGGTTCAGGATGTTCTGCCGTGAGACCGCGGTGATCATGTTGTCGAGCTTGATGTTCCAGTAGTCCAGGGTCAGGTCCAGGCCGCGCACGAACTGCGGCTGCCAGACCAGGCCCGCGCTGATGCTGTCGGAGATCTCCGGGGTGACATCCGGGCTGCCGCCGGTGATGACGTGGCCGGTGCCGATTTCGCTGGGCAGGTAAGGTGTGTCGACGCCCAGTTCCTGCATCAGCACGGCGCAGTTGGCCATGCGGGTCGGGTTGGCCTGGTAGCTGGTTTCAAGGCACGCATCGCGCACGCCGATCTCCTGCACGGCCCGGGCGGAGTACAGCTCGCCGAAGTTCGGAACGCGCACGCTCCTGGACTTGGTGGCGCGGAAGGTCAGGCTGTCGATTGGTGACCAGCTCGTTCCCAGCTTCCAGGTATTGGTGGAATCGAAGTCGCTGTAGTCCGAGTAGCGGTACGCACCTTCCACGGTCAGCCGGTGCGCGAAGGGCAGGTCCTTGAGCACCGGGACCACCAGCTCGGCATAGACTTCCGATACGTCGTTGGAGGCTGCAAGCTCAGGCTCGTAGGGCGCCCAGGTGCCCAGGTGCGACAGTTCGTTGGCCGGTGGTGCGGCGCCGTTGTCGTCGACGTTGTGGATGGACTCCTTGCGGTGCTCGATACCGAGTACCGCCTGTACCTCGCCGGCCGGCAGGGAGAACAGATTGCCGGCAAGGCTGGCACCGTAGATCGTCTGCCGTTGTTCACGGTGCTTGCGGCGCGTGGCCATCATCCAGTCGCGCAGTTCGGGGCTGAGTTCGTCGACGCTGAAGATGTTGAGCGGCACGCAGCCGATTTCCCGGGCGGCTTCATCGCGGCACACCGGGTTGCCGTTCGCATCGGCAATCACGTCGCGTGCGGCGAGCAGGCGTGAGGCCATCGGCACGTTGTTGGCGTGGATGTCGTTGGTGCTGCGGCCGTGCTGCCAGAACGCTTCCCACTGGAACCCGCCGGGCAGTTCGCCGTCCAGCGCGCTGCCGATGTTGAAGGTCTGGCGGTCGCTGTGATCGGTCATCTGGCCGAAATTCTCATAGCTGCGCTGCACGACCGTTGATTCCACGCCGTCGGCCAGCATCACGTCGCGGAAGGAGTCGGGCAGGAACGGGTTGTCCAGGTAGGCAACCGCGCCGCCGGCACCGTTGATCCAGGTCAGGCGGTCGTCGTCGCGGTAGGGCCGGCGGTAGGCGTCGTACTTGGAGCGACCGTAGTCGAAGTTCAGGCTGTAGTTCACCCGGTCGTTCAACTGGTAGTCGACACGGCCCATGAGCGAAGTGTTTTCGATCGGGGCGATCATGAAGTCGCTCCAGTGCTGGCTCTGCGGCATGCCGCCATCGCCGCCGTCGCGCGAGGTGCCGCAGCCGGCATGGCAGGTGTCGTAGGCACCCACGTAGGACGAGCCGTCCGGATTCAACAGGTGCGTCTGCCCGCCCACGAAAATGGTCGGCACCGGCTGCAGGTACATGTTGGTGGTGTTGTAACGGATGATGCGGTCGGCAATGCCATCGGCGGGGCCGGTGTTTTCCGGGTTGGTCTGATAGCTGAGGTTGGTGTCCTTCGAATGGCGGTCGTAGACGTGGATGGGATCGTTCTTCGCCCAGGTGCCGCCAAGGATCATCGAGCCGCGGCCATCGGCGAAGCTGGTGCCGGCCACGACCGAGAACTGGGACTTCTCGCCGTCGCCCTCCTGGGTGGTGCCGGTGGTTGCCGAGAATTCCAGCCCCTCGAAATCCCTCCGGGTGATGATGTTGGCCGCGCCGGTTACGGCATCTGCGCCATACACCGCGGCCGCGCCGCCGGTGATGATCTCGATGCGCTCGACCATCGCGGCGGGGATCATGTTGATATCGACCGCCGATGAAGCCCGGCCGCTGGAGACGCGGCGACGCCCGTCGACCAGCGTCAGCGAGCGCGAGACGCCCATGTTGCGCAGTTCGATGGTCGCCATGCCGGAGTCGTACTGGCCTTCCGGCGCGCTGTTGTAGGGGCCGTTGCCGGGGCCAACCGCGACGTCCTGCAACACGGTTTCATACAGCGTGGTCTTGCCCTGGGTCATGGCGCGGTCCATGTCGATCACGCCGATGGGCATGGACGATTCCAGCTCCGGGCGCGCGATGCGCGAGCCGGTGACCACCACGTTGGAGAGTGTTGAAACCTCCTCCCCGTCCGGCCCGGTGGCGGCTGGAGACGTCATTGGCGCTTCCGGGCCCAGGACCACGACGTTGTTGTCGAAGGACTGGATGGCCAGTCCGGTTCCGGCGATCAGCCGGTCGAGTGCCGCGCGCGGTGGCAGCGTTCCCGACACGTCGTTGACGACGCGGCCTTGCGCATCGTCGCCGGAGACGATGACCTGGATTCCGGCCTGCTGCGCGAACTCGCGGATTCCGCTGGACGCGTCCTGCCGTTGCACGCTGAAGTCATGGGCGGAGTCCTGCGCATGCAGGGGGGTTGAAAGCGAGATCGCGACCATCGCGGCGGCGATCGAAAGGGCCAAGCGGGAGGTGGAGTGCACTGCTGGGTTTCCTGTGGGGAGGACGTACCCATTGATGACGGTGCACTCGCCGCTTTCCTTCATGCTGGCCGATTAATCTTTTGTGACAGTCGATTCCCTGGCCCGGAGAATGATCTGGTCGTTGTCGTGGATGACCTGCGCGCCGGCGACGATCGCGGCGGCCTGGGCGAACTGCTCCGGATCGCTGGCCTTGAACAGCCCGATGATCCTGACGTCGCCAATGGCGCTGTCTTCCACCACGATCCGGGTGCGATTGACGCGATTGAATCGCTTCGCCGCCGCCAGGATCGATTCGTTGTCCAGTGAGATCTGTCCGGGGTTGCGTGCCTGCGGCACGGGCGTGTCCGGGTCCAGCGTCAGCTGGTCGCCGGCGTTGAGGACGATGCGCCGGTCGGCCTGGCCATCTGCCCAGACCAGCACGGTGCCTTCGGACACGCTGACCAGTGCGCCCCTGGAGCCGACCCGGGTAACCGAGTAGATCGTACCCACGGCCTGGGCGAACACCTCGCCGGAGCGGACCACGAACGGGCGTTCCGCATCGCTGGCCACGTTGAAGTCGGCCTGGCTGCTTTGCAACGTCACGGTGCGGGCGTGGTCGGTCATCTGGACGCTGACTTGCGCGCCCTCACCGAGGGTCACGATGCTGCCATCGGCCAGGTTGAGCGCTTCCGGGGTGGAGGCCGGGTCCGGCGTGGTCGGGCCGAACCGTGCCGGCCCCACAAGGATCACGGCGAGCAGGCATGCGGCGATTGCCCCCCCGATAGCAAGCCGGCGGCGCTGCAGGAGCGGCGCGCCGGCCCGGCCGTAGTCCGGGTCGTTGTGCGAGGCCAGCACCGAAGGCCCCTGGACAACCGCGGTCTCGATGCTGTGCAGCGCCGCCTGGGCCCGCAGCAGGGCGCCCCGGTGACGGCGGTCCGCCAGCAGCCACGCCTTCATGTCGGCGCGGCACTGGTCCGTCATCGGTCCATGGCTCAGGCGGGCCGCCCACCGCGCTGCCTCTTCGTCTGACTGCCCGTTTGAATGGAATGGGTCCAACCCTGTTTACCTTCGCCTGTCCCGTGTGCTTCCTGCTCCGATATCGCGTTCAGGAGACGCCTTATTCCGCGCACGACATGGTTTTCGACAACGTTCTCGCTGACGCCCAGCTGGCGTGCTGTTTCCGCCTGTGACAGCCCGTGTATGCGACGCAGTTCTATCACTTGCCGGCAGGTCCAGGACAGATGCGACAGCAGGTCCGCCGCCTGTTCCAGCTTCTGGCCTGCCTCGACGGCGCGGTCAGGCGACGGACCTTCATCTATGACGTACAGCCACTCGGTTTCCGTCATCGCAACCGAACTCTTGTGCCGGGCCGACCAGACCGTGTCGATTGCGATGGCCCTGGCGGTGGTGAAGAAGTAGGACCGGCCGTTGCGGATGTGCTCCACCGATTCAAGCTCCGAAATCCGGCAGTAGGCCTCCTGGATGACGTCGTCAACGTCGATTGCCGTGCGCCAGTGGCGGATAAGCCAGCTGCGCACCGCGGCCTCGTGCGGGAGGATTTCCTCCGCGACCCAGGCAGCGATGCGATTGGGGTGGATATCCATGGGCAGGCGTGGCCGAAGAGGGCGAGTCAGAAAGCTGTTCACGCGGCAGCTGACGCCGCGCAGGCAACGGAGCGCTGACGACGTTAGCGTTCCGTTATGCAAAAGCTGTTACAGCCGCACAGCAACCTGGTCGGCAGGGCTTCGTCCAGTAGCGCCGCGCTGCGGCACAATGGTTGAACGATGAGCCGGCAATCCCCGAAACCCCATGCCCCCGCCTGCGATCGCAACCGCGATCCGATCCTCGCCGTCCTGCGAGAGCACTTTGCCGATCGTCGCCGGGTGCTGGAGATCGGCAGCGGCACCGGCCAGCACGCGGTGCACTTCGCCCAGGCGATGCCGTGGCTGCAGTGGCAAGCCTCCGACGTGGAAGGGAACCTGCGGGGCATCCGCACGTGGCTGGACGATGCCGGGTTGCCGAACACGCCGGCGCCACTGGCACTGGATGTGCGCGACTCGCCGTGGCCCGCGCTGGATGTGGATGCGGTGTTCACCGCCAATACGCTGCACATCATGGGCTGGGAGGGAGTCCAGGCGTTCTTCCGCGGGGCAGGGCAGGTGTTGGCCAACGCATCCGGCGGCACGCTGGCGGCCTACGGGCCCTTCAGCTACGGCGGCGCGTATACCAGCGACAGCAACCGGGAGTTCGATGGCTGGCTGAAGGCACGTGATCCGCAATCGGGCATCCGCGCCTTCGAAGCGGTCGATGCGCTGGCCGCCGATGCGGGTCTTGGCCTGGTCGCCGATGTGGCGATGCCGGCCAACAATCGCTGCCTGGTCTGGGGACGCGCGGATAAGCGCTGACAGGGACTTCAGTTCTGCCCGGCTCCAGGCGGGATGGCGCGAATCTGGCGCACCTGGCTCATCACCCAGGAGGCGACCATGCAGGCGGCGCCAGCGGCGACCCACGACAGTCCGCCTGCTGCCAGTCCATCCCGGATTGCCCGCCACGCGGGCCCGGCGGCGGGCACGGTGACCAGGATCGATGCGATGGCGAGGATCAACATCAGGCCGCGGACGAGGGCCGGCTCCAGCCCCGGCTTTCTGGTGGTGCCGGCCCTGCTTGCGACCACTGCAGCGAAATCGGCCGGCGGCTGGCTGCGCGGGGCCGTCGCCACTGCCTTGGCTACCAGGCGGTAGTCTGCCGCTTCCCGGCCCGACGGATCGTCCCCGCCGCGCGCGGCGCGCAGCCCTTGCTCCTGGGCCTCCCATTGGTGGGCATCAGACGGGGCGTGCATGTCTTCAATGGTCATGTTGAAACTCCCATGCGCGCCTCCAGCAGGCTGCGCAGTCGCTTTCGGGTGCGGAACAGGTGGCTCTTGATGGTGCCTTCAGCCAGATCCGTGATTTGTGCGATCTCGGTGATCTGCATTTCTTCCAGGTGGTAGAGCGCCAGCAGGGTGCGCTGCAGTGGAGGCAGGGTGTCGATGGCGGCGTGCAGGTGCCGGATCGCTTCCTCGTTCGATGCGGCTGCCTCGAGGTCGAAGCCGTCGCCCGCCAGGTCTTCCAACGGCTGGTCGTCGCCCGGATCGGCGATCGGGATGCGCTTGCGCTCCAGGTGCCGCACCGCCACTGACCAGGCGACCTGCGCGATCCATGATTTCAGCGCGCTTTCGCCGCGGTACTGGTGCAGGGTGCGGTGGACTCGCAGGAATACCTCTTGGCAGAGTTCGCGGGTGTCCTCGGGGTGGCGCACCATGCGATCGACCACGTGCCAGCACAGTCCCTGGTACTCGCGCACCAGGCGCTCGAACGCGCCTGGCTCGCTGGCAAGGACGGCTTGCACCAGCGCCCGGTCGGCGTGGATCGGGTTGGCGGCGGGCGGGCTGGGCGGCGGCATTGCTCGACAGGGATACGGCCACGGGGCAGGCGGTTGCAAGCGGCGCGTGCAACCTGCCGGGCGCCGGGCGTATCTCCTGTGCCAATCCATCCACCGCGGACACTCACCATGAGCTTCGACTTCCTCATCCCCGTTTCCCTGTTCGTTGCTGTTGCCTACGCCATCAAGGTGACGGTGGAGGCCTATACCCGGCGTCGGATCATTGAGACGCGCGGCTCGGAAGAGCTGGTGCGCGCAATACTCGACGGCGAGGCGCTGCGCCGACGCCAATCGTCCCTGCAGTGGGGCAGCGTCCTGGTGGCGCTGGCGGTGGGGTTCGGGCTGGTGGAGCTGCTTGGCCTGCGGGACGTCACGCCGGGCGTAGTGGCGATCCTGCTGGGCGCGACGGGTATCGGCAACCTGGCCTATTACCTGCTCGAAGGCCGGCTGAAACAGTCGGGTCAGCCGGTCCAGGCAGGACGGAATCCCCAGTGAAAGCCGTGACGATACTGCTTGCCGTTGCGCTCCTGGGCACACCCGGCGGGGATGCTTCAGCTGGTGAATCTGAGGCTTGCGCGCTGACCGGCGCGGATGCCCGGCACTTCGAAATGCAGGTGCCGTTCGAGGTGGTCGATGGCCGGATCTACGTCGATGCCCGGGTCAATGGGCAAGGGCCACTGAGGTTTGCCATCGATACTGGCGCTAGCGGACTGGGCCGTGCAGACGCGAGCCTGGTTGCGCTGCTTGGGCTGCAAACATCGGGAACGGTCGCCAACTCGGACGGGCTGCAGACCGCTGAGGCGCGGACGGTGCGGCTGGATTCGTTGGAGCTGAGCGGACTGTCCCATCGAGTGGTGGAGGTGATTACCCGCGACTACAGCGAGCATATGTCGCCGGATGCCCCATTCCACGGGATCATCGCCCGCGAGTTCTTTGCCGACGGACTGCTGGTCATCGACTACCCGGGAAAGCGACTGCTCTTCAGTCGTGGCCTTTCCCTGCCTCCGCACCTCGAGGGAGCGGTGGAGTATGAGCGGCCCTTCCGCGTTCCAGTCTCCATTGGTGCCGTACGCACGCAGGGCAACCTCGACACGGGCGCCAACGTCACTTTCCTCATGCCACAGCAGCTGTACGCTCGGGTTTCAGACGGACCCCTGGCGGCAGCGGGAACGGGTGGGCTCACCAATACCCGGGTTGAAACCAGCCGCGCGGTTGTTGCCGCTCCTTTCCAGATCGGAGCGGCCAGCGTGGCCGAAGTGGAAGTGCGGGTTTCGGATCGCTATCCGGAGCTGCTGGTCGGCGCGCGCGTCCTGCAGGGTTTCGTGGTGCTAATCGATCAACGGTCGCGAACCGTTGCACTGTGTGATTGACCTGAGCCGGCCGTTCGCGCCCTGAACACGCGTATGCGGACCTTTGGCACGTGTCGCCGCTGCGCCACACGGCAAGCATCGACGCACACGTCACCACAAGGGGTCACCCATGCGTCGTTTTTCCCTGTCTCTCGTGCTGGCCGCGCTGATGATTCCGGCGGCTGCCAGCGCCAATGCCGATTGCGATGTCGAAGCTGCGGTGGGCGAATGGGCCGCGGCCTGGAGCGCGCGTGATGCGGCGCCGCTGCCCGGGCCGGTTGCTTTCGAGTTCCTGGTCACCGATAGCGGTGACAGTTACCGCGTTGAACTGCCGAAGGATGGTGCGGGACGCGTGGTGCCGGCGGGCGGTGATGAGCCGCCGGTCCGGTTCAAGGCCGGGCGCGAGGTGTTCTGCGACCTCGCCAGCGGCCAGATGGGCATCCTCACCAGCATGGGCCAGGCGCGCCCCAGCGATCCGACTCCGATGGAAGTCGACATCGCCGAACCGTGGACGAAGGACGGCCGCGTGCGCCGCGAGCTGATCCCGGCCTGGTACAACTTCTTCGCCACCGATATCCCGGATACGGTGCGCTTCGGCTTCGGCCACGGCCGCGAAGTGCACGGCGGCCACGCGGTGCCGCTGTACTACGGGGAAGGCCTGCGCACCGCCTGGTACGGGCTGGAGCCGGCCATGCACGTCAATCGCGACCCGGCCGACCAGGCCAATGAATTCGATTCGCTGTTCATCGTCATCGCCGGGCCGCTGCAGGGCCGCTTCGACGGCGAGATCCGGACCCTGGACAAGGGCCAGAGCGTGTACGTGCCGGCCGGGATGCGGCACGAGTTCTGGGTGGAGGAAGGGCGTGGCGAATTCATCGTGGTGATGAGCGGCGAGGGCGCGTGAGCGGCATGTGGTAAAACTTGGGGTTCATCTGGAGAGGGAGGCCCCGCGCATGATCACCCGACGCGAGTACCTGAAGCTGTCCGCCCTGGCGGGCGTTGCCCTGGCGATCAATCCGAAACTGCTGTTGGCCGACGACAGCCCGCGCCAGATCATCACCCGCGCGATCCCCGGCACCAGCGAGCAGCTCCCGGTGGTGGGGCTGGGCAGCTCGGCCTCGTTCTCGCGGATCGCGGGCGAAGGCAACGTGGACCGGATCCGCGAGGTGCTCCAGACCCTGGTGCAGCACGGTGGCAGCGTGTTCGACACCGCGCCCAGCTACGGCGCCGCCGAGGAAGTCGCCGGCAACGTCGCCCGCGACACCGGCATGGCCGACAAGATCTTCTGGGCCACCAAGCTCAACGTTGTCCCGCGCGGCAGTGACGACGGGGCCGATCCGGAGGCCGCGCGCGCGCAGGTGGAGCAGTCCTTCGCCCACGTGGGCAAGGATCCGATCGACCTGATCCAGGTCCACAACATGGCCGACGTGGCCACCCAGCTGCCCATCCTGCGCGAGTACAAGCAGGAGGGCAGGCTGCGCTACGTGGGCGTCACCACCACTTCGTCCAGCACCTACGATGCACTGGAGGCGCTGATGAAGGCCGAGCCGCTGGACTTCATCGGCGTCGATTACGCGGTCGACAACCGGACCATGGAAGAGCGGATCTTCCCGCTGGCCCAGGAGCGTGGGATCGGCGTGCTGATCTATGCGCCGTTCGGCCGTACCCGGCTGTGGGAACAGGTGGAGGGCAAGGAGCTGCCGGATTGGGCGGCCGAGTACGACATTGCCAACTGGGGCCAGTTCTTCCTCAAGTTCGTGGTGTCGCACCCGGCGGTCACGGCGGCCACGCCGGCCACCAGCAACCCGAAGCACATGATCGACAACCTGGGCGCCGCCAGCGGCCGGTTGCCGGATGCGGCAACGCGCCAGCGGATGATCGAGCACATCGATTCGCTGGGCTGAGCACCGCTGCGCGGCGGTGCGCTTTCAACGCCCAGAGTTCGGATCCGGGTATTCAGGGATCACTCGCGGAACACACGCGCCTGCGCTGAGGCGGAGGACGAAGCCGTGGCACGCGACGGCGCTGTTCAAGCGCGTCCTTGTGGCTGGACCGTTCTGAGGCGAGTTTCTGTTCTGATCCACCTCTCCCACCGGGCCGAGCGTCTGCTAGAACAGCGGGGCGCGGCTGCAGATAGCAAAGATCAGAAGAAACCCCCGTCGCGGCCGGGGAGGGGCGATCAAGCGGAAAGCTGAATAGCGGCCATCCCGCAGATGGTGCGTTGCAATAAAAATCTTTGACAGGAAAAGAATGATCGTTCATTCTTGCGCGGCCCGCCGGGTCCGCCCGGCGGTTTTCCTTTTCCTGATCGAGCCCCTCCATGCGTAAATCCGTCCCCCGCCTGGCTGTCATTCCCTTGGTCCTGTCCCTTGCCCTGGCGGCCTGCGGTGGAGGGGACGAGCCCGCGCAGCCGCCGCCGGCGGCGGTGTCCGTGGTCACCCTGGCTCCGGAAACCGTGACCCTGACCCGCGAACTGCCGGGCCGGACCAGCGCGTTCCTGGTGGCGGAAGTGCGGCCGCAGGTGAACGGGATCATCCAGGAGCGGCTGTTCACCGAGGGCAGCGTGGTGGAGGCGGGCGAGCCGCTGTACCGGATCGACGACGCGGACTACCGCGCCGCCACGGCGAGCGCCCGGGCCCAGTTGGCGCGCGCGGAGACGGCGCTGACCAACGCCCGTTCGCTGGAGCGGCGGTTCGAGGAGTTGTCCGGGACCCGCTACATCTCCGCCCAGGAATATGAGAACGCGATCGCGGCCGCGCGCCAGGCGCAGGCCGAGGTCGGCGCCGCGCGGGCCGCGCTGGACGCCACCAACGTCACCCTGGGCCGGGCCCGCATCACCGCGCCGATCTCCGGGCGCATTGGCAGGTCTTCGGTAACGGCCGGCGCGCTGGTCACCGCCAACCAGGCGCAGGCGCTGGCCACGGTGCAGCAGCTCGATCCGATCCATGTCGACCTGACCCAGTCCGCGAGCGAGCTGCTGCAGCTTCGCAGGGAACTGGAGGCCGGTACGCTGGAGAGTGGCGCGGAACTTCCGGTCACGATCCTGCTCGAGGACGGTACGCCGTTCCGGCACGAGGGCAGGCTGGCGTTCTCCGAGGTCAGCGTCGACCCGGCCACCGGCAGCTTCGGCCTGCGGGTGGTGGTGGACAATCCGGACCACGTGCTGATGCCCGGCATGTACGTGCGCGCGCTGGTCGGCAGCGGCGTGCGCCAGGACGCGATCCTGGTGCCGCAGCAAGGTGTGGCGCGCGACCCCCGGGGCAACACCAGCGTGATGCTGGTCAACGCCGAGGGCGTGGTGGAGAACCGCGCGGTGACGGTCAGCCGCACCATTGGCGACCAGTGGCTGGTCGACGAAGGCCTGGCCGCAGGCGACCGGGTGATCGTGGAGGGCCTGCAGAAGATCCAGCCGGGCGTGCCGGTGGAGGTGGCCGACTTCGATGCCGGCCAAGCACCCGCGGCGCAGGACGACCCCGCCACTGGCACCGAACCTGCCGACGCGGCGGAATCCGCGCACCCCGATGCGGCCGAGCCGGCCGCCGACGCCCCCGGCTCGCAGCAGTAAGCGGAGACTCCCATGGCACGTTTCTTCATTGATCGCCCGATCTTCGCCTGGGTCATCGCGATCGTCATCATGCTTGCCGGCGGCCTGGCCATCACCGGCCTGCCGGTGTCGATGTATCCGACCGTGGCGCCGCCCTCGGTTGAAGTCCGGGCGACCTATCCCGGTGCCTCGGCCCAGGTGGTGCAGGATTCGGTGACCCAGGTCATCGAGCAGAACATGACCGGCCTGGACGGCCTGCTGTATTTCTCCTCGCAGTCTTCCTCCAACGGTGCTGCCACCGTTTCGCTGACCTTCGAGACCGGGACCGATCCGGACATCGCCCAGGTGCAGGTGCAGAACCAGCTGCAGCTGGCCATGCCGCTGCTGCCGCAGGAGGTGCAGGCCCAGGGCGTGAACGTCAGCAAGTCCGCCAGCGGCTTCCTGCAGGTGGTCGCGTTCGTGTCCGAAGACGGCAGCATGGACCGGGCCGATATTGCCGATTACGTCGGCACCAACGTCGTTGACCCGCTCAGCCGGGTGCCCGGGGTGGGCAATATCCAGGTGTTCGGCGGCAACTATGCGATGCGGATCTGGCTGGACCCGAACCGTCTCGATACCTACGCGCTCGCCGTTCCCGAGGTGGTGGAGGCGATCCGCGGCCAGAACGCCCAGGTGGCGGTTGGCCAGCTCGGCGGCACGCCGGCGATCGACGGCCAGCAGCTGAACGCCACCGTCAACGCCCAGGACCGGCTGCAGACTCCGGAAGAGTTCCGCAACATCGTGGTGCGCAGCGATGAGGATGGCTCGGTGCTGCGGCTGGGGGACATTGCACGGGTCGAGCTGGGTTCGGAGAGCTACGATTTCATCAGCCGCTACAACGGCCAGCCGGCCAGCGGCATTGCGATCTCGCTGGCCACCGGCGCCAATGCGCTCGACACCGCTGCAGGCGTCAACCAGACGCTGGCCGAGCTGGAGCAGTACTTCCCGCAGGGCCTGAAGTCGGCGGTGCCGTTCGACACCACCCCGTTCGTCCGGATCTCGATCAAGAACGTGGTGATGACCCTGATCGAAGCGATCGTGCTGGTGTTCCTGGTGATGTACCTGTTCCTGCAGAACTTCCGCGCCACCCTGATCCCGACGATCGCGGTGCCGGTGGTGCTGCTGGGCACCTTCGGCGTGATGGCCGTGCTCGGCTTCTCGGTGAACATGCTGACCATGTTCGGCATGGTGCTGGCGATCGGCCTGCTGGTGGACGATGCGATCGTGGTGGTGGAGAACGTCGAGCGCATCATGACCGAGGAAGGGCTGTCGCCGGTGGAGGCGGCGCGCAAATCCATGGACCAGATCACCGGCGCGCTGGTGGGCATCGGCGTGGTGCTCTCGGCGGTGTTCGTGCCGATGGCGTTCATGGGCGGGTCAACCGGCGTCATCTACCAGCAGTTCTCGGTGACCATCGTGACCGCGATGGCGCTCTCGGTGCTGGTGGCGATCGTGCTGACCCCGGCGCTGTGCGCGACCATGCTCAAGCCGCTCGACAAGGGTGAGCATTACGTTGGCGGCAACGGTCGCATGGCACGCTTCTTCCGCTGGTTCAACCGCGGCTTCGACAACACCAGCGGCCGCTACCGGCGCGGCGTGCGCGGGATCCTGGCGCGGCCGGCGCGCTCGATGGCGATCTTCGCTGCGCTGGTGGCGGTCATGGGCCTGCTGTTCATGCGCCTGCCCAGCTCGTTCCTGCCCGAAGAGGACCAGGGCGTGCTGATGACCCAGGTCCAGGCGCCCGTGGGCGCGACCCAGGAGCGCACCATGGAGTCGATCCAGGCACTGGAGCGGCACTTCCTGGAGAACGAGCCGGACGCGGTCGAGTCGGTGTTGAGCGTGCAGGGATTCAGCTTTTCCGGCATGGGCCAGAACGCGGGCATGGCCTTCGTCAAGCTCAAGGACTGGGATGAGCGCACCTCCGACGACCTCAGTGCTGCGGCGGTGGCCGGCCGCGGCATGGCCGCGCTGTCACAGATCAAGGACTCGCTGGCATTTGCCTTTGCCCCGCCGGCAATGCCCGAGCTGGGCATTGCGGCGGGCTACAGTTTCTACCTGCAGGACAACGCCGGCCAGGGCCACGAAGCACTGCTGGCGGCGCGCAACCAGCTGCTGGGCATGGCCGGCCAGAGCGAACTGCTGACCAATGTGCGCCCGAACGGGCAGGAGGACACGCCGCAGCTGCGGATCAACGTGGACACCGCCCGGGCCGGCGCACTGGGTCTGTCGAACGCGGCCATCAACGCCACCCTGGCGGCGGCGTGGGGCGGTCAGTACATCGACGACTTCATCGACCGCGGCCGGGTCAAGCGCGTCTATATCCAGTCCGATGCCCCGTTCCGGATGACCCCGGAGGACTTCAACCTGTGGTCGGTGAAGAACGCGAGGGGCGAGATGGTGCCGTTCTCCGCGTTCGCCACCTCCCATTGGGAGTATGGTTCGCCGCGGCTGGAGCGCTACAACGGCGTGCCCGCGATGGAAATCCAGGGCGAAGCGGCCGAGGGCGTGTCCACGGGCGATGCCATGGCGGAGATCGAGCGTCTGGCGGGCGATCTGCCGGGCGGGTTCGGCGTAGAGTGGACCGGGCTGTCGTACCAGGAGCGTGCGGCCGGCGCGCAGACGCCGCTGCTGTACACCCTTTCGCTGCTGATCGTGTTCCTGAGCCTGGCCGCGCTGTACGAAAGCTGGAAGGTGCCGACGGCCGTGTTGCTGGCTGCGCCGATCGGAATCCTGGGCGCGGTGCTGGCGGCCAACCTGTTCGGCCTGGATCGCGATACTTACTTCCAGGTGGCGATGCTGACCACGGTGGGACTGGTGAGCAAGAATGCGATCCTGATCGTGGAGTTCGCCAAGCAGAACCTGGAATCGGGCATGGAGCTGATCGAGGCCACCATGCAGGCGGTGCGCGACCGGTTGCGCCCGATCATCATGACCTCGCTGGCGTTCGGCCTGGGCGTGACCCCGCTGGCGCTGTCCTCGGGGGCGGGTTCGGGCGCGCAGAACGCAATCGGCATCAGCGTGCTGGGCGGCATGGTCGTGGGTACCCTGATCGGCGTGTTCCTGATTCCGCTGTTCTTCGTGGTGGTGCAGAAGGTGTTTGGTCGCCGCAAGGCCGATGCTGAGCCGCAGGCACTGCCGGCGGCGGGGCACTCCGATGGCTGAGTCCAGGACCGCCCGCGTCGAGGCCCAGCGCAAGCGCATCCTCGACGCGGCCCAGCAGTGCTTCATCGAGCACGGTTTCCACGGCGCGAGCATGGCCAACATCGCCGAGACCGCGGACATGAGCGCCGGGCTGATCTACCGCTACTTCGAGAACAAGAGCGCGATCATCCTGGCCATCGTGGAAGAGCAGCTGGTGCTGCTGCGCGAGGAGGTCAGCCTCAACGACCAGCCCGACCTGCCGACGCTGATTGCCGACAACTACGCCCGTTCATGCAATGCGCGCCGTGGCATGAACGCCGCGCTGCTGCTGGAGATTTCCGCCGAGGCCACGCGCGACCCGCAGATCGCCGCCGCCCTGGACGACTACGACGCCACCGTGCGCCAGGCGCTGTGCGACTGGCTTGCCCGCGATCCGGCCACGGGCGGGCACGGCCTGCCCACCGATCTTGCCCTGCGTCGCACGCTGATGCTGCAGTGCCTGTTCGAGGGCCTGAAGCTGCGCGAGACCCGCGAGCCGGGCCTGGACCGCGGGCTGCTGCTGGCCGCGCTGCAGGACGTGATGCCGGGAATCCTCGAACCCTGAGGCCAAAAGGCGCCCCGGCCGGCCGATAATGGCGCCGTGCGCAAGATCCTGCATATCGACATGGACGCGTTCTACGCGTCGGTTGAACAGCGCGATGATCCGTCGCTGCGGGGCCGGCCGGTGGTGGTCGCCTGGGGCGGGGCGCGCTCGGTGGTGGTTGCGGCGTCCTACGAGGCGCGGCCGTCGGGCGTGCGCTCGGCGATGCCGGCGGCGCGGGCCCGGCGGCTTTGCCCCGAC
Source organism: Luteimonas sp. (assembly GCA_052090405.1). Taxonomy (GTDB): domain Bacteria; phylum Pseudomonadota; class Gammaproteobacteria; order Xanthomonadales; family Xanthomonadaceae; genus Luteimonas. The sequence continues at coordinate 18,667 of JBQDAV010000038.1, forward strand.
GCGATCTTCGTGCCACCGGACTTCACCCGCTACAAGGCGGTCTCGCAGCAGGTGCGGCAGGTCTTCGACGAATACACCGACCTGGTCGAGCCGCTGTCGCTGGACGAGGCCTACCTGGATGTCACCGCACCGAAGATCGCCTCGCCCAGCGCCACCGCCAGCGCGCAGATGATCCGTGCGCGGATCCGCGAGGAAACCGGGCTGACCGCATCGGCCGGCGTGGCGCCGAACAAGTTCCTGGCCAAGATCGCCTCGGACTGGAACAAGCCGGACGGACTGTTCGTGGTGCCGCCGGCGCGGGTGGAGGCGTTCCTGACCCCGCTGCCGGTGGCGAAGATCCCCGGCGTGGGCAAGGTGATGCAGGGCAGGCTGGAGGGGCTGGGCGTGCGCACGGTAGGCGAGCTGCGGGCGGAGGAGCGCGAGCTGTTGCGCGCGCATTTCGGCAGCTTCGGCGAGCGGCTGTATGAGCGCGCCCGCGGCATCGACGAGCGCCCGGTGCAGCCGCACCAGCCGGTGCAGTCGATCTCCTCGGAAGATACCTTCGAAACCGACCTGCCGCTTGAGAAGCTGGAGGAGGTGATCCGGGCGCTGGCCGAAAAGACCTGGACCGCCACCCGCAAGACCCGGCGCGTGGGTCGCACGGTGGTGCTCAAGCTCAAGACCGACCGGTTCCGTATCCTCACCCGCAGCCACACGCCGGAGATTCCGCCTGCTTCGGCGGCGGAGCTGGCGGCGATCGCGCTGGCGCTGCGCGATCGGGTGGACCTGCCCTTGCACACCCGCTACCGCCTGGCCGGCGTCGGCCTGTCCGGCTTCCGCGAGCGCGAGGAAGTCCCGGCCCAACCCGCCCTGTTCCAAGCCTGATACGCCTGTAGGAGCGCGCCATGCGCGCGAACCGCGTGACATCGATCCACGCCGCGTGGCTTCGGACGGATCACCGCAACCGACGCTGCCCGCGAACCACGATTCACGCGGTTTCGCGCGTAAGACGCGCTCCTACAATGGAAGACCCGCCTTTCTGGAGTGAGCCGTGCCTTTCCCCTTTTCCGCCGTCCTGTTCGATCTCGACGGCACGCTGGTTGACAGCGCCTCCGACATTGCCGCCGCGGTCAACCGCATGCTGGCCGAGGAGGGGCTGGAGCAGGTCGACGAGCCGCTGGTGCGCAGCTGGATTGGCGAGGGCACGCTGGTGCTGCTGGACACGGCCCTGCGCCACGCCGGCAGCGGCCGCAGCGCGGACGAGCTGTTGCCGCGCTTCATGGTGCATTACGGCGACTGCCTACTGCTCAGCCCGCAGCTGTATCCGGGCGTGGCCGAAACGTTGGGGGAGCTGGAAGCGCGCGGCGTGCCGATGGCGGTCTGCACCAACAAGCCGGAGCGCTTCGTCGTCCCGCTGCTTGAGCACACCGGCATTGCCGATCGCTTCGCAGGGATGGTCGGTGCCGGCACCCTGCCCGAACGCAAGCCGCATCCGCGCCCGCTGCTGCATCTTGCGACGCAGCTGCAGGTGGAGCCGGAGCGCTGCCTGATGGTCGGCGATTCGGAAACCGACTTCCTGGCCGCGCAGGCGGCCGGGATGCCGGCGGTGCTGGTCAGCTACGGCTATCCGCGCGCATTCGACCTGCACGCCGCCGGCGCCCTGGCTGTCTTCGACCGCTTCGACCAGCTCCTCACCATCCGTGGCGATTGACGCATTGCTCACGTTGGCCGCGCAGGCCGATTTACCGGAGTAACGCGACCGGGCCGGTTACGGCGCCGGCTGGTAGCGCAGCGTCAGCCCGTACTCGCGGCCAGGTTGGTTGTACCAGGCCACGGTCTCGTACTGGCGGTCGAAGATGTTGCTTGCGCGAGCCAGCAGGGTCCAGTCGCGGTGGAACGCATACTCCAGGCGCAGGTCAGTGGTGGCGTAGCCACCCAGACGCACGGTGTTGGCGGCGTCGTCGTAGCGGCTGCCGGCGCCCTGCACGGTGATGCCCGCGCGCACCGGGCCGAAGCTGCGGCCCAGGTCGACGCGGCCGGTGCTGCGCGCGCGGCGTGCCAGCAGGTTGTCATCGTTGAATCCGCCGCTGCGGTCGCGCGGGTCCACATGGCTGAGCTGGGTGGACAGGTCGAAGCCGGCAAACGAGGTTCCAAAGGTCAGCTCGGCGCCGCGGATGCGGGCCTCGTCGATGTTTTCGCCCACGCCCAGGAAGGTCGGCGGTTCGTAGGTGAACACGATCAGGTCGTCGATCCGGCTCTCGTAGACGTTGAACGACCAGTTGAAGCGCCCGGTGGCCTGCGACACACCCAGGTTCAGGCTGGTGGACTCTTCCGGCTGCAGCCACGGGCTTTCCGAACCCGGGTAGTACAGGTCGTTGAACGTCGGCGCCTTGAAGCCGGTGCCCAGGGTGGCGCTGACGCGCAGGTCGTTGTCGAACGCCAGGCCCCAGCCAAGGCTGCCGGTGGTGTGGCTGCCGAACTGTTCGTTGTCGTCGTGGCGCACGCTCGCCTGCCAGCGCTGGCTACCCACGCCGCCGTCGTAGCCGGCGAACACGCCGGTGTTGTCGCGCTCGTCGGCAATGTAAGCGGTGGTGCTGTCGAGCCGATCGTTGCTGTAGTCCACACCGATGCTGAGCAGGTGCGTTGGTGCCAGGCGCACGTCGGCCTGCACCGAGGCGCTGTCGCGACGGGTGTCGAAGGTGCTCATGTGGGTGTCTTCGTGGTAGTCGTCGGACTTGTCCTTGCTGCGACCGATCGCCGCGGTCAGGGCGACGCGGCCGTCTTCGGGCGCGTAGCGCATCTGTGTCCCGGCCACCTGTTGCTGGACCTTGGAACGATTGGTCCAGGAACCGTCGTACTCGTTCTCGCCGTCGGCGTTGAGGAAGTTGCCTTCGATCGTCAGTGCGTCCGTCAGGTGCAGGCCACCGTGCATGGTCACCGAGACGTTGCGGTAGCCGTCGTCGTCGGGTTCGTCGACCCAGCAGCCGGCGAACAGCTCGGCTGAGCCGCGGCAGGCGTTGATGCCATCGGTGCTCTGGTAGCCGCCGTGCGCGCCGAGCCAGCCGCGCTCGCCGCGATAGTTGAAGCCTGCATTGATGTCGCGGCTGTTGTTGCTGCCGCCGCCGATGGACAGGTGTGGGGTGAGGCCTTCGGCCCCACCGCTGTGGGTGAAGATCTGGATCACACCGCCGATTGCTTCCGAGCCGTACAGGCTCGAGCGCGGGCCGCGTACGATCTCGATGCGCTCGATCTGCGAAACCGGGAAGTCCTGGAACGCGGCCATGCCGGAGGTGGCCGAGCCGACCTTGACCCCGTCGATCAGCACCAGCACGTGGTCGGATTCCGACCCGCGCAGGAACAGGCTGCTGAGCTTGCCGGGGCCGCCCTGGTTGCCGATATCCACGCCGGCGCGCCCGCGCAGCAGCCCGATGAGGTCGGTGGCCTGGGTGCGTTCGATCTCCTCGCGGTCGATGACCTGCGCCGGCACCAGGCTGTCGGCCAGCAGGACCTCGGTCCGGGTGCCGGTGACGACGACTTCGTCCAGGTCGGTGGCCTGGATCAGGCCGCTGGCCATCGCGGCCGGGGACAGGGCAAGCGCCACTGCGAGGGAAAGGATCTGGTGCTGCGCTTTCATTGGATTCTCCATGCATCGCGCTCGCCCGCGCGACCGTTGCGGTGGGGCTGGATGCAGGAGGGACGACGGAAGGGTGACGTGCGGGGCACGGCGCGCTGCCGCCGCAATGCCCTCCGCATCGCAACCAGTCGTCTCCCTGGCCGGTCTCCGGGCTTGCGGGAGGAGCGATGTGGCCGCTCCGCCCCGGCGCCTTCCCGTGCGATGCACAGTGGCGGTTTGCCGGGGTGTTCCACGCTTACCGTTGCGGGGGCAGCGCCGGAATGCTCCACCGGCCGTGGCGGCGGGCGGAAGGTCACCGGCTTCCCGTTTCAACCCTTGGGGGAATCCCCTCGGGTCACCAGAAAGTTGACGCAGTTTAAGCCATCGGCGGCGGCCGCGCCAAAGCCGGGTCGCGCGGCCGGCGGCGCCTGCGGGCCGATAGAATACGGGCCTTTCGCGGGGTGCCGGCTGGATGAGTGAATCGTGGTGGAATCAGGGCTGCCGGCTGCCGTCAGCCGGGCACAGATCCCGCGCGCAGGCGCGGCAGCAGCGGCTGACCAAGCCGCCCGGTGCCCTGGGCCGGCTGGAAACCCTGGCCATTGAGTTGGCCGCCCTGCAGGCCAGCGACCGTCCCCGTGCCGCGGTCGTACCCGTGCTGCTGTTCGCCGGCGACCACGGCGTGGTCGCGCAGGGGGTGTCGGCGTTTCCGGCCGATGTCACGGTGCAGATGCTGGCGAACTTCACCGCAGGCGGCGCAGCGATTGCGGTGCTGGCGCGCGAGCTGGGCCTGTCGCTGCACCTGCGCGACGTCGGTACGCTGGCGGCCGATGCCATCCCGGGAACCACGGTCGACAAGCCCTGCCGAGGGACCCGTGACCTGAGCGTGGAAGCCGCGATGTCCGCTACCCAGGTCGCCCACGCCCTGGAGGCAGGCCGCCGCGCGGTGGACGAGGCGGGCGAGGATGCCGACCTGCTGCTCCTGGGCGAGATGGGCATCGGCAACACCACTGCCGCCAGCGCGCTGGCCTGCGCGCTCACAGCGCTGCCGCCGGCGGAGCTGGTCGGCGCGGGCACCGGCCTGGACGATGCCCGCCTCGCGCTCAAGCAGGCGGTGGTGGAACGTGCGCTGGCCTTGCATCGTGATGCCATGGGCGCCGCGCCGCACCCTGCACTGGAGGCCCTGCGCTGCGTGGGCGGGCTGGAGATCGCCGCGTTGGCGGGGGCCATGGTGGCCGCCGCCCAGCGCGGTGTGCCGGTGCTGGTCGACGGCTTCATCGTCTCCGCCGCGGCGCTTGCGGCGGTGCGGCTCAACCCCGGGGTGCGCGACTGGCTGCTGTTCTCGCACTGTTCGGCCGAGCGCGGCCACGGCCGCCTGCTTGAAGCGCTCCGGGCAACGCCACTGCTGCAGCTCGACCTGCGCCTGGGTGAAGCTTCCGGCGCCGCGTTGGCGCTGCCGCTGCTGCGCCTGGCCTGCGCCCTGCACAATGACATGGCGACCTTCGAGGACGCCGCGGTGGCGGGGGCGATGCCGAGGTGATCGTCGATCTGGTGCGCCACGCTGATACCGGACGCCGCGGCCACCTGGACGGTCGCAGCGATCCGCCACTGGTGGCCGGTGCCACCGATGCACCGTGCCGTTGCCATGCCGGCATTGCATGGGCGCGCATCGTCAGCTCGCCGCTGCGTCGCGCGCGTGACACCGCGCTGGCGCTGGCCGCGCCGCTTGGCCTGCCGGTAACGCCTGATCCGCGCTGGATCGAGTTCGATTTCGGTGACTGGGATGGCCAGCGCAGCGACGCATTGCCGGCCCGGGCGCTTGCCGCCTTCCACGCCGACCCGCAGCACAGCCCGCCGCCGGGCGGTGAAGCCTGGGATGCCTTCGGGAACCGTATCGCGGGTGCGTTGCACGCACTGATGGCCGATGCCCGCGGTGACGAAGGCCCCGTGCTGGTGGTCAGCCACGGCGGCGCATTGCGCATGGCGCTGTCGCAGGCCTGCGGCCTGCCGCTGTCGGCGCTGTGGGCGCTGCGCATCGGTTACGGCACTCGGGCGCGCCTGCGCGTGGAGGCAGGCGCACGCGGCCGCCTCTGGGGCGAGCTGCTGGAGCTGGCGCAGCCATGAGCGTCCGCCGCCTGATCCTGGCCTTCCAGTTCCTGACCCGGCTACCGACGCCGCAGGTGCGCGATTTCCGCGATGACGACCTGACACGATCGGCCGTCTACCACCCGCTGGTCGGTATCGCCATCGGCCTGCTGCTGGCGCTGGTGCTGTGGGGCCTGGACGATCGTCCCTGGCTGGCCGCGGTGCTTGCGCTGGCGCTGTGGACCTGGGTGACCGGCGCGCTGCACCTGGACGGGTTGAGCGACGTGGCCGACGCGATGGGGGCCGCGCACCGCGATCCGGAGCGCTTCCTGGCGGTGTTGAAGGACCCGCACATCGGCGTCTTCGGCGCGGTCGTGCTGATCATGCAGCTCCTGCTCAAGCTGGTATTGCTGGCCGAGCTTGCCGGTTCGGCGTGGTGGCACGGGATCGTGCTGCTGCCGGCCTGGGCGCGCTGGGGCACGCTGTGGTGGAGCCGGCGCCTGCCGCCGATCCAGCAGGCGGGCATGGCCGAGCGTTTTTCGTGGAAGCTGGGCATGCGCGCGGTGTGGCTGTGGGCGGCGGCGCTGGCGGCGCTGAGCCTGCTCACCGCGCCACCGTTGCTGGTGGCCCTGGCGCTGGTGCCGCTGGTGGGCTTGTACTGGAAGCGCCGCCTTGGCGGCATCTCCGGCGACTGCCTGGGCGCCAGCATCGAAGCCATGGAGACGATGCTGCTGCTGGCGCTGGTGCTGGCTGCAGCTTGAATCCGGCGCCGCCGCGCCATGGAACATGGTGTCGCGGTGTTCCACAACACTTTGCGTTGACAAAATCCGCAGCCACGATATGTTGTGTCCGTCGGTTCCGGCGGCCGCTACCCGCCGGATGAAAAGGGAAGCCGGTGAAGCCGCTCCGTACCAGGATCGGC
>JBQDAV010000039.1:0-23746 GCA_052090405.1 Luteimonas sp.
GCCCTTTAGTCGTAAGTAAAGGAGGAGGTGGCGGCCGCAGGCCGACGCCGGGGGAGATGGAGACTAAAGGGCACCGCGCCCGGCCCCCGCGTCTGTTCCAATCCTCCTCTTCGCCGGTTCTCCCCGCGTGCGACCGCGGGCCGCTAAAGTGTCGGGGTCCCCAAGCCGGTTCGCGTGATGTCCCAGCCCGCCGCCAAATCCGCCCGCCCGGCCGCCAAGGCCAAGGTCGCCTACGTCTGCACCGAATGCGGTGCAGACCATTCGAAGTGGCAAGGCCAGTGCGGCGAGTGCGGGGCATGGAACACGCTGAGCGAGTTCGTGGTGGAGCCGGCGGCGGGCAAGGGCGCCGCGGGGCCGGCTTCGCGTCGGGCCGGCTGGGCCGGCAAGGCGGATGCGCCCAAGGTCACCGCACTCAAGGAGGTGCGCCACACCGAGGAGGCACGGGTCTCCACCGGCATCGGGGAGCTGGACAGGGTGCTGGGCGGCGGCCTGGTCGAGGGTGCGGTGGTGCTGGTGGGTGGCGATCCGGGGATCGGCAAGTCCACCCTGCTGCTGCAGGCGGTGGCGATGATGGCCCCGACGTTGCCGCCGCTGTACGTGACCGGCGAGGAATCGCTGGCCCAGGTGGCAGGGCGCGGCGCGCGGCTGGGGCTGCCGCTGGACGGGGTGATGGCGCTGGCGGAAACCGGCATCGAATCCATCCTGCGCCACGCGGCGGAGATGAAGCCGCGGCTGATCGTGGCCGACTCCGTGCAGACGCTGTGGACCGAGACCCTGACTGCGGCGCCCGGCTCGGTCAGCCAGGTGCGTGAGTCCGCGGCGCGGCTGGTGCGCTACGCCAAGGAGACCGGCACCGCGGTGTTCCTGGTCGGGCACGTGACCAAAGAGGGCGGCATCGCCGGCCCGCGGGTGCTCGAGCACATGGTCGATGCGGTGCTGTATTTCGAGGGCGAGAGCGGCAGCCGGTTCCGGGTGCTGCGCGCTTTCAAGAACCGCTTCGGCGCGGTCAACGAGCTGGGCGTGTTCGCGATGGGCGACAAGGGGCTGAAGGAGGTCCCGAACCCGTCGGCGATCTTCCTCTCCGGCGCCTCGCAGCAGCCGGGAAGCTGCGTGATGGTCACCCGCGAGGGCACCCGGCCGCTGCTGGTGGAGGTGCAGGCGCTGGTGGATTCCTCGCCGCTGTCCAACCCGCGCCGGGTGGCAGTGGGCATGGAGCAGAACCGGCTGGCGATGCTGCTGGCGGTGCTCAATCGGCACGGCGGTGTCGCCGTGGGCGACCAAGACGTGTTCGTAAACGTGGTCGGGGGCATCCGCGTGCAGGAGACCGCGGCCGACCTGCCGGTGCTGCTGTCGGTGCTGTCCTCGCTGCGCGACCGGCCGCTGGCGGACAAGACCGTGGCCTTCGGCGAGGTGGGGCTTTCGGGGGAGATCCGGCCGGTGCCCAACGGCGAGGAGCGGCTGCGCGAGGCAGCCACGCATGGCTTCAGGCGCGCCATCGTCGCCCGTGGCAACGCGCCGAAGTCGGGTGCCTTCAAGGGCCTGGAAGTGATCGCCGTCGACAGGCTTGCCGACGCGCTGGAAGCCGCCTGAGTGACGCTGGCCCGCTTCGACGCGTGGTTGATGCGGGCACGCGCCCCGGAGGGCCTGTCCGGCCCGCGGCGGTTCGCGATGGAATTCCTCTGGTTCGGGATCAAGGAGGCGCGCGCCTGCCTGTTCGCGGGCCTGTTCTTCGCCTGCCTGTTCCTGGTGCCGCGCGAAGGGGTGCTGGGATTGCCGCGTTACGACGTGCTGCTGGTGCTGGCGCTGGCCATCCAGGCCTGGATGCTGGCGGCGGGGCTGGAGTCGCGCGACGAGCTGAAGGCGGTCTGCCTGTTCCACGTGGTCGGTTTCGTGCTCGAGGTGTTCAAGACCTCGCCGGCCATTGGCTCCTGGTCCTATCCGGATTTCGCCTGGACCAAGGTCTTCGGCGTGCCGCTGTTCGCCGGCTTCATGTATGCGGCGGTGGGCAGCTACATCATCCAGGCCTGGCGGCTGTTCGACCTGCGGATCCTGCACCACCCGCCGTACTGGCTGGCGACCCTGGCGGCGCTGCTGGTCTACGTGAACTTCTTCAGCCACCACTTCATTGGTGACTGGCGCTGGTACATCGCCGCCTTCATCCTCGGGCTGTATGCGCGCACGGTGGTGGTGTTCCGCCCGCTCGACCGCGACCGGCGCATGCCGCTGCTGCTGGCGTTCGTGCTGATCGGCTTCTTCATCTGGCTGGCGGAGAACATCAGCACCCTGCTGGGCGCCTGGCAATACCCCAACCAGCTCGGCGCCTGGGCGACCGTGCACCTGGGCAAGTGGAGCTCATGGTCGCTGCTGGTGGTGATGACCTTCACCATCGTGGCCGGTCTCAAGCACGTGAAGCAGACCATCGACGTCCCGGTGTCGGTGCTGCCGGTGGCGGGCAAGCAGCCCTGACGCGTCGGCCGGCGCCGGCGCGCTATGCTCCCAGCCCCGGCAACAGAAGGCGTGGACCCATGCACGCGGATACCCTGGCAACGCTCGACACTCCCGCGCTGGTGCTCGACCGCAGGCGCATGGACGCCAACATCCGACACATGCGCCAGCGCGCCGCGGCGCTGGGGGTCACCCTGCGCCCGCACCTGAAGACCTGCAAGAGTGCCGACGTCGCGCGGCGAATGGTCGACCCGGGTGATCCGGTTACCGTTTCAACGCTGCGCGAGGCGGAGTATTTCGCCGGCGAGGGCTTCACCAACATTTTCTATGCGGTGGCGATCGCCCCGGCCAAGCTGGACCGGGTGGCCGCGCTGCAGCGGAGCGGCGCGCGGATCCTGCTGTCGGTGGATTCGTTCGAAGCCGCCCGCGAGATCGGCCTGGGCGGCGAGCGCCGGGACGTGCGCTTCGAGGCCCTGATCGAGATCGACTGCGGCGATGGCCGCTCCGGCATTGGCGCGGACGCGCCGCAGCTGCAGGACATCGCGGCCGCGCTGGCCAACGGCGGCGCGCTGGCGGGCGTGTTCACCCACGGCGGGCACTCCTATGCCGGCCGGACCGCGGCCCAGCATGCCGAGGTGGCCGAGCAGGAGCGCCTTGCCGTGACCGCCGCCGCGGCCACGCTGCGCGCTGCCGGGCACGACTGCCCGATCGTCAGCCTGGGTTCGACGCCCTCGCTGGTGCACGCGCGCAATCTGGAAGGGGTGACCGAGGCGCGCGCCGGCGTGTACGTGTTCTTCGACCTGTTCCAGGCCGGGATCGGAAGCTGCGACCGCGACGACATCGCGCTGGCGGTGCTGACCACGGTGATCGGCAACCATCCCGAACGCGGACAGGTCGTGGTCGATGCCGGTGCCCTGGCCTTGAGCAAGGACGTCAGCACCCAGGCGCTGGGCCCGGCCGGCGACTGCGGCTACGGCCTGGTTGCGGATGCGGAAAGCGGCACCGTCATGGACGGTCTGTACGTGCACGGCGTCTCCCAGGAGCACGGCATCATCCGCAGCGTCGGCGCCATCGAGCACGCCGGCTTTCCCATCGGCCGCCGCCTGCTGGTCCTGCCCAACCACGCCTGCCTCACCGCCGCCGCCTATGACCGCTACCACGTGGTCGACGGCGGCACCGCGATCGAGGCCGTCTGGCCGCGCGTCAACGGCTGGTAACGCGATCCGCTGCCCTAGGCCCTTTGCAGCACCAGTTCCAGTACGAACTTGCTGCCGAAGAACGCCAGCACCAGCAGCGCCATCGCCGTCAGCGTCCAGCCGACGGCGCGGGCGCCGCGCCAGCCGTAGCGCCAGCGCCCGGCCAGCAGCGCGCCGAACACCAGCCACGACAGGATGCTCAGCACGCTCTTGTGGATCAGGTGCTGGGCGAAGAAGTCGTGCACGAACAGGATGCCGGTGAGCAGGGTGGCGCTGAGCAGCACGAAGCCGGCGCCGATGGTGCGGAACAGCAGCGACTCGAGCGCGGTCAGCGGCGGCAGCGCGCGCAGCCAGCGGTGGAATTCACGCCGGCGCAGGGCGCGCTCCTGCGCCCACAGCAGCACCGCCAGCAGCGCCGCCACCGCCAGGGTGGCGTAGGCGAGCAGGGCGCACCAGGCGTGCAGCTGCAAGCGCCAGTCCAGTTCCTCGTGGCCGACATGGGCGACGTTGGCGTAGATCACGGCCGCCAGCGCAGCGAGCGGGAACACGATCACTCCCAGTGCGTCCATGCGCCCGCGCAGCCCGACCAGCACGGTCAGGATCGCCATGCCCAGCCCGACCAGCGAGAGGGCGGAGAAGAAATGCAGGTCCGCGCCGCCCACCTCGCGCCAGGCCAGCACGTGCTGGAAAGCATGTGCCAGTACGGCACCCACGGCAGGGATCGCCCACAGCGCCGAACCGGCCCCCTGGCCAAGGGCCACGCGGCGCACCAGCAGCGTGGCGGCGGCCAGGTAGAGCACGATGGCGATGAGAACGGATGTCATCCGGGCAGTTTCGCACAAGCCGGAGCGGCCAGGGTGCGCGACAGCCGGTGCCCGGGGCCGATCTGGAGGCCGGGCTATAATCGAAGGTCCCTTTTCCCGAGCCGATTCCGCATGTTCGAGTCCCTGACCCAGCGCCTGTCCGGCACCATGGAGCGCCTGCGCGGGCGCGGCCGGCTGACCGAGGAAAACATCCGCGAGGCCACCCGCGAGGTGCGCATCGCGCTGCTGGAGGCCGACGTCGCCCTGCCGGTGGTGCAGGCGTTGATCGAGCGGATCAAGGTGCGTGCGGTCGGCCAGGAGGTGCTCAAGTCGCTGACCCCGGGCCAGGCCCTGATCAAGGTGGTGCGAGACGAGCTGACCGCGGTGATGGGCGCGCAGGCCAGCGGGCTGGAGCTGAACGTGCAGCCGCCGGCGGTGATCCTGATGGCCGGCCTGCAGGGCGCGGGCAAGACCACCACCGTGGGCAAGCTGGCCAAGCACCTGAAGGAGCGCCAGAAGAAGAAGGTGATGGTGGTCAGCGCCGACGTGTACCGGCCCGCCGCCATCGAACAGCTCAAGACCCTGGCCGGCCAGGTCGGCGTGCAGTTCTTCCCCTCGCAGGCAGACCAGAAGCCCGAGGCCATCGCGCGTGCGGCGATCGAGGATGCGCGCAAGTCGTATGCCGACGTGCTGATCATTGATACCGCCGGCCGGCTCGCCATCGACGAGGCGATGATGGCCGAGATCAAGGCCCTGCATTCCGCGGTTGATCCGGTCGAGACCCTGTTCGTGGTCGATGCCATGACCGGCCAGGACGCGGCCAACACCGCCAAGGCGTTTTCCGAAGCACTGCCGCTGACCGGTGTGGTGCTGACCAAGACCGACGGCGACGCCCGCGGCGGCGCGGCGCTGAGCGTGCGCTACATCACCGGCAAGCCGATCAAGTTCATCGGCACCGGCGAGAAGACCGACGGCCTGGACGTGTTCCACCCCGACCGCGTCGCCAGCCGTATCCTGGACATGGGCGACGTGCTCAGCCTGGTCGAGCAGGTCGAGCAGCAGGTCGACAAGGACGCGGCCACGCGGCTGGCCGAGAAGGTCGCCAAGGGCCGCAAGTTCGACCTCAACGACATGCGCGAACAGCTTGGCCAGATGGAGGGCATGGGCGGGATCTCGGGCCTGATGGACAAGCTGCCCGGCCTGGGCCAGGTCCCCGAGCACCTCAAGCAGCAGGTGCAGCAGGGCAAGGAAGTCCCGCGCATGATCGCCATCATCAATTCGATGACGAAGAAGGAGCGCCGCAACCCGGCCCTGCTCAACGGCTCGCGCCGCAAGCGCATCGCCGCCGGCGCCGGCGTCACCCCGGCCGACGTCAACCGGATGATGAAGCAGTACCAGCAGATGGAAAAGATGATGGGCAAGATGGCCCGCGGCGGCATGAAGGGCATGATGCGCGGCCTGCAGGGCATGATGGGCGGACGCGGCGGCATGCCGTTCCGCTGACCGGCGTGGACCCCGCCGACGCCGGCCACTTCACCACCATGCAGGTGCGCGGTGGCCGGGTGCAGGGGAGGGACCTGCACTTCCTCCGGCTGGCGATGGCTTCGCGCGAACTGTACGGCAGCGGGCCGGCCATATCCGAGCTGGGAAAACGTTTCCGCGAAGCGCTTCTCGCGCCCGGTCGCCATGCAGGCGATTTCACCTTGAAGATGCGGGTCCTCCCGCCCCGGCCGGGCTACCGCGGCGATGACGTCCCGCCCGGCCGCCACGACCCGGCCTTCCGGATTGAAGTCGACGTCGAACCACCGCGGCAGCCGCCCGCTTCGCCGCTGCGGGTGCGCACGCACGCCGGCCTGCGCGCCTGTCCCGGCGTGAAGCACCTTGCGCTCGATGACCAGCTCGCCGCCCGCCAGCAGGCCCGCGACTCCGGATTCGACGACGCCTTGTTGCTTGCCCCGGATGGCCGTATCGGCGAGGGCACGTTCTGGAACATCGTCTTCTGGGATGGCAGCGCCGTGGTCTGGCCCGATGCGCCCGCGCTGGCCGGGGTCACCCAGTTGCTGCTGCGCGCGGCGCTGGACCAGGCCGGCCTGCCGCAGCGGATCGATGCGGTGGACATGGCTTCGCTGGGCGGCTTTCGCGCGGCGTTTGCGCTGAACTCCACCGGCATCGCGGAAATCGCCGCCATCGATGACCACGTGTTCGGCGGTGACGCCGGTGCTGGTGCCACCCTGCGCCAGTTGCTTGCGGGCGTTCCCTGGGACCGGGGCTGAGGCGCAGGATTGCGACGACCCGGAGGTGGATCGGTTAACGTTGCATCCGCACCCTGGGGAGGGTGCAGGCCGGCCAGTGCGGGTCGGCCGGGCCAATGAACGGAGACGTCGCAGTCGCGGCGCACACGACGGGGGAAGGGAACATGCTTGATCAGGACCACGCCGTGCCAGAAGGCGGGGCAAGCGGCGCCGCGCCCGTTCCGGACATCACGCGCTACCGGCCGCAGTTCAGTGGTCGCGCCGATGAATACTTCGGTATCTGGATCGTCAACGTGCTGCTGACGATCTTCACGCTGGGGATTTACTCGGCCTGGGCGAAGGTGCGTACGGAGCGCTATTTCTATGCCAACACCCGGCTGGCCGGCTCCAGCTTCGACTACCTTGCCGACCCGATCCGGATCCTCAAGGGCCGGTTGATCGCCTATGCGGTGGTGATCGCGCTGGGCCTGAGCTCGCAGTTCATGCCGGTGCTCTACCTGCTGTTGCTGCTGGCGCTGTTTGCCTGCATGCCGCTGATCGTATTCCTGTCCGCGCGCTTCCGCGCCCGCTATTCGGCCTGGCGCGGGGTGCGCTTCGGGTTCGTGGGCTCGGCCGGCGCGGCCTACGGGCCATTCCTGGGCTGGCCGATCCTGTCGTCGCTGACCCTGACCGCGCTGTATCCGCTGATGAAGCGGCGACAGCATGAATACCTGGCATCCGGCCACAAGTTCGGGACCGCGGCCTTTGGTTTCGAATCTGAGGCCGGGCCGTACTACCGGCCCTGGCTGGTCGCGGCCGGCTGCGCGATCGCCGCGTTCGGGCTGTTCATGGTGACCGTGGCCGGTGTGGCTTTCATGGTTGCACTTGCGCGCATCGAAGACGAATCCGCAGACATCATGCTGGTGCTGATGATGGGGTTCACGCTGTTGCTTTACTTCGGCATGTTCGTGCTGATGGTGTACCTGCGCACGCGCTACACCAACCTGATGTGGAACAACGCCCGGCTTGGGGAGCATCGCTTCCAGTCCACCCTCAACCCGGCGTACGTGTTCTGGCTGTACCTGGGCAACCTGGTCGCGATCCTGTGCACCCTCGGGCTGGCGACGCCGTGGGCGATGGTGCGCCTGGCGCGCTATCGCGCCGAGTGCTTTGAACTGGTGGCCACGGGCGGCATTGATGATTTCGTCGCCGATGTCGACGCCGACCGTGGCGCCGCCGGCGCGGAGCTGTCGGACGCGCTGGACCTGGGCCTGGATATCGGCATTTGAGTGCGCTGGAAGGCCAATGGCACGACGGCCACTCCAGCCGCGCGCGCAGGGTGCGGCTGGAGCTTGAGGGCCCGGATGCGCTGCGCATCACGGACCTGGAAGAGGGCGATGTACAGGATTGGCCGCTGGCCGAAACCGGCATCAGCCCGCGCCTGGGCAGCACCCCGCGGGTACTGCGCCGCGCCGGCCATGGCCAGATCGAATGTCCCGATTCCCCGCTGCTTGCGCAATGGTTCCCGAAGCCGCCAAGCAGGATCCAGGCGGCCGCCGACTGGCTGGAGCGGCGGCGGCTTGCGATCCTGGTGGCTGCGATCGGGACGCTGGCGTTCGCGCTGGCCTTCCTGCAGGTGGGCGTGCCGTGGATGGCGGCACAGATCGCCGAGCGGATGCCACGGGCGGTGGAAACCCAAGTCAGTACCCAGGCGCTCGCGCTGCTTGACCGGCTGTACCTGTCGCCGAGCGCTCTGCCCGAGGCCCGCAAGCGTGAGCTCCAACAGCGCTTCGCCACGCTGGTCCAGGGCCAGCCGCGCCACCGGGAGATGCGCCTGCATTTCACCCGCGCGCCCGCGCTGGGCGCCAACGCGTTCGCGCTGCCTGACGGGCGCATCCACGTCACCGACGCGTTGGTGGAGTTGGCCGGGGATGACGAGGAAATCCTCGCGGTGCTCGCCCACGAGGCCGGACACCACGTGCACCGCCACGGCATGCGTCGGGCGATCGAGGGCTCGTCGGTACTGGTGCTGGTGGGGCTGTTCTTCGGCGACGTTTCGGGCTCGTCGCTGGCGGTCTCGCTGCCCGCGGTGCTGCTGGGCAGCGGCTATTCGCGCGGCCACGAGCGCGAGGCGGATGCCTGGGCACTGGAACTGCTGGCGCGACGCGGGATCGACCCGGCGGCGTTCTCACGCATCATGCGGCGATTGTCGGAGCAGGTTCCCGCCGAGGTGGAGCAGGGGCCCATGGGCTGGCTGTCGACCCATCCACCGACCCCGGAGCGGATCGAGGCCGCCGAGCGCGCGTCGCGGCGGGCCGGTGGCGGGGCGGAGTGAACGGGCGTCGCGGTCGACTTCCCCCGCGGCTGCCGGATCCATTACAATTGCCGGCTTACCTCGCCGTCCTGGCGACTGGGCAACACAGGAAACATCCGAAATGGTCAAGATCCGCCTGACCCGTGGCGGCGCCAAGAAGCGCCCCTTCTACCACATCATCGTCACCGACTCGCGCAGCGCGCGCGACGGTCGCAACATCGAGCGCCTGGGTTACTACAACCCCGTCGCCGCCGGCGCCGAGCAGCGCGTGGTGCTGGACACCGCTCGCGTCGAGCACTGGGTCGGCCAGGGCGCGCAGCTCAGCGACAAGGTGCGCGCGCTGTACAAGGAAGCGAAGAAGGGCGCCGCCGAAGCCCCGGCCGCGGCCTGATCCCGCCGGCCGCGCAGCGCGCGCGGCCATCTGCGCATGAACGATACCGGACGTCGCGTCCTGCTCGGCAGGGTCATCGGCGCCTTTGGCGTGCGCGGTGAGCTCAAGATCGAGTCCTTCACCGAACCGCGGGAGCGGATCCTGCGCTACCTGCCGTGGACCGTGCGCGACGCGCGTGGCGCCGAGCGCGAGCTGTCCGGCGTGCGCGGCCGCATGACCACGAAGGGCGTGGTTGCGCAGTTCCCGGGCGTCGAGGACCGTGATGCCGCCGAAGCCCTGCGGGGCTGCGAGCTGTACGTGCCGCGCGAGGCGCTGCCGCCGGCGGCCGAAGGCGAGTTCTACTGGGCGGACCTGGAGGGCCTGCGCGTGGGGACCGTCGAGGGCAAGGCCCTGGGCACCGTCTCGCACATGCTGGCCACCGGTGCCAACGACGTGGTCGTGGTGCGCGACGGGGACGACGGCCGCGAACGCATGATCCCGTTCGTGCGCCCGGACTTCGTGCGTGACATCGACCTGGAAGCGGGCACCATGACGGTGGACTGGGACCCGGACTTCTGACCGTGCGCATCGACGTGATCAGCCTGTTCCCCGACTTCGTCGCCGGCTGTGCCGGGTTCGGGGTGGTGGGGCGCGCCGTGGAGCGCGGGCTGGTGTCGGTGCACGGCTGGAACCCGCGCGACCACGCCGAGGGCAACTACCGCCGGGTTGACGACCGCCCGTTCGGCGGTGGCCCCGGCATGGTGATGATGATCGACCCGCTGCGCGCAGCCATCGCCGCTGCCCGCGCCGCCGACCCGGCGCCGGCAAGGGTGGTCTACCTCAGCCCGCAGGGTCGGCGCCTGGACCAGGCCGGGGTCCGGGAGCTGGCTTCGCGTGAACGCCTGCTGCTGCTGTGCGGCCGCTATGAAGGCATCGACGAGCGCCTCGTCCGCGCCGAGGTGGACGAGGAGCTGTCGATCGGCGACTACGTGCTCTCGGGCGGGGAGCTGGCCGCGGCGGTGGTGGTGGATGCG
This sequence comes from Luteimonas sp., assembly GCA_052090405.1. GTDB lineage: Bacteria > Pseudomonadota > Gammaproteobacteria > Xanthomonadales > Xanthomonadaceae > Luteimonas. The sequence goes on from JBQDAV010000039.1 coordinate 10,394, forward strand.
GTGGCGCGGCTGCAGGAAGGCGCGCTCAACGACGCCGATTCCGCGGCCCAGGACAGCTTCGACGCCGACGGCCTGCTGGACTGCCCGCACTACACCAAGCCGGCCAGCCACGCGCTGGGCGACGTGCCGGACGTGCTTTTGTCCGGCAACCACGCCGAAATCGACCTCTGGCGCCGCCGCCAGGCCCTGCTGCGAACCCTGCAGCGGCGCCCGGACCTGCTGGAACGGGCAAACCTGGACGAAAAAGACCGCCGCTTCCTGGCCTCCGTGGACAGGTAGCCCGGCCTGCGCGACGGGCACGGGGTGCCCAGGCTGTCGATGGGGCGGGGGGCTTGGCCCGGGGCCTGGAAATCCGGTTATAATAGGCGGCTGCGTCCATTCGCAGCCCATGCCAAGAGCGTGCGTCCACGTGCACCACGCCTACAACGACTCCAACAGGCCACAGCCATGACCACCAAGTCTTCCCTGAACACCCTCCTGCAGGACTTCGAGACCGAGCAGGCCCAGCGCCAGCTTCCGGACTTCGGCCCGGGCGACACCGTCGTCGTCAACGTCAACGTCAAGGAGGGCAACCGCGAGCGTATCCAGGCCTACGAGGGTGTGGTCATCGCGCGCAAGCACGCCGGTTTGAACTCCTCGTTCACCGTGCGCAAGATTTCCCACGGCTTCGGCGTGGAGCGCGTGTTCCAGAACCACAGCGCCGCGATCGATTCGGTCGAGGTCAAGCGCCGCGGCTCCGTGCGCGCCAGCAAGCTGTACTACCTGCGTGGCCTGGAAGGCCGCAAGGCGCGGATCAAGGAGGACCTCTCCGCTGCCGCCCGCGCCAAGAACGAGCAGGCGCGCAAGGACGCGAAGGCCCAGCAGGACGCGAAGGCCGCCGCCGCCGAAGCGGCAGCCGAGCAGCCCGCCGCCGAGTAAGCGGCCCGGCGCCGCATCCGGCGGCGTCCGAGCAAGACAGGAAGGCCCGCGAAAGCGGGCTTTCCGCGTTTGCGGGGATGGCCAGGTTCCTCCAGCCGCGTCATCTTGCCGCCACGCGTTAGCGGCGTACCATTGGGCCGGACGGCGTTGCCACAGGAAGGGCCCCATGACCGGTACAAGACTGCTTTGCGGCGCACTGCTTACGCTTGCGCTGGGCGCATGTGCCAGCCGCGACGACATCGTGCACCAGGATGCCGCCAGCATTGATCCGTGGTGCGAGCGCGAAATCCGTGCCGCGCGATCGCAGCCGATTCCCGCCGGTGCCAGCCACGAGGAAGCTTCGATCCTGCGCAGCCGCCACATGTCGCTGGGCTGTGGGCGTGCATACAACGAATCACGCAGCGTGCGGGTGCCGATTACCGGGCGCGACCGCATTCCTTCGCCGGTGCCGCCGCGGCGGCCGGAGTGACCGCAGCCCCGGCCGCGGAGCCATGAGCCAGCCCGGCGACAGCGTGCGCCTGGATCTGTGGCTGTGGGCGGCGCGCTTCTTCAAGACCCGGGCGCTGGCCAAGCAGGCGGTGGAGACCGGCAAGGTCGAGGTTGGCGGCCAGCGCGCCAAGCCGGCGCGCGCGGTGCGTGTCGGCGATGCGCTGCGGGTGGCGCGCGGCGAGGAGGTCTTCGAGGTCGAGGTGGCCGGCCTGTCGGCCACCCGCGGCCCGGCGCGGGTGGCGCAAACGCTGTATGCCGAATCGGAGCAGTCGCGCGAGGCGCGGCTCGAGCGCCTGGCCCGGCTGCGCGCCGAACGGGCCGGCTACCGGCCGCCGGAACAGCGCCCCGACAAGCGCGCCCGCCGCCTGATCCGCGCCCTGGGCGACATCGACGCGAGCTGATCCCTGCGGCAGGCCGGCGTGGCCGCTGCATGGGCATCAAAAAAGGCCGCGACCCTGGAGGGTCGCGACCTTCTGTTTGGCGGGCGGGTGCGTTCAGTCGATGCTGTTGGGTGAATCCTCGCCGGCGAACGCGCCGAGCTTGCGCAGCGCGGCTTCCACCCCCGCGCCGTAGGCCGGATCGGCCTTGCTGCAGTTGTCCACGTGGCGGCGCTTGATGAAGTCCGGCGCATCGCCCATGGCGCGGGCGGTGTTGTCGAACAGCACCTGCTGCTGCTCCGGGGCCATCAGGCGGAACAGGTCGCCGGGCTGCTTGAAGTAGTTGTCGTCGTCGTCGCGGAAATTCCACCAGTCCGCGTTGCCGTTGATCTTCAGCGGCGGCTCGCGGAAATCCGGCTGCTCCTGCCACTGGTTGAAGCTGTTGGGCTCGTAGTGGGGCAGGCTGCCGTAGTTGCCGTCCATGCGGCCCTGGCCGTCGCGGTGGTTGCTGTTGACCGGGCAGCGCGGGGCGTTGACCGGGATCTGGTGGTAGTTGACGCCCAGCCGGTAGCGCTGCGCGTCGGCGTAGTTGAACAGCCGCGACTGCAGCATCTTGTCCGGCGACGCGCTGATGCCCGGCACCAGGTTGCTGGGCGCGAACGCGCTCTGCTCGACGTCGGCGAAGAAATTCTCCGGGTTGCGGTTGAGCTCGAACTCGCCCACCTCGATCAGCGGGTAGTCGCCCTTCGGCCACACCTTGGTCAGGTCGAACGGGTGGTAGGGCACCTTCTCAGCCTCTTCCTCGGGCATGACCTGGATGTACATCTTCCACTTCGGGAAGTCGCCGTTCTCGATCGCGTCGTACAGGTCGCGCTGGTGGCTTTCGCGGTCGTTGCCGATCAGCTCCGCCGCCTCGGCATCGGTCAGGTTCTTGATGCCCTGCTGGGTGCGGAAGTGGAACTTCACCCAGTAGCGCTCGCCCTTCTCGTTCCAGAAGCTGTAGGTGTGCGAGCCGAAGCCGTGCATGTGGCGATAGCTGGCCGGGATGCCGCGGTCGCTCATCACCACGGTGACCTGGTGCAGCGCCTCGGGCAGCAGGGTCCACCAGTCCCAGTTGTTGGTGGCCGAGCGCAGGTTGGTGCGCGGGTCGCGCTTGACCACCTTGTTGAGGTCGGGGAACTTGCGCGGGTCGCGGATGAAGAACACGGGGGTGTTGTTGCCCACCATGTCCCAGTTGCCTTCCTCGGTGTAGAACTTCAGCGCGAAGCCGCGGATGTCGCGCTCGGCGTCGGCCGCGCCGCGCTCGCCGGCCACGGTGGTGAAGCGGGCGAACATCTCGGTCTTCTTGCCCACCGATTCAAAGATCTTCGCGCGGGTGTACTTGGTGATGTCGTTGGTGACGGTGAAGGTGCCGAAGGCACCCGAGCCCTTGGCGTGCATGCGCCGCTCGGGGATCACTTCGCGAACGAAGTTGCCCAGCTTCTCGTGCAGCCAGACGTCCTGCGACAGCAGCGGACCGCGCGGGCCGGCGGTCAGGCTGTTCTGGTTGTCCGGTACGGGCGCGCCGAACTGGGTGGTCAGATGGGTGACGGGGCACTTCTTCTCGTCGGACGGCTTGCTCATGGCTGGCACTCCCGGTGGATGATGGGGTTACCTTAGCGCGCCGCTGCACCAAGGTGAATTCGATAGAAGACAACGAATCGATAGTGGTCGGCTATCAGGCCCGCGGTGTCAGCGTTTTCCGCCGAGCAGCCCGCCGCCAATCTTCAGCACGTCGCCCAGGCCCAGCTTGCCATCGCCGTCCTGGTCGAGCACGGCGCCGAGCAGGCCTGCGGCGCCGCCGCCCTCCTGGCGGATCTGTTCCTGCTCCTGGCCCAGCAGGGTGCCCAGCGCCTGCGGGTCGGCGTCTCCCTGCCGGGTGGCCTGTTTGGCCAGGAAGGCCATCACCAGCGGCGCGAGCATCTTCATCAGCTGGCCGGCCTTGTTGCCGTCCAGCCCGGTCATCTGGGCCAGTCCGGATTCGGCGCGCTGCTGGTTGCCGCCCAGGATGTGGCCGAGGATGCCGGCGCCGTCCGCCTGGGGCCCGCCACCGCCGCCGAGCACCGAGCCCAGCAGCCCGGCGATATTTCCGCCGCCGTCCGCGTGGTCCTTCTGCAGGGCGCCAAGCAGCGCCTGCGCGCCCTGCGGCTGGCTGGCGTTTTTGCCGAGCGCACCCATGAGCAATGGCAGCGCCGTACCGACGGCTTGGCTGGTCTGCTGCTCGCCGATGCCGAGCTGGCTGGACATCTGCTGCATCGGGCCGCCCTGGAGCTGGGCGAACAACTGCTGGGTGAGGGATTCGGCCATGGTCGGCTCCGAGGGAAATGGAACCCCATGGTACGCCCGCATTATGTCGACGGGACCGGCGTCAGTTCTGCGGCGGGCCGTCGACCCGCCGGCCCCAGTCCTCGACCTGGCTGGACGCCAGGCGCCGCTCCACCAGCTTTCGCCAGGAGGGCACCAGCGGCAACTCCAGCGCCGCGCCAAGCTGTACGGGATCGAGCACCCGCTCGGCCAGCAGGCGCATCAGCCGGGCCAGCGGCCAGTCCGGATGGGGGCGAGCGGCCAGCCGTAGCAGGTCGCCGGCGCGCGCTTCGCCCGGCTGCAGCACCCGGTAATACCAGCCGGTGCGCCCGGTGTCCTGCACCAGGCGCGCCATGCGCGGAACCGCGAAGCGGTCGTTGAGCTTCCAGCACGGCTGCCGGCCTTGGCTGACCTCGAGCACGGCCGTGCCCAGTTCGAACCGGTCGCCCAGGCACACGTCGGCCTCGGTGATGCCTCGCGTGCTGATGTTCTCGCCGAAGGCGCCGGGGGCTTTCAGCACCGGTAGCGCGCCCAGTTCGTCGCGCCAGGCGGCGTAGTGGTCGAACGGGTAGTGGTGGACGGCCTTGTCCGGGCCGCCGTGCACGCGCGTGTCGCCCTGTTCGTCACCCGCCAGGCCCAGCTCGCCGATCTCCACGGCGCCATCGAGCGGGCGCTTGTCGATCGCGCTCAGGCTGCCCGGGCGCGTGTACGGCCGGGCGACGCCTGTCAGCAGTGCATCGACGCGTACCGGGGTTGCCGGTGTCACTTCAGCGCCTTCAGCCGGTACAGGGCTTCAAGCGCCTGCTTCGGGCTCAGCTCGTCGGGATCCAGCGCGGCGAGCGCGTCCTGCACCGCCGACGATGATGCGAACAGGCCGATCTGCCGGGGCGCATCCAGTGCATCGGGGCGCATGCCTTCGGCCTGGCTGTCATCGCCGCGCTGTTCCAGCTCGGCCAGGCGCGCGCGCGCGTCCGCGACCACCATCTTCGGCAGCCCGGCCAGCGCCGCCACCTGCAGGCCGAAGCTGCGGTTGGCCGGCCCGTCCTTGACCGCGTGCATGAACACCAGCGTCTCGTCCCCGCTGCGGTCGGTGTGCTCCACCGCGTCCAGGTGCACGTTGGCGATGCCGCTGCCGGGTGCCGCCAGCGCGGTCAGTTCGAAGTAGTGGGTGGCGAACAGCACGTGGCTGCGGTTCACCGCCGCGAGGTGTCGCGCGCAGGCTTCGGCCAGGGCCAGGCCGTCGTAAGTGGACGTGCCGCGGCCGATCTCGTCCATCAGCACCAGTGACTGGTCGCTGGCGTGGTGCAGGATGTAGCTGGTCTCGGCCATCTCGACCATGAAGGTCGACTGGCCCTTGGCCAGGTCGTCGCCGGCGCCGATACGGGTCAGGATGCGGTCGGTCGGGCCGATCCGTGCGCTGGCCGCAGGCACGAAGCTGCCGATGTGCGCCAGCAGCACGATCAGCGCGTTCTGGCGCATGTAGGTGCTCTTGCCGCCCATGTTGGGGCCGGTGATCACCAGCATGCGGCGGTCGGGGTGCAGTTCCAGGTCGTTGGGTTCGAACGGCTCCTCGCGCACCGCTTCCACCACCGGGTGGCGGCCGCGTTCGATCGAAATCCCCGGCTCGGCGGTCAGCTCCGGCCGCGACCAGTCCAGCGCCTGCGCGCGCTCGGCGAAGCAGGCCAGCGCATCCAGCTCGCTCAGCGCGCCGGCGCAGCGCTTGAGCGGCTCCAGCCGGTGGTTGAGCGCGTCCAGCAGCTGCTCGTACAGCAGCCGCTCGCGCGCCAGCGCCCGCTCGCGCGCGCTGAGCACCTTGTCCTCGAACTGCTTGAGCTCCTCGGTGATGTAGCGCTCGGCGTTGGTCAACGTTTGGCGGCGGGTGTAGTGGGTGGGCGCCCTGGCCGACTGCGCCTTGCTGATCTCGATGTAGTAGCCGTGTACCCGGTTGTAGCCGAGCTTGAGGTTGGCGATGCCGCTGGCTTCGCGCTCGCGAGCCTCAAGATCCACCAGGAACTGGTCGGCGTTGGCGGACAGTGCGCGCAGTTCGTCGAGCTCGGCGTCGTGGCCGTCGGCGAACACGCCGCCGTCGCGCGCGAGTACCGGCGGCTGTTCGACCAGGGCGGTTGCCAGCAGGTGGGCCTCAGCCTCGTGCTCGCCCAGGCCGTTGGCCAGCGCCTGCAGGCGCGGCGAGTCGAGCGGGGCGAGGGTTTTGCGCACGGCCGGCAGCATCGCCAGGCCGTCGCGCAGGGTGGAAAGATCCCGCGGGCGCGCCGAGCGCAGTGCGATCCGCGACAGGATCCGTTCCAGGTCGCCGAGTGCGCGGAAGCCTTCGCGCAGGTCCGCTTCGGCGCTGCTGTCGATCAGGGTCTGCACCGCGTGGTGGCGTTCGCCAAGGACGCCGCGATCGCGCAGCGGCCGGTGCAGCCAGCGCCGCAGCAGGCGCCCGCCCATCGGCGTGACGGTGGCATCGAGCACGCCCAGCAGGGTGTTGCGGGTGTCGCCGTCGACCCGGGTGTCCAGTTCAAGGTGGCGCCGGGTGGCGGCGTTCATGGCGATCGCGCCGTCGCCGGTTTCCACCGCGATCGAGGTCAGGTGCGGCAGCCGCTGTTTCTGGGTTTCCTCCACGTAGCCGAGCAGCGCGCCCGCGGCGGCGATCGCCAGCGGGCGGTCCTCGATGCCGAAGCCGGTGAGGTCGTGCAGGTTGAAGAACTTCAGCAGCTGGCGGCGTCCGCTGTCGGCGTCGAACAGCCACGGCGGCCGCGCGCGCAGGCCGCTGCGCTCGTCCAGGAACGCCGGCAGCCCTTCCTCATCGGGAACAAGGATTTCGGCGGGATCCAGGCGCGCCAGCTCCGCCTCCAGCTGGTCCTCGTTGGCCACCTCGTTGGCCAGGAAGCGCCCGCCGGCCAGATCCGCCCAGGCCAGCCCATAGCCCTGTTTCGAACGGGCGAGGGCCAGCAGCAGGGTGTCGCGGCGCTCGTGCAGCAGCGCCTCGTCGGTTACCGTGCCCGGCGTGACGATCCGCACCACCTTGCGCTCCACCAGCCCCTTGCTGGCGGCCGGGTCCCCGACCTGCTCGCAGATCGCCACCGACTCGCCCAGCGCCACCAGCCGTGCCAGGTAGCCTTCGGCCGAATGATGCGGCACCCCGGCCATTGGGATCGGCTGCCCGGCCGAGTTGCCGCGCTGGGTCAAGGTGATGTCCAGCAGCCGCGCCGCCTTGCGGGCGTCGTCGTAGAACAGCTCGTAGAAATCGCCCATGCGGAAGAACAGCAGTTCCTCGGGGTGCTCCGCCTTGTTGGCGAAGAACTGCTTCATGAGGGGCGTATGTTCAGTGGCGGGTTGGGAAGTGCTGGACTTCAAGCTGATATCTCTTTGCTCGGCGACTGATTGGGCGGTCTTTTGGGAGGGATTGGAGGCTAGCAGGCCTCCCGCGACCCTTCCTATTGTGACGGCATGGCCTGCATCGTTGGAGCCACGGTCAGGCTGGGAAGTAGTCAGGTTGATCAATCGACGCACCTGCCCGAACACTGTCCGATTATTCCAAAATAGGTATAATTGCATCCGCCAAGGAGAGGTAAAGCCATGCCCGGGAAGGAACTCAGGTGGTTGGGGTCAAGCAAGCGGGACCTCATGAAAATGCCAGGCGACGTCATTGACGTGTTTGGATTTGCGCTCGGAGAAGCGCAATGCGGGAGGATGCATCCAAACGCCAAGCCGATGACGAAAGGTGCGCTGAAGGCGAAAGGAATCTACGAGGTAGTGGAGGACGGCGACGGCAGCACGTATCGATGCGTCTACACGGTCAAGCTGGCTGACATCATCTATGTCCTGCATTGTTTCCAGAAAAAGTCGAAGTCCGGGATCAGAACGCCGCAGGCGGACATCGATTTGATCAAACTGCGATATCAGGCCGCGCTGCGCGATGCGGAAGCCAGTCCGTCAGGAGGTGGATCATGAAGGTGGAAATCGAACGGAGCTCGGGCAACGTCTATGCCGATCTCGGCTATCCCGATGCGGATGAGATGAAGCTCAAGGCGGGCCTTGCCAGGGCCATTGCCCGCGCCATTGAGGACCGGGGCCTGACGCAAACCGAGGCGGCGAAGCGCATGGGGTTGTCCCAGCCAAAGGTGTCCGGGTTGCTGCGAGGGCGTTTTCGAGGGATATCCGTGGAAAAAATGATGGAGTGCCTGCAAAGCCTGGGGCTGGATGTACAGATCACGGTTGGCCCCGCCAAGCATCCCGAGCATGCTGAAATCCTTGTCGTTGCCTGACGGTTGGCAGACGCTGCCGCGCGATTTCTACCGTCGGCATCCGGCGGAGGTGGCGCCCGAACTGCTCAACAGGATCCTGGTGCGCGACGACGGCCGGGCGGGGCGGATCGTGGAGGTGGAGGCGTACGCGGGCAGCGAGGATCCGGCGGCGCATTCCTACCGCGGCCGGACCGCGCGCAACGCCACCATGTTCGGCGAGCCTGGACACCTGTACGTGTACTTCAGCTACGGCATCCATTGGGGGTCGAACGCGGTGTGCGGTGAGGTCGGCGAGGGCGTTGGCGTGCTGCTGCGGGCAATCGAGCCGGTGGCGGGGATCGACCTGATGCGTCAGGTGCGGCCGAAGGCGCGCCGTGACCGTGATATCGGAAGCGGGCCGGGCAAGCTGTCGCAGGCGATGGGGATCACCGGTGAGCTGGATGGGGCCGACCTGGTGGGCGCAGACCGTGGCGTGGCGATCGTGTCGGACGGACTCGCGCCGCCGCGCAGGCCGGCAGTGGGGCCGAGGATCGGCATCAGCAAGGCCATGGATTTCCCCTGGCGCTGGCATGTGCCCGGCCACGAGCACGTCTCGGTGCGCCGCCGCGGCCCCTCGTAGGAGCGCGCCACGCGCGCGTGGCGCGCTCTTACGGGTGGCGAGTCTCACCTCGTGAGTCAGCCGCTGGCGAGACTCGGCGGCCCTTCGCCGCCGTCTTCGCCATGAATGCCATCGTCCACGAACGTCCGCTTCCCGCGCCCGCGCCGTCGGGTACCCGCCTGGCCAGCAGGCTGGTCGATCGCTACGGCGACCGCATCACTGGCCACTTCACGATCCCGGCCCATCCCGCGGACATCCGTCCGCTGCCGCCGGACCTTCCCGAGGCGTTGGCCACCGCCCTGCGCGCGCGCGGCATCAAATCGCTCTATTCGCACCAGGCACAGGCCTGGCAGGCGGCCAGGGACGGCCGCCACCTGGTGGTGGCCACGCCCACCGCGTCGGGCAAGTCGCTTTGCTACACGCTGCCGGTGATCAGCGCGGCGATGGAGCAGGGCGCCAAGGCGCTGTACCTGTTCCCGACCAAGGCGCTGGCCCAGGACCAGGTGGCCGAACTGCTCGAACTCAACGCCGCCGGCGAACTCGGCCTGCGCGCGGCCACCTTCGACGGCGATACCCCGGGCGATGCGCGCCAGTCGATCCGGATCAACGGCGACATCGTGGTCAGCAACCCGGACATGCTGCACCAGGCGATCCTGCCGCATCACACCAAGTGGGCGCAGTTCTTCGAGAACCTGCGCTACGTGGTGATCGACGAGGTCCATACCTACCGCGGCGTGTTCGGCGCGCACGTGGCCAACGTGATCCGCCGGCTCAAGCGCGTGTGCGCGTTCTACGGCGTGCGCCCCCAGTTCATCCTGTGCTCGGCCACTATCGGCAACGCGGTCGAGCACGGGCGCGCGCTGATCGAGGACGAACTGGAACCGATCACCGAAAGCGGCGCGCCCAGCGGCGCCAAGCACATCCTGCTGTGGAACCCGCCGGTGGTGAACCCGGACCTGAGGCTGCGCGCCTCGGCGCGCTCGCAGTCCAATCGCATTGCGCGGCTGGCGATCCGCTCCGGGCTCAAGACCCTGGTGTTCTGCCAGAGCCGGCTGATGGTCGAGGTGCTGACCAAGTACCTGAAGGAAGTGTTCGACAACGACCCGCGCAAGCCGCGGCGCATCCGCGCCTACCGCGGCGGCTACCTGCCCACCGAGCGGCGCGAGGTGGAGCGGGAGATGCGCTCGGGCCGGGTCGACGGCATCGTCAGCACCAGCGCGCTGGAACTGGGCGTGGACATCGGCAGCCTGGATGTCGTGGTGCTCAATGGCTATCCGGGTTCGATCGCGCAGACGTGGCAGCGCTTTGGCCGCGCCGGGCGCCGCCAGCAGCCTTCGATCGGGGTGCTGGTGGCCAGCAGCCAGCCGCTGGACCAGTACGTGGTGCGGCATCCGGAGTTCTTCGCCGACGCCACGCCCGAGCAGGCGCGGATCGAGCCGGACCAGCCGCTGATCCTGATGGACCACATCCGCTGCGCCGCCTTCGAGCTGCCGTTCAATGACGGCGACAGCCTGGGCCCGGTGGACGCCGCGCCGTGGCTGGAAGTGCTGGCCGAAAGCGGCGTGCTGCACCAGGAAGGCGGGCGCTGGGAGTGGATTGCCGACAGCTATCCGGCCCAGGCGGTGAACCTGCGCTCGGTGGCCGACGGCAACTTCGTGGTGGTCGATCGCACCGACGGTCGGCAGGCGATCATTGCCGAAGTCGACTACTCGGCCGCCGCGCTGACCCTTTACGAAGGCGCGATCCACATGGTCCAGTCCGCTCCGTTCCAGGTCGAACGCCTGGACTGGGAAGGCCGCAAGGCCTACGTGCGCCGCACCCGCGTGGACTACTACACCGATGCCATCGATTACACCAAGCTCAAGGTGCTGGACGAGGCCGACGGCGCGCCGGGCGGGCAGGGCAGCTCACACCACGGCGAGGTGCACGTGGTGCGGCGGGTGTCGGGCTACAAGAAGATCCGTTTCCACACCCACGAGAACATCGGCTACGGCCCGGTCAACCTGCCCGACCAGGAGCTGCACACCACCGCGGTGTGGTGGCAACTTCCCCAGCGCGTGCTGGAGCGTCATTTCGAAAGCCGGCAGGAAGCGCTGGATGGCTTCCTGGGCGCGGCCTATGCGTTGCACCTGGTGGCGATGGTGTCGGTGATGGCCGAGGGGCGCGACCTGCAGAAGGCGGTGGGCAGCGGCGACGGCGCCTGGTTCGCCGCCTCCGACCTGGGCGGGCGCGGCCAGCTGCGGTCGACGGAAGACGGCAGCGTGGCGGGCGAAGAAGCGCGCGGGTTTACCCCGACCATCTTCCTTTACGACAACCATCCCGGCGGGGTGGGATTGTCACTGCCACTGTTCGAGCGGCGCGGGGAACTGCACCAGCATGCACTCGGGCTGATCCGCGCGTGTTCGTGCAAGGCGGGGTGCCCCGGCTGCGTCGGCCCGGTGCTGGCCTCCGACGAGGTCGGGGACAGCCGTACCGCCAAGTCGGCCGCGCTGGCGGTGCTGGAGCTGCTGGAAGAACCGGCGTGAGCGCGCTTGCGCAGAAGCTGGCGCGGTTGAAGCAGCAGGCGGGTGGGGCGCGGGGCGGCACGCCGACGACGAACCCCGGCGGTGTCGCAATGCCCACCTCCGCTGGTGCCACGGCTGGCGCTTGCGCCTCCGTGCCGACAGCCGATCGAAGCCGGCGCGACGACCGGCACCGGCAACAGGTCGCGCAGCTGCGACGGCTGATGGGGCTGCGGCCGGGCGGCATGCCGACGCAGCCGGTCAGCCGTGATCGGACGCTCGACGGCGAGGAAATCGCACCGGGACTGCGCCGCATCGAGATGCGCCAGCCCGGGTCGCCCCCGGCCGCGCTGCTCGACCTGTCCGGGTTGGGGCAGGAGCCGTTGAAAGCTTCGCGCATCCTCGCCTTCGATACGGAAACCACCGGCCTTGCTGGCGGCACCGGCACGCGGGCGTTCATGATCGGCGCCGCCGACTGGCATGACGGCAGCCTGCGCATCCGCCAGCTGCTGATCACCACGCTGGGGGCGGAGCGCGCGATGCTGGCGGAATTTGCCCGCTGGCTGGCCGACGATACGGTGCTGCTGTCCTACAACGGAAAATCCTACGACCGTCCGCTGCTGTCCACCCGTTACACCCTGGCGCGACTGCCCGATCCGTTGCGGGGCCGGGGCCACATCGACCTGTTGCACCCGTCGCGCCGGCGCTGGCGCGGCGTGTGGGAGAACTGCCGGCTGGCGACCATCGAACGCCAGGTACTGGGCGTGCTGCGCGAAAACGACCTGCCCGGCAGCGAGGCGCCGGTGGCCTGGCTGTCCTATCTGCGCGGTGGCAGCGCAGAGAAACTGCGCCGGGTTGGCCAACACAACGCGCAGGACCTGCGCAGCCTCACCGGCCTGCTGGAGCACTTCGTGCAGCTGGGTGTGGATGCCGGACTTTCTTTCGGACGGGGCTGAACAATCCGCTAACCGCATCGCGGAAAACAGCTGTTTCCACGGAACTTTTTCACTTCGTTAAAGGCGGGTAAACCCTTGATCGTGCTAAATTCCGGCGCGCCGTGGCGAAAGGCCCGGCGCGAGCGGTTTGAAAAAGGGGCTGGATTCCTTGGAAACGAAGCAGTGGGATTCCACTGTCCGGCGCCGCGCCCGAACTCCGGTTTTTCGCAATCGTCGCACTCAATCATCTTGCAAGGACTGCCTGTGATGTACTCAACGATCAATCCGACCCGTGGCCTGGGAGTGCAGGCATGAGGCGCAAGGCGCTGGACGTGGCCCGCCGCGGCAGCTTCCTGGCGGCGGTAGCGGTTGTGTTCGCGGCAATGGCCGTGGCGGTGATCGTGCGTGAAGTGTCCGGCATGGTCGGTGGCGGTGGCTTGCAGGCCGATGTCACTCCGGTGGTCGTGGCGCAGGTGGAGAACGTCGAGTTCACCGACGTGATCACCGCGGCCGGCAACGCGCGCGCGAAGGAGTCGGTGGCGGTGACGTCCAAGGTGGCCGACATCGTCAAGCAGGTGCTGTTCGATTCCGGGCAGTACGTGGAAACCGGGCAGGTGCTGGCCGAACTGGTCGACACCGAAGAGGCGGCCGCGCTCAATGAGGTGCGGACCACACTGGTGGAAGCCGAACGCAGGCACGCGCGCATGGCCGAGCTTGCTGAAAGCGGCTACGTGGCGGCGCAGCTTCGCGACGAGGCCGAATCGGATGCAAAGCGCGCCCAGGCCCAGCTCATTGCAGTGGAGGCGCGGATGACCGACCGCACGATCCGCGCGCCGTTCGCCGGCGTGGTTGGCCTGCGCAATGTCACTGCCGGTGAGCGCATCGATACCGATACCGTGATCGCCACCCTCAACGATATTTCCGTGATCAAGGTGGACTTCG
>JBQDAV010000040.1:0-18605 GCA_052090405.1 Luteimonas sp.
GTCAGGCGGCGCTGATCGAGGTACGCACGCAGTTGCGGCCGTTGGCCTTGGCGGCGTACATGGCGCGATCGGCGATCTCGAAGGCATCGTCGATGTCGTCGATGGCCTCGGCGTTGATGGTATGCACGCCGATGCTGGCACTGATGTGGATCGCTTCCCCGTGTGCCTGGCACGGCTGGCTGGTCAACGCCTGCCGGACGGCTTCGGCGATGGCGACCGCGCCATGCAGGTCGCGGCCGGGCAGGGCGATGACGAATTCCTCGCCGCCGAACCGCGCCAGCAGGGCGTCCTGGTCCAGCGCGCTGCCGATCCGGTCCGCTGCCCAGCGCAGGCACTCATCGCCGGCCAGGTGGCCGTGGTGGTCGTTGATGGCCTTGAAGTGGTCCAGGTCCACCATCAGCAGCGACACCGGGCCCCGGCTGTCGCGGGCCTCGGCGACCATGCGCTCGAAGGCGTCGTGGAACCAGGTCCGGTTGTACAGCCCGGTCAGGCCGTCGCGACGGCTGGACTCGCTCAGCCGGGCATGGGCCTCTTCCAGCTGCATCAGCGCGTTGCGCACTTCCTGGGTGCGCTGGGCCACCTTGCGTTCGAGCAACACGTTGGCCTCGCCGGCGATGCGTTCGTTCTCGTTGCGCAGCTGGGCATAGCGATAGCCCAGGGCGATCGACAGCAGCAGCATCTCCAGCGCCGAGCCGATCTGCACCCCGTATTCGGTGAAGAAGTTCTTGGGCAGCACACCGAAGGCAAGCAGGGTGAACACCGCGGTGCCGAGCAAAAACATGCCCCAGGCGAGCAGCAGCAACCGCGCCGGCTGGTAGCCGAGCCGGACCACGCGCACCGTGGCGGCCACGATCCAGGCGATGCCGATCAGCACCGCCAGCGCGGCCACCGGCGTGGCGATCCGGTAGGGCAGCCAGATCGAGGCGATGCCGAAGAACAGGAAGAACCCGATCACCGTCAGGCTGATGATATTTCCCGTTGGCCAGCGCTGCGGCAGTTCCAGGAACACCCGGGTGAACTGGTTCATGCCGATCAGCGCCAGGCAGATGGACAATGGCACCGACTTGTCCGCCAGCCACGGCCAGTTCGGCCACAGGTATTCGAAGCCCAGCCCGTTGAGGGTGAACAGCACCAGGCCGAAGGCGGTGATGTGGAACAGGTACCAGATGTAGCTGGCGTCGCGCAGCGAGATCCACAGCACCAGGTTGTAGAAGAACAGCGCCACCAGGATGCCGTAGTACAGGCCGATGGCGAGCTGCGCATCGCGCGAGAGCTCGGTGAACGCAGCCGGGGTGTACAGCTCCAGCGGCACCTGCATCGAGCTTTCGCTTTCCACCCGCAGCAGCAGTTCGACGGGCTCGCCGGTGGGCAGCTCAAGCTGGAAGTTGGGATGCCGGTAGCGCACGCTGCGGGCGTTGAATGGCAGGTGGTCGCCGCTGGCCTGGTGCAGGGTGCGGCCATCGGCATAGCGGACGTAAAGGTCAAGGCGGTCGCTGAGCGGGTACTCCTGCACCAGCAGCCAGCGCTGCTCGTCGTGGTTGCGGTTGACCAGGGTGGCGTGGAACCAGAACGCCCCGCGCTGGAAGCCGAAGGTCGAGCTGCCGCCGGGTACCGGCTCGAAGCCACCATCAAGGGCGGCGGCGAACGCTTCCTCCATGCCGCGGATGGATCCACTGCTGTCGTGGCGGTAGTCCAGGTGCGGGGACAGGCTGAGTTCGTCGGCGCCGGCGGGCAGTTCCACCACCCGCGCCTCAAGCGCGCCCGCCCACAGGCAGGCGAGCAGCATGCCGATCCAGGCATGCACGCAGAACGTGCGTGCGACGGGCCTTCCGTCCATTGACCTCCCCATGCCGGGTGCGCCCCGGGCCCCTGCCTCGAGATTAGACCAGTGCAACCGGGTTTGCATGATACGGCTGCATAATTGGCCCTCCCTAATCGCTGGACCGGTCGAATGCGCGTTGCCTGGCTGTGGATGCTCTTGTTGCTGGCAAGTCCCCTCACGGGGCATGCGGCCGGCTGCCTGGCGGGAGCGGTGATGGTGCGCGCGGACGATGGCCAGGTGATGCCGCTGCCGGGCGTGTCCGTGTCCGACGGCAGGCAGGTGAGCAGCAGCGATGCGCTGGGACGCTGGGAACTGGAGTCGCCGCTGGCCGGCCCGGTGTTCGTGGTCAAGCCGGCCGGATACGCGATGCCGGCGCGCGCTGACGGCCTGCCCGGCTTCTGGCATGCCGATGCCGGCGATGGCTGTGATTTCGAACTGCTGGCCGTCGATGAAGGCGGTGCGGCCGACGACGAATCACTGGCGGTGCTGGTGTTCAGTGACCCGCAGACCAGCGACCTGCGCCAGGTCGGTTACTACCGCGATGCGATCGTTGCGCCCCTGGAGGACGGGCACGGTGCCGACCTCGGAGTGACGCTGGGCGACGTCACCAACGATGACCCGCAGCTGTATCCCGCGCTCAACCGCGCCACTGCCCGCCTGGGCGTGCCGTGGCTGCACGTTCCCGGCAACCACGACCTGGACTTCGAGGCTGGGCACGACCGCGATTCGCTGCGGTCGTTCCATGCGGTGTATGGCCCCGATACCTTTGCCTGGGAGGAGCCGCAGGCGGTGTTCGTCGGCCTGGACAACGTGGTCTACCGGCCCGACGGGCACAGCGGCTATGTCGGCGGGTTCCGCGAGGACCAGTTCGAATTCCTCGAAGCCTGGCTGCCGACGGTGTCCAGGGACCGGCTGCTGGTGGTGATGCTGCACGTGCCCCTGTTCAACACCTCGGCTGGGCGGGAAACCTTCCGCCGCGCCGACCGCGAGCGGCTGTTCCAGCTGCTGAAGCCGTTCCCCAGGGTGCTGGTGCTCAGCGGGCACCGGCACCAGCTGCAGCACGTTTTCCACGATGTCGAGAGCGGGTGGCATGGCGCCGCGCCGCTGCATGAGTTCAACGTGGGCGCGGCCAGCGGTGCGTTCTGGTCGGGCGTGGCCGGGACGGACGGCGTTCCCGATTCGACCATGGCCGACGGCACGCCCAGCGGCCACGCGCGCCTGGTGGTCGACGGGCAGGGCGGCTATCGCCTGTCGTGGCACCGCGCCGGCCACCACGCCGACGACGATCCGGGGTTCACGGACGCCATGGCGCTGCATGCGCCGCGGCTGCTGCGGCGCGGCGCATATCCGGCCTGGGGTGTGTATGCGAACGTGTACATGGGCCTGGAAGACACGCGCGTGGAGTTCCGGGTGGGCGACGGCGAATGGCACCCGATGCGCAAGGTGCTGGCGCCGGACCCGCGGCTGGTGGTGGAGAACGTGCGCGACGACCTGGCCACGGAGCTGCGCGGCTTCGACCGTTCACCCGAGGCCGGGCCCTCGACCCATCTGTGGCGTGGCGCGCTGCCGACAGACCTGGATGCAGGAGAGCACCGGGTCGAGGTGCGTGCCTTCGACCGCTGGCAAGGCGAACAGCGGGCGTGGACCAGCTATCGCCTGGTGGACGCCGCCCCGTAGAGCGAAGCTTGCTCCGCTCTACGGTTGATCAAGGTAGGGGTAGGGAACGGCGGGGCCAGGCTGCAGTGATTCCCGCCAGGCCTTGAGCACCGGTTCGATGCGCTCGCCGACGTGGATCTGCGGCAGCGAGGGCGTGAACGTGTCCGCTTCCTCGCGCTGGGCGACCAGCGCCCTGGCGTCGCTGAACGCGGCAATGAAATCTTCCTGGCGGTTGAGCGCGTCGACCAGCCAGGCCTGGCCGAAGTAGGTCACCTGTGAGGCGGCGCCGCAGCCGAACGAGGTGCGGTCCTTGCGCGCTGCGGTGATCACCACCGCGTCCGGGCTGCGCAGGGGCGGAAGGAACCCGCCGGAGAAACAGGCCGATACCACCACCACGCGGTTGCGGACGCCGGAGGCATCCAGGGTGCCGGCCAGTTCGGCTGGCCGGATGCCTTCCTCCACGAAAGGCGCCAGTTCGGCGACCAGCTGATGGTCTTCGGTGCCGTGGCTGGTGATGAAGAGCAGCAGCAGGTCCTCGTCCGGATCCATCGCCGCGCCGATGCCGGCCAGGGCCAGGGCCAGGTTGTCGAGGGTGGCCAGCGGCCGCGGCGAGGCGTCGTCCAGGCTGTCGGGATGGTTGACCAGCCCGATCACGCGGCCCTGGGCCTGGAAGCGCCCGTTCATCAGCTGCTCCAGGTACAGCACCTCGTTGCGGAACACGTCCTCGGTGCCGTCGCCGGCGAATCCGAGTACGTACAGGTCCGGCTGCCCGGGTCGCTGCGGCGGCATGGCGTCCAGCGCCTGCGCGATCAGCCGCTGGTCGCGGCCGGCAATGGTTTCCTCCGCAACCGGCGCTTCCGCCATTGCCGCGCCGGAGCACGCCGCGGCAATGGCGAGCACGATGCCCGCATACCAGCAACGGCCGGGGCTAGGGCGTGATGTCATCGAAGGACTCGACGCGCGGGTGGCCGCCCGCCGCCTCGCCGGTGCGCGGCTGCGGATAGTCCTCGCGGCGGTCGAGCAGGACGGTGCCCATGCCTGCCTCGCGGGCGGCGTCGAGTTCGGCGACCACGTCCGACAGGAACAGGACGTCCTCGGGGGGGATTTCCAGCCGTTCGGCAATGCGGCGGTAGCTTGTGGCGTCGCGCTTGCCGCCGGTCTCAGTGTCGAACCAGGCCGTGAACAGCGGACTCAGGTCGCCTGCATCGGAGTGGGAAAAAAACAGCACCTGCGAGGGCACCGAGCCGGAGGAATAGACCGCCAGCGGATGGCCTTGCCCGTGCCACTGGTTCAGGCGCCGCACCACGTCCGGATAGACCGGCGCGGTGAAGTCGCCATTACGATAGCCGTCGGCCCAGAGCATGCCCTGCAGCGCCTTGAGCGCGGTGTGCTTGAGATCCTGTTCGATCCAGCCCTGCAGGGTCTCGGCGATCATGCCGTCCTGGCAGACGCCGCCAAGCTCGGTGGCCACTTCGTCCAGCCAGCGCCGCACCTCCGGCTCCTGGCCGCGCACGCGGACGAAGCGGGGCATCTCGCGCCGGGCGTAGGGAAACAGCACCTGCTTGACGAAGGCGATGCTGCTGGTGGTGCCTTCGATGTCGGTGAGGATGGTACGGGTCATTGGTGTGCCTCGTCCCGCTCAGGCTTCGCCGTAGCGCGGGAAGCGCTGGGCGATGTCGGAGCCGGTGAAGTGGCCGATCCAGCCGTCGGGCTCCTGGAAGAAGCGGATCGCCACGAAGCTGGGCGCCGGGCCCATGTCGAACCAGTGGGTGGTGCCGTCGGGCACCGCGATCAGGTCGTCCTTGACGCACTCGATCTCGTACACCTTGCCTTCCACGTGCAGGGTGAACAGGCCCGAGCCGGCGACGAAGAAACGGACCTCGTCCTCCTTGTGGTAGTGCTCGTCGAGGAACTTGCGGCGCATCTCCTCGCGCTCCGGATGGTCGGGGGCCACGCTGATCACGTCGACGGAGTTGAAGTTGCGTTCGGCCACCAGGCGGTCGACGTCTTCGCGGTAGGCGGCCAGCACCTCTTCCTGGCTCGCGCCGGGCGCGACCGGGGCGGTGGCCTGCCAGCGTTCGAAGGTCACGCCGATCTTTTCCAGTTCGCGGGCGATCTCGTCGCCGTCCTGGCTGACCAGCAGCGGGTTGTCCGGCGCGTCGTTGGCGAAGATGCGCAGTCGGCTCATGCCTGGTACTCGTGGGGTTTGCGGGAGATCCCCAGATTAGCAGGCATCCAGGCCCGGGGGATGTCCGCCGCGGAACACAGGCGGCACGGCCATGCAACGGCGTCCGGCCCGGCGCTCAGGATCCGGCGGACAGGCGGCTCAGCTCCAGTTCGCAGCCGAGCAGGAAGTCGAACGCCTCCAGGTGGCGCCGCGCCTCGGCCATGTCCCGGCCCCAGGCGTACAGTCCGTGGCCATCGATCAGGTAGCCCCACATCGGGCCGGTGTCGAGCAGGGCGTCGGCCTGTGCGGCCAGGACGGCCATGTCCTGGCTGTTGGGCAGCACCGGCACGTCGATCGCGGCCTCGTGCGTGTCGTTGCCGGGGAACGCCTTGAGCAGCTCGTAGCCGGCCAGGCGCACGCGGCCGGCGCCGGCGAACAGGCGCGATGCAATGGTCTGGTTGGGCGAATGCGTATGCAGGACGCAGCCAACGTCCGGCAGCCGGCGATAGAGGCGGGTGTGGAGCAGGGTCTCGGCCGAGGGCCGGTGATCGCTGCCCACGGCCAGGCCATCGAAGTCGACCACCATGAGGTCCTCCTCCTTCAGCCGCGACTTGTCGCGCCCGGACACGGTGATCGCCGCGTGGCGGTCGTCCAGGCGGTGGGAGAAGTTGCTGCTGGTGGCCGGGGTCCATCCCAGCGCGGCCAGCTCGCGCACGTTGACGATGAGCTCGCCGGAGAGCTCGCGGCAGCGATGCTGGTCGTACGGCAGGTCGTTCATGGTGCTTCGGTGCGGCCGGGCGGGCCACTATAACGGGTCCGGAATTTCGGGAGGCCAGGCCGCATGTTCTGCCGGAGCGCGCATGGCTTGCTCCTACCGGGCGGGCGGCTGCTCCGGCATGCGCAGGATCCTGAAGCCGGTGTACGCCATCACCAGCGCAACCAGGGGCCCGGCCAGGTTGAAGAACGCGTAGGGCAGGTAGTCCAGGGTGGCCACGCCCAGGGTCGCGGCCATGTAGGCGCCGCAGGTGTTCCACGGCACCAGCGGCGAGGTGATCGTGCCGCCGTCCTCCAGCGCGCGCGACAGGTTGACCGGTTCCAGGCCGCGGCGGCGGAACTCGGGCTGGTACAGCCGGCCCGGCAGCACCAGCGCCATGTACTGGTCGGCGGCAACCACGTTGGTGCCGAAGGCGGTGCCGATGGTGGCGGCAATCAGCGAGCCGGCGGATTTTGCCCGCGCCAGCACGCTGCGGATCATGCGCTCCAGCAGCCCGGTCTTCTCCATCACGGCGCCGAAGCCGAGCGCGCAGATGATCAGCCACACGGTGTTGAGCATGCTGATCATGCCGCCGCGGCTGAGCAGGTCGTCCACCGCCGCGTTGCCGGTCGCCGACTGGTAGCCCTCGAACAGCGCTTTCCACGCCCCGGACAGCAGCGCCATCGGGCGCGGGATCTCGGGGTTGTCGGCCAGAGCAACGACCAGTTCGGGCTGGAACAACACCGCGAACACGCCGCCCAGCAGCGCGCCCAGCAGGATCGCGGGATAAGCCGGGAAGCGCAGCATCGCCAACGCAAACACCACCAGCAGCGGGATCAGCAGGTGCCAACCGAGGTTGTAGTGGTCTGCCAGCAACCCCGGCAGGTCGCCGAACTGACCGCCGCCGGTGCTGCCGTCATGGCCAAGGCCGACGACGCCGAAGCCCACCAGGGCAACCGCGAAGCTGGGAAAGGTGGTCCAGGTCAGGTGGCGGATATGCGCGAACAGTTCGGCGCCAGCGGCGGCCGGGGCGATGATCGTGGTGTCGGAGAGCGGTGACATCTTGTCGCCGAAGTACGCGCCCGAAATCACCGCCCCGGCGGTGATCGGCAGCGACATGTCCATGCCCTGGGCCACGCCGATCAGGGCCACGCCCAAGGTGCCCGCGACGGTCCATGAACTGCCAATCGACAACGCCACGATGGCGCAGATCACGCAGGCCGCCGGATAGAAGTACGCCGGATGCATGATCTGCAAGCCGTACACGATCAGCATCGGTACGGTGCCGCTGAGGATCCAGGTGCCGATCAGCGCGCCGACCGAGAGCAGGATGAAGATCGGCACCACCGCCAGCGACACCCCCTGCACCAGGCTGTCCTGGATGTCCTGCCAGGGGATGCGGTTGCGCAGCCCGACCAGCGCGGCCACGCCGCTGGCCAGCATCAGGCCGACCTGGTTGGCGCCGAAAGAGGCGTCGTCCGCATACAGGTAGACGGCGCAGACCAGTGCCAGGACCAGGAACAGCAGCGGGGTCAGCGCCTGCAGCAGGGAGGGCTCGCGTGGGCTGGCCTGGCTCACGGGCGAAGCGTCCGCCCGGCCGGCGTTGCCTGATATGGCGCGTTCAACATTGCGCGGTCCCCTCCCGATAGAGCGCGACCGGAGCCAGGTCCGGCCAGTGGTTGTCGCGTCCACGTCGGGGCGCCACGGCTGCGGTACCTTGCCAAAGCGCCACCCGGATCACAAGCGCCTGCAGTCACATGGCGGGTTGCCGGATAATGTGCGGCCCCAGGCAGGAGACCCCACGCAGCATGAAGGAAGACGGTGGCCCCAGCGCCCACTTGTCCGCGTCGCTGGACGACTACCGCGCACGATGGCCGGACGAAGCCACGTGCGTGGCGCATTTCGTCGCGCTGGCGGGGGATCCCGGAAATCCCTACGTGCGTGAGCGGCTGGAAGGGCACTTCACCGCCTCGTCCTGGCTGGTGAGCAGCGATGGCGCGCGGACCCTGTTGACCCATCACCGCAAGCTGGGGCTGTGGCTGCAGCCTGGCGGGCACGCCGACGGCGACCGCGACCTGCCGCGGGTGGCGCTGCGCGAGGCGCAGGAGGAGACCGGATTGCCCGCGCTGGTGCTGGAGCCGGGGATCTTCGACCTGGACCGTCACTGGATCCCGGAGCACAAGGGCGTGCCGGCGCACTGGCACTACGACGTGCGCTACGTGGTGCGCGCCGGCAGCGACGAACGCTTCGTGGTCAGCGACGAATCGCACGCGCTGGCCTGGCGTGGCGTGCAGGAGGTGGAGGCGGACCCGCAGATGGACGCGTCGCTGCGCAGGATGGCGCGCAAGTGGCTCGCGCGCCCGTAGATTCTCCCTGCGCGGCCGGCGTTGAACGTCAGCCGGCGGTATTGGTCTCGTCGCGCTTTTCGCGCGGCGGCAGCTCGTCCTCGCCGTGGACCAGGAACCAGATGTTCTCTGCGATGTTGGTGACGTGGTCGCCGATCCGCTCGATGTTCTTGGCCATGAACAGCAGGTGCGTGCACGGGGTGATCATGGTGGTGTCGATTCCGGTGGTGAGCGGTTCTTGGTGCGGCCATCCATGGTCGGGCGCTCGGCAGGCCGCGCGGCGGTGCCGGCTTCATCTTGCGCTGTAGCTTGTGGAAGGCCATCCGTCGATGTGCAGGGGAGTCTTTAGTCGTGAAGGGATTTAATCTCGTTCTCCTGCATGATGCAGGCCATTGCCGCCGGAGTGAGCGTCAGAACGGCGTACAGCTTCCAATGAAAAACGTCCTAGGTTTACACGCCTAGGCGGCCGTCGGTCATGGCAACTCCACATTAGCGGCGAAGCTACTCGGGTCAGGTCGCCTGGGCCTCTTCAGAGCCCTCGGGTATTGTGATCGAAAGTTCAATTCGCCATAGTAAAGAAACAGCTGGGAAGGCAGATGTATTCTGCGTTCATGTATCCGCATTGATGGTCAGGACGCGATTTTAGCGGGGTCAGCTTGCTTTGTAGGCATGATAGAGCCTTGAGGGTGGGCACAGCTTGAGGAGGCTATTGTAGATGGGGGATATTCTAAAGGTCCTTGTTGGGGTTTTGGTTGGATTGGTGGCTTGGCTTATCGTGGGATTTGTCCCGTTGGCTTTTGTATTAGGTTTTGGGGTTTCAGCTTACCTATTAAGTAAGGGGGTTTGATTATTCGGCTATAAATGAAGATATTTACGTTGATGTCTTGATGGGTGGACCGGGTCGTCTCAATTGCCGTGATCTGGGTTTCATCGCTAGTGATTAAATTAATCATGAATTAGGCAGGGAGTGCTTTATGAAAATTTGTGCATATTTTGTCCTATCCGTGTTCTCTATGATCAGCCTTGGAGTAAGTGCCGGAAATTGTAATGGCGATCAAATACTAGTTGCTTACGTGGATTCTCGTGACAATGATTCGCCCGCATTGGATGCTCTCAGTGCGGCGGAGAAAGAGAAGGTAAAAGCCATGTATCAAAGCATAATTTTATTGGCCGAACAGCAGTTTGTTGGAGGGTCGGCAGAGGTGGATTCGTCTTTGAAGATGAGGAATGATGAAAATATAGCGGATTTGTTTTCTGGAGACAGGGATAATGCTGTTATCGGTATGAATCTCGACCTGCTGTTTTCGCAAATGACCGGTGCGGATCGTATTGCTTATGTTGAAAGCCTCAAGGGCGCGGTTGAAGCTTTGGATGGAAGCTCTGGAATGACTATAGGTCAGTACAATGACAGTCTTAACAGGGCTGTGGTTGAAAAAACACTTGAGAGCTACGGGTGCTCCAGTAATCTGTCGCAAGATTATGGTTTGCATGCTTATTCCCCGTAGCTCTGGGGTGGTTTGCCAAGGAGGCGGCGATGATGAAGATACTTGCAGCGATGTTTTTTTTAGTTTTAATGGCTGGGCAAGCCTTTGCTCAGTGTTCGGATAATTTTGCATTGCAAAATTATAATGACGTAAGGGATAATAAAATTCCCGCACTTGAGAATCTAAGTGCTGGTGAAATTGAATTCATACGATCCGCATATGCGGAAATTGAGTCCGGGGTGTTAGACGGTCTCGTTCATCGCAGCGGAGCTGAGCGGTACGGTGCTAGTACGCTGATGCCTGTATTGAGCAACGCGGGTAGTATTGCGTCGATGATATCGTCTGATCCAGATGTGCAATTAGCCGGGGCGCTGGGCATTCTAAATAATACCGCTTGGAAGTTTGTTCGGCCTGCCAATGTCGATGAGATGGCGAAACAGATGATTGCGGGGCTTGATGGTTCATTCCCATCGTCTGTAGGGGTGTTGCAGGATAGGATTAACCGCATGCATCTGATGAATGCACTTAGAGACGCTGGCTGCGAAAGCGTGATTTCGGGGCTTCCGGCTTATGATGGCTATGAGGCGGGGGGGATAATATATACCTATCGTGATGTATGTCCTGAGATCGATTTTTCGTCAATGACGTCAGCCTTTTCTATGTGGAGTGTTGTGCAAGGCTGCACGGGCGCAGGTGGTGACGAGGACCATAGAGGGCTTGCTAAAATCGACGCCCGAGTTTATCGAACTGTTGAGATGGCCGAGAGGGAGTTTATGGGTTCGAGGTCGGTGATATATTTTGGGGCCAGCTCTTATGATGCTTCGGCTGGCCTGTTCGCTGAAGAGTCGGTCCGTTGGGATGTTGTTGATGAACTTTCCGCGCATTCGGTGCTTGCGATCTACCGGTCCGGGAATTTGATTGTTAGTGTGGAGTTGTCGGTCAGTTCTATATATAATGACGTTCCGGTTAAGCGGATGCATTTGTCTTCCATGCTTGATCCATTCGCTAGGCAGGTATTCAGTTTAATGTGGAGTTTGCCATAGTGCCTGCGCGGTCATTCGTTTCAATTATCAACCTTAGTCTTCTCTAAACGTATAGGTTGGGTAATTAGTTAGTCGGCCTTACAGAATCCACGCCGCAGTTGATTTGCAGGGGTTCCCGGTTTTTATATTCGGATGGTGTGTTTTCTAGGAGTTCGCCCTGCCTGTGTAAGAGTAATTACCCGACCCGCCGGGCGCGGCGCTCAGGCGACGAGTTCCTCAGCTTCGTTTTCGATTGTCTTCTCTGGCTCTGGAGCGATTGGTGGCTGAGTTTCTCGCTTGAGCGCTTCGTGCAGGGCTTGCGCGGATGTGCGCTCTTTGAGGCGGTAGTGACGTCCTCCCCTTTCTAGGACCGGCCGGAACTGGAAAATTCGGCTTCGGGTGGGGAAGCAAAACGGGCGGCGAACTCTGCTGGCGGCGGCCTGACCTGAGCAGAAACCGCGTCATTACACTTGAGTTCAGTTTTTCAGGATCGACCAAATACTCAACACGAAAATGACGGGGAAGGTTACGATTCAGCCGGCGGTATTGGTCTCGTCGCGCTTTTCGCGCGGCGGCAGCTCGTCCTCGCCGTGGACCAGGAACCAGATGTTCTCTGCGATGTTGGTGACGTGGTCGCCGATCCGCTCGATGTTCTTGGCCATGAACAGCAGGTGCGTGCACGGGGTGATCGCGCGCGCATCCTCCATCATGTAGGTCAGCAGCTCGCGGAACAGGCCGGTGTACATCTGGTCCAGTTCGGCGTCGTTCTCGCGGATCTGCTGCGCGGCTTCGGCATCGCATTCCCGGTACGCCACCAGCACCTCGCGCAGCTGTCGCGTGGCAATCACCGACAGGCCCTTGAGGCCGCGGGTGACCGGCAGCGGCGGCGACTGGTTCAGCGCGATCGAGCGTTTGGCCGCGTTGGCCGCGTAGTCACCGATGCGCTCGATGTCCGACGACACCCGCAGCGCCGCCAGGATCTCGCGCAGGTCGCGCGCCAGCGGCCCGCGCAGGGCGAGTTCCATGACTTCCTCGCTGATCTTCTTCTCCAGCGCGTCGATCGCCACATCATTGTCGATCACCCGCCGGGCGGCGCCGTCGTCGCGGCGTTCGACCACGTCGATCGCGGCCTCCAGCTGCGAGGCGGCCATTTCGCCCATGCGCAGGATTTCGTCCACCAGGCGTTCGCGTTCCTCGTCGAAGCTGCGGACGATGTGGTCGTGGGGTTGCGTGGGCATCAGCCGAACCTCCCGGTAATGTAATCCTCCGTCTGCTGCCTGGAAGGATTGGAAAAGATCGTCCGCGTCTCGTCGTGCTCGACCAGGTCGCCCAGGTACATGAACGCGGTGTAGTCCGAGACCCGCGCGGCCTGCTGCATGTTGTGGGTGACGACGACGATGGTGTAGTCGTTCTTCAGCTCCTCGATGAGCTGCTCGATGCGGCTGGTGGAGATCGGGTCCAGGGCGGACGTCGGCTCGTCGAGCAGCAGCACGTCCGGTCGCAGCGCCACCGCGCGGGCGATGCACAGGCGCTGCTGCTGGCCGCCGGACAGCCCCAGCGCGCTCTGGCCCAGCTTGTCCTTTGCTTCATCCCAGATCGCCGCCTGGCGCAGGGCCTGCTCCACGCGCTCGTCCATCTTCTTCCTGGAGAGCTTCTCGTGGTGGCGGATGGCGTAGGCGACGTTCTCGTAGATCGTCATCGGGAACGGCACCGGCTTCTGGAACACCATCCCGACCTTGCTGCGCAGCCGGTTGAGCGGGTACTTGGGGCTGAGGATGTTCTCCCCGTCCAGCAGCACCTCGCCGCTGGCGACCTGGTTCGGGTACAGCGCGTAGATGCGGTTGTAGACGCGCAGCAGCGTGGACTTGCCGCAGCCCGACGGCCCGATCAGCGCGGTGACGCGCTTTTCAGGGATGTCCAGGTTGATCTTCTTGAGCGCGTGGAAGCCGCCGTAGTGGAAGTCCAGGCCGCGGGTGGAGACCTTGACCGGCGCCTGCGGCTGCCCGTCGCGCTCCGCAGTGGCCAGCGAGATCCGCTGGGGCGTGGAGGTGTCCAGGGTGTCGGTCATTGCCGGTTCCGATGGAAAATCAGTCATGGGAGATCTTCTTGCGCAGCAGCAGCGCCCGCGCACCGATGCTGACGATCAGTACGAAGGTGGTCAGCACCAGCGCGCCGGCCCAGGCCAGCTGCTGCCAGGACTCGTAGGGGCTGCCGGCGTACTGGTACATCACCAGCGGCACGCTGGCCATGGGCCGCATGATGTCACTGTTCCAGTACTGGTTGCCGAATGCGGTGAACAGCAGCGGGGCGGTTTCGCCGGAGATGCGGGCCAGCGCCAGCAGGATGCCGGTGACGATGCCGGCCGAGGCGCTGCGGTAGAGCACCTGCACGATCACCTTCCACTGCGGCACGCCCAGCGACAGCGCCGCCTCGCGCATCTGCACCGGCACCAGGCGCAGCATCTCGTCGGTGGTGCGCACCACCACCGGCAGCACGATGAAGGCCAGCGAGATCGCGCCGGCCAGGGCGGAGAATCGCCCGCCGGTCTGCATCACGATCAGGGTGTAGACGAACAGGCCCAGCACGATCGAAGGCGCCGACAGCAGGATGTCGTTGACGAAGCGCACCACCGTGCCGGTCTTGCGCGCGCCGCCGTACTCGGCCAGCCAGGTGCCGGCAGCCACGCCCAGGGGCGTGCCGATGCCGATCGCCAGCGCGCACATCACCGCGCTGCCGAAGAACGCATTGAGCAGGCCACCGCCTTCCTGCATCGGCGGTGGGGTCATCTGGGTGAACAGCTCGAGGTTGATGCCACCGGCCGCCTTGGTCACCAGCGTCCACAGGATCCAGCCCAGGAAGAACAGCCCGAACGCCGCCGCCATGCAGGAAACGACGATGGCGACCGCGTTGCCGAACCGGCGCCGGCGATACAGCCGGTTGGCCATCCCGTTGGCGGAAGCCGTCGTAGCGGGGGAGGCGGCCATCAGTTGCCCTCCTTGCGCGAGAGCCGCATCAGCATCAGTCGGGCGATTGCCAGCACGATGAAGGTAACCACGAACAGCACGAAGCCCAGCAGCAGCAGCGCGGATCGATAGGTCTCGGTGGCTTCGCCGAAGTCATTGGCGATCAGCGCGGCGATGGTGGTGCCGGGTTCGAGCAGGGAGGGCGACAGGCGCACGCTGTTGCCGACTACGAAGGCCACCGCCATGGTCTCGCCCAGGGCCCGGCCCAGGCCCAGGAAAACGCCGCCGATCACCGCCGATCGGGTGTAGGGCAGCACGATGTCCCAGCTCACTTCCCATTTGGTGGATCCCAGCGCGTAGGCCGATTCCTTGAGCCGGGTGGGCACGGTCAGGAACACTTCGCGCATCACCGAGGTGATGAACGGGATCACCATGATTGCCAGCACCAGGCCAGCGGTGAGCGTGCCGATGCCCAGCGGCGGGCCGCGGAACAATATGCCCAGGCCGGGGATCGCGCCCAGGTATTCGTTGAGCCACGGCGTGACGTACTCGGTCATCACCGGCACCAGCACGAACAGGCCCCACATGCCGTAGATGATCGACGGGATCGCCGCCAGCAGCTCGACGGCGGTGCTGATCGGCCCGCGGATCCAGCGCGGCGCCACCTCGGTCAGGAAGAACGCGATGCCGAAGCTCACCGGCACCGCGATGATCATCGCGATCACCGCGGTGACGACCGTGCCGTAGATCGGCGCCAGCGCGCCGTAGCGGTTGGCGACCGGGTTCCAGTCGGCGGTGAAGAAGAACCGCCACCCCTGCGACAGCAGCGCGTCGCGCCCGCCCCACAGCATGGACAGGGCGGCCGCGGCCAGGGCCAGCATCACCAGCACCACCGTGGCCCCCAGGGCGAGGCGGAACAGGCGGTCGCTGCGGGCGTCGCGGAGGTCGCGCTGGCTGGCGCGACCTGCGGGGACGG
This sequence comes from Luteimonas sp., assembly GCA_052090405.1. Classification (GTDB taxonomy): domain Bacteria; phylum Pseudomonadota; class Gammaproteobacteria; order Xanthomonadales; family Xanthomonadaceae; genus Luteimonas. The sequence goes on from JBQDAV010000040.1 coordinate 15,190, forward strand.
TAGCGGCGTTCATCGTGCGAGGCGTCCGGGATTACTCGGCGCTGTAGCCGAATTCGCTTTCCCAGTAGGCTTCGATCTGGCTCACCAGGTCCTCAGGCAGCGGCACGTAGTGCAGGGCGCTGGCCTGGTCGGCGCCGTTCACGAACGCCCAGTCGAAGAACGCCAGCGCGGCGCGCGAGCGCTCCGCGTCCGCGGGCTGCTTGTGCATCAGGATGAAGTTGGTGGCGGTGATCGGCCAGGCGTCCTCGCCCGGGGCGTTGGTGATCACCAGGTGGAAGTCGGAGCTGCCGGCCCAGTCGGCGGTCGCCGCGGCGGCGGAGAAGCTCTCCTCGCTGGGCTCGACCCAGTTGCCGGCGGCATTCTGCAGCGATGCATAGGGCATGTCGTTCTGCAGCGCGTAGGCCAGCTCGACGTAGCCGATCGAGCCGTCGATCTGCTTCACGTAGGAGGCCACGCCTTCGTTGCCCTTGCCACCGACGCCATCCGGCCACTGCAGCTGGGTGCCTTCGCCGATCTGCTCGTCCCACTGGGGGCTGACCTTGGACAGGTAGTTGCTGAAGTTGAAGGTGGTGCCGGAGCCGTCGGAGCGGTGGATGATGTTGATCTCGGTCGAGGGCAGGTCGATGTCGGGGTTGAGCCCGGCGATAGCGGGATCGTTCCAGGCCGCGACCTCGCCCAGGAAGATGTCGGCCAGCACGGCGCCGGTCAGGCGCAGCTCGCCCGGGGCGATGCCGTCCAGGTTGAACACCGGGACCACGCCGCCGATGGTGGACGGGAACTGGCCCAGGCCGGCCTCAGCCAGCTCCTCGCTCGACAGCGGGGCGTCGGAGGAGCCGAAGTCCACCGTGGCCGCCTTGATCTGGGCAATGCCGCCGCCCGAGCCGATCGACTGGTAGTTGACCCGGTGGCCGGTGGCGGCGTTGTAATCGGCCGACCAGCGCGACATCAGCGGGAAGACGAAGGACGCGCCCGCGCCGGAAATTTCCGCGGAGGCGCCGCCGGGCTGGCCGTTGGCGGACGCGCCGTCATCGGCCGGTTGGCAGGCTGCCAGGCCGATGGCCAGCGGCAGGGAAAGGATGGCAAGGCGGACCGGGTGCGATTTCATGCGTGCTCCACGACATTGCGCCGGCGCAGCCGGCTGGATGAGGCCATGAAATGATGTTTTTGTTACAGCTCGATGACAGTAGGGCGAAAATTCGCCTTTGGCGCATGAAAACCGCGTCCTGCCGCGGTCGGAGCTGAACGGGCTCAGCGCCGCAGCCGGTCTACCAGTTCCACGTATTCGCGCTGCGCCTGTTCCCGGGAGGTGCCCTTCAGGGCGGCCCAGGCCTCGTGTTTCGCGGTTCCGACGAAGTCGAAGAACGGCGGCCGGGGGCCGGTCTGGTTGCCCTCCAGGCCCTGCTTGTACAGCGCGTACAGCTGCAGCAGGGTGTCGTTGTCCGGCCGTCGCGCCAGGCTCTGGACGTCCTCCACCGCCTGCTCGAACGCGCGCTTCAGATCCGACATTGCCAACCCCCCTGTTGCAGGGGGCGCATTCCAGCACGCTGCGGGTGGCCTGTCGACCCGGGCCGCGATGTCCGGGAACGCATCAGCCAATCCACAGCCGCAGCACCCAGGCGAGGGTGCCGACCGCGGCCAGGCCCGCCGCCCACAGGCCCACGAACCAGGCCAGCCGCTTCCACAGCGGGCCTGGCGATGCGGGCGGCCTGGCGTCCATCAGTGATAGCCCTCGTCTCCGACCTTGCCGCGGAACACCCAGTACGACCAACTCGTGTAGGCCAGGATGACCGGGATCAGCACCGCCGCACCGATGAGCATGAACAGCAGGCTTGAATCGGGCGAGGCCGCGTCGTAAACGGTGATCGTGCGCGGCACCACGTAAGGGAACATGCTGATGCACAGTCCGGTGAACGTCAGCGCGAACAGGGCCAGGCCGAGCAGGAACGGCGCCAGCTCGCGGCCGCGGCGCAGGGCGCGCCAGAACGCATAGGCAATGATCGCGGTCAGCAGCGGCACCTGCGCCGTCCAGAGCACGGTGGGATACGCCGTCCAGCGGTGGTGGTAGTCGAAGTCCAGGCCAATGGTGGCCAGGCTGACCGCGACGATGCACACCAGCAGTCCCGCCAGCAGCCGCGGCGCCAGCCGGCGGGCGTGGGCCTGGAGCGGGCCCTCGGTCTTGAGGATCAGCCAGCCCGCGCCGAGCAGGGCGTATCCAACCACCACGCTGGCCCCGGTGAGCAGGCTGAACGGGGTCAGCCAGTCCCACCAGCCGCCGGCGTACTCGCGGCCCTCGACCGTGATGCCCTGCAACAGCGCGCCCAGGATGATGCCCTGGGCCAGCGCCGCCACCGTCGAGCCGCCGTGGAAGGCCGCGTCCCACCACGCCCGGTGCGACGGGTCGCGCCAGCGCGCCTCGAACGCCACCCCGCGGAACACCAGCGCCAGCAGCATCGCGATGATCGGCGGATACACCGCGGTCATGATCACCGCGAACGCCAGCGGGAAGGCCGCCATCAGGCCGCCGCCGCCAAGCACCAGCCAGGTTTCGTTGCCGTCCCACACCGGCGCCACCGTGTTGACCGCCTGGTCGCGCTCTTGCCCCGGGGCAAAGGCGCGGAACAGGATGCCGATGCCCAGGTCGAAGCCGTCCATGACCACGTAGGCGAACACCGCGAACAGGATGATCGCCGCCCAGGCCATGGTGAGGTCGAATTCCATGGCTTACTCCTTGTCCCCGTCGGACATTCTCATCGCGGGCCCCGGGGTGATGCCGGCGCTGCGGATCGGGGCCTCGTCTTCGTCCATCGGCCGCTCGGCTGGCTGCACGCCCTTGGCCATCAGCCGCAGGATGTACAGCGTGCCCAGGCCGAAGACGATGAAGTACACGATGATGAAGGCGACCAGCGAGGTGCCCACCGCCGAGGCATCCAGCGCGGAGGCGCTTTCGCGCGTGGTCATGAGGTTGTAGACGGTGTAGGGCTGGCGGCCGACCTCGGTGGTGACCCAGCCGGCGATCACCGCCACGAAACCCGATGGCGCCATCACCAGCGCGGCCCGATGCAGCAGCGGCCACTCGTGCAGCCGCCCGCGGAAGCGCGCGTACAGGCTCCAGGCACCCAGCGCCAGCATGAGCAGTCCAATCCCCACCATGATCCGGAACGACCAGAACACCATGCCCACCGGCGGCTGTGATTCCTCGGCGATCGTGTCCAGGCCATCCATGGGCGCGTTGGGATCGTGCTTGAGGATCAGCGAGCCGGCCTTGGGTATCTGGATCGCATAGTCGACGGTGCGGGTCTGCGAATTGGGAATGCCGAACAGGATCAGCGGAGCGCCCTCCGGGTGGCTCTCGTAGTGGCCCTCCATCGCCATGATCTTGGCCGGCTGGTGTTCCAGGGTGTTCAGCCCGTGCAGGT
>JBQDAV010000040.1:18705-23689 GCA_052090405.1 Luteimonas sp.
TCCATCGCCATGATCTTGGCCGGCTGGTGTTCCAGGGTGTTCAGCCCGTGCAGGTCGCCGATGATGATCTGCAGCGGGGCGACGATGGCCACCATCCACATCGCCATGGAGAACATGGTGCGCGCGCCGGCCAGTGAAGTGGTCCGGGCCGCTTCGGCGGCTTCCTCGTCTCCGGCCGCCGGGTCCGTGGCGCCTGGCGTTCCGCCCTTGTGCCGGTGCCGCAGCAGATGCCACGCGCCCACGCCGCCCACCGCCAGCGCCGTGGTTAGGTAGGTGGCGGTGAGCGTGTGCGCCAGGCGGTAGGGGAAGCTGGGATTGAAGATGATCTCCAGCCAGCTGCCGGCCGGCACGAACTGCCCGGCGGCGTTAATCTCGAAACCGGTGGGGGTATGCATCCAGCTGTTGGCGCTGAGGATCCAGAACGCCGACAGGAAGGTGCCGAAGGCGACCAGCAGGGTGGCCGTGAAGTGCAGGCGCGGGCCGACCCGGTTCATGCCGAACAGCATCACTCCCAGGAACCCGGCCTCCAGGAAGAACGCGGTCATGACCTCGTAGGCCATCAGCGGCCCGATGATCGGCCCGGCGCGGTCGGAGAACACCGCCCAGTTGGTGCCGAACTGGTAGGTCATCACGATGCCCGACACCACGCCCATCGCAAAGGCGACGGCGAAGATCTTCACCCAGAACCGGAACAGGTCCAGGTAGACCTGCTGCTTCGTCCGCAGCCATCGCCACTCCAGCACCGCCAGGTAGCTCGCCAGCCCGATCGTGAAGGCCGGGAAGATGAAGTGGAAGCTGATCGTGAACGCGAACTGCAGTCGCGCCAGGAACACCGCGTCGAAGTTTTCGAACATGGGGACTGCCTTGCACCCCGTCCTTGACAGACGCGGGTGACCGTAGCATCGCGTTTGTTAGCGCGATGCGTACGGAATTTCGTAGTCGACCGCCACGATGGCGAAGTCCGTCGCGCCGCCGGGCAGTTCGGCCTGGAACTCGTCGTCCACGCGTTTCTTCAGCATCGCCCGGGCCAGCGGCGAGTCGATGCTGATCCAGCCTTGCCTGGCGTCGGTCTCGTCCGGGCCGACGATGCGGTAGCGGGCGGTCTCGCCGCTGTCGAGGTTCTCCACTTCCACCTGCGCGCCGAAGAAAACGGCATCGCGATCGGCGGGAGCGGCATCCACCACGCGCAGTGCCACCAGCCGCTTGCTCAGGTAGCGCACCCGGCGGTCGATGCCGCCCAGCTGCTTCTTGCGATAGATGTATTCCGCGTTCTCGGAGCGGTCGCCCTCGGCGGCGGCGGCGGACAGGGCCTTGACCACCTCCGGGCGTTGCACCCGCCACAGGTCGTCCAGCTCCGCCTTCAGGCGGGCGTGGCCTTCGGGCGTGATCAGGGCGGTGCTCTTTTCGGGCGGCGGGCGCCAGCGGCTCACGGGACCCTCCTGCTCAACGGATCCGGATGCTGCCCAGGATATTGCGCACCACGCGGTTGGTGACCGTGCGCGCCGCCTGTTTTCCGGCGGCCTGGACCACGCCCTGGCGGCGCGAGGTGCCGAACAGGAACTCGCCGATCATGCGGCCGATGCCGCCGCCTTCGTCGTCGGCCTGCTTCTTTGCCGCCGGCGCCTTGGCCTGCGCTGGCATCTCCTCGGTGCGCTTGGCCAACATTTCGGCCGCCGATTCGCGATTGACCGCGGTGTCGTATTTCGCGCCGACTGGGCTGCCGGCGCGGATGCGGGCGCGCTCCTCGTCGCTGATCGCGCCCATCCGGCAGCGCGGCGGCGCGATCACGGTGTGCTCGACCGGCATCGGGACGCCCTTGTCCTGCAGCGTGGACACCAGCGCCTCGCCGGTGCCCAGGCGCGAGATGGTGTCCTCCACGTCCAGGTCCGGGTTGGGCACGAAGGTCTGGGCCGCGGTGCGCACCGCCTTCTGGTCGCGCGGGGTGAAGGCGCGCAGCGCGTGCTGCACGCGGTTGCCGAGCTGGCCGAGGATCTCGTCGGGCACGTCATCGGGGAACTGCGAGCAGAAGTACACGCCCACGCCCTTGGAGCGGATCAGCCGCACCACCTGTTCGATCCGCTGGCGCAGCGCCGCCGGCGCGTCGTCGAACAGCAGGTGGGCCTCGTCGAAGACGAACACCAGCTTCGGCTTGTCCAGGTCGCCGACCTCGGGCAGGACCTCGAACAGTTCCGACAGCAGCCACAGCAGGAAGCTGGAATACAGGCGCGGACGCATCAGCAGCTGGTCGGCGGCGAGGATGCCGATCACGCCGCGGCCGTTGGGCGCGGTGCGCATCAGGTCGTGCAGTTCCAGAGCCGGCTCGCCGAAGAACGCTTCGCCGCCGTCCTGCTCCAGCCGCAGCAGGGCGCGCTGGATCGCGCCCACCGACTGCGAGCTGACCAGCCCGTACTCGGCCGACACCGCCTTGCGTTCCTCCAGCACCAGGGCGAGCAGGGCGCGCAGGTCGGCCAGGTCCAGCAGCAGCAGGCCGCGGTCGTCGGCCAGCGCGAACACGATGTCCAGCACGCCGGACTGGGTGTCGTTGAGCTCCAGGATCCGGCCCAGCAGGGTCGGGCCCATCTCGGTCACGGTGGTGCGCACCGGGTGGCCGAGCTTTCCGTACAGGTCCCAGAAGATCGTCGGGCTGCCTTCGACCGTGAAGCCGTCGATACCCATCAGGTCGATCCGCTTCTGCAGGCCGTCGTCCATGGTCCCGGGCACGGCCACGCCGGCGACGTCACCCTTCATGTCGGCCATGAACACCGGGACCCCGGCGCGCGAGAACGACTCGGCCAGCATCATCAGCGTCACCGTCTTGCCGGTGCCTGTGGCGCCGGCGACCAGGCCGTGGCGGTTGCCGTAGCGCGGCAGCAGGTGCACGTTGCCGCTTTCGGGCGTGGTGACGGATCGGCCGAGGAGGATGGGGTCCGGCTGCATGGGTCGTCCTGACAATGGGATGGCCCGGATTCTATGCGATCGCCGCCGGCGCGGGCCGGGGTTTGCCCGGCGATGGCACCGCGGCTAACCTGCGCGTCCGCCTGGCCCTGCTTATCCCATGCCCGCACTCGCAAGCTCTGCATTCCGGCTGTCCGCCGCCACCATCCTCGTCCTGTCACTGCTGGTTCCGTTCGATGCCCAGGCGCAGTCGCGTCGCGACCGGCAGGCCGCTGAAATCCTGCAGCAGCGCATGGACGTGGCCGAAACCCGCTACCGCGAGGCGCTGGTGCGGGCGCGCAACAACGAACCTGGGGCGGTGGCCGAAAGCGACGCCGCGCTGGAGGACATGGAGGACGTGGTGGTCGAGTGCGGCGAGCTGCGCGGCTGCGACCCGGCGAACTTCGTCACCACCTTCAAGCGCCTGCTCAAGGCCGGGGCGGACGAGGCGGCCACGGACCCTGAGGATGAAATCGATCCGTTTGATCCGGACCCGGACGGCATGCTGGCCGGCAGCGTCGGCGCCGACGTGCCCGAGGCGGCGCGCGCCGCGGCCCTGCTCAGCGACGGGCGCCGCTTCGTGGAAATGGTCCAGTTCAACCCGGCGGTGCAGGAGGGCATCCGGCGCTGGCTGACCGACATGCGCCACTCGCTGATCGTCAGCCACGAGAACTACCAGTACATGCGCCACCGGATGTGGCCGAACTTCGAGCGCGCCGGCCTGCCGGAGGCGCTGCTGTTCGGCATCCTGGCCAAGGAATCCACCGGCCGGGTGCATTCGACCTCGCGCGCCGGGGCCGCGGGGCCACTGCAGTTCATGCCCGCCACCGGCCTGCGCTTCGGCCTGGGGCCGGACAGCAGCGGCTTCGACACCCGCTACGATCCCTACGCTTCGTCCGAAGCCAGCGCCGCCTATCTCAACGAGCGCCTGGCCGAGCTCAACAACAACATCGAGCTGGCGCTGGCCGGCTACAACGGCGGGGAAGGGCGCGCACGCCGCATCCACCGCGAGAACGGCGGGCGCAGCTTCTGGGACGAACCGGTCTACAGCCAGTTCCCGCCCGAGACCCGCGACTACGTGCCAATGGTGATCGCCGCGGCCTGGCTGTTCCTGCATCCGCGCCGCTACGGGCTGGAGTTCGAAAAGATCAATGCGCGCCCGGAGCTGCTGGCGCTGGAGAAGGACACCTCGATCTACGAGCTGACCATCTGCCTGGGCAACGGCGGTACCCGCTACGGCTACATGCGCATGCTGCGCAACCTCAATCCGCGCTACCGGGCCGATGACGTGATCCCGGCCGGCACCACGATCAACGCCACCGCGGACGTGGCCAGGCTGTATGGACGCTGGTGCACGCGCAGCGCGCGCGCGGAGATCGCCCACGAACTGGTGAACAGTGATCCCGACAATGCCATCGTGCGCTCCAGCCCGGCGCCCGCGGCGCCGCAGGCGCGCCCGGAGGCACCGGGCACCCACCGCGTGAGCCGGGGCGAGACCCTGAGCCGGATCGCCCGGCGCTACGGCTGCAGCGTGCGGCGCCTGGCCAGTGCCAACGGGCTCAGGGCGCCGTCCTACACCATCCGGCCGGGTCAGCGGCTGAGCCTGGAAGGCTGCTCGCAATAATCCCTTCCCGGCGTCCCGCTGCTTGCTCCGCTCTACGGGGAGGCAGGTCTACGGGGAGTTCTGGGCCAGGGTCGCCAGGCGCTGGCCCAGCCGGACGGCTCCTTCGGGGACCAGCTCCGGCGAGAGCTCGGCAACGCCCGACGGCAGCAGCACGATCACGGTCGAGCCGTAGTTGAAGCGTGCCATCTCGGCGAAACGCTCCAGCACGATGCCCCGGTCGCGGTAGTCCTTGCGGGTGATGCGGTCGCCGTAGGCGGGGATTTCCTCGCCGCTCCAGACGGTTTCAACGCCCGAGACCAGCAGCGCGCCGACCATCACCATCGCCATCGGCCCGAAGTCCGTGTCGAAGTGGCAGACCAGGCGCTCGTTGCGGGCGAACAGCCGCGGCACGTGGCGGACCGCGGCCGGGCCGACGCTGAACAGCCG
>JBQDAV010000041.1:0-23092 GCA_052090405.1 Luteimonas sp.
GCGGCCGCCACCTCCTCCTTTACTTACGACTAAAGGGCACCCCCACCCGCCGCCTAGGAATACGCGGTGGATCGAAAGGTGCCGAAGCCGAGTCCCGTCGTGGTCGGGAGGCCTTTGCGCGTAAGTAAAGGAGGAGGCATCCGCCGCAGGCGGAGGCCGGGGGACATGGAGCGCAAAGGCCTGCCGGCCGCGGCGGGGCCCGTCAGGTTGCGATGTGGGCGATCAAGGCTGCGCGCCAGCGGGTGATCGGGCAGGCGCGGCAACCAGGTTCAGGCGGCTTCGCGCGCATGGCGCGCTCTTACGGGAGGAAACCGGGCAGGCGCTGGCGGAGGAGTTCCAGGGCGCGGCCGCGGTGACTGATGCGGTTCTTGATCGCCGGGTCGAGTTCGGCAGCGGTCAGGTTGTTTTCCGGATCCAGGAATACCGGGTCGTAGCCGAAGCCGTGTTCCCCGCGCGGGGCGTGCAGGATGCGGCCTTCCCAGCTGCCCTCGGCGATCAGCGGCTGCGGATCTTCCGCGTGGCGCAGCAGCACCAGCGCGCAGCAGAAGCGTGCGCCGCGACGTTCGTCGGGCACCTCGCGCAGGGCGTCGAGCAGCTTGGCGTTATTGCGCGCCGCGTCCGCCTCCGGGCCGGAGTAGCGCGCCGAATACAGGCCCGGGGCGCCATCAAGCGCGTCCACGCACAGGCCAGAATCGTCGGCCAGCGCGGGCAGCCCGGTTTCGCGGGCGGCGTTGCGCGCCTTGAGCAGCGCGTTTTCGACGAAGGTCAGGCCGGTTTCTTCAACGTCCGCCACGCCCAGTTCCGCCTGCGGCCGGGCCTGCAGTCCGCTGCCTTCCAGCAGGCGGTTGAACTCCGCCACCTTGCCGGCGTTGTTGCTGGCCAGGACCAGCTTCATCCGGCCAGCGCCTCCTGCTGCAGGCGGAACAGCTCGGCGGTGCCCGTTTCGGCCAGGCCGATCAGCGCGTCGAGCTCGTCGCGCCGGAAGGCGTGTCCCTCGGCGGTGCCCTGCAGCTCGATGAAACCGCCGCCGTCATTCATGACCACGTTCATGTCGGTGTCGCAGCTGCTGTCCTCGGCGTAGTCCAGGTCCAGCACCGGCACGCCGCGGTACACGCCCACCGAAACCGCCGCGACCGCGCCGTACAGCGGATCGCGCAGGAGCTTGCGCCTGGCCATCAGCCCGCGCACCGCGTCCACCAGGGCCACATAGGCACCGGTGATCGCCGCGGTGCGGGTGCCGCCATCGGCCTGCAGCACGTCGCAGTCCAGCGTGATGGTGCGCTCGCCCAGCGCCGCGCGGTCCACGCAGGCACGCAGCGAGCGGCCGATCAGGCGCTGGATCTCCAGGGTGCGCCCACCCTGCTTGCCACGCGCGGCCTCGCGGTCGCTGCGGGTGTGGGTGGCGCGCGGCAGCATGCCGTATTCGGCGGTTACCCAGCCCTCGCCCTTGCCGCGCAGGAAGCCCGGCACGCGCTCCTCGACGCTGGCCGTGCACAGCACCCGGGTCTCGCCGAAGCACACCAGCACCGAGCCTTCGGCGTGACGGGTGAAGCCGCGCTCCAGGCGCACCTGGCGAAGCTGGTCGGGCGCGCGGCCGCTGGGGCGCTGGATCGATGTCATGGCACCGGGAGGGGTCTGTGGGGGCGTGGAAGTCTAGCAGCCGCCGGCAGGCACCGCCGCGCAAATGGCATACTGCGCGCCCGCCATTTTCCTGCGCCGCGATGACCAGAAGCATGACCGCCTACGCGGCGGCCGAACGCAGCACCGCCTGGGGCACGCTGGGCTGCGAGCTGCGCGCGGTCAACCACCGTTTCCTGGAACTGGCCACGCGGCTGCCAGAGGACCTGCGCGCGCTGGAGCCGACGCTGCGCGAGCGGGTGTCGGCGCGGGTCACGCGCGGCAAGCTGGACATGTCCTTCCGCCTGCGCACCGACGCGTCGCAGGCGCTGGCGGTGGACGAGGATGCGCTGGGACGGCTGGCTTCGCTGGCCCAATCGCTGGACGGCCGCTTCCCGGGGCTGACCACCGAAGTGACCGGCCTGCTGCAGCTGCCGGGCGTGCTGCAATCACAGGCGGTGGATGCCGAAGCGCTGAAAACCGAGGCGATTTCGCTGCTGGACGAGGTGCTCGGGCAGTTCCTGGAGGCGCGCCGGCGCGAGGGCGACAGGCTTGCCGCCGTGATCGCCGAGCGCGTGGAAGGCATCACCCGCATCGCCGCCGAGGTGCGCACGATGATGCCGGCGATCCGCGACGGCCAGCGGGCCAAGCTGGAAGCGCGCGTGGCCGACCTGGGCCAGCCGCTGGATCCGGGCCGGCTGGAGCAGGAGCTGGTGCTGTGGTTGCAGAAGCTGGACGTGGATGAGGAGCTGGACCGCCTGGACAGCCATATCCAGGAGATCGGGCGGGTGCTGGCCCAGGACGGCCCGGTGGGCCGACGCCTGGATTTCCTGCTGCAGGAATTCAACCGCGAAGCCAATACCCTGGGCTCCAAGTCCGTCGACCGGCGCACCTCGCAGGCGGCGGTGGACCTGAAGGTGCTGATCGACCAGGTGCGCGAGCAGGTGCAGAACCTTGAGTGAGGCCATGCGCGGAACCCTGTTCATCGTTGCCGCGCCCTCGGGGGCGGGCAAGTCGAGCATCGTCAACGCCTGCCTGGCGCGGGATGCGTCGGTGAGCCTGTCGATCTCGTTCACCTCGCGACCGGCGCGGCCGGGCGAGCGCGACGGCGAGCACTACCACTTCGTCGGTGAGCCTGAATTCCAGCGCATGGTCGCGGCCGGCGAGTTCTTCGAGCACGCCAGGGTGCACGGTGACCTGAAGGGCACCGCGAAGCAGTCGGTGGAGCCGCAGCTCGCGGCCGGGCGGGACGTGCTGCTGGAGATCGACTGGCAGGGCGCGCGCCAGGTGCGTGCGCAGGTGCCCGACGCGGTCGGCATCTTCATCCTGCCGCCTTCGCGCGCGGCGCTGGAGGAGCGCATGCGCAAGCGCGGCCAGGACAGCGACGAAGTGATCGCCAGGCGCCTTGCCGCCGCCCGCGAGGAGATGTCGCACCACGACGAGTTCGATTTCCTGATCGTCAACGAGGATTTCGACGCGGCCGTGGCCGAGATGTGCGCGATCTTCGTTGCCAGCCGGCTGCGGCAGACGCAGCAGCAGCGGCGGCATCGGGAGCTGCTGCGGGCCCTGTTGGACGGCCGCTGAGGCCCTGGGACGGGATTCCTGCGCCAACCCGTTGATTTTCAACGACTGCGCTTGCGTGCGGCGTGCACCCACCGGTAAAATGGCCGGTCCTGTCCCCAACATTCGCGCGGCTGACCGCCGCCGGGAGCCCGTATGGCCCGCATTACCGTTGAAGATTGCATGGAAGTGGTCGATAACCGCTTCGAACTGGTCATGATGGCCGCCAAGCGCGCGCGCCAGCTTGCCAATGGCGTTGATCCGCAGATCGAGAGCAACGAGAACGACGACAAGCCGACCGTGCTGGCGCTGCGCGAGATTGCCGCGCGCGCGATCGACAACGACTACATCGAGGCCGTGGACAAGGTCGAGCGCGAGCGCAAGGAGCGCGAGGCGCTGGAGTGGGCCGCCGCCGAGGTGGTGGCCGACGAGGAACTGGCCAAGGGCGAAGACCTGTAGTCTCGCGCCGCGCCTGAATCGCCGCACGCGGCCCCGCTTTTTGCGGGGCCGTTTGCTTTTATCCCTCCCGTGCAACCCAAGCCCCTCCGGGGCCGGCAGGCCTTTGCGCTCCATGTCCCCCGGCACCCGCCTGCGGCGGATGCCTCCTCCTTTACTTACGCGCAAAGGCCTGCCGGCCCCGGAGGGGCCCCGCGACCCCATTCCCCATTCGGCGCCGCCCCGCTACGCTGGCGGCATGACCCGGCCCACGCCCGCTCCCCCCCGGACCGACACGCACGCCGATGAGGCGGTGCCCGGCTACCTGCGTGAGCTGGAGCAGGCGGCCGATTACCTGGACGACGGCCAGCGCGCGGTGCTGCGTCGCGCCTGGGAGGTGGGCGCGGCGGCGCACGAAGGCCAGAACCGCAGGTCCGGCGAGCCCTACATCACCCACCCGGTGGCGGTGGCCAAGGTGCTGGCCGAGCTGAAGGTGGACCTGGAGACCCTGGTCGCCGCCATCCTGCACGACACCATCGAGGACACCCCGCTCACCCGCGACGCGCTGGCCGGCGAGTTCGGCGAGGCCGTGGCCGAACTGGTGGACGGTGTGACCAAGCTGGACAAGCTGCACTTCAGCAGCCGCCAGGAAGCGACCGCGGAAAGCTTCCGCAAGATGATGCTGGCGATGGCGCGCGACCTGCGCGTGATCCTGATCAAGCTCGGCGACCGCCTGCACAACATGCGCACCCTGGGCGCGCAGACCGGCGAGGCGCGCGAGCGCATCGCCCGCGAGACCCTGGAGGTCTACGCGCCGATCGCCCAGCGCCTGGGCATGAACACGATCAAGGAAGAACTGCAGGACTTGGGCTTCCGCAACCTGCACCCGATGCGCCATGCGGTGATGGAGAAACGGATCCGCGCACAGCCGCTGGTGCGGCGCGAGGCGATGGCCCGGATTGAGGCGCAGCTTGCCCAGCAGCTGACCAACGAAGGGCTGGAATACCGGCTGGTCAGCCGGGTCAAGTCACCCTGGAGCATCTATTCGAAGATGCAGGCCGAGGGCAAGAGCTTCGACCAGGTGATGGACGTGTTCGGCTTCCGCGTCATCGTGCGCACGGTGTCCGACAGCTACCGGACCCTGGGCGTGGTGCATGCGGTGTACAAGCCGCTGGACGGGCGCTTCCGCGACTTCATCGCCATTCCCAAGGCCAACGGCTACCAGTCCCTGCACACGGTGCTGTTCGGGCCCTATGGCTCGCCGATCGAGGTCCAGATCCGGACCGAGGAGATGGACCTGATCGCCGAGCGCGGGATTGCCGCGCACTGGGCCTACAAGCATGGCGGCAGCCCCAACAGCGCACAGACCCGGGCCCACTCGTGGATCTCCGGGCTGCTGGAGTCGCAGCGCGCGACCGGGTCGTCGCTGGAATTCCTGGAGAACGTGAAGGTCGACCTGTTCCCGGACGAGGTCTACCTGTTCACGCCCCAGGGCGACATCCTGGCATTGCCGCGCAACGCCACCGCGCTCGACTTCGCCTACGCGGTGCACACCGACCTGGGCAACCGCGCGGTCGCCGCGCGCGTGGACCGGCGGCTGGTGCCGCTGCGCACCAAGCTGGCCAGCGGCCAGCAGGTGGAGGTGATTACGGCCAAGTCGGCCACGCCCAAGCCGCAGTGGCTGGAGTTCGTGGCCACCGGCAAGGCGCGTACCGCCATCCGCCAGCAGCTCAAGCAGATCGAACACGAGGATGCGGTGCAGCTTGGCCACCGGATGCTCGACCGCGCGCTGGAGGATATCGACAGCTCGCTCGAGCGCCTGCCTGCCGAGCGCCTGGAGGCGTACCTGGCCGAGCTGCGCTACCGGCGGCTGGAAGAGCTGCTGGCCGATATCGCCCTTGGCAACCGCATGCCCAGCCAGGTCGCGCAGACCCTGGCCCAGCACAGCGCCGGCAGCGGCGACCTGTTCGCCGGGAGCATGCCGCGCGGGCAGGGCGAGCGGATCCTGATCACCGGCAACGAGCGCGGCGTGGTCACCTTCGCCAACTGCTGCATGCCGATCCCGGGCGACGAGATCATGGGCTACCACACCGCCGGCAAGGGCATCGTGGTGCACCGGATCGAATGCCCGAACGTGGTCGAGTACCGCAAGTCCCCGGACCGGTGGGTGGCGATCGGCTGGGACCGCGAGGTGGAGGGTGACTACAGCACCAGCCTGCGGGTGGATGTGGCGAACCGGCCCGGCGTGCTGGCGCAGGTGGCGTCGGCGATCGCCCAGGCCGAATCCAACATCGATGGCGTCGATTACCTGGAGCGCGACAGCAGCGTCGCCGCGATCCGCTTCTCGATCCAGGTGCGCACCCGCAAGCACCTGGCCGACGTGATCCGCCGGGTGCGCCGGCAGGGCGTGGTCCACGGTATCCAGCGTTTGTAGGAGCGCGCATGGCGCGCTCCTACTATCATCGGGGGATTACCCCTACGTCTGGAGTCGTTGATGGCCCGTACCCCGATCAATACCGACCGAGCCCCCGCCGCGATCGGTCCCTATTCGCAGGCCGTGCGCAGCGGCAACACGGTTTACTTTTCCGGCCAGATCCCGCTGGATCCGGCGTCGGGTGAGGTGGTCGAAGGCGGCATCGAGGCGCAGGCGCGGCGGGCCTTCGACAACCTGAAGGCCGTTGCCGATGCGGCCGGCGGCTCGATGGACGACATCGTGCGCCTGGGCCTGTACCTGACCGACCTGGGCGAGTTCGCGGTGGTCAATTCGGTGATGTCCGAATACTTCGACGCGCCGTATCCCGCGCGCTCCACCATCGAGGTGGCGGGCCTGCCCAAGGGGGTGGCCTTCGAGGTGGATGCGGTGATGGTGCTGGACTGAACGGCAACGATCCCGCGCTCGCGCCGCTGACTTCGCTGGGCGGGGTCGGCGCACGCACCGCCGAAAAGCTGGCCGCGCGTGGCCTGCTGGCCGTGCAGGACCTGTGGATGCAGCTGCCGCGGCAGTACGAGGACCGCACCCGGATCGTGCCGGTCCGCGCGCTGCAGCCGGGCGTTGCCTGCCAGGTGGAGGGAGTGGTGCAGGCCGTGGAGCGCGGCTTCCGCTACCGGCCGACGCTGCGGGTGGCGATCGGTGATGATTCCCGGTCGACCCTTGTGCTGCGGTTCTTCCACTTCCGCGCCGCGCAGGTGGCGCAGTTCCAGGTGGGTGCGCGGGTGCGCTGCTACGGCACCGCGCGCCCGGGCCAGCACGGCCTGGAGATGGTGCACCCCAGCTACCGGGTGCTGGCTGCGGACGAGGGCGGGGAGCTGGGCGAGCGGCTGGACCCGGTCTACCCGCAGGTCGAGGGCATCGGCGCGGCCACCATGCGCCGGCTGATCGGCCAGGCGCTGGACCGGCTGCCCGATGACGGATCGCTTGAATCGCTGCCCGCCGGTGAACTGCGCAAGCGCGAGTTGCCATCGCTGCGCGATGCGCTGCTGACCGTGCACCGGCCGCCGGCCGACGCCGACGTCGCCGCGCTGCTGGCCGCTACCCATCCGGCGCAGCGGCGGCTGGTGCTGGAGGAACTGCTGGCCCACCACCTGAGCCTGCGCAGGCATCGCATCGCCCTGCAGCAGCACGCGGCGCCGGTGCTCGATGCCGGAGGGGCGCTGGCGGGGAAGCTGCGCGCGACGCTGCCGTTCGCGCTGACCGGGGCACAGGAGCGGGTGCTGGCGCAGGTCGTCCGCGACGTCGCCAGCCCGGTGCCGATGCTGCGCCTGGTGCAGGGCGACGTGGGCAGCGGCAAGACCGTGGTCGCCGCGCTGGCGGCTGCCGCAGCGGTGGAGGCTGGCGTGCAGGTGGCGCTGATGGCGCCCACCGAACTGCTGGCCGAACAGCATCTGGCCAGCTTCAGCCAGTGGCTGGAACCGCTGGGCGTCCGGGTGACGTGGCTGGCCGGCAAGCTGCCGGCGAAGCTGCGGGCGCAGGCGCTCGCGGAAGTTGCCGACGGCCGCGCCCAGGTCGTCGTTGGCACCCATGCGCTGATGCAGGAAGGAGTGGTTTTCCGCGACCTGGGCCTGGCGATCATCGACGAGCAGCACCGCTTCGGCGTGCACCAGCGGCTGGCGCTGCGCGACAAGGGCGCGGTGGCCGGGCAGGTGCCGCACCAGCTGGTGATGACCGCCACCCCGATCCCGCGCACCCTGGCCATGGCCGCCTACGCTGACCTGGACGTGTCCGCCATCGACGAGCTGCCGCCGGGGCGCACGCCGGTGCAGACCGTGGTGCTCAGCGCCGAACGGCGGCCGGAGCTGATCGAGCGCATCCGCGCCGCCTGCGCCCAGGGCAGGCAGGCGTACTGGGTCTGCACGCTGATCGACGACAGCGACGAAGTGATCGCGCAGGCCGCGCAGGGCACCTTTGAAATGCTTTCCGGGGCGCTGGAGGAGCTGCGCGTGGGGCTGGTGCACGGGCGCATGAAGGCCGCGGAAAAGCAGGACACCATGCGCCGGTTCAAGGACGGCGACATCGACCTGCTGGTGGCCACCACGGTGATCGAGGTTGGCGTGGACGTGCCCAACGCCTCGCTGATGATCGTGGAGAACGCCGAGCGGCTGGGGCTGTCGCAGCTGCACCAGCTGCGCGGCCGGGTGGGGCGGGGCAGCGCGGCGTCGAGCTGCGTGCTGCTGTACCAGCCGCCGCTGTCGCGGATGGCGCGGCAGCGGCTGGAAACCATGCGCGAAACCGGCGACGGGTTCGTAATCGCCGAAAGGGACCTGGAGCTGCGCGGGCCGGGCGAGCTGCTCGGCACCCGCCAGACCGGCCTGGCGGCGTTCCGCGTCGCCGACCTGGTGCGCGACGCAGACCTGCTGCCCGAGGTGCACCGCCTGGGCGAGACGCTGCTGCGCGAGCAACCGGACGCTGCCGACCGCCTGGTCGAGCGCTGGATCGGAGGGGCCGCGCGCTATGCCGGCGCCTGAACCCTGGAATTGGACACGGCGCGCCGCGCCGGAAGGATAATGACCCATGGACGAACGTATTCCCCTGCTGATCGACACCGACCCGGGCGTGGACGATGCCCTGGCCCTTCTGATGGCCTTCAACGACCCGGGCCACCGCGTGGTCGGCCTGACCGTGACCGCCGGCAACGTGGGGCTGGAGCACACGGTGGCCAACGCGCTGCGGGTGACCGAGGTCTGCGCGGCGGACGCGCCGGTGTTCGCCGGCTGCGCCACGCCGCTGCTGCATCCGTCGGTGGACGCGGCCCATGTGCACGGTGAGGATGGTTTTGGTGACGCCGGCCTGCCGCCGGCCGCCCGCCGGGCGGCCGATGAGCATGCCGCGCTGGCGATCCTGCGCCTGTCGCATGAACACGCCGGGCGCCTGCTGCTGGTGGCGCTGGGCCCGCTGACCAACCTGGCCCTGGCGCTGCGGCTGGACCCGACCCTGCCGGAGCGGGTCGGGCGCCTGGTGGTGATGGGCGGCGCGGTCACCGCGCACGGCAATATCACCCCCGCGGCCGAGTTCAACATCGCCTTCGACCCGGAGGCGGCGCACATCGTGTTCCAGGCATTCCCGCGGCTGGATCTCGCGGACTGGGAGGCGGTCGTTGCCCACGGGCTGCCGCACGAGCGGGTCGACCATTGGCTTGCGGCCGGGACCGCGCGCGCCGGGTTCTACGATGCGATCTCGCGCCATTCCCGGCGCTGGTCCGCCGACAGCCGCGGCCCGCTGTGGTTCTGCGCCGACGCGCTGGCAATGGCCTGGGCGCTGCAGCCGGACGGTGCGCTGGAGGTCGGGGAGCGGCCGGTGGTGGTGGAACTGGACGGCCGCCACGCCCGCGGCATGACCCTGGTCGACTGGCAGCGCCAGACCGGCGCCGCGGACAATGCGCGGATCCTGGCCGGCTATGACCAGGAGCGCTTCGAAGCGCTGGCCCGGGATGCACTGGCCGCCGGCTGAGCGGATGCCGGGTCCGCGCTGCAGCGGGGGTGGGGGGCAGGATCCCAATGGATTGCGGCCGGTACCGGGGACGGGCTATACTGCTCGGCTCCCCGTAACGCCGGTGCCGCCATGAAGGCCGATATCCATCCCGAATACCGCCAGGTCGTGTTCCAGGACGTGACCTCGGACTTCAAGATCCTCACCCGTTCCACCCTGGGCGCCTCCTCCAAGGAGACGATCAAGTGGGAAGACGGCAACGAATACCCGCTGGTCAAGATCGAGGTGTCCTCGGCCTCGCACCCGTTCTACACGGGCCAGAACAAGATCATGGATACCAGCGGCCGGGTCGACAAGTTCCGCAAGCGCTACGCCAAGTAATCGCCGCGGGCCCGCATCCGTGCGGGTCCAGGCAGCGTGAAACGGCCGCCATCGGGCGGCCGTTCCCGTTTGTGGGTCCGGGCCGGCTTCGACCATCGGCGGGGCGGGGTCGCGCCTGCGTTGTGCGATAATCGATCCCGTCGCGGCGGCACCTGCCACCGCTTCTCCCACACGATCCATCGCTTCGCCCCGGCCGCTGCGCCGAGGATGACGAAGCCCCTTGAATAGGAGTGAACCGTGTCAGATCTTGACCAGGTCACGCTGGACGCCGGCGGCAAGCCGGTGACGCTGCCGGTGCTCAAGGGCACCCTCGGCAATCCCTGCATCGACATTGCATCGCTGCCCAAGCAGACGGGCTGCTTTACCTACGACTCCGGCTTCACCGCCACCGCCTCGTGCAAGTCCGCGATTACCTACATCGACGGCGACGAGGGCGTGCTGCTCTACCGCGGCTATCCAATCGACCAGCTTGCGGAGAAATCCAGCTTCCTGGAGGTGGCCAGCCTGCTGATCGACGGCGAACTGCCGGACGCGAAGCAGAAGGAAGCCTTCGAGCACGACGTGACCCATCACACGATGATGCACGAGGCGCTGAAGAACTTCTTCACCGGCTTCCGCCACGACGCCCATCCGATGGCGATGCTGTGCGGCTCGGTCGCCTCGCTGTCGGCGTTCTACCACGACACCCTGGACCTGGACGATCCCGAGCAGCGGCGCATGGCCGCGGTGCGGCTGATCGCCAAGATGCCGACCCTGGCCGCGGCCGCCTACCGGTACTCGATCGGCTGGCCGATCTCCTACCCGGACAACAGCCAGGACTACGTCACCCGCTTCCTGCACATGATGTTCGAGGCGCCCGGCGCGAAGCTGGAACTCAACCCGGTGGTGGCCAAGGCGCTGGACCTGCTGTTCATCCTGCACGCCGACCACGAGCAGAACGCATCCACCTCGACCGTGCGCCTGGTCGGCTCCACCGGAGCCAACCCGTACGCCTGCGTGTCGGCCGGCATCGCCGCCCTGTGGGGGCCGGCGCACGGCGGTGCCAACGAGGCGGTGCTGAAGATGCTCGAGGAGATCGGCGATCCGAAGAACGTGGACGCCGCCGTTGCCCGGGCCAAGGACAAGGAGTCCGGCTTCCGGCTGATGGGCTTCGGCCACCGCGTGTACAAGAACTTCGACCCGCGCGCGAAGATCATCCGCGAGATGACCCACAAGGTGCTCGACGAGCTGGGCATCGACGACCCGATGCTGGAAGTGGCGATGAAGCTGGAGGAGGCCGCGCTCAAGGACGACTACTTCGTGCAGCGCAAGCTGTACCCCAACGTCGACTTCTACAGCGGCATCATCTACAAGGCGCTGAAGATCCCCACCGAGATGTTCACGGTGATGTTCGCCATCGGTCGCACCGCCGGCTGGGTGGCGCACTGGCTGGAGCAGCAGGTCGATCCGGAGGCCAAGATCGGCCGCCCGCGGCAGATCTACACCGGCGCCGGCGTGCGCGACTACGTGCCGCTCGACAAGCGCTGACCCACCGCGACGGCACCCGCGAAAACGCCCCGGACCCCGGGGCGTTTTTCGTATTGGCGCGGATGACCCTCCTATGCGGAGGGGCCCATGCGGGGGCGGTTGGC
This sequence comes from Luteimonas sp., assembly GCA_052090405.1. Taxonomy (GTDB): domain Bacteria; phylum Pseudomonadota; class Gammaproteobacteria; order Xanthomonadales; family Xanthomonadaceae; genus Luteimonas. The sequence continues at coordinate 11,548 of JBQDAV010000041.1, forward strand.
TTCGTCCCCGTCCGCGCCTTCCTCGGCGAGGAGCTGGCGGAGCTGGGCGGCCGAGGCGCGGCGCATCGGCTTTTCGTCGATCGCCGACAGCGGCGCCTGGCGCAGCGCCAGGCGCGGCAGCACGGTCAGGTCGATGGTCAGGTCCTCGGCACTGAATATCCACACCGGGAAGTCGCCGCTGCGGGTCCGGTCCAGGCGCACCCGGCGGCTGCGTGACGTGGCGGGAATGCCGTGTTCGTCCAGGAATCGTGGAACGGCGTCGGGATCTTCGGCATGCAGCTGCAGGGCGACCGGGGAGTTGGCGTCGGCAGTGCCTTCCAGCACCGGGCCGGCCAGGCGCGGATCGAACGGGGCGAAAAACTCCAGCGCGTGCAGCGCAGCCTCGCGCCGGACCCGCAGCGCGTCGTCCTGCTCTTCGCCCAGGAACAGGCGCTGGTATTCGCGCAGCGCTTCCTCGATCTCACGGTTGCGCGGCAGCGCGGCATCGTCGCGGATGCCCAGGCGATGGGCTGCCTTGAGCTTGGCCTGGCGGAAATCACTGATCCCGCCTTCGGCCATCAGCCGCGCCGCCTCGTGGGCCAGGCGCAGCCGGCGTTCGCGGGTCCGGTTCTCGGCGTGCTGGCGGGCGCGGTGCATGGCGGTCTCCCTGGCCGGAGGATCGCCCGACTGTAGCGCAACCGCCGTGACCCGCACGCTCAGAAGATGTCGTAGACCTCTTCGGCCGGCATCGTACTGTCGAAGCCGTCGTCGATCTCCGCCGCCATCCGCTCCAGGTCCTCGACCTTGATATATTCGGCCCGCCCGCCGGAGCCTTCCGGCAGCAGCCTGCCGCCCGCGCTCACCGCCACCTCGACCAGCCCGTCGGGCATCTCGTGCGGCATCGGTTCCTGGCCGTCCAGGGCCACGCGCATGTAGTCGATCCAGATTGGCAGCGCGGCGCGGCCGCCGTACTCGCGCCGGCCAAGCGAGCGGTTGTCGTCGCGGCCGACCCAGACCGTGGTGGTCAGGTTGCCACCGAAGCCGACGAACCACGCGTCGCGGTAGTCGTTGGTGGAGCCGGTCTTGCCGCCCAGGTCCTCGCGCTCGAGCACGCGCGCGGCGGTGCCGGTGCCGCGACGGACCACGTCGCGCATCATCGACACCAGCTGCCAGGCCACCCGCTCGTCGATCGCCCGCGGGGCAACGATGAACTCCGCGTCGTCGTCCGCCTCGCGCAGGACGATGTCGCCCATCGCCGGCCCGCTGTCCGGCGCCTCTTCGACCTCCGGCTCCGGCGCTGGCGCCGGCTCGGGCGTGGCCGGGCCGAAGTCGAAGCCGTCGACGACGTAGGACGGGGTCGACGCCTGCTGGCCCGACTGGCCCGATTGCCCCGGTCGGGCACCGCTGGCGCAGCCGCGGCAGGCGCTGGCCGGATTGGCCTCGAACACCACCTCGCCGCCGCGGTCGCGGACCTCGTCGATGAACCACGGCGTGACCCGGAAGCCGCCGTTGGCGAACACCGAATAGCCGCGGGTGACGTCGAGCGGGGTCAGCGACGGAGTGCCCAGCGAGATCGACAGGTTCGGCGGCAGCTCGGACTCGTCGAAGCCGAAGTAGCTGATGTAGCGGCGGGCGAAATCCACGCCGATCGCGTCCAGCAGCCGCACCGACACCAGGTTGCGCGACAGCGCCAGCGCGTTGCGCAGCTGCATCGGGCCCATGAAGCGGCCGTCGGCGTTGCCCGGGCGCCAGTCCTGGCCGCGCCGCATGCGGAACACTACCGGCGCGTCGGGCACGATCGAAGCGGGATGGAACCCTTTCTCGAACGCAGCGGCGAAGATGAAGGGCTTGAACGCCGAGCCCGGCTGGCGTCGCGCCTGGGTGGCGCGGTTGAACTTCTGCCCGGCGAAGCTGAAGCCGCCGACCAGCGCGCGCAGGGCGCCGTTGTCGTACTCCATCGACACCAGGGTCGCCTGGGCGCGGGGCAACTGCCCGAGCCGCCAGGTCACCGTCGGCGGCGGCGGTTCGGCGTCTTCGTCCCCGTTTGCCTGTTTGGCGGGGGTCTCGATCCTGGCCACCCGGACCATGTCGCCGCGCTCGGCCAGCGCCGATGGCGGGCTCCGGGTCCAGGCGCTCGATTCGGCGTCCAGGGTCGCGGTGGTGCCGTCGACCAGCACCACGTCCGCGGTGCCGTTGCCGCTGCGCAGCACGATCGCGGGCCGCAGCCCGGCCTGGGCCGGGATCCCGCGCAGCCGCGCGGCGGCGGTCGCCGCGTCCTCGTCGTCGGCCAGTTCGAAGGTGCGCTCCGCGCCGCTCCAGCCGTAGCGGTGGTCGTATGTGACCAGGCCCTCGCGCAGCGCCTGTTCGGCCGCGGCCTGGTAACCCGGGTCGATGGTGGTGGTGACGTGGTAGCCCTTGGTCAACACGTCGCCGCCGTAGCGGGCGATCATTTCCCGCCGCACCATCTCGGCCACGTATGGGGCGTAGACCTCCACCGGGGGCTCGTGCGGCTGTGCGTGCATCGGCACGGCCTTGCCGGCGCGCTCGGTCGCCGCGTCGATGTAGCCCAGCTCGTGCATGCGCAGCATGGTGTAATCGCGGCGGATGCGGGCGCGCTCGGGGTTGGTGACCGGGTTGCCGCTGGAGGGGAACTTGGGGATCGAGGCCAGGGTGGCGGCCTCGTCCAGGCTCAGCTCGTCCAGGGACTTGCCGTAGTAGAACTCCGCCGCCGCGGCCACGCCGTAGGAACGATGGCCGAAGAAGCTCTTGTTGAGGTACAGCTCCAGGATCTCGTCCTTGGTCAGCTCGCGCTCCATCTTCATCGCCAGCAGCATCTCGGCGAACTTGCGCGTGTAGCTGTATTCCGAGCTGAGGAAGATCTGCCGGGCCACCTGCTGGGTGATGGTGGAGCCGCCCGGCACGCGCTCGTCGTCTGTGGTGGCCAGCAGCCAGATGGCGCGTGCCACGCCGCGGTAGTCGACCCCGTGGTGCTCGTAGAAGCGTGCGTCCTCGATGGCGATGAAGGCCTGCTTGACCTGTTCGGGCACGTCTTCGATACGCACCGGATACCGCCGGGTCTCGCCGAACAGCGCCATCAGCCGGCCGTCGCGCGCGTACACGTACAGCGGCTCCTGCATTTCCAGGTCGCGCAGGGACTGGACGTCGGGCAGGCGCGCGGACACCACGAAGTAAAGCGTGGCCAGGGTCAGGGCGCCGAGCACGCCCAGACCCAGTATCGCGATGGCGAGCCAGCGCAGCAGGCGTTTGAAAGAGGGCATTCGGGCTTCGGGCCGGTTGCGGATGGAGATGGGCGCGGATTATAGAGGACGGCGGCCAAGGGGCCCCGTCCTGTCCCGAGCCGGCCTGGTTTGGCGTTCAGGCCCGAGAAGCGCGCGGAAGGGGGCACTGGGGCACGGTTCGGGGCACTTCACGGTTGCCAAGGAGTGAAAAGTCCGTTATCTAATGCTCCGGGGCACGTTGCGCGCCTAAGCGCCCGTGACAATAGGGGAAAACCGTGGGGTTAATCACAAAAAGCCAGCCGCCGATCGTGGGCGTGGATATCAGCTCAACGGCGGTCAAGCTGTTGCAGCTTTCACGTAGCGGCGAGCGCTACCGCGTCGAGCATTACGCGGTCGAGCCGCTGCCGCCGAACGCGGTGGTGGAAAAGAACATTGTCGAGGTCGAGGCGGTCGGCGAGGCCATCAGCCGGGCCATGGCCCGCTCGGGCAGCAAGTCCAAGCACGCGGCCGCCGCTGTCGCCGGCTCGGCGGTGATCACCAAGATCATCCCGATGCCCGCCGACCTGGACGAGGAGGAGATGGAGTCGGCCGTGGAGCTGGAGGCGGTCAACTACATTCCCTATCCGATCGAGGAAGTGAACCTGGACTTCGAGGTCCTCGGCCCGATGTCGGGCAACGAGGAGATGGTGCAGGTGCTGCTGGCGGCGTCGCGTTCTGAGAACGTGGAGACCCGCACCGACGCGCTGAAGCTGGGCGGCCTGACCGCGAAGGTGATCGACGTGGAGGCCTTCGCGATCGAGAACGCCTACGGCCTGCTCGCCGGCACACTCAACGCGCCGCCCGACGGGATCATCGCCCTGGTCGACATCGGCGCGACCATGACCACCCTCAACATCCTGCGCGAGGGCCGCAGCCTGTACAACCGCGAACAGGTGTTCGGCGGCAAGCAGCTCACCGACGAGGTGATGCGGCGCTACGGGCTCAGCTACGAGGAGGCCGGCCTGGCCAAGCGCCAGGGCGGCCTACCGGAGAGCTACGAGATCGAGGTGCTCGAGCCGTTCAAGGAGGCACTGGTACAGCAGATCAGCCGCCTGCTGCAGTTCTTCTACGCCGGCAGCGAGTTCAACCGCGTCGACCAGATCGTGCTGGCGGGGGGCTGCGCCTCGATTGGCGGGGTCTCGGAAATGGTCGAGGAACAGCTCGGCGTACCGACCGCGGTGGCCAACCCGCTTGCGCACATGACCCTGGGGGCGCGGGTCCAGGCCCACGCCCTGGCCCAGGACGCGCCGGCGCTGATGATCGCCTGCGGGCTCGCACTCAGGAGCTTTGACTGATGGCCAGGATCAACCTGCTTCCGTGGCGCGTGGAGCGCCGCAACCAGCGGCAGAAGGAATTCGGCGCCACGGTGGCCCTGTCCGCCCTGGCCGGCGTGTTGCTGTGGTTCCTGGTCAACGGCTACTACAACGCCCAGATCGAAGGCCAGCAGGTGCGCAACGGTTACCTGGACCAGCAGATCACCCAGGTGGACGAGACGATCAAGGAGATCGAGGAACTCGACCGCCAGCGTGCACGCCTGCTGGCGCGCAAGGAAGTGATCGAACAGCTCCAGGCCAGCCGCTCGCAGATGGTGCACCTGTTCGACGCCCTGGTGCGCACCATCCCGGACGGGGTGATGCTGACCACCCTCAAGCAGGAAGGCGAGAAGATGACCCTTGAGGGGCGTGCGCAGTCCAACGCCCGGGTCAGTACCTACATGCGCAACCTGGAGGGTGCGGGCTGGATGACCAACCCGCGCCTGTCAGTGATCGAGGCCAGGGCCGAGGGCGCCGGCGTGCACAGCGCGGCGCTGCCCTACGTGTTCAGCCTGTCGGTCACCCTGTCCACGCCGTCCGACTCCGATGCCCAGCCGGACGGGGAAGCCGGAGAAACGGCGGGCGTGGATCCCGGGACAAGCGTTGCCGGGGCCGAAGCCAGTGAAGAAGGAGCCGCATCGTGAGCGCCAAACGCAAGATGTCGCTGCGCGAGCTCGACTTCAACAACATGGGTTCGTGGCCGCGCGAGTACAAGATCGGGTTCTGCATCCTGGTCGGGCTGCTGATCTTCGGCCTGCTGTGGTGGTTCTTCGTCCGCGACAAGCTCGGTGAGCTGGAGGGGCTGGAGCGGCAGGAGACCCAGAAGCGCGCCGAGTTCGAGGAAAAGCAGGGCCGCGCCACCAACCTGGAGCCGCTCAAGCAGCAGCTGGCACAGATGGAACAGCAGCTGCAGCAGATGCTGCGCCAGCTGCCGAGCAAGACCGAGATGCCGGACCTGATCACCGACATCTCCCAGACCGCGGTCGCCACCGGCATCCAGAACGACCTGTTCCGGCCCGGGGCGGAGGTGCCCAAGGAGTTCTACGCCGAGCAGCCGATCTCGCTGCGCATGCGTGGCAGCTACCACCAGTTCGGCGCCTTCGTCAGCGGCGTGGCCTCGCTTCCACGAGTGGTCATCATGACCATGCACGATATCTCGCTGCAGCCGCGCGACGGCGGTGCGATCCGGCCCGGGGCCAACCTGGAGCTGGCCGGCACGGTCAAGACCTACCGCTACCTGGATGACGAGGAGGCGGCTGAACAGCAGGCCGCCGCCGAGGCGGCGCAGGCCGGGGGAGGACGCTGACATGCGCAGGATGAGCAACGTGGCGCGGATCGTGCTGGCATCGGTGGTCGTGGTCGGCCTGGCCGGGTGCGGGCGCGGGATCACCAGCACCCCGGGTGAGGCGCCGAACCTGGAAGAGTGGGTGGCCAACGTGCGGGCGCGTCCGGCGCCGCCGCTGGAACCGCTGCCGGTGATGCAACAGTTCGAGACCTTCGAGTACGCCGCCCAGGGCCTGCGCGATCCGTTCAGCGACGCCTTCGCCGATACCGGCGGCGTCGGCCCGCGGCCGGATTCGGACCGCCGCAAGCACGAGCTGGAGGATTTCCCGCTCGACAGCCTTGAAATGGTCGGTACGATTGGCCGCGGTGGTTCGATCATCGGCCTGGTGATGGCGCCCAACAAGGTGACCCACCGGGTACGCACGGGCGATTACATGGGCCAGGCGGACGGCCGGATCACTTCGGTCGCCGAGGATCGCATCGAATTGGTGGAACTGGTTCCGGATGGTGCCGGCGGGTGGCTGGAGCGCCCGGCAGCGATCGCAATTGAATAAGTGCCGCCCGTGAACAACAAACTATCAGGGATTAGGGGAAGTCAGATGATGAGCAACGCGCAAGGTCCTCGTGCGACGCGTCGGGTCCTGCCGATCCGTTCGGCCACCTTCGGTCTGGTCGCGGGTCTGCTGGCCGCCACCTCCGGCGCACATGCCGCGCAGTCGCCAGGCATCGCGCCCCAGTTCGCGGCGCTGCAGGCGGCGGCGCCGGTGGCGGTTGATCCGGCCAAGCAGATTCCCGGCGCGATCGCCGTCGACGACATCGACTTCCGCCGCGGGGACGGCGGCTCCGGCAAGCTGGTGCTGAGCTTCGACGGCGAGGGCGCCGCCCCGGACATGCGCGCCCAGGGCGCGAGCGTGGTGATCGAGGTCGGCAACGTGAACCTGCCGGCGTCGCTGCAGCGGCCGCTGGATGTTTCCGACTTCGCCACCCCGGTGCAGCGCATCGACGCGGTGCAGAGCGGCACCAACACCCGCATCGTGCTGACCGCCACCGGCGATTACGAGCCGATGGCCTACCAGACCGGGCGCGAGTACATCGTCGAACTGGTGCCCAGCGCGGCGCAGCCCGAGCGTGCCGTTGGCGCCGCCGGCGCGGTTGCCGCCGGCCAGGCGGCCGCGGCCGCGGCGGAGAAGGAGCGCGTCTACACCGGCCATCCGGTGGTGTTCAACTTCCAGGACGTGCCGGTGCGCACCGTGCTGCAGATGATCGCCGAGGAGTCGGACTTCAACGTGGTCGCCGCCGACACCGTCAGCGGCAACGTGACCCTGCGGCTGGACAACGTGCCGTGGGACCAGGCGCTGGACATCATCCTGCAGGCCAAGGGGCTGGACAAGCGCCAGAACGGCAACGTCATCTGGATCGCGCCGCAGAGCGAGATCGCCGCCTACGAGCGTGCCCGCGAAGACGCGCGGCTTGAGCTGGAAGAGCGGGTGGAGATGGTCACCGAGTACATCCCGATCAGCTACGGCAACGCCGAGGACATCGCGGTGCTGCTCACCGACGAGAGCAAGACTGGGCAGGGCGGCGGTAGTGCCGGCTCCGGCGGCAGCAGCCGCGGCTTCCTGTCCTCGCGCGGCAGCCTGAGCTTCGACCGCCGCACCAACACCCTGCTGGTGATCGACATCCCGCAGCGGGTGGCCGAGATCCGCGAGCTGGTGCAGCAGCTGGACAAGCCGGTCGACCAGGTGGTGATCGAGGCCCGGATCGTGATCGCCAACGAATCCTTCGCCCGTGACATCGGCGCGCGCTTTGGCATCTCGGGATCCACTGGCCGTTCGGTCTATTCTGGATCCTTGGACGCGAACGCGGGCTACATCAATTCGGTCATTGACGGGGAGCCGGAGTGGAATCTGCGGGACAGCTTGAACTTCAGCAATCCCGCTGACCGCTCGCTTGGTGCCGGCGCCCTCGGCCTCACCATTCTCGGCAACGCCATCAACTGGAATGTTGAGCTGTCCGCGCTGCAGCAGGAAGGTCGCGGCGAGGTGATCTCCAATCCGCGTATCGTCACCAGCAACCAGCGCGAGGCAACCATCCGCCAGGGTCAGGAAGTGGGCTATCTGACGGTTACCGGCGGGCAGAGCAACAACGTGCCGACGGTGCAGTTCAAGGACGTGCTGCTGGAGCTGAAGGTCACTCCGACCATCACCAACGACGGCCGCGTGTTCCTGGCGATGGAAATTACCAAGGACGAGATCGCTGGATACACCCAGATGGGCGAATTCGGCGAGATTCCGAACCTCAACAAGCGCGAGATCACCACCGCGGTGCTGATCGACGACGGTCAGACGGTGTCGATTGGCGGCGTGTACGAGTTCCGCGACCGCAGTGACCTGTCCAAGGTGCCGTTCCTGGCCGATATCCCGATCCTCGGCAACCTGTTCAAGCGTCGCGGCAAGGAGCGCGAGAAGGCCGAGCTGCTGATCTTCGTCACCCCCAAGGTGTTGCGCGTCGCCCAGCGCTGAGCACGCCGTACCTGCTGCACGACGACGGGGCCCGCAAGGGCCCCGTTTCATTCCGGGTTGAACCCCGCCGGCGGCTTTGGGTCAAACTGGGCCCCGGCGCGACCGGCGTCGCCAGCTTGCCGTGAGATGGAAAACTCCACCGACCCAACCTTCGAGACATCCCGCCTGCATGATGCGTTCAGCGCACTGCGCGAGGCGCTTTCGTCCGAGATCGTCGGCCAGGGCGCGCTGGTCGAGCGCCTGCTGGTCGCGCTGCTTGCCGACGGCCACCTGCTGGTCGAAGGCGCCCCCGGCCTGGCCAAGACCAGCGCCATCCGCGCGCTGGCCGCGCGCCTGGAGGCGGACTTCGCGCGCCTGCAGTTCACCCCCGACCTGCTGCCGGCCGACCTGACCGGCACCGAGGTCTGGCGCCCGCAGGACGGGCGCTTCGAGTTCCAGCCCGGGCCGGTGTTCCACCCGCTGCTGCTGGCCGACGAGATCAACCGCGCACCGGCCAAGGTGCAGTCGGCGCTGCTGGAGGCCATGGGCGAGCGCCAGGTGACCGTGGGCGGCAAGACCTGGCCGCTGCCGGAGCTGTTCCTGGTGATGGCCACCCAGAATCCGATCGAGCAGGAGGGCACCTTCCCGCTGCCCGAGGCCCAGCTGGACCGTTTCCTGATGTACGTGCGGGTCGGCTACCCGGATGCGTCTGCGGAAACCGAGATCCTGCGCCTGGCGCGCGAACGGGCCAGGCATGCGCTGGACCATGATCCCGTGCAGCCGCCGCGCCTGCCGCTTGCCGATGTGTTCGCCGCCCGCGCAGCGGTGCTGGACCTGCACCTGGCGCCGCAGCTGGAACGCTACCTGGTGGAACTGGTGCTGGCCTCGCGCGATGCCGGCCGCTATGACGAGGAGCTGGCGCGGCGGATCGCCTGGGGCGCCAGCCCGCGCGGCTCGATCGCGCTGGAACGCTGCGCCCGCGCGCATGCCTGGCTGGCCGGCCGCGATTACGTGACCCCCGAGGACGTGCGGGCAATCGCCCCGGACGTGCTCCGCCACCGGGTGCTGCCCAGCTACGAGGCCACCGCCGAGGGCTGGGACGGCGACCGCCTGGTGGCCGAGCTGCTCGAGAAGGTTCCCCTGCCCTGACTGGAAAACACTTGCCACGGATCTGCATGGATGAAATCGGATCAAAGCGGATGAAGCGCCGTGGTTGAAACTTTCATGCGATCGAAGCGGCGACAGGATCAGGAAGCGGTCGGCAACGGGGTAGTGCCTGCCCTGGCCGAGCTGGTGGCCCTGCGCGCCGCCGCGGCGGCGTACCGGACGCCGCGGCGTGGGCGCCTGGGCGTCGCGGGGCGCGCGCCTTCGCCGCTGCGCGGGCGCGGGATGGAGTACGCGGAGTCGCGCGAATACGCGCCCGGTGACGACGTCCGCCACATCGACTGGCGGGTGACCGCGCGCAGCGGCACCACCCATACCAAGCTGTTCCAGGCCGAGCGCGAGCGGCTCACCCTGGTGGTGGCCGACACCGCGCCCGGGCTGTATTTCGGCACCCGGGTCCGGTTCAAGTCGGTGCAGGCCGCGCGCGCGGCCGCGCTGGGGACCTGGATGGCCGTGCGTGACGGGGACCGGGTGGCGGCGCTGCGCGGCAGCTCAAGCGAGCCGCCGGTGGCGCCGGCGGGCGGGCCGCGCGGTGCACTGCGCGTGCTCGACGCGCTGGCGCGCTGGTATGCGCAGCCGCCGCCGGACGATGAAGGGCTGGACGTGGCCCTGGAGCATGCTGCGCGGGTGCTGCGGCCCGGCTCGCGGCTGCTGGTGCTGGCCGATCCTGCCAGCCTGGCCGCGGTGCCGGACCGTCGCTGGCCGTCGCTGTCGGCCCACAGCCAGGTGGTGGTACTGCTTCCGGTTGACCGGCTTGAATCCGATCCGCCGGCCGAGCCGCTGGCGATCGGCGCCAACGGGCGCCGGCTGGAGCTGGACCTGGGCACGGCCTCGCATCGCCAGCGCTGGCGCAATGCCTACGTCGCGCCGCTGGAGACGGCGCTTGCGCGGCTGCCGCGGCAGGGCGTGCGCGCCGCTGCGCTGCCTTGCGACGGCCCCGGCGATGACTGGTTGCCGCTGTTCGCCGTGCCCAGGACAGCCCGCGCATGAGCGCCGGCACCCTCCAGTTGCGCGACATCCACCTGCCGCAGGCGCCCGCCTGGTGGCCGCCGGCGCCCGGTTGGTGGCTGCTCGGCGCGCTGGTGCTGGTCGTGGTGGGGCTGGCCGCATTCGTGCTCTGGCGGCGAATCCGCCGGCGCCGGGCGCTGCGGCGGATGTTCGATGAGCGCGTGGCCGCCGCGGGCAGCGCGCCCGCACGCATCGCCGCGATGTCGGAGCTGCTGCGCCGCGCTGCGCTGGAGCATGACCGCTCGACTGCCGGCCTCCAGGGCCCGGAATGGCTGGTCTTCCTGGACCGGGACGCGAGCGCCCCGGCTTTCGACGGCAAGCTGGGCCGCCTGCTGCTTGATGGCGGCTACCGGCGCGAGCTTGATGAGGGCGAACTGGAGGCGCTGCGTGTGGCGGTGCGCACGCGGTTCCTGAAGCTGGCGGAGGCGCGCCGATGAGCGCCTGGCTGGCCGGCGCGTTCGCCGGGTTCGCCTGGCCGTGGATGCTGCTCGCGCTGCCGTTGCCCTGGCTGGTGCGACGGCTGCTGCCGGCGCTGCCGCCGGGCGGGGCGGCGCTGCGCCTGCCGCACGGCGAGCGCCTGGTGGCCGCCGGCGGCCCTGGCGGGGCAGCACGAGGAGCCGGCGGCAGCCGCTGGCCGCTGGCGCTGGCCTGGCTGGCCTGGGGACTGCTGTGCGTGGCCGCGGCGCGGCCGCAGCAGCTCGGTGAACCGGTGCAGCCGCCGCAGATGGGCCGCGAACTGATGCTGGCAGTGGACCTGTCGGGAAGCATGGCCGACGAGGACATGCTGCTGGGCGGGCGACCGGTGGACCGGCTGACCGCGGCCAAGGCCGTGCTTGCCGATTTCCTCGACCGCCGCGAGGGCGACCGGGTGGGGTTGCTGGTGTTCGGCCGGCGCGCGTACGTGCTGGCGCCTCCCACCTACGACCGCGATACCGTCCGCCAGCAGCTGCTGGACAGCGTGGTCGGGCTGGCCGGGCGCGAGACCGCGATCGGCGACGCGATCGGGCTGGCGGTGAAA